>DASZNF010000065.1:0-2378 GCA_035551355.1 Pseudonocardiaceae bacterium | reverse complement strand
CCCGGCAGGAGGAGGGCCTGGTATTCGTCCACCGACGCGTCCGTGACCTGCCGGTCGACCGGGAACGTCCCCGCCGACACCAGGTCGAACTGCCGGGCCTGGATTTCGCCGGGATGGATGGAGAGCACGTCGGTCTGCGCGCCCGCGCCGTGCAGGGCGCCGCGCGGCTGCTCGAGCTCTATGCGCTCGACGCCGTCAGTGGCCAGGATCGCGACCTTCATGCCCTGGAGTTCGTGCGCCATATGTCAATCCCTCCGCTACTAGCGACTGTGCCAAAGCCACTGTCGCGGCCGGGCGGGAGGCGCGCATCCCCGAGGCTGACGGTTCCGGGAAGGGCCCGTGAACAAGCAAAGAGGGGTGCTGCCCGGGCGGGCAGCACCCCTCACAGACCGGCGCGGCGGGACCTAGGAATCGGCCGTCGGCACTCCGCCGGCACTCCGGGCGCCACCGGCGGCCGGGGCGACCGGGGCGGCCGGGGCGGCCGACGTGGCCTGGCTGGCCGGGGACCCGGACGGCTCCGGCGCGATCGCGTCGACCGTGCCCGCGACCGCCGAGCTGCCCGCGTCGAGATCCGCGCCCTCGCGGCCCGACCGGCGCTTGGAGAGCACGACCGCCACGACGATGATGACCACCGCGCCGACCGCGACGCCGGTCCGCAGGCCCACGTTGCTGCTGTACCTGACGACGCTGGTCGCGATCAGCAGCGACACCAGGTTCATCACCTTGAGCAGCGGGTTGATGGCGGGTCCCGCGGTGTCCTTGAACGGGTCGCCCACGGTGTCGCCGATGATGGTGGCTTCGTGGGCGGCCGAGCCCTTGCCGCCGTGGTTGCCGTCCTCGACCAGCTTCTTGGCGTTGTCCCACGCGCCACCGGAGTTGGCCAGGAACACCGCCATGAGGACGCCCGCGGCGATGGCGCCGGCCAGGAACGAGCCGAGCGGCGCGTAACCCAGCGCGAACCCGACCGCGATCGGGGTCAGCACGGCGAGCAGGCCCGGCGTGGCCAGCTCACGCAGCGAGTCCCGGGTGCAGATATCCACGACCCGGCCGTATTCGGGCTTCTCGGTGTAGTCCATGATCCCGGGGTGGGTGCGGAACTGGTTCCGGACCTCCTGGACCACCCGCTGCGCCGCCCGGCCGACCGCCATGATCAGCAGGCTGGAGAACATGAACACCACGGCGGCGCCGATGATCACCCCGACCAGGACGTTGGGCCGGTCGACCGACAGGCTGAACGAGCCCCCCGCCTGGCCGAGAGCCGTCACGACCGTCGTGCGGAACGAGCCGAACAGCGCGGTCGCCGCGAGCACCGCAGTGGCGATCGCGATCCCCTTGGTGATCGCCTTGGTCGTGTTGCCGATCGCGTCCAGCTGGGTGAGGATCTGCGCCCCCTCACCATCGACGTCCCCGGACATCTCGGCGATGCCCTGGGCGTTGTCGGTCACCGGGCCGAAGGAGTCCATCGAGACGATGACACCGACCGTGGTGAGCAGGCCGATGCCGGCCATGGCCACCGCGAACAGCGCGATCGTGGCGCTGCCGGTGCCGAGCAGGAAACCGCCGAAGACCGCCGCGGCGATCAGCAGGGACGAGTAAACCGCGGACTCCAGGCCGGTCGAAATCCCGGACAGGATGACCGTGGCCGCACCGGTGAGCGAGCTCTGCCCGATGTCGCGGACCGGACGGCGGTTGGTCTCGGTGAAGTACCCGGTGAGCAGCTGAATCGCGCTGGCCAGGATGATGCCGATCAGCACCGCCCCGAACGCGATCCACTGCGGGTTGCTGCCGTGGTGCAGGATGGTGGGGTCGGTGACGCCCGTGAGCCGGCTGAACTTGCTGGGCAGGTAGACGAAGCAGGCGATGGCCACGCCGATGGCGGAGAGGATCGCCGAGACGAAGAAGCCGCGGTTGATCGCGCTCATCCCGCTGCGGTCGCCCGCCCGGGGCCGGACCACGAAGATGCCGACGACCGCGGTGATGATGCCGATGGCCGGGATGAACAGCGGGATGACCAGGCCGTAATTGCCGAACGCGACCTTGCCGAGGATCAGCGACGCGACCAGCATGACCGAGTACGACTCGAACAGGTCGGCCGCCATGCCCGCGCAGTCACCCACGTTGTCACCCACGTTGTCGGCGATCGTCGCCGCGTTCCGCGGGTCGTCCTCGGGGATGCCCTGCTCGACCTTGCCGACCAGGTCGGCGCCGACGTCGGCCGCCTTGGTGTAGATACCGCCGCCGACCCTCATGAACATGGCCAGCAGCGCCGCGCCGAAGCCGAAGCCCTCCAGGACCTGGGGCGCGTTGGCCTTGTAGGTGAGCACCACGATCGTCGCACCCAGCAGGCCCAGGCCGACCGTGAACATGCCGGCCACGCC
>DASZNF010000064.1:0-55909 GCA_035551355.1 Pseudonocardiaceae bacterium | reverse complement strand
CAGAACCCCGAACCCTTCACCTGGGCCAAGACCGCCGACGAGATCCTGAACTCCCTTGCCGACTACCTCACCAAGATCGCCAAGCCCGCTACCAAAACTGATACAGACTTAGATTCGTAATTTCCGGCGCGACACACTAGTTTTCCCTGTTCTTCTTATGCGTTGTACCCGCCTGCCAGCGGATCTCTCCGGTTGGAAATGCGGAGGCAGTGGCGGGTGTTGGCTCCCTACAGTGACGAACGGGCCGGTCCGGGCCCGGCGAGGACCTGAGGCTGGGAGCGAGCATGAGCGTGGCCGTCCAGAGTGAGTCCGCCCGCACCGGTGGGCATCCGCTGGACAATCCGGTGTGGTCGGCGTTGACCGGCCCGCACGCGCGGTTCGCGCAGCGCGTGGGCGAGGTGATCCGCTACGACCCGGGGGTCTCGGTTTTCCTCGGTGTCGGCCCGGATGCCGAAGACGAGCGGTGGGCCCAGGTCGCCGAACTGGTCGGCCCGGGCGGGATCTTCTCCATCACCGAACCGACGTTGACCCCGCCACCGGGCTTCACGGTGTTGCGTGAGTTCCCCGGCGTGCAACTGGTGGACGAGGGCATGCGGGCCGAGCCCGACCCGGAGGCCGTGGTGCTGGGCCCGGCCGACGTGCCGGAGATGCTGGATCTGGTCGAGCGCACCGAACCCGGCCCGTTCCGGCCGCGCACCATCGAGATGGGCACCTATCTGGGCATCCGCCGCGGCGGCGCACTGGTTGCGATGGCCGGGGAGCGGATGCGGCCGCCGGGGTGGACCGAGATCAGCGCGGTGTGCACCGATCCCGGTCAGCGCGGGCAGGGCCTGGCCACCCGGTTGATGCGCGCGGTCGCGGCCGGCATCCGGGAGCGCGGTGAGACCCCGTTCCTGCACGCGGCGGCCACGAACACGAACGCGATCCGGTTGTACGAGGCGCTGGGTTTCCGGCTGCGCCGGCGGTTGAGCTTCCGCCCGGTGAAGGCGCCGGAGTAACGCGACCGGCGCCGTGGACGGCAGGGCGCCGCCCGGTCCAGGCGCCCGCGCAACGCGACCCCGGGTTGCGCGGGCCCGAATTCGTTACGGCAGCAGGGCTTCGGCGAACCGGCGCCAGTGCGGCATGGCCGACTGGCCCGGTTCGGCGCCGATCACCTGAATGCCAACATGATCCGCGCCCGCGTCCAGCTGAGCGCGCAGCCGTTGCACGACGCTGTCCAGATCGCCCCAGAACACCAGATCGTCGACCAGCCGGTCACTGCCGCCGTCAGCCAGGTCTGCCTCGGTGTAGCCGAGCCTGCGGAACTTGGCCAGATTGTGCGTGCTGTGCAGGTAGCGGTGCAGATGGCCGCGCGCCGTGGCGCGCGCGGTGGCCGGGTCGGTGTCCAGCACCACGGCGTGCTCGACGCCCAGGAAGGCTTGGGGGCCAAGGATTTCCCGGGCCTGCGCGGTGTGTGCGAGGTTGACCAGGTAGGCGTGCGCGCCGTCGGTCCGGTCGCGGGCCAGTTCCAGCATCCTGGGTCCGTAGGCGGCCAGGATGCGGCGCATCGGCCCGGCCGGTGCGGGGTTGGGGCTGTCCAGCGCGTCCAGTTCGCCGAGGTACTCGGCCATCGCGGTGAGCGGTTTGACGCCAGGGCGGGCCGGTCCGACGCCGAGGCCGAGCACGTGGCGGTCCGGATAGGCGTCGGCCAGCAGCCGGGCGGCGCCGGCGGTCGATCTCGCACCGCGGTCGTGGATCTGCGCGATGCCGTTGATCACATGCAGGTTTTCCGTACTGGCCAACAGGAATCCGGCGTGCGTGAGCGCCTCGCGCCCGGTCAGCTCCGGAATCCAGACGGTCCGCCAGCCCTGCGCCTCGAGTTCCTGGACGTCCGCGCGCACGGCGGCCGCGGGCCGGTATTCGAAGTCGAAGGTCCAGATCCCGAACCGGCCGAGATCCAACCCGTCCATCCCACCCATCGCCTGCCTCCCCGGAGGTTGCTCGTCCGACAGGTATCGAAGTATCGCAGATTTTCGATACGTTGCGCAACGAGCCTGGTAGCGGTTGGGGCGGAGTCGGTCAGAGAGTCTTGCCGAGCACGCTGACCAGCTCGGCGATGCGGCGCTCGTCGCGCTTGTAGTGGGTCCACTTCCCCACCCGGGTGGCCTGCACCAGCCCGGCCCGCTGCAACTCGGCCAGGTAGGCCGAGACCGTGGACTGGGCCAACCCCGCCTTGGCCTGGATCTGGCTCACGCACACCCCGACCTCGGCCGGGTCGGCGATGGCCCGCTCGATCGGAAAGTGCCGTTCGGGATCGCGCAGCCAGGACAGCAACTGCAGGCGCACCGGATTCGCCAGTGCGCGCAACGCGCGGACCACGTCCGGTGACACCGCGGTTTCCGCCATACCGGCAAGTCTAGGCCGCGAGCGCGGCCAGCCGATCGAGCAAGCCGACGGCGGCGGTCACGTCCGGACTCAGCGACCGGTCGAACACATCCGGATCGAAGGCGCCCAGGGCCATCTCGTACGCGGCGCCCAGAGTCGTGTCCGGGTCCGGCGCCAGCCCGCGCAACCGCAACGCCCGCACCGAGGCGACCAGCTCGCAGGCCAGCGTCAGCCGGAACGCGGAGCCCGCGCGCAGCGTCTGCCGGGCGGACTGGAACGCGAAGCTGGAGTGGTCCTCAACGCCCCGGGACACGACGGCGTGGCCGAGGCTGGCCGGATGGGCCATGTTGCGCACCTCGGCCAGCGCGGAATGCGCGCTGTACTCAAGGATCATCAGCCCGGAGCTGCCGGACGCGCCCTCGGCCAGGAACGGGCGCCGGTTGGTGAACGCCGGTTCCAGCAGGGTGCCCAGCCGGGCGGTGATCAGGTGGCCGGTGTGCAGCAGGGCCAGGCGCAGGCTGTCCAGGGTCATGCCGAGGTAGGCGCAGTGGAACCCGCCGTGGTGGTAGGCGGCCTCGTCCGGGGCCCAGATCAGCGGGTTCTCCGCGGCCGCGTTGAGCTCCACCGACAGCACCCGCTCCAGCGTGTCCGCGGTGTCCGCGGCCACCCCGTGCACCTGCGGGAAACAGCGGTAGCCGAACGGATCCTGAATCCGCGCCGCAGGCCCGGCGACCGGCTCCAGCAACCCGCGCATCCGCTCGGCGACCCGCATCTGCCCGAGGTGCGGCCGGCTCGCGTGCACCTGCTGGGCGTAGGGTTCCAGCGATCCGTCGACGGCCACAAAGGACAGTCCGGCGATGATTTCCCCGGCCCGCAACAGATCCCGCGCGGCCTGCCAGGCCAGACAGGACAGTCCGATGGTCAGCGCGTTGGACGAGATCAGCGCGAGCGCCTCGCCACTGTCCAGCCCCAACGGCGCGGGCGGCCGGCCCGAGCCCAGCCAGGGCCGTTCCCCGATCAGCACCAGCCCGGTCTCGGCCAGCGCGGTCAGATCCCCGGTGCCGATCGCGCCGAACTCGTGCACCCCCGGGTGCGCGCCCACGTTCAGCGCCGTGGCCAGCGCGTCCGCGATCTCCGGCCGCACCCCCGCGCCGCCGGCCAGGAGCTGGTTGGTCCGCACCACGAGCATGGCCCGGACCTGTTCCTCGGGCAGCAGCTCCCCGATGCCTCCGGCGTGGCTGCGCAGCAGCCGCAGCCCGTGCCCGTCGCGCTCGTCCTCGGCCACGTCCTCGCTGCGGTTCGCACCCACACCGGTGTTGCGCCCGTAGACCAGCTGCCGCCGCACGATACTGGTGGCCGCGGTGGCCGAGTCCGCCATCCGCTTGCGGCCCGCCGCGCCGACCGTCACCGCCCCGTGGTCGCGGGCGACCATGACCACCTGCTCGGCCCCGAGGCTCATCCCGTTCAGCTCAACCGTCACGAATGCCGGATGCTACCCAACGGGAGCAGGAGTTCTAGCCGGTGAAGTCCTCCGGGAACGGGGTGACCGGGATGGACAGTTGCTTGGCATAGGCCTCGTTGAGGTCGGCCCAGCCGTAGTTCATGGCGTCCATGCCGCGGATGGGCGGCATCGGGTTGCCTGCCAGCACCGTGTCCGCGACCACCAGGCACAGGTGCCAGCCCGCGGCCACCTTCGGCATCCAGTCCTGGCCGGTCACGGTGTGCCGGAGGGTCAGCCGGGTGCCCACGTCGATCGGGGCGAGTTCCCAGCGCAGCGCTTCCTCGCCCCAGGTGTACTCCAGCAGGATGGGTTCCTCGGCGTGGCTGATCATGGCGGGCACGTCGACCGGCTGGTCGCTGTCCACCGTGCTCAGGGTGGCCTCGCCGACGCCGCCCAGGTTGCGGTCGGCGGTGTAGGGGGCCCACTGGGTCAGCTGCGCGGGATCGGTAAGGGCGGACCACACCTTCGCGGGTGGGTGATGCAGGTCGCGGACGAACACGAGAGTCCACGGCGCCTGATCGGAGCCGTGCACCTCGGCCAGCGGGCCGGGGTCGAAGGGGATCTGGTTCACGAGTCACTCCAAGCTGTCGAGGTGACGCCCGAGGGCGTCCAGATGGCGGTGCCACAACTGCCGGTACGGCGCCAGCCAGTCGTCCAGTGTGGCCAGCGGAGCCGGTTCGATCCGGTAGATCCGCTGTTGCGCCGCGGTGCGGCAGGACACGAAACCGGCTTCCCGCAACACCTTCAGGTGCTTGGACATGGCCGGCTGGCTGATCGCCAGCGCGTCGGCCAGCTCGCCGACGCTGCGCTCGGCGTCCCGGAGGTTGTCCAGGATTCGCCTGCGGGTCGGTTCGGCGATCACGGTGAAGGCGTCCACGGGCACCACCCGAATATGCCCCTACTGGCATATGCCCGTCAAGGACTACTCAGAGTTCACGACTACACGGAGGGCTTGCGGGCCTCGATCAGGAACCGGTGGCCGTGCGCCACGAACGAACCCTCGGCCCGGATGCGCTCGTGCAGCGCGCGCAACCGGTCCCGGTAGGCGTCCACGGAGAAGTCCGGCACCGTCCAGATCACCTTGCGCAGGAAGTACACCACCGCCGCGATGTCGAAGAACTCGGCGCGCAACGCCTGACGACGCAGGTCCACCACGACCAGTCCGGCCGTCTGGGCCTGGGCCACCGCGGTCTCCGGCCGCCGGGACGGGCCGATCGGCAGCGGGCCCAGCATGGCCTCGATCAGCTCGTGCATCTGGCCCGCGCCGATCTGTTGGGACACAAAGGTTCCACCCGCGCGCAGCACCCGGGCGATCTCGGCCCACCAGGTGGTCACCGGGTGCCGGCTGACCACCAGGTCGAACGCGGCGTCGGCGAACGGCAGCGCCGGCTCGTCGTCGGCGGCCACCACGTGGGCGCCCAGCGGGCGCAGGTTCTTCGCGGCCACCCCGATGTTGGGCGGCCAGGACTCGGTGGCGGCCAGCAACGGCGGCGCGGTGGGAATTCCGGCCAGCACCTCGCCCCCGCCGGTCTGGATGTCCAGTGCGGCCCGGGCCCGGGCCATCCGCTGGGCCAGAATCCGGTGGTAGCCCCAGGATGGACGTTCCTCGGTGGCGCGTCCGGTGAACCAGGAGAAGTCCCAGCCGGCCACCGGCACCGCGTCCCCTTCGGCGATCAACTCCTCGAACGTCGCTGCACCCATGTCCGCAGAGCATGTTCACCCCGGGGTGTCGCCGCAACCTTATTTGAGTGCCGCGGGCGGCTGGTTCTGCTAGCGTCCCGCCGATCCGGAGTTGTCGAACGTGAGGAAGGTGTACCGGCATGGGGTGCTTCGCGGACGCAATGAGCCACATTCCTTCCGCCGCGAACTCCGGGATGACCTTCACCCATGCCCATCTTGAACATCGGGATCCTCGCGCATGTTGACGCGGGAAAGACCAGCCTGACCGAACGACTGCTGCACGCCGCCGGTGTGCTGGACCAGCCGGGCAGCGTCGACGCGGGCACCACGCAGACCGACTCCATGGCTTTGGAGCGGCAACGGGGCATCACCATCCGCTCCGCGGTGGTGTCCTTCGACATCGACGATCTGACCGTCAATCTCATCGACACCCCCGGCCACGCCGATTTCGTGGCCGAGGTGCAGCGCGCGTTGCGGGTGCTGGACGCGGCCGTGCTGGTGGTGTCGGCGGTGGAGGGGGTGCAGGCGCAGACCCGGGTGCTGTTTCGGTCCCTGCGCGAACTCCGGGTGCCAACGGTGATCTTCGTCAACAAGATCGACCGGGCCGGGGCGCGGCACACCGAACTGCTCGCCGACCTCACGCGTCGCCTCTCCCCCGGCGCGGCGGCGATGAACGCGCCGGTCGATCCGGGGCGGGCGAGTGCGCGGATTGTGCCGTGGGCCAACGAATTCCCCGACTCGCTGGCCGAGGTGCTGGCGAGCAACAACGACGCCTTTCTGGCTCGGTACCTGGACGGGCGAGCGGATTCCGCCTGCTGTCAACGGGAACTGCGCGGACAGACGCGGAAGTGCTTGGTGCAGCCGGTTTTCTTCGGGTCGGCGATGACCGGGGCCGGGGTCCCGGAGTTGATGCGCGGTATCCAGGAGTTGTTGCCACCGGCTCGGGAGACCGGCCACGGACCGGCCACCGGGACGGTGTTCAAGATCGAGCGGACCGCGGGCGGGGCCCGGATTGCTTATGTGCGGCTGTTTTCCGGTGGGTTGCGGGCCCGGCAGCGGGTGACCTGTGCGCGGCAGGAGCACACCGGCCGGGTGGAGCACACCGGCCGGGTCACCGGGTTACGGCTGTTCCGGCGGGGCACGTCGCTGCCGGTGGATCGGTTGGAGGCGGGCGATATCGGCACCGTGACCGGGTTGACGCAAGCGCGGATCGGCGACGAGTTCGGGCCGGTCGACCGGCGGCGGGCCACGCCGGAGTTCTCCCCGCCGACGCTGGAAACCGTGGTGCGGGCGGAGGATCCGGCGCGGACCGGGGCGCTGTTCGCGGCGCTGCGGGTGCTCACCGAGCAGGACCCGCTGATCAGCACCCGGGTGGACGCCGAGGGGAACATCGTGGTGCGGCTGTACGGCGAGGTGCAGCGGGAGGTGATCGCCGCGCAGCTGGACGCCGATTTCGGTGTCGCGGTGGGGTTTTCGCCGGTGTCGGTGCGGTATGTGGAGCGGGTGGTGGGCTCTGGCGCGCACCTGGTGGCGATCGGTGAGCCGGGCAATCGGTTGTGGGCCACGGTGGGCCTGCGGATCGAGCCGGGGCCTGCGGGCAGCGGGGCGACCTACCGGCTGGCGGTGGAACGGGGGTGTCTGCTGGCCGCGTTCCACACCGCCATCGAGGAGACCGTGCGCCGCATGCTGGGCGCGGGCAATCACGGCTGGGAGGTCGGCGACTGCCTGATCACGTTGACCCACGCCGGGTACGACAGCGTGTCGAGCACGGCGGGTGATTTCCGGGAGCTGACCCCGCAAGTGCTGGCCGAGGCGCTGCGCCGGGCCGGGACCCGGGTGTTCGAGCCGGTGCACCGGTTCGAGCTGGAGTGCCCACCGGACACGGTGCGCGGCGCGCTGGCCGGGCTGGTCGATTCCGGTGGCACGCCGTGGGAAACCGGCGGCCGGCCGGATCTCGCGGTGGTGCGGGGCGAGATTCCGGCCGGCCGGGTGTCCGGGTTCGAGCGGCGGGTGTCCGCGCTGACCAGGGGCGAGGGGGTGTTCCACACCGGGTTCGCCGGGTTCCGCCCGGTCACCGGGCCGCCGCCGCGGCGGGTCAGCGAGTGAGCAGGTCAGCGGGTGAGCAGGTCAGCGGGTGACGCCGGCCGGTTCGCCTGCTTCCTCGGCCTCTTCGGGTTCCTCGTCGAACTCGTCGGTGTCGTCCTCGCCGGCTTCCACCAGGCCGGCCAGCGCCTCGGCGATGTCCTCGGCGTCCTCGGTGTACGCCTCGCTGTCGGCCAGCGCCTCGGCCAGCGTGATCCAGGTGTCGGCGGCCTCCTCGGCCAGTTCGGTGAACTCGTCGGTGGCCGGACGGATGGCCAGCAGTTCCAGCTCGGCCAGCACGGCCTGACCGGCCTTGATCACCTCGTAGGGCTCCCAGTCCGCCTCGGTGACCAGCTCGGCCGCCGCGTCCAGCTGCTCGCGCACCGCGGCCAGTTCCGCCTCGCTCGGCTCGGCCAGCTCGCCCGCGCAGGACAGCAGCAGCGCGGCGAACCGGCGGTCGGCCACCGCCTGCCGGGCCACCAGGCCGATCAGCTCCTCGGCGCGCAGCCGACCGGCGACCTCGGCGTAGAGCCGCTGCTCGGCCTCGCCGGAGTCCCGCCCGGGGATGGAGGAGAACTGGATGCCCTCCTCCAGCGCGGCCAGGGCCACCGCGACGGCGTGTGCGCACGGCGCGTCGGCCGATCGGTCCGGGCAGTCGCATTCGCCGGTCAGCTCGCCGTCCACCACGCCGACCCACACGTCCAGCTCACCGTGCGCGGGGTCGGCGGCCACCGCGCTGGCGCCGCCGTCGTCGGAGTCCAGGTCGCTGATCCGCCCCTGCGCGAGATGTTCTTGTCCCACCGCGGTCAGCTCCGGCCCCACGAGTGAGGTCAGGGTGTCCGCATCCATTCGTATGGCCACGGGGTCATCCTCGCGCAGGCGGCTCAGCGCTCGCCGGGCAGCCGTAGTTGCAGGCCCGCGAACAGCCGGACCAGCGGGTCGGCCAGGTCGAGGCCGGTCACCTCGGCGATCCGGCGCAGCCGGTAGCGCAGCGTGTTGGGGTGCACGTGCAGGCCGGTGGCGGCGGCCCGGACGTCGCCGAGGGCGTCCAGGTAGGCCAGCAGGGTCACGGCCAGGTCGCCGCCGTGCTCGGCGTCGTGGGCGCGCAGCGCGGTCAGGCCGGGGTCGCGCAGCCGGGGGCGTTCGGCCAGCAGCGTCAGCAGTTCGCCCAGCAGCACCCGGGGGCGCACCTCGGCCAGGCTGGCCACGTCCAGGTCGGTTGAGCCGGCCAGCGCGTCCAGCACTCGGTCGGCCTCCTGCCGGGACGCCCGGACATCGTCCACAGTGGACACCCGGCCGACCGCGGCCCGGACCCGCACGCCGAGGTGCCGGGCGGCGACCGCGACCAGTTCCCTTGTCAGGCCGAGCAAAGCGGGTTCCGCGGCGGCGGGCAGGTCGGGCAGCAGGGCGTAGCTGCGATCGCCGAACTGGGTGACCAGCGCGGCCCGGCGGTAGGCGGCGGCATGCACCGAGATCACCGCGGCCAGTTCGGTGCGGCGCAGTTCCAGTTCGGTGCGGTCGGCCGGATCGGCCGCGCCGTGCGCGGCGAACGCCACCACGGCCACCGGTTTGGCCGGATCGGCGCCGACCTGCCGGGCCACCTCGGCCGGATCGGCCCGGCCGTCCAGCAGCGCGGCCAGCAGGTTCTCCCGGAACCGCTCCCCCGCGCCGGTCTCGTGGGCCCGGCGCACCAGGTGCAACGCGGTGACCCGGGCCGCGCCCAGCAGCGCGTGCTCGGCCCGGTCGGTCAGCGGTGTGTCGCCCCGCTGCACCCAGATCGAGCCCAGTGGCCGCCCGCCCGCGTGCACGCCGATGGCCAGCCGGGGCCGGATGCCCAGCTCCGGGTGCTCGTCGATGCGCACCACCTCCTCGGTGGCCCGCAGCCGCTGGTAGACGCCCCATTCGCGAAGTTTGGCCAGGTAGGGCTCCGGGCCCTGGCGGCCCAGGATGGACAGCCGGCGCAGCTCATCCACCTCGTCGCTGGAACGGGAGTAAGCCAGCACGCGGCTGGCCGTGTCCTCGATGGACACGATCCCGCCGGTCAGCGCCGCGATGGTCTGGGCCAGAGCGAACAGGTCGCCGAGGACTTCGCCGGTGTCGGCGTCCGCGGCCACCCGGCCGGTGTCCAGCACGCCGCGCACCAGCGCCTCGAACTGTTCCCAGCGCACCTCCGGGCGCACCGCCAGCAGCGCCACCCCGGTGTCGGCGGCGGCCGCGCGCAGCGGCTCGATCGAGGTGTCGGGGGCATCGGAGTCGATCTTGACCGCGACCGCGGTGGCGCCCCGTTTGCCCGCGGCCCGGATCAGCGGGGCCGCGGCTCGGCCGCGGGCGCCGATGACCAGGGCGAGATCCCCGGGACCCAGTTCCGGACTGTCCTCGGGCTCGAGGATCACCACCTCGCGCACGTCCGGCTCCAGCCCCCGCGGTGCGGCCCGGACCTCGACCAGCGGATCTCCCAGGGCGATGAGCACCTGCCGCAAGCTGGTCATGATCTTGTCCGATCGCACAGTCGAGATGTCCGAAGACTAGCCGATCGGACAAACCCGCACCGCGCGATCCTGCCTAGCGTGTCCGCTATGGATGCCGTGACCAACGTCCCCGTGCCGGCCAACGAGCCGACCCTGCACTACGCCCCGGGCAGCCCGGAGCGCACCGCGGTGCAGGCCGCGCTGGCCGAACTGGCCAAGGAACCGCACGAGTTCACCGCGACCATCGGCGGGCAGCAGCGGATGGGCGGTGGCGCGCCGGTCGAGGTGGTGCAGCCGCACCAGCACCGCGCGGTGCTGGGCACCCTGGCCAACGCCACCCAGCAGGACGCGAAAGACGCCATCGCGGCGGCCCGGGCGGCCGCGCCGGGCTGGCGGTCGCTGTCCTTCGAGGACCGGGCGGCCGTCCTGCTGCGCGCGGCCGATCTGCTGACCGGCCCGTGGCGGGCCCGGATCAACGCGGCGACCATGCTGGGCCAGTCCAAGACGGTGTTCCAGGCCGAGATCGACGCGGCCTGCGAACTGGCCGACTTCTGGCGGTTCAACGTCAGCTACGCCCGGCGGATCATGGCCGAGCAGCCCAACAGCTCCCCCGGTGTGTGGAACCGGATGGACCACCGGCCGCTGGAGGGGTTCGTCTACGCGATCACCCCGTTCAACTTCACCGCGATCGCGGCCAACCTGCCCACCGCGCCGGCCCTGATGGGCAACGTGGTGCTGTGGAAGCCCTCGCCCACACAGAGCCTGTCCGCGCACCTGACCATGCGGGTGCTGGAGGAGGCCGGGCTGCCCGCGGGCGTGATCAACCTGCTGCCCGGTGACGGGCTGGCCGTGTCCGAGGTGGCACTGGCCTCGCCCGAGCTGGCCGGTATCCACTTCACCGGGTCGACCCGCACCTTCCAGCACCTGTGGTCGCAGGTCGGCGCGAACCTGGCCAACTACCGCGGCTACCCGCGGATCGTCGGCGAGACCGGCGGCAAGGACTTCGTGCTGGCCCACCCGTCGGCCGACGCGGACGTGCTGCGCACCGCGCTGATCCGCGGCGCATTCGAGTACCAGGGCCAGAAGTGCTCGGCCGCGTCCCGGGCCTACGTGCCCCGCTCGGTGTGGCAGCGGATGCGCGCGGACTTCCTGTCCGAAGTGGACTCGATCACGGTCGGGGATGTCAGTGATTTCAGCAACTTCATGGGCGCGGTGATCGACCGGCGCTCGTTCGACAAGCTGTCCGGGGTGCTGGACCGGGCCCGCTCGGATTCGGCGCTGACCATCGCCGCCGGTGGCACCACCGACGACTCCGAGGGCTACTTCGTCCGCCCCACAGTACTTTTGGGCACGGACCCGGAGCACGAGGCGTTCACCACCGAGTACTTCGGCCCGGTGCTGGCCGTGCACGTGTACGAGGACGGCGACTACGACACCGTGTTGCGGCAGCTGGAAAGCGTGGCGCCGTACGGGTTGACCGGCGCGGTCATCGCCACCGACCGGGCGGCCATCGCCTCGGCCAGCGAGGAACTCCGCTTCGCCGCGGGCAACTTCTACATCAACGACAAGCCGACCGGCGCGGTGGTCGGCCAGCAGCCGTTCGGCGGGGCGCGCGCCTCGGGCACCAACGACAAGGCGGGTTCGATGTTCAACCTGCTGCGCTGGACCAGCCCGCGGTCGATCAAGGAAACCTTCGTGCCGCCGACCTCCTACCGCTATCCGCACCAGGGGTGATGGGCATGCTTCGCTCGGTTCTGCTGGCAGCGGCCAAATCCTCTGGCGTGCGCTCACTGGTGGAGCGCACCCCGCTGACCCGGCCGGTGGTCCGCCGGTTCGTGGCCGGGGAGGACGTGGACGCCGCGGTGTCGGCCACCGGGGACCTGCTGGCTGGTGGCCGGCTGGTCACTCTGGACCACCTCGGTGAGGACACCACCGACGAAAGCCAGGCCGACGCCACCGTGCGCGCCTACCTGGAGGCGTTGAAACGGCTGGCCGACAAGGGTTTCACCGACCGGGCCGAGGTGTCGGTGAAGCTCTCGGCGGTGGGCCAGGCGCTGGGCGATGATGTCGCACTGGCCAATGCGCACCGGATCTGCGCCGCGGCGGCCGAACTGGGCGCGACGGTCACCCTGGACATGGAGGACCACACCACCACCGACGACACTCTGAATGTGCTGCGCGAGCTGCGGCGCGAGTTCCCGTGGGTGGGCGCGGTGCTGCAGGCCTACCTCAAGCGCACCGAGTCCGACTGCCGGGAACTGGCCGGCGCAGGCTCCCGCATCCGGCTGTGCAAGGGCGCCTACGCCGAGCCCGCTTCCGTTGCCTACCAGGACAAGGCGGAGGTGGACCGGTCATACGTGCGCTGCCTGCGGGTGCTGATGGACGGCGCCGGTTACCCGATGGTGGCCTCGCACGACCCTCGGCTGATCGACATCGCCGGGCAGCTGGCCGCCCGGGCCGGGCGCGGCCCGGGCGACTTCGAATTCCAGATGCTGTACGGGATTCGCCCGGCCGAACAACGCAGGCTGGCCGCGGCCGGGCACCGGATGCGGGTGTACCTGCCCTACGGCGACCAGTGGTACGGCTACTTCATGCGGCGGCTGGCCGAGCGCCCGGCGAACCTGGCGTTCTTCCTGCGCTCCCTGGCCACCACGAACTAACTGACCGCGGAAACTGGCCGGCAGCAACACAAACCCGGCCAGCACAGAAAACTGTTCGGCCACAACGGAAATCCGCCGGGCCGCCCGGGACTCAGCGCCTGGCGCCGAGCTCCTTGGCGGCCTCGCGGATGTCCTTGGCCGTGTCGATCGCCCGCCAGTAACCGGAAATCGGGAACCCGGCCAGCCGGCGCTGCTTGGCCAGCAACGGGAACGTGGACCGCTCGTGGTCACCGCGCTCGGGCAGCATGTCCAGGATCTCCCCGGCGAACACGTAGATGCCGCCGTTGACCGGGTACGGCGAGGGCGGCGCCTCCACGAAGTCGGTGACCCGGCCCAGATCGTCGGTTTCCACCACGCCCCACGGGATGCGCGGCCGGGCCAGGCCGATGGTGGCCACCGCGTTCCGCTCGGCGTGGTAGGCGGTCATCGCGCGCAGGTCGAACCGGGTCCAGATGTCGCCGTTGAGGGCGTACCAGGCGTCCTCGGGCGAGGGCAGGTGCTTGCCGGCGTACTTCAGGCCGCCGCCGCGACCCAGCGGCTCGTCCTCGACCACCGTGCTCACCCGCAGCGGCTGCTCGCTGGCCTCCAGGTGCTCGATGAGCACCTCGTGCAGGTGCCCGGCCGACACCACCAGGTCGGTCACGCCCGCCTCGGCGAGCCACTCGATCTGGTGGTCGATGATGCAGCGGCCGGCGATCTCGATCATCGGCTTGGGGCGGGTGTCCGTGTACGGCTTGAGCCGGGACCCCTGCCCACCGGCCAGGATCACCGCCTGCCGGACCGTCGCGTCGCTCGTCATGGGCTCGCAGCCTATCGGGACCGCCGGGCGCCGTCCTTCGGCCGGTTCACCCGCGCGTCGAACAACACCACCAGCGCGGCGATGAGGATCGGGAAGATCGCGTAGCCCGCGGCGTTGCCGACGATCAGCACGCCGGACACGATCAGCAGGGCGACCACCGGGATCCAGACGAACGGGTCGGGCTTTCCGAACGCGGGGCGTTGTCCGCCATCGCGTGGGGGCATGTGAGTCCTCTCAAACGTCAACTGCGCCAATCGCGACGGACAGCGTAATGCCCGCCGTGTTGGTCCGGGGTGAACGGTCCGCCCCGATCAGCCCAGGTCACCGGGACCGGGGTGCTCATCGGGCGGTGGGCCGCCCGCCTCGGCGAGCAACGCGCGCAGCACCTGCTCGTCCTCTGCGGACAGTTCGGACACGAACCGGGACAGCGTGACCTGCCGGTCGTCCTCGGCGTCTAGCACCTGACGCATCCGGCGCGCGGCCAGGCCGGGCTGGTCGGCCACCGGGCGGTAGGCGTAGGCCCGGCCGACCCGCCGCCGGGTCAGCACGCCCTTGTCGTGCAACCGGGACAGGCAGGTGACCACCGTGGTGTAGGCCAGCCCGGGGCCCAGCACCCGGTGCACGTCGCCCGGGGTCAGCGGGCCGTCCGCGGCCCACAGCGCGGCCATGACCTCGGCTTCCAGCTGGCCGGCACCGCGTCGCCTGGCAGACCCCTCGTGCACGGGAGTAATCTACCCGACTGAACTACTACAAACATGTAGTAGTTGGAATCGGAGCAGGGGAGATCGGGACTTGACCGTGCCGCAGTCGTTCAACGGCGCCGGAATCGACGGCAACTGGTTCACCGCGGTGGCCCACTTCGCCCAGGACACGCCCTGGCTGCACGCCCTGGTGACCAGCTACGCCAACGTCATCGGCCTGCTTCTGTTCGCGCTGCTGCTGGTCGGCGGCTGGTGGACCGCCCGGGGCGCGGACAACACGCTGATGGCCCGGGCGCTGGCCGGGCCGGTCGCTGTGTTGCTGGCCTACCTGGTCAACGACGTGGTGAAGAGCCTGGTGGACGAGAACCGGCCGTGCCAGTCGCTGCCCGGGGTGCACATCCTGGAAGCGTGCGAGGCGCCCGGCGACTGGTCGTTCCCCAGCAACCACGCGGCCATCGCGGGCGCGACCGTGCTGGCGGTCTGGCTGGTCAGCCGCAGGCTGGGCGCGGTGGCGCTGGTGTGCGGGCTGTTGATGGCCGCAGCCCGGGTGTACATCGGCGCGCACTACCCGCACGACGTCATCGCCGGGTTGCTGCTGGGCGCGGTGGCCGGCGCGGTGGTCAGCATCCTGGCCGGGCGGTACGGGGCCGGGCTGGTCGGCCGGCTGCGCGGAGGTTCGTGGTCGCGGCTGCTTGGCGAGGATCCGATCGACACGCGGGCCGATCAGCGGCTTTCGGCCTCCTCGGCGTAGACCCGGGCCGCGTACTCCTCCAGCGCCTGCTCACAGGTGGCCAGCGCCTCGACCGTGGGTGCCCGGCCGGGGGCGCCGAACACGTCCCGGTCGGCCACCTTGGCGAACCAGTTGCGCAGCTTGACCAGGTCCTCCTCGTTCTCCTCCAGCTCGGCGTAGGTGAAGTGCTCGGCCTTGTACTCCTTGTCCAGCTGGCCCATGAAGTCCTGGCACTTGTCGACGATCTCCTCGTACTCGTCGTCCCGGGCGGCCTGGAACTGGGCCCGCACCTCGGTCTCCCCGGCCAGCACCGCGCAGGACAACAGAGCCGCGGTGCCGGACATCTCGCCGATCTCGTGGCGCAGTTTGCGCAGCGCCCGCTCGGCGGCCGGACTGGCCGGCAGCGCGGCACAGGAGTTCTGCAGATAGATCGCGCCCAGCCCCTTCAGCCGCCGCCACACCGTGGCCCGCAACCGGGTCGGCTCGGAGGGAACGCGGTAGACCAGCAGCAACCAGCCGGGTTCGGCTTCTGACTCGGACACGCGACCAGTGTGCCGCCCGGGTGTGCGGCAGACTGATCGGCATGGACGCGCAGGCGTGGGACCGCCGGTACGAGGCCGCCGAACTCGTGTGGACCGCGGGCCCGAACCAGTTCGTGGCCGGGGAACTGGCCGGACTGCCCGCGGGCCGGGCGCTGGACCTGGCCGCGGGCGAGGGCCGCAACGCGCTGTGGCTGGCCGAGCGGGGCTGGCGGGTCACCGCGGTGGACTTCTCCAAGGTGGGACTGGCCAAGGCGGCGCGGATCGCCGAGCAGCGCGGGATCGAGGTGGACTGGGTGCTGGCCGACGTGCTGGATTTCACCCCGCGACGCGGCGGTTTCGAGCTGGTGTTGCTGTCCTATCTGCAACTGCCCGGCGAGCAGCTGGCCCGGGTGCTGCGCGGGGCGGCGGCCGCGCTGGCCCCCGGCGGCACCCTGCTGGCGGTCGGGCACGACCGGACCAACCTCACCGAGGGCGTGGGCGGTCCGCAGGAGGCCGAGGTGCTGTGGACGGCCAAGGCGGTGCGCACGGCCCTGCCCGGGTTGCACGTGGCGCGAGCCGAGCGGGTGCGCCGGGAGGTGCCGGGTGCGGGCGAGGCGATCGACACGCTGGTGCTGGCCCGCAGCGTTGGATAGATCGATCTAGTTAGACTGGTCCGGGTAGCCCCACGAGCCCGGGAGCCGATGTGACCGACACCAGAGAACGGATCGTGACCGCGGGCGCGGAACTGTTCCGCCGCAACGGTTTCACCGGTACCGGGGTGAAGCAGATCGTGGCCGCGGCCAGCGCGCCGTTCGGTTCGCTCTACCACTTCTTCCCGGGCGGCAAGAACCAGCTGGCCGAGGAGATCATCCGCTGGTCGGGCGGGATGTACCTGGGGCTGATCGACGCCATCTACGGCACCGGCACCGATCTGGTCACCGCGACCCGCAACGCCTACCTGCTGGCCGCGCAGGACCTGCGGGCGAGCGACTACGCCGACGCCTGCCCGATCGCCACCATCGCACTGGAAGTGGCCAGCACCAACGAAGCGCTGCGCCAGGCCACCGCCGATGTGTTCGAGAGCTGGATCACCGGGCTGGCCGCGCGGTTCGCCGAAGAGGGCATCGACGAGCCGGTCGCGCGGGACCTGGCCATCGCGGTGATCGGCGCCCTGGAGGGCGCGTTCGTGCTGTGCCGGTCGCTGCGCGACACCGGGGCGCTGGAGGTGGCCAGCACCACCATGGCCGACACCGTGCAGGCCGCCATCGAGGGAAAGTGGCGCGGCCGAGCCCATCAGTGATGAAGTGTGCGCGTGCACTTGTCCACCATCGAGCAGGTCTGGCATGAGGTCATCGGCACTCAGCCGCCCCCGCCGACCACCGTGGTCCTGATCACCGCCGCCATCGCACTGCTCGCCGTACTGATCCGGAACGCCTGGACCGTGCTGCGCAACGTGGTCACCGTGGCCCACGAGGGCGGCCACGCCCTGGTCGCGCTGCTGGTCGGGCGCAGACTGTCCGGCATCCAGCTGCACTCGGACACCTCCGGGGTGACCGTGTCCCGCGGCAAGGCGCACGGGCCGGGCATGGTGGCCACCGCGCTGGCCGGTTACCTCGCGCCCTCGCTGCTGGGCCTGGTCTACGCCGCGCTGCTGGCCGCCGGCCATATCACCGCCGTGCTGTGGCTGTCCGTGGTGTTGCTGGTCGCCATGCTGATCCTGGTCCGCAACGCCTACGGCGTGGTGTCCGTGCTGATCACCGCCGCGGTGATCTTCGCGGTGTCCTGGTTCACCTCCGCCGCCGTGCAGGCCGGCTTCGCCTACGCGTTCACCTTCTTCCTGGTGGTCGCCGGCATCCGGCCGGTGTGGGAGTTGCAGCGCTCGCGCAGCCGGGGCCGGGCGCCGGACTCGGACGCCGACCAGCTGGCCCGGCTCACCCGGGTGCCCGGTTTGACCTGGGTGTTCCTGTTCGGCCTCGTCGGTGTGCTGGTGCTGGTGCTGACCGCCAGCTGGCTGATCCCGTTCGACTCACTGCACCAGTCGCTGACCGCCGCGCACTGATTCCGGTGCCGGCGCCCTGATTCCGGTTCTACGAAGGGAGTCCGTGTGTCCGTCACCGTGCGCACCCACGGTCTGGTCATGGTCGAGCACGAGTTCGAGGTCCCCCTCGACCACGACCGGCCGGACGGGCCGACGCTGACCGTGTTCGCGCGGGAGGTCGCCGATCCGCTCGGGCGGGACCGGCCGTTCCTGGTGTTCCTGAGCGGTGGACCGGGTTCCGAGGCGCCCCGGGTGACCCGGCATCCGACCTCGCCGGCCTGGCTGGACCGGGCGCTGTCCGAGTACCGGGTGCTGTTGCTGGATCAGCGCGGCACCGGCCGGTCCACGCCGGTGGGCACGCTGCCCGGGATGTCCGCCGACGAGCAGGCCGAATATCTCAGCCACTTCCGGGCCGACTCGATCGTGCGGGACGCCGAGCTGATCCGGCGGGCGCTCGGCGTGGACTCGTGGAGCCTGCTCGGCCAGTCCTTCGGCGGGTTCTGCGCCACCACGTACCTGTCCCAGGCGCCCGAGGGTCTGCGCGAGGTGTTCATCACCGGCGGGGTGCCACCCATCGGCACCCCGGTGGACGAGGTGTACGCCGCCACGTTCGAGCGACTGCTGAATCGGTGCGAGCGCTACTACCGGCGGTACCCGGGCGACCGGGACCGGGTCCGGGCACTAAACGAATGGGTGAATTCGACGGACGTTCGGCTGCCCAATGGGGACCGGTTGACCTGGCGGCGGTTTCAGCAAATCGGGAATCTGCTGGGCATGAGCGACGGCGCGGAGCACCTGCACTACGTCCTGGAACTGCCCCGGGAATCCCCCGCGTTCCTCGCCGATCTGACCGCCTGGCTGCCGTTCCCGGCGCGAAATCCGCTGTACACGGTGATTCACGAGGCGTCCTACGTCGACGGCGGGGTCAGCGACTGGTCGGCCGACCGGGTGCGCCCGGCCGCCTACGACGCCGATGTCACCCTGCTGTCCGGTGAACATGTTTATCCGGGCCAACTCGAGGACATCCAGGGCCTGAAACCGTTGCGTGACGCTGCGTACAAGTTGGCGAGCCGGGAATGGCCGCGGCTGTATGATTCGGAACGGTTGCACACCAACGAGGTTGCCTGTGCGGCAGCGATCTACGCCGAGGATCCCTACGTGGAGCGCCGGTATTCCGAACGGACAGCCACGCTGATCAGGGGCATGCGCCCCTGGGTGACCAACGAATACGACCACAACGGTCTGCGCGCGGACGGCGGTCGGATCCTGGACCGGTTGATCGATCTGGCCCGCGGCCGGAGGTGATCGGCTGGGGGTGACCGTGCGTGTCGGGCGACCCGGTGGTGCGACGGTGGTATGGACCAACTGGCGCGGATGATCCGGGCCGAACGGGGGCGATACGCAGATGATCATGAGACTGGTGCGCCGGCTGGGATTCGGGCGCAACCCGCTGCGCAGGCGGGTGGACCGGATCCAGTTCGCGGCAGGCATCGCGGCGGCGTTACTCATCCTGGCCGCACTTCCACTGGCGCTGTCCCTCGGACACGACGCCGACCAGGCCGGACTGACCGAGGGCGCCCGCGAGTCGGGCAGCAGGACCCCGGTCACCGCGGTCCTGCTCGCCGACGCGCCGGTCAGCCAGGACGGCGCGGACCTGGTCACCCCGGTGCTCACCCCGGCCCGCTGGCGGGCGGCCAACGGCAGCGAGCGCACCGGGCAGGTGCTGGCCTGGCCGGGCGCGCAGGCGGGCGCCGCGCAGCAGACCTGGATCGACGCGGCGGGCGATGTGGTCAGCGCACCGCTGACCCCGCAACAGGCGCACTGGCGCGGCATGCTGACCTCGGCGCTGGCCCTGGGCGCACTGGGCGCTGCCCTGGCCGTACTGCTGGGCATATTGCACTGGGCGCTCAACCGGCGCCGCTACGCCCTGTGGGACCGGGAATGGCGCCAGTTCGGTCCACAATGGACGAAGTACCGGGCCTGATTCCCGGCCGTCACTCCAGTTTCAGGGCCAGCGTCGGGCAGGCCACCACGGCCGACGCGGCGGCGGCGCGCAGCGACCGGCCCACCGGGCCGGACCGGATCAGCGGATAGCCCCACTCGTCCAGCTCGATCAGCTCGGGCAGCAACTCCGCGCACAGGCCGTGCGCGCGACAGCCGATCGGGTCCACCCGCAGCGTCGGTTCGCTGGCCATCAGCGCACCTCCTCCAGCACGCCGTGACTGGGCAGCCAGCGGTCCACCCCGGCCCACCGGCACGGCCGGCCGGACTGGTGGGCCGCCACGTCGGCGCCGAACGTGCGCAGCGCGCTGACCGCCAGGTTCACCGCCCCGTCCGGGTGGGCGCAGGCACCTCGCCCGGCGATCACCGGCAGCCTGCGGCGCAACCGGTTCATCGCGTGGCCGCCCACGCCGGTGACCAGTTCCTCGAAGTCGGCGGCGATGGCGGGCAGCCCGAACATGCACGGTCCGCACTGGTTGGCCGACTCCCCGGCCAGATACCGCAACACCCGGGCGGTCTCGGCCAGCCCGCAGGCCCGGGCCGGCAGCGCCACCAGGATCGGCACGCCCAGCCGGGCGCCTGCGGCGCGGAAGTCCTCCGGGGTCAGCCGCAGCCCGGCCGCCCGCGGCCAGGGCAGCCAGCTGCCGCCGTAGCCGCCGGCCAGCACCGCCGACCACGGTTGGGTCTCGCCCCCGGCCAGCCGGACGATCTGACCCAGCGGAGTGCCCAGCGGGACCTCGCGCACGCCCGGCTCGCCGACCGCGCCGGACACCGTGACCAAGGTGGTGCCGGGGGCGTCCCGGGTGCCGGCCGAGCGGTACCAGTTCGCCCCGCCGCGAGCCAGCAAAGCCAGCTGGGCCAACGTTTCCGCGTTGTCGATCAGCGTCGGGCGGCCGCGCACGCCGCGCTCGAACGGACGGGGCGGTTTGCTGGTCGGCCGGGGATCGCCGACGTTGACGTAGTTGATCAGCGCCGACTCCTCGCTGGCCACGTAGCGCGGCGGCACCTCGACCACCCGAGGGGGCAGCGGATCGGCGCGCTCGGCGATGGCCGCGCGCAGGCCGGCCACCACCGGATCGCCGGTGTGCAGGCAGATGATGGTCTCCTCGGCCCGCACCGCGTGCGCGGCCAGGGCGATCCCGTCCAGCACCAGGTGCGGGGCGATGGTCAGCAGCGCGTGGTCCTTCTCGCTGGCCGGTTCGCCCTCGCAGGCGTTGGCCAGCACGATCGGACGACGGCGGGCCTGCGCCACGGTGCGCAGCTTGCGGCCAGTGGGAAACCACGCCCCGCCCCGGCCGCGCAGCCCGGCCTTCTCGACCAGGTCGATCAGCTCGGCCCGGCCGATCCGGGGCAGATTGCCGTAGCGGGCGTGGTGCTGGCGCAGATCGGCCGGCCGGCCGGTGTGCCGCCAGCCGGCCAGCAGGCGTTCGTCGGTCATCGCAGACCTCGCGCCCGGGCCTCGGTGTCCGGGTGGGTGACCCGGGCCCGCCAGCCCACCGCGATCAGCACGGCCAGCACGCACCCGGCGTCCAGCGCGAGCACCCAGCCGATCCGGGTGTCGTCGGGCGAGGCGCCGAGGCCGTGGATCACCGCCACCGGCCAGCAGGCGTAACTGGCCCAGTGCACGCCCTTCCACAGCCGCAGGTTGATCCGCGGGCGCAGCAGGCTGGTGATCGTGATGGCCAGCATCAGGTCGAACGAGATCGCGCCGAGCGCGAGCCAGAACGTGCGGTAGGCGGTGGCGCCCGGGATGATCACGGCCAGCCAGCCGATCCCGGCGTAGGGGTCGATGATCGCGGTGGCGATGTGCACGACGAGGAAGGCCAGCGCGACCAGGGACACGCTGCGGTGCACCGAGGCGATCACGAACCGCGGCCAGCGCACCGAGCCGAACCTCCCGCCGTTGAGCGCGCCCAGCACCACGGATCCGGTGAACAGCAGCAGTGCGACCAGGCCGGTGCCCCGGCTGGCGAACCACAAATCCTGAGTGCTCACCCGAGTTCTCCTTCGTCCGGCCGGGCAACGGGGCGGGCCGGACCGGCGGTGGCGTCGGGGGCGCCCGGAGCGGCGGTGGCGTCGGGAGCGGCCGGACCGGCGGTGGTGGCGAGGGCGCCCGGAGCGGCGGTGGCACGGCTGGTCGGCCCGGCGGCGCTCGCGGACTCGGCCCGGTCGCCCGTCGTGGTCAGGTTTCCGTCGGCCGGCCAGCCGGCCACGCGGCGCACCTCGCCGTGCTCGCCGACCAGACGGCCGGGCAGCCGGTGGCGCGCCAGCCAGCCGGGCGCTCGCTCGCCGAGCACGATGGCCGCGGTGCTGGCCGTGTTCGCGTCCAGGCAACTGGCCGCCGACACGCTCACCACCCGCCACACCCGGTCCGGGATGTCGCCGGTGGTCGGGTCGACGATGTGGTGCACCTGCCGGCCCGCCCGCGACCAGGACCGGCGGGCCGTGCTGGAGGTGGCCAGCCCACCGCTGACGATCGTGACCGTTTCATCCGGTTCGCTACGGGCGGTGCGGTGATCGGCAGCGATGCCGATCCGCCAGCCGCTTTCCGGTGCCGCACCCGCGGTCGCGATGTCGCCGCCCAGGTCAACCAGCACCCCACAGTCCGCGGCGGCGTAGGCCAGCCGGGCGATCCGGTCGGCGGCGAACGCCTTGGCGCTCGCGCCCAGGTCCAGCCGCACACCGCGGGGCAGCAGCACCCGGCCGCCGCCGTTCGCCGGATCCGGCGTCAGCGTGATCCGCCACCAGCCCGGCGCGGGCCGGGCCGGAACCGCGTCGGTCACCGCGGTCAGGGCGGCGAAGTCGCGGTCGTAGCCCAGGTCGACGACGGCCTGGCCGACCGTGGGATCGACCAGGCCCTCGGTCAGCCGGGCGGCCCGGATCGCCGCCGTCAGCGCGGCGAACAACAACGGGCTGACCTCGGCCTCCCGGCCGGCCCTGGTGTGCAGCGCGGTGATCTCCGAGTCGTCCCGGAACCGGCTGCAGGCCAGGTCCAGCTCGGCCAGCTCACGGCGCAGCACCCGCTCGGCCGCGGGCAGCCTGCCGGCGTCGGTGACCACCAGGTTCACCGTGGTGCCCAGGGCCGGGAAGACGACCCGGTCCACGGTGGGCGCGGCGGTCACGTCCCGCCCGAGCCGCCGTGCGAGCTCTGGCCGCCGGAGTAGGTCTGCGGAGCCTGCGTCGGCGGCTGCAACTGCTCCTGGGTCTGCGGCGCCTGAGTCTCGGGAGCCTGGGCCGCGGACGACGAGCCGGTCGGCTGCTGGGTGGTCGTCGGGGCGGCGGGGGCGGTCTTCTGCGGCACGGTGCTGGCGTTCGCCGAGGAACTGCCCTCGGCCAGCACGACGCTGAGCACGGTGGCCGCCGCGGTGGCGCCCACCGCCGTCCAGGTCGTCATGGCGCGGGCGCGGCGCAGTCCGGTGTCCCGGGCAGCGAGCCGGGCGCGTTGCGCATCCTTCACGTCAGCCGAATCCTTCCCATCGGGCCTTGGCACGATCCAGTCTGCGCCGATTCCCTTGGGGGATTTTGAGAAATGTGTTACGGCAGCGAGCTGGTGCGCGGCCGGGGCAGCTCGACGCGGGCCCACACGGTCCGGTTGCGGCCCAGGTCCTTGGCCCGGAACAGCGCGTCGTCGGTGGCCAGCAGCAACGGGCTCAGCTCGGTCGCGGTCTCCGGGAAACTGCCCGCGCCGACCGACACGCCGAGCGCGCCGATGGTCACGTCGGAGTTGGACCGGTCCCGGGTGGTCACGTTCAACGCGCAGATGGCCGAGCGGATGCGTTCGGCCGTGGCCAGCGTGTCGCTCTGCCCGGCCCCGGGCAGCAGCACCACGAACTCCTCGCCGCCCCACCGGCCGACCAGGTCGTAGGAGCGCACGCTGTGCCGGATCGCCTCGGCCACCGCGCGCAGCACCGCGTCCCCGGCCAGGTGCCCGTAGGTGTCGTTCACCTGCTTGAAGTGGTCCAGATCGATCATCAGCACGCCGGCCCGGCCGTTGATCCGGCGGCCCCGGGCCAGGTGTTCCTCGGCTCGGTCGTGCCACCACGAGGAGTCGACCAGGCCGGTCTTGGAGTCGGTGCGCGAGGCCGCCCGGAACTGCGGCAGCAGCAGGCCCATGTGCAGGGCCAGCACGGTGATCAGCAGGATCGGCGCGGACCAGGGCCGGGTCAGCAGGAACACCGAGGTGGCGTAGCCCAGGCCGATGGCCGCAGCGATGATCAGCTGGTCGGAGAAGTGCCCGAGGGCGTTGCGCAGCGGCTTGCCCGGGTTGGTCGCGGCGATCGCGCCCACCACCAGCACGTAGTTGACCAGCCGGTACACCGAACCGGCCAGCACCACGGCCAGCGCGCCGAGCGGCCCGAGCACCAGCGCGGCGAACGGCTGCGAGCCGCCGGAGTGGAACAGGTACAGCACGCCCTGCGCGCCTGCCACCGCGAGCACCACGGTGGCCGCCGAGAACACCTTGCGGTAACACACCGAGCGGCCGCGGAACACCCGGAACCACTCGTGCGTGAACGAGATCGCGATCAGCGCCGTGACCAGCTGAAACGGCAGCAGGAGGGCGCCCGCGAAGAACCACACCGACTGCATGTGGGTGTAGGGGCTGCCCTCGGCGCTCATCTCCCGGATGCGCTCGATACCCTGTGCGGCCTCCAGATGGATGACCGAGGCCGCGGTGAGCAGCCCGAACCAGATCAGTTCACGCTGTGTGACCGACTCCGACCGGCCGATCACACCCGCCAGCACAACGGTGATGACTTCCACCGCCAGTACGTAGGTGAGCATCCAGGGGGAGAGAGACCATAGACGCCAGTGACGTGGATCGAAGCGATGCACGCCACACCCCCGCTGTTCGTCGCTGGAGCCATCGAGTGTAGACGGCCGCGCACAGAGCGTCGCGACTCCAGACGGGGGACAACACCTGCCGATTTTCCACCTGCCCAGGAGGCCTGACATGATCAACCGTACCAACTCCCAGCGCCCGTCTCGCCCCAGCGAGTGGACCCGCAAGACCAGTCGGCCGTCCGAATGGCGTAGCTGACTATCAGGGGTTTTCCCGGGCCCGCGCCGGCCATTGCCCACCCGGGGCGGTGGCCGGCGCGCCGGGTGGCAAGGGCCGGTTGGCCACCTGCCAGAGCCACGCCACCCCCAGCGCCGCGATTACACCGAGTAACCCCGCCGCGGCGACCACCTGGTGCGCGGCGATTCGTTCTCCGGCCAGTCCGGCCAGGCTCACGCCCAGCCCCTGGGCGACCTTCATGGCGGTGACCGCGAGCCCGAACGCCTGCCCGCGCCGGCCGTCGGGCACCGCGCGCACGAAACTGGTGGACGCGGTGACCTGGTAGCTGCTGGCCAGACCGGAGACCGCGAACAGGGTGATGGTCAGCACCGCGCCCGGCCGGGCGAAACAGCCGATCAGGACCAGGCAGCTGCCCACCGCGAGCACCGGCATCAGCCGCAGCCGCACCCGGGCCGGCAGCCGGGCCAGCACCAGCATGCCCACCGCCGCGCCCAGCGCGAACCCGGCGAACAGCAGGCCGACCAGGGTGGGCCCGCCGTGCAGGTCGGCCGCGTACGGGGCGGCCAGCGCCTCGCACGCGATGTACAGGCCGGACAGGCAGGCGAAGCAGATCAGCGCCCGCAGCCGCCGGTCCGACCAGACCAGCACCGCGCCGCCGCGCAACTGCGGCCACCAGGCCGCCCGGGCCTCGGCCACCTGGCCCGGCCGACCCGGGTTGCGCACGCCGATGGCCACCAGCAACGCGGACGCGGCGAAGGTGGCCGCGTCGGCCAGCAGCACCCCGTCCGCGCCGATCCCGGCGATCAGCGCGCCGCCCCCGGCGAAGCCGAGCACCTGGGCCGCCTGGTTGGCGGTGTTCAACACGGCCTGGCCGACCGGATAGGCCTCCTCGCCGAGCAGCTGCGGGGTGATGGCCGCGCGGGCCGCGGTGGCCGGGGAGCCGATCAGCTGCACGATCACCAGCAGGGTGGCCACCAGGGCCAGCGGTTCACCGGGGATGGCCATCAGCGCGACCAGCACGGTGCGGGCGGCGTCGCCGCTGATCATCACCCGGCGGCGCGGGTACCGGTCGGCCAGGCCGGACAGCAACGGGCCGCCGAACAGGTCAGGCAGGAAGGTCAGCGCGTAGGTCAGCGCGGTCAGGCCGGCCGAGCCGGTGCGGTCGTAGACCAGCACGGACAGCGCGACCCGGGCGAACTGGTCACCGGCCACGGAGATCGTGTAGGCGGCGAACAGGGCGCGAAACTCGGCCACCCCGAGCACCGCGCCGAAGCCGGCCGGCCGGTCCGGGTTGTCCGCCATCGCACACTCCCGCCGTGCAGCGTCGCGTTGCGCTGCTCGCTGGACACGCACGGTACCGGGTGTTCGCGGGCGGGGACCGCTTTGCGGGGATTTTCCTCACGTTCCGGCGCACTGCTGGAACCTGGGGTTTTACCTAGGCTGATCACATGAGCACAGCGAACACCCGACCGATCCGGATCGGCGTGCAGATCCAGCCCCAGCACGCCGACTACGCGCAGATCCGGCGGGCCGCGGCGGAGGCCGAGGACCTGGGCACCGACATCCTGTTCAACTGGGATCACTTCTATCCGCTCTACGGCGAGCCCGAAGGCAAGCACTTCGAGTGCTGGACGATGTTGGGCGCGTGGGCCGAGGCGACCTCGCGGGCGCAGATCGGCGCGCTGGTGACCTGCAACAGCTACCGCAACCCGGAACTGCTGGCCGACATGGCGCGCACCGTGGACCACATCAGTGACGGCCGGCTGATCCTGGGCATCGGCTCGGGCTGGTTCAAGAAGGACTACGACGAGTACGGCTACGAGTTCGGCACCGCGGGCGGGCGGCTCAACGACCTCGCCGAGTCCCTCCCCCGGATCGAGGCGCGGCTCGGCAAGCTCAACCCGGCGCCGACCCGCAAGATCCCGGTGCTGATCGGCGGCGGCGGGGAGAAGAAGACGCTGCGGCTGGTCGCTCGGCACGCCGACATCTGGCACGGCTTCGCCGACCCGGAGGTGCTGGAGCGCAAGGTGAAGATCCTCGACCAGCACTGCGCCGACGTGGGCCGGGACCCGAGCGAGATCGAGCGGTCGGTCGGGGTCAGGGGCGAGCCGGAAGAGCTGGGCCCGAAGCTGCTTGAGCTGGGCGCGACCCTGTTCACCGTGGGCATGGGCGGTCCGGACTACGACATGTCCACGCTGCGCAAGTGGATCCAGTGGCGGGACGCGCTGCAGCGCGGCTGATCCGCGAGTTATCCACAGCAGCAAGAAAACCGCTTCCAGTCCCTGACCTGCACTAATAGACTGGAACAGGGGGGCGCCCCTGCGAATTCAGGCGGTTTGGCTTCAGGCGGTTTCGCGAGGCCCCGGGGCGGGCAGCGCCGTCCGGCCGTTCTGGTCGCGCTGCCCCGGCCGGCCCGCAAGCGACAGCCATCAAGTGACAGCCATCAGGTGACAGGGAGCGCGGTTGCCAGGTTCGGTGGCCGCGCTCCGGCATGTCGGAGGTGGCCGCGCTCCGGCATGCCGGAACCGGGCTCAGCGGTGTCGGCGGCGGTTGCCCAGATAGTCGCTGACCACCGCGGAGCCCAGGCCGTCGAGGTCCGCGGCCACCACCCGGCCGCCACCCCGGCGGGCCACCAGGTCCACGAACTCGGCCAGCCGCGGGTCCTCGCCCAGCCGGAACACGGTGATCGACGCGCCCAGTTTGGCGATGGCGTCCACCTCGTTCATGGTCACCGCGAGGGTGCGCGGTTCGGGCGGCCAGTTGAAGTAGGCCTCGCCGTCCGGTTCCAGGTGCGCGGTGGGCTCGCCGTCGGTGACCACCAGCACCACCGGCACGGCGTCGGGGTTGCGGCGCAGGTGCCGGGCGGCCAGCAACAACGCGTGATGCAGGTTGGTGCCCTGCTCCCAGACGCCCTCCAGCCCGGTCAGTTCGCCGATGTCCACCGTGGTGGCGTGCCGGCCGAAGGTGATCAGCTCCAGCGCGTCGGACCGGAACCGGGTGCGGATCAGCTGGTGCAGCGCGAGCGCGGTGCGTTTCATCGGCACCCACCGGCCGTCCTGCACCATCGACCACGAGGTGTCCACGCACAGCGCCACCGCGGCCCGGGAGCGCTGCTCGGTTTCCACCACCTCGACGTCCGACACGTCCAGCTTCACCTTGGTGTCACCAGTGGAGGCCGTGCGCAGCACCGCGTTGCGCACGGTGCGCGAGACCTCCCACGGTTCGGTGTCGCCGAAGCGCCACTCCCGGGACGCCCCCGTCGGCTCCCCGGCCGCCCCGGCCCGCGCGGTTTCCCGCTCGCCCCGGCGGGAGCGCAACTGCCCGACCACATCGCGCAGCGCGGTCTCGCCCAGCCGGCGCAGCGCCTTCGGGGTCAGCCGCAGCGACCCGTCCGGGGCCCGCTCGAACAGGCCCTGCCGGCGCAGTTCCCGCTCCAGCTCGGCCAGCCGCCGGGCGTCCACCCGGGCCTCGTCGCCGAGCTGGCGTTGCAGCGCGTCCAGGTCGATGTCCTCCAGCCGGGCGCCCGCGTAGGACTGGCCCAGTTGCTCGGCCAGCGCGTCCAGCTCGGCCAGGTCCTGCATGGCCTGCGCGCCCTCGCCGAGGCCCATCGGGTCCTGGCCGCGGAAGCGCTGGCCGGAGGTCCAGTCCTCGCCCGGGCGCAGCGCCCGCAGGTTGGCGTCCAGCTGGGCGACCTGCGCGGCCAGTTCCGGGCTGCCGAACGCCTGGTTGATCAGCCCCTCCAGTTCGGCCCGCTGCTGGGCCGACATGGAGTTCATCATGCGTTGCGCGGCGGCGGCCCGGCTGGCCAGCGCGTCGATCAGTTCCTCGACGTCGGCCGGGTTCTCCGGGAAGAACTCGCCGTGTTTGTCCATGAACTCCTGGAACTGTTCGGCGGTGTCCTGGCCCTGGGCGTGCGCGGCGAGCAGGTCGTTCAAATCGGACATCATCTGCTGCACCCGCTGCACGTCCTGCGGGTTGGTCTGCTGCAGCGCCTGCTTCATGCCCTGGAACCGGGACTCCAGCAGTTCCTGGCCGAGCAGGTCGCGGATCTGCTGGTAGGCCTCCCGGCCCTCCTCGGAGCGCCAGTCGTATTCGGACAGTTCCTGCACGGCCGCGGCGGTGGACGGCGGCAGCGCGTCGAGCTGGGCCTCGGCGAACCGGGCGTCGTCGGACGGGTCCGGGAACAGCGCCTTCCGCTCGGCGTCCAGTGCCTTGTCCAGCAGTTCGCGGACCTGTTGCAGGGTGCCGTCCAGCCGGTTGCGCCGGGTGAGCTGGGAGCGGCGCTGCCACAGCCGCCGGGTCAGCTCGTCCAGGCCCGCGGCGTCCCGCATGCCGCGGCGCAGCAGTTCCTCCATGGCCGAGCGCGGGGAGGCGCCCTCCATCACGTCCCGGCCGATCTCCGACAGCGCCTCGCGCACGTCCAGCGGCGGCGCCAGGGGATCCGGCCCGTCGTGCCACGGGCCGTACGCGAAGCGCTCGCCGGTCATGATCCGTACACCGCCGTGTCGTCGTCGGAGTCCTTGGCGACCTGACGGGCCAGGAACAGCGCCTCCAGCGCGAACTCCACGGCCGAGGCGATCCGGCTGGGCGGGTCGGTCGGGTCGACGTCCAGCCGGGTGGCGACCTCGTGCAGCACGGGCAGTTCGGGCAGCGCGGCCAGCAGTTCCCGGCCGGGCACCCGTTCTCCGGTGGTGACCAGGTTGCCGTCGGCCACGGCTTCGGCCAGCGGCCGCAGGTCGACACCGCCCAGGCGACCGCGCGCGGTGTCGGCGAAGGCGCGGCGCAGCAGGTGGGCGAGGTGCTCGGTCTCCCGGCCTTCCTCCCCCGCCTCGAACTCCAGCTTGCCGCGCAGCACGGCGGGCACCGACTCCAGGTCGATGGGCCGGGCAACGGGCGGGTTCTCGCCGGTGAGCGCGGCGCGGCGCAGCGCGGCCGCGGCCACGGTCTCGGCGGCGGCCACGGCGAACCGGGCGGAGACGCCGGAACGCTGGTCGACCGCGTTCGACTCGCGCAGGTGCCGCACGAACCGGGCCAGCACCTCCAGCAGCGCCTCGCCGACCTCGGCCACCAGGTCGGCCTCCTGGCGGACCAGGTCGACCTCGGCGGCCACGGTGAGCGGGTAGTGGGTGCGGATCTCCGCGCCGAACCGGTCCTTGAGCGGGGTGATGATCCGGCCGCGGTTGGTGTAGTCCTCGGGGTTGGCGGTGGCCACCAGGAGCACGTCCAGGGGCAGCCGCAGGGTATAGCCGCGGACCTGGATGTCGCGTTCCTCCATCACGTTGAGCAGGCCGACCTGGATGCGCTCGGCCAGGTCGGGCAGCTCGTTGATGGCCACGACGCCGCGGTGGGCGCGGGGCACCAGACCGAAGTGGATGGTCTCCGGGTCGCCGAGGCTGCGGCCCTCGGCCACCTTGACCGGGTCGACGTCGCCGATGAGGTCGCCGATGGAGGTGTCCGGAGTGGCCAGTTTCTCGGTGTAGCGCTCGGCGCGGTGCAGCCAGCCGACCGGCAGCTGGTCGCCGAGTTCCCGGGCGCGGCGCCGGGAGGCCGGGGTGATCGGGGCGAGCGGGTGCTCGGCCAGCTCGGCGCCCTCGATCACCGGGGTCCACTCGTCCAGCAGGCCGGAGAGCGTGCGCAGCAGGCGGGTCTTGCCCTGGCCGCGCTCGCCGAGCAGCACGATGTCGTGGCCGGCCAGGATGGCGCGTTCCAGTTGGGGCAGTACGGTGCGCTCGAAGCCGACGATCCCGGGCCAGGGGTTGCGGCCGTCGCGCAGCGCGGCCAGCAGGTTGTCCCGCAGCTCGGTGCGGATCGGGCGCGGCTCGTGACCGGCGGCCTTGAGTTCGCCGACGGTGCGGGGGAGGTTGGCGGGCGGGTATGGGGCACTCACCCGTTCGACGCTACGTCGATTCGGCGGCGCGGTCGACGTGGAGCAACTCCAGAGATCGGGTTTTGGGCCGATTTTCGCTGCTGGAGAACACTTTCACCACAGGTGTGGTGGTCGGGCCACCACGGGTGCGGTGGTTGGCCTGCGGTGATGTTCCGGTGATCTCGCCGTGATCCTCCGGGGGTGCCTGTGCGCAGCGAAAAACCAGCAACTAACCTCGTTTCTCGTGTCCAGTCCGAGCGCCACAGCGGTGGTTTGGACGTCGGCGTGGCTGCACGGTGCCGCCGCGGCCGACGATGTACTCGACGCCCTGGTTTCCTGGGCGGAACTCCACGAGGTGACCGCGCACGACGCGGAGACCGCCGAGCTGCTCGAGTTGCCGACCGGCGACGAACCGGCGGCCTCGCCTGCGTTGTTGCTGGCGGCCGCGCGCAGACTCGGCGCCACCGGTGGGGAGTTGGTGCTGCCGGTTGCCGGTGATCTGCGCGGCCTGCGCGGACACGCCCCGTTCGCCGCCGCCGCGCTGCACGCCGGTGAGGCGGCGGTGCTGCGCACCGGTGAGGAAGGCGCGGAGGCCGCCGGTGAAGCGGGCGATGTCGGGCTGGTGCCCGAGCGCGTGGCCGACGGGGTGATCCGCTGGACCACGTTCCGGCTGCCCGCCGCGCCCGCGGGCGAGTGCGTCCCACTGGGCGAAGCCGAACACGAACTGTCCGGCGCGATGCGCGCCGCCGCGACCGCACTGGTCGAACTGGACGTGGCCCGGCATCGGCCCGGGGTGCGCGACGAGATCGCCGCCCTGGTCGCCGACCAGCCCCGCACACCCTGGCCGCCCGGCATGCCCAGCCGCGCGCTGCGCGTGTTGCAGCGAGCCAACGAGGTGTCGGCGATCCTGCAGGTGGCCACCACGGCCGGCCCGGGCGGCGCGGTGTCCGCCTCGGCGATGCGCAGGCGGACCGAGGCCCTCAAGCCGCTGGACCACGCGGTGCGCACCGCGCGCATGTCCGCGATCAACGAGGCCGTGCGGGTGCTGACCGACCACGCCGGGAAGCACTGACGTGGCGGGGTCGGCGCAGCTGCGGGTGCGGGCCGCGATCGTCAAGGGTCTTTTCGCGCTACCGGAACGGGTGCAACGGTTCCTGGTCGGCAAGCCGGTGCGGTTGGACGGCCAGGAACTGGCCATCGAGGCGCAGTTGTTGTTGCTGGTCATGAAACTGTCCGGCGCGAAGTTGCTGTACCCGAGCCTGACCAGGTCCCGGATCGCCATGGACGCCGGGCGCCAGGTCGTCGGCGGCGCGGTGCCGGATCGGGTGCGCACCAGCGAGGTGCGGATTCCCGGTGCGGGCGAAGACATCCCGGCGACGCTGTTCCGGCCCAGCGGTATCGCCGCGCCGAGCGCGCTGCTGATCTTCTACCACGGCGGCGGTTTCGTGCTGGGCAGCCGGGAAAGCCACCACTCCGCGGCCGCCTTCCTGGCCGACCGGGCCGATGTGGCGGTGCTGCTGCCGGAGTACCGGCTCGCCCCCGAGTACCCGTTCCCGGCCGCGGCCGAGGACGCGCTGAGCACCTTCGCCTACGCCGTGGAGCATGCGGCCGAGCTGAGCATCGACCCCAGGCGCATCGCGGTCGGTGGAGACAGCGCGGGCGGCAACCTGGCCGCGGTCGTCGCCCAGCAGACCACCCGCGCCGGCGGCCCGGCGCCGGTCTTCCAGCTGCTGCTGTACCCGGTGGTCGACGCGACGGCGCGGCGCCGGTCGCGGGAGTTGTTCGGCGACGACTTCTTCCTGACCGACAAGGACATGACCCGCATGCTCGACCACTACGCCCGGCCCGAGTCCGACCGGGCGGACGTGCGCATGTCCCCCCTCCTCGCCGAGGACCTGTCCGGCCTACCGCCCGCTTACCTCGCGGCGTGCGGGTTCGACCCGCTGCGGGACGAGGGTGAGGCGTACGCCAAGCGGCTGGCCGACTTCGGGGTTCCGACCACGTTGGACAAGCGGTCGGACCTGATCCACGGCTATGCCAATTACCTTGGCGCGGGGACGTACTTCGCGAAGGCGCTGGACGACGCGGCGGACGCGTTGCGGGCCGGGCTGGGTAGCTGAAGCGGCACTCACTGCTTGCGACGGCCGCCGCACCTCGCTCCGTACTTCTGCGCGGCCGCGGTTGGTCAGGCGAAGGCGAATCACGAAGCCCGAGGCCCGAACCGCAACCGGAAGTCCGTAGCCGCCAAGGTAATCAGCGGCCGGTACGGGCTCAGCCAATCCAGCGGCCCGCGCAGCCGCCACCCACCCCGCGCCAACCGCACCGACCCACCGGCCCGGATCGGCGTGTGCGCAAGAGTCGAGTGCAACGTTTGCAACACCGTGCCTCGCAACGGAATCGGCAACCGGCCGCCGACTTTGCCGGGGCGAACCCGAATCTCGGCCAGCGGCTCGCCGTCGAGTGTGGCGCTGCCCCGGGCGATCGAATCATGAGCGACGTCGAAGTGGGCCAGTTCCTTGGGGATGCCCCACAGTTCCCGGCCACCGGCCCGCGATGACGGACTGTCGACCCAGATGTGGGTGATGGTGATGCCCGGCCGGAAACCCTCGCGCACCAGCACGGTCGCCAGCAACTCCCGGTACGACATCAGCCCGCCCGGCAGGTAGTCGACCAACCCGGTGCACACCACGGCCCGCCCCAGCACCGACGCCGGGCGCACCCCGTCCGGCAACTCCGGCAACACACCGACCGGCACCAGCCACACCGACAGATACCCGATCCCGCTCAGGTCCCACGGTTCCGGCGGGTAGGTCACCGAACCAGCAACTTCACTGTCCATTGTGGATCTCCGAACCCCGGGCCGACACCCAACACGTCGTGGTCGAACTCGCTCAGCTCACGCAACTCCCACCGATTGCCGCCGGTCGCCCGCGCCGATGTCCTCGTAGTCGGTCAGATCCAGCCGCGCGGTGCGCCTGCGGTACTCCGACACCAGACCCGGCCAGTTGGTCGAGATGCGCCCGCTGTCCTCGCGATACCAGCTCGCGCACCCGCTCCACACACTCTCCCCCAGCCGCCGCTGCATCTCCGCGTCGTACACGTCGGCCACATACCGGCGCACGTCCACACAGGACACCGTGCCGTCCGCGATGCGCCGCAGGACCTGCAGAATATAGCCGAACTGCTGCTCCATCATGAAGATGATCGAACTGCCGCCCAGGTTCGTGTTCGGCCCGTACACGCAGAACATGTTGGGAAAGCCGGGAACCGTCATTCCGAGATAGGCCCGCGCACCCTCGGCCCACTCCTCGCCGAGGTACTGGCCGTGCCGGCCCTGGATGCGCATGGGCGCCAGGAACTCCGTGGCGGCGAAGCCGGTCCCGTAGATGATCACCTCGGCCGGGTGCAGCAGGCCGTCCGCGGTGCGCACGCCGTGTTCGGTGATCTCGGCGATCGAATCGGTGACCACGTTGACATTGGGCTGGGTCAGCGCGGGATACCAGTCGTTGGAGAACAACAGCCGCTTGCAGCCGATCTGGTAGTCCGGGGTCAGCCGGGCCCGCAACTCCGGGTCCTCGACCTGGTGACGCAGGTGCAGGTGGAAGGCCCCGCGCACCAGTTTGCCCAGCGGCTGCGCGGTGGTCAGCGCCAGGTTCAGGAACTCCGACACCAGCCAGGTCGCGGCCCGGCCGATGAGCTGGGTGCCGGGCAGCCAGCGGAACATGCGGTGGTGCCAGGGCCGGTAGCCGCGGTCGGGCCGGGGCACCACGTAGGGCGCCGAGCGCTGGAACACGGTCAGCCGGCGGGCCGTGGGCTGGAGTTGCGGCACGAACTGCACCGCGCTGGCGCCGGTGCCGATCACCGCGATCCGCTTGCCGGTCAGGTCCACGCCGTGTTCCCAGCGCGCCGAGTGGAACAGCGGCCCGGTGAACTTCTCCGCGCCGGGAATGCGCGGCAGGACCGGCCGGGACAGCTGACCGACCGCGGAGACCAGCACATCGGCGGTGTAGGTCTGCCCGGTAGCGGTCGCCACCTCCCAGGTGTGACCGGCCTCGTCGAACCGCGCGCCGGTGACCTCGGTGTCGCACCGCACCCGGTCCAGCACTCCGGTGCCGGCCGCGGTGCGGCGCAGGTAGTCCAGGATGTCGGGCTGGCGCGAGTAGCGGCGCGGCCAGCTCGGGTTGGGCGCGAAGGAGTACGAGTACAGCGGCGAGGGCACATCGCAGGCCGCGCCGGGATAGGTGTTCTCCCGCCACACCCCGCCGATGTCGCCGGCCCGCTCCAGGATGGTGAACTCGGTGAACCCGGCCCGCAGCAGGCTCACCCCGAGACCGATGCCGCCGATGCCGGCCCCGATGATCAGCACGGTCGGTTTGCGCTGGCCACACTGCCGTTCGTTCACGTACTCGACGGTAGGGCCAGGTCGCGACCCGGCCAAGACATCCGGGGCCATCCGATCCATAATTTCGGCCATGGCGCAGCTCGCCGAACCGGCGATCCGGCACTGGGACTTCTCGCGCGGCATCGCGGGCACCTGCCTGCTGGTGCGGTTCGGCGCCGCGCACGGCATCGACCAGGACCAGGCGCTGACCGGCAGTGGCGTCACCGCCGCCCAGCTGGCCGACCCGAACGCCGAGGTCGACGCACACCAGGAACTGCGGGTCGTGCGCAACCTGGCCGCGGTGCTGCCGGACGGCGGGCTGGCCGCGGGCCGGGAGTACCACGCGACCACGTTCGGCATCCTGGGCTTCGCGTTCATCTCCAGCCCCACCCTGCGGGACGCGATCGAGGTGGCGCTGCGTTTCCTGGATCTGAGCTTCACCTTCTCCATCCCCCGGGCCCGGCTGGCCAACGGGCAGGTGCGGCTGGAGCTGGACGCCGGCGTGCTGCCCACCGACGTGTCCCGGTTCCTGGTCGAGCGCGATCTCTCGGCCATCCACTCGGTGATCGACGAGTTGCTGCCCGGCGGGATTACGTTGATCGGCATGGAATTCGGCTTCCCCGAACCGTCCTCTGTGCACGATTACGTGCAGGTGTTCGGCGTGCGCCCGCGATTCGGTGGCCCGGGCACGGTGGCCACCTTCGACGCCACCTACCTGGACTACCCGCTGCCCCAGGCCAATCCGCAGACCGTGGCCATGTGCCAGGCCCAGTGCGCCGACCTGGTGTCCCGGCGGCGGGCCCGGGCCGGGATCGCGCACGAGGTGCGGGATCTGCTGATCCGGCTGGGTCCGCCGGAGGCCGGTATGCCTGCGGTGGCCCGGGAACTGCACCTGAGCATCCGCACCCTGCGCCGGAAACTGGAGGAGTCCGGCACCAGCTTCCGGATGCTGCGTGACGAGGTGCGGGAAACCCTGGCCGAGGAGCTGTTGCTCAGCGGGGTGCTGTCCATCGAGGACGTGGCCACCCGGCTGGGCTACGCCGAGGCGTCCAGCTTCATCCACGCGTTCAAACGCTGGAAGGGCGTGACGCCCGTGGCGTTCACCCGGGACGGCCCGGACGGCGCGGCGGCGCGCAGCAGTCGGTAGCGCACAGCGCGCCGTTGACGGTGCAGCCCAGCAACGGGAACGCCGACGCCTTGCGGGCCGGGAGGTTCTCGGTGTGCTCGCGGATCAGCTCCACCACCAGTTCGGCGAACCGCGGGTCGGGACCGGCGGTGGCCGCGCGGGCGAAGCCCATACCCAGCTTCTCGGCCAGCTCGCGAGCCTCGGTGTCCAGGTCCCACACCACCTCCAGGTGGTCGGACACGAACCCGATCGGGCACACCACCACGGCCGGCACGTCCTTGGCGTGCAACGCTTCGATGTGGTCGGCGATGTCCGGCTCCAGCCACGGCACCTGCGGCGGACCCGAGCGCGACTGCCACACCACGTCGTAGTCGGTCACGCCCAATGCCCCGGCGACCAACCGCGCCGCCTCGGCGATCTGCCGCGAGTACAGCGCGCCGCCCTCCTCGCGCGGCCCCGCGTTGGCGTCCGCGGCCACCGGAATCGAGTGCGCGGTGAACACCAGCCGGGCCGCCCCGCGCACCGCTTCGGGCAGTTCGGCCACGGCCGCGCGGACGGCGTCGGTGACCGCGTCCAGGAACAGCGGGTGGTCGAAGAACTGGCGCAGCTTCACCAGTTCCGGCGCCTGCGGCCCGACCGTCTCCCGGGCCCGGATGATGTCCTCGTCGTACTGGCGGCACGCCGAGTAGCCGCCGTAGGCGCTGGTCGGGAACACCAGCGCGCGGCGCACCCCGGCGGCGCGCATCTGGTCCACGGTCTCCTCGACCATCGGGTGCCAGTTGCGGTTGCCGAAGTAGACCGGCAGCTCGAAGCCCTGCTCGGCCAGCTCGGCCCGGACCGCCTCGATGAGGTCCCGGTTGAGCTGGTTGATCGGGGACACGCCACCGAAGTGCAGATAGTGCTGCGCCACTTCGTCCAGCCGCTCCGGCGGCACGCCCCGGCCGCGGGTCACGTTCTCCAGGAACGGGCGGACGTCCTCGGGCCGCTCCGGACCACCGAAGGACAACAGCAACAGAGCGTCAACGGTCACGGACCAATCTTCGCCGGTCCGTGACCACGCCACCGAACGGGGGCCTACATCCCGGTCGCGTGCAGCCCGCCGTCGACCCAGACCATCGAGCCGGTGGTGGCCGGCAGCCAGTCCGACAGCAGCGCGCAGATGGACTTGGCCACCGGCTCCGGGTTGGTCGGGTCCCAGCCCAGCGGGGCCCGCTCGCCCCAGGCGTCGTCCAGGCTGTGGAAGCCGGGGATGGACTTGGCGGCCATGGTGCGCACCGGGCCCGCGGCCACGGTGTTCACCCGGATGCCCCGCTCACCCAGGTCGCGGGCCAGGTAGCGGTTGACCGACTCCAGGGCGGCCTTGGCCACGCCCATCCAGTTGTAGGCGGGCCAGGCCATCCGCGCGTCGAAGGTCATGCTGACGATCGAACCGCCCGGGGACATCAGCGGCAGCACAGCGGCGGCCAGTGCCTTGAGCGAGTAGGCCGACACGTTGACCGCGGTGGCCACGTCCTCCCACGGAGCGTCCAGGAAGTCCGCGCCGAGGGTGCTGGGCGGGCCGAACGCGATGGAGTGCAGCACGCCGTCGATGCCGTCGGCGTGCTCGCGGATCCGGTCCGGCAGCGCAGCGAGGTGCTCGGCGTTGGTGGCGTCGAGTTCGATCACCGGGGCGGGCTCGGGCAGCCGCTTGGCGATCCGCTCGACCAGGCTCAGCCGGCCGAACCCGGTGAGCACGACCTGCGCACCCTGCTCCTGCGCCACCCGGGCGGCGTGGAAGGCGATGGAGGCGTCGGTGATCACCCCGGTGATCAGCAGTCGCTTACCGTCGAGCAGTCCGGACACGGCGTTCCTCTCAGAAAATGGTGATACGTCGGGAAAAGCTGGAGGTCAGTGCCCCATGCCGAGGCCGCCGTCCACCGGCAGCACCGCGCCGGAGACGTAGGCCGCGCCGTCGGAGGCGAGGAAGGTGACGGCGGCGGCGATCTCCTCCAGCTTGGCGTAGCGGCCGGCCGGGATCTGTTTGAGCGCGGCGGCCCGCTGTTCGTCGGTGAGCGCGTCGGTCATGTCGGTGGGCACGAAGCCGGGGGCGACCACGTTGGCGGTGATGTTGCGCGAGCCCAGTTCGCGGGTGACCGAACGGGCGATGCCGACCAGCCCGGCCTTGCTGGCCGCGTAGTTCACCTGGCCCGCGCCACCGGACAGGCCGATCACCGAGGAGATCAGCACGATCCGGCCCCACTTGGCCCGCAGCATCCCCTTGCTGGCCCGCTTGACCAGGCGGAACGCGCCGTTGAGGTTGGTGTCCACCACCCGGGTGAACTGGTCCTCGCTCATCCGCAGCAGCAGGGTGTCGTCGTTGATGCCCGCGTTGGCCACCAGCACCTCGACCGGCCCGTTGGCCTTCTCCACCTCGGTGAACGCGGCGTCGACCTGCTCGGCGTCGGTGATGTCGCAGCGCACGTTGAGGGTGCCCTCGGGGCCCTCGCCGGACCCCCGGTGGGTGATCGCGACCTTGTCACCCTGCGCGACGAACGCCGAGGCGATGGCGAAACCGATGCCGCGGTTTCCTCCGGTGACCAGTACGGACCGTCCCACTCCTGCTCCTCCCACACGCTGGTTGCGCTGGGAGGTTATCGGCTACCCCGGCGTAAGCCCACATCAGCCCCGGTGGGCCTGCTCACCCGTAGAGTTTCGCCGCGTAGTCGGCGCCGTAATAGCGCTCCAGCTCCGCCATCGGGGCCTCCGGCCGCTCCAGGGCTTTGGCGATGACCGGCCGGGACGCCATCCGCTCCGGGGCCCAGGTCTCCGGCTTCCACAGCGCGGAGCGCAGGAACGCCTTGGAGCAGTGATAGAAGACCTCCTCGATGGCCACCACCATGGCGAGCTTGGGCCGGTTGCCCTTGACGACGAGATCGTCGAAGAAGGGGGCGTCGCGCACCAGCCGCGCGGTGCCGTTGATCCGCAGCGTGTCGTCGCGGCCGGGCAGCAGGTAGATCAGGCCGACGTGTGGGTTGCTCAGCACGTTGTGGAACCCGTCGGCGCGCCGGTTGCCCGGCCGGTCGGGCACCACGACGGTGCGGTCGTCCAGCACGAGGGTGAACCCGGGCGGGTCGCCCTTGGGTGAGACATCGCAGCTGCCGTCGGCGGCGGAGGTGGCGATCAGGCAGAACGGGGAGGCGGCCAGCCACTGCCGGTCCAGTTCGTGCAGCCGGGGGCGGGCCTTGTCGGCCACCCGCGGGGCCACTTCACCCAGCAGCTCGCGCAGTTCCTCCTTGGACGTGATCTCGGTCATCTCCATACCCGGAGAATCTACGCGGACTTCTCGATCGGTTCAGCTGCTTTCCGCGTGGGCCCGGCCCAGCAGCTCGACGACCTCGTCGTCCACCTCGTCGGCGCCGGCCAGCTGCACCCGCACGGTCAGCACGGGGTCGTTGAACGGCTTGGCCGACACCAGCCGCCCGCCCAGGTCGATTCCGGCGATCCGCAGCCCCAGATCGACCCGGCTCTTCGTGGTCGCCTTCAACACCGCGAACTTGCGCCGCTCGGTGGCCAGCGTGATGTAGGTCTTGCGGGCCTGCACCTGCGCCCCCGCCAATCCGGCGACCGCGCCCAGCACCCGCTCCATGATCGGCCGCAGCGATTCCCGGTCGGCGTACTGCCCGTCGATCAGTTCGTCGGCCGAGGCGGACAGGAAGTCCGGATACCCGAACCGCTCCATCACCACCAGCATCTGCCCGTACCCGGTGACCCCGCGCTCGTTGAGCCAGGCCCGCAGCTCCGGCTCGCCGTCGATCCCCGACTCGAGTACCCGCCGACTCCACTCCGCGAGGTCTTCCCCGGTGCGCTGCACCAGCAACCGCTCGCTGCGCTCGCGCATGGCTTCCCAGGTCTTGATCCCGGCCATCGGCACCTCCTTCGACGGCCGCCAGTGTGGCATTGCCGACACCCCGCGGCACCCTGGGTAAGAGGGCCGGCGGTGACGATGTTGACCTGGTCGTGCGGCAGACCGACGTGGTGGTGATCGGGGCCGGGCAGGCGGGCCTGTCCAGCGCGTACTTCCTGCGCCGGGCCGGCATCGAGCACGTGGTCCTGGACGCCGGCGCAGGCCCCGGTGGGGCGTGGCGACACCGCTGGCCCACCCTGCGCATGGCCACCGTGCACGGCATCTTCGACCTCCCCGGCCTGCACTTCCCCGAGCCCGACCCGACGCGGTCCGCCGCCGAAGCCGTTCCGGCCTACTTCGCCGCCTACGAAAAGAAATTCGAGCTGAACGTCCAGCGCCCCGTGCACGTGGACCGGGTCGAATCCACAATGGACGGTCGGCTGACTGTCTCCGCCGGCGCCGGACAATGGTCGGCGCGGGCGCTGGTGAACGCCACCGGCACCTGGACCAAACCGTTCTGGCCCCACTACCCCGGCCAGGAAACCTTCACCGGCCGTCAACTCCACACCGCCGACTACCGCGGCCCGGCCGAATTCGCCGGAAAGCGAGTCCTCGTGGTGGGCGGAGGGACGTCCGCGATCCAGCAACTCCTGGAGATCGCCACGGTCGCCGGCACCACCTGGGTGACCCGCCGCGAACCCGAATTCCGCGACGGCCCGTTCACCCACGAACACGGCCGAGCCGTCATCGCCGAAGTCGACGCGCGGGTCCGCGCCGGGCTCCCACCCACCAGCGTCGTCGGCGCGACTGCCCTGGCCCGTACTCCGGAAGTCGTTGCCGCCCAACAGTCCGGAGTCCTCGCCCGCACGCCGATGTTCGCCCGCATCACCCCCACCGGCGTCGCCTGGCCGGACGGCACGACGCTGGACGTGGACGTCATCCTCTGGGCCACCGGCTGGCGAGCCGCCCTCGACCAGCTGGCACCGTTGAACCTTCGCTCCCCCGGCGGCGGCATCGCGGTAGACGACACCCAGGTGATCGCCGATCCGAGGATCTTCCTGGTCGGCTACGGCCCATCGGCCAGCACGGTCGGCGCCAACCGAGCCGGCCGCGCCGCCACCAAACGCATCCGGGAACTCCTGGCGACAACACCGACCGTGGCCGCCTGACCAGAAAACCCGGCAACCGCGGCCTAAGGCAGTCTCTGCCCGATGAACAACGACGCCCCAGCCGACACGATCGCCAGCAACGTCCCCAATATCAGCCAGGGCTTACTGGCATCCGACTGTTCCGTCGTATACCCGATCTGATCCCGCAAACTGGCGTAGACCGCCTTCAGCTGATCCCCGGTGACCGCCTTGTAGAAATCCCCGTGCGCGATCTGCGCGACCTGCCTCAGCAGGTCATCATCCACCGGCACCGGCTGCTGCGTCCCCTGGATGGTCACCACCCCGTTCAACGTCCCGAACGAGATGGTCGAAACCGGGATTCCCTTACTGGACGCGACTTTCGCCTCGGTGTAGGCACCCTGCACGCCGGACGGGTCCATGCTCGGCAACGTCTGCTTCCCGTCGCTCATCAGCACGATCCGCGCCGGCGGCGCACCCGAGCCGCCGACCATCGCCCCGAAACTGGCGATGGACTGCAGCGCCGCGGAAATCGCGTCTCCGGTCGCCGTGCCCTCGGCCAGCTTCAGCCCGTCGATCCCCTGGTCAACCTGCTGGTGATCGGTGGTCGGCGACACCAGAACCGTTGCCGCACCGGCAAACGAGATGAGACCGAGGTTGATCGAGGAAGGCAGGCCGTCGGTGAACTGCTTCGCCGCCACCTGCGCGGCCTGCAACCGGCTGGGCGTCACGTCCGTGGACTCCATGGACAGCGACACGTCGATCACCAGCATCACGGTGGCCCGGTTGCGCGGCACCCGTTCCTGCGCGGTCGGACCGGCCAGCGCCACGGTCAGCAGCAACAGCGCGACCAGCAACACCGCCGCGGGCACATGCTTCCACCAACCGGGACCCTTCGGCGCGATGCGATCCAGCAGCGACAGGTTGGTGAACCGCATCGCCCGCCGCCGGCGCATCCGTTGCACCAGCAGGTATCCACCGGCCAATGCGGCGACGAACACCAGCAGCAGGAACCACATGGGCGCGGTGAAGCCGGTGAGGCTCAGACCGAACACTTTTAGGCCGCCCCTCCAGACCACCGACGCTTGCGGGCCACCACGAATCGCACCGTGTCGGCGATCCAGTCCGAATCCGTGCGCAGCACCAGATGGGCGGCCCCGGTGCCGCGGATGCCCGCGGCCACCATGGCCCGGTGCTCGCCCGCGGCCTCGGCGAACTCCCGGCGCAGCGCCGAACTGGCGTGCACCTCACGCTGCAGCCCGGTTTCCGGATCGGCCAGCACGATGGTGCCCACCTCGGGCAGATCCACATCGCGTGGATCGACGATCTCCACACACACCAACTCATGTCGGGCGGACAGTCCGCGCAGCGGTCGTTCCCAGTCGCGCGCACCGAGGAAGTCCGAGATCACCACGACCAGCCCGCGCCGTCGCGGCGGCCGCCGCAACTGTTCCAGCAGCGTGGCCAGGTCGCCCTGGGTGCCCAGCGGCGCGGCCGGGGTCCTGGCGATGCGGTGCAGCAGGCCACGGGCGTGGGCCAGGCCGCCGCGGGCGGGGATCCGCTGGGTCTGCTCGCCGGTCGACACCACCGCGCCGATCCGGTTGCCGCCGCCGCTGGTCAGGTAGGTCATCGCGGCCACGGCGCACACCGCGAGGTCGCGCTTCTCGCACACCGCGGTGCCGAAGTCGAGGCTGGGCGAGAGATCCACCGCCAGCCAGGTCTCCAGTTCCCGGTCGGCCACGGTCTCCCGGATGTGCGGCACCGTGGTCCGGGCGGTGACCGCCCAGTCCATCCGGCGCACGTCGTCGCCGGGCTGGTAGGGCCGGGCCTCGCCGGGTTCCGAGCCTGGCCCGGGCACCAGGCCGAGGTGGTTGCCCTGCAACAGCCCGTCCAGCCGGCGCCGCACGTCCAGTTCCAGGGTGCGCAGACCGGCCGACAGCCGATCTCCGCGCAGCACCGGCGGCGCCCAGCCCGGCCGGTTTCCGGCCGGTTCGGGGGTCGCGTCCGCGGTCACGGCCGGACCGGCACCGGGTGTGCCTGCTGCGGGCCACCGGTGGCCGGCCGAGCGGTCACCTGGGGCAGCGGCACGGTCTGCAGCACCCGGCTGATGATGTGATCCAGCGGCACGCCGTCGGCCAGCGCGTCGTAGGACAGCACCAGGCGGTGGCGCAGCACGTCGGGCACCACGTCGACCACATCCTGGGGCAGCACATAGTCGCGGCCGCGCACCAGGGCCAGCGCCCGGGCCGCGGCGATCACGCCGAGGCTGGCGCGGGGCGAGGCGCCGTAGGACACCCAGCCGGCCACGTCGGACAGGCCGTGCTCGGCCGGGGTGCGGGTGGCGATGACCACCCGGACCACGTAGTCGACCAGCGCGTGGTGCACGAACACCCGCGAGGCCACGTCCTGCAGCCGGGTCAGTTCGGCCGGATTGAGCGCCTGCTGCGGGGCGGGCGGGGTCACGCCCATCCGGTAGACGATCTCCCGTTCCTCCTCGGCGGTGGGATAGTCCACCACGATCTTGAACAGGAACCGGTCGCGCTGCGCCTCGGGCAGCGGGTAGACGCCCTCGTTCTCGATCGGGTTCTGGGTGGCCAGCACCAGGAACGGGTCGGGCATCGGGAAGGTCTTGCCGCCGATGGACACGTGCCGCTCGGCCATGACCTCCAGCATCGCCGACTGCACCTTGGCCGGGGCGCGGTTGATCTCGTCGGCGAGCACGAAGTTGGCCACCACCGGGCCGAGCTCGACGTCGAAATGTTCGCTGCTCTGCCGGTAGATGCGGGTGCCCAGGATGTCCGCGGGCACCAGGTCGGGGGTGAACTGCACGCGGGAGAACGTGCCGCCGACCACATTGGCGAAGGTCTCCACCGCGAGCGTCTTGGCCACGCCGGGCACACCCTCCAGCAGCAGGTGCCCCTTGGCCAGCAGGCCGACCAGGATGCGCTCGACCAGCCGGTCCTGCCCGACGATCACCCGCTTGACCTCGAACACGGTGCGTTCGAGCAGCTGCGCGTCGCGCGCGGGGGTGGTGGCCTGCTGCGCCATGCCGTTGGCGCCCTCGGCGTCCGCCCCGTGTCCCGCCTCGGTCATCGGCCGTCCATCCTCCTCAAGGAAAGGTGTCATTCGTCGGCTGTCGTACCAGACTTCCGGATCACCAGTGTGACTTCCGTGAAGCATCAGCCGCGCGCCGGGGCCGACCGCCGGTCGCGGCTTCGGCCCCGGCAAGATCATCCGGGGTGTCGATGTCCGCGCTCTCGCCGGGGCGGGCGGCCAGCCGCGCCACCGGCAACGGCGCCAGCACCGAACGCAACGACCGCCCGGCCGGGTCGGCGGGCAGGGCGGCGCGCAGCGCGGCCAGCCGCCACACCCCGGCCAGCCACTGCGGGTGATCTTCCTCGTCCAGCAACAGCGCGCCGACCACGTCCGGGCCGACGGCCGCGCGCAGCCGGTCCAGGGTGTCGGCGCGCAGTCCGATCAGGTCCGCGGCCAGGACCGCGACCAGCTCCGGCATGTCCTCGCCGGGAGCGTTTTCCGTTGGCAACGCGGCGATTCCAGCGGCCATCCCGGCCACCGGGCCGGAGCCGGGCGGGTCCTCCCGGGTCCAGCGCACCGCTCGCGCGGTGGGCCGCCGCGGCCCGACCACGATCACCGGATCGGCATCCGACACCGCGTCGATCGCCCGATCCAGCAACGTACGCCCGGCCACCGCGAGCCCCGGTTTGTCCACTCCGCCCAGCCGCCGGCCCGCGCCCCCGGCCAGGATCACCGCGGCACAGCAGTCCCGTGCCGCCACCTCAGACGCCGACCATGGACTGCACCTGGCGCGCGGCCTTGGCGAACGCGCTGACCAGCGGGGCCGGCCGGCCCGCGAGAGCGGCCAGGCAGACCTCGTCGCCGGGCAGGTCCGGGATGGGCACGTAGGTGATGTCCGGGCGGCTGTAGTACGCGGCGGCGGATTCGGGCAGCAGGGACACTCCGCGCCCGGCGGCCACGTGCTCCAGTTTCTCCTCCACGCTGCGCACCCGGTGCCCGGAGCTGACGTGCTTGCGCCGGGTGGGCAGCAGGATGGCGTTGGGGTGCCAGACGATCGGCTCGTCGGCCAGGTCGTCCTCGGTGATCGAGGCCCGCCCGGCCAGCCGGTGCCCGGCCGGCAGCACCGCGACCCGGGGCTCGGTGTAGAGCCGGCGCACCCACAGACCGCGCTCGGCGATGGGCTGGCGCACGTAGGCGATGTCCACCCGGCCGTCCAGCAGCATCTCGGCCTGGTCGTCCCATTCGAGTTTCTGCACGTCCACGGCGACGTCCGGGTGACCGGCGGAGAACACCTGCACGGCCGGGGTGACCACGATGCCGGACCGGAAACCCACGGTCAGCCGGCGCGGTCCGCCCGCGGCCGCGGCCACCCGGCGGCGGGTCGCGTCGGCCGCGGCCAGCAGCGGCACCGCATCGTCCAGCAGTTGGCGACCGGCCTCGGTGAGGGTGACGCCGTGGCTGTCCCGGTCGAACAGCTTGGCCGCCAGTTCCTGTTCCAGTGCCCGGATCTGGCGGCTCAGCGCGGGCTGCGCGATGTGCAGATCCTCGGCCGCCCGCCCGAAGTGCAAATGGCGGGCGAGCGCGACGAAGTACCGGAGCTTGCGCAGGTCGACATCCGTGGCCATACCTTGAGGTTATCGCCAAGTCCGAAACAGGTCTTGGACGATCGACCCATTTCCGGACGAGAGTGGAGATTGTTCAAGTGGCACAACGGAAATGGAATCCGAGGATGACTCTGCACGGCAAGCGTGTCGTGGTGCTCGGCGGGACCGCGGGCATCGGCCTGGCCACCGCGCGAGCGGCCGCCGACGAGGGGGCCGAGGTGGTGGTGGCGTCCAGCCGTCAGTCCACTGTTGACAAGGCGCTCACCGAACTGCCTTCCGGCGCGACGGGACTCGCCCTGGACCTGCGCACGGAATCCGCGATCGCCGAGTTCTTCGCCGAGCTGGGCGAATTCGACCACCTCGTCTACACCGCGGGCGGCCTGCTGCAGGTGGGCGCCCTGGCGGAAACCGAAATGACCGCGGCCCGGGACTTCTTCGAGGTCCGCTACTGGGGCGCGATGGCGGCGGTGAAGTACGCGACCCCGTACCTCCGCTCCGGCGGGTCGATCACACTGACCAGCGGCGGGACCAGCCAGCGCCCGCAATCCGGCTGGACAACACCGACCGCGGTGTGCGGCGCGACCGAGGCGCTGACCCGGGCGCTGGCGGTGGAACTGGCGCCGTTGCGGGTGAACGCGGTCCGGCCCGGCCTGGTGCGCACCGACCTGTGGCGGAACCTGTCCGAGACCGACCGGGCGGTGCTGTACGAGCAGGTCGAGCGAACGCTGCCGGTCGGGCGCGTCGGCGAACCGGCCGACATCGCCCGCGGCTACCTCTATCTGATGACCCAGGAGTACGGCACCGGCGTGGTGCTCACCCTCGACGGTGGCCATCTGCTGGTCTAATGGCTGATCCGATCGGCCCAGCGCGTCAACCGCCAAGTTGACGGTGCCCAGCTGTCAAGTACGGTGTTGACGTGCGCGACGTTCCTGACCTCGGAGATCTGGTCGAATCCATCGACCTGACCGGCGAGGCGCTGCATCACGATCCGCTCCGGCAGATCACCGCGGCCGAGAACCTCGCCGACGATCTACACCGGCTGGCCGACCGGCTGATCGGTCACTATGTCGAACAGGCCCGGTCGCAGGGTTACACCTGGACCCAGATCGGCGCGGAGTCCGGGCTGAGCCGCCAGGGTGTGCAGCAACGGCACGCCCCGCACGTGGCCAGTCTCGGCCTGCCCGACCTGGCCCGGACCGGGCTGTTCCGGCCGTTCAGCCAGCGTGCCGTGGACAGCGTGGACCGGGCGGCCCGGCACGCGCGCCGGTTGCGGCATCCCACGCTGACCACCGAGCACCTGCTGGTCGGCGTGCTGGACGACGCGCACGGTATCGCGGCCCGCGCGGTGCTGCGGCTGGGCGCCGATCCGCAGCGGGTGCGAGCCGACCTGTCCCGGGTGATCCCGCCCAAGGCCGGGCCTCCGCCGGAACTGGTCACCGTGGGTCCGCGGGCCCGGCGGGCGATCGACGCGGCGATCAGCCAGGCCCGAGCGCTGGGCCAGCCCGATGTCGGCACCGAGCACCTGTTGCTGGGGGTGCTGCACGATCCGCGCGCCCCGGCCGCGCAGGTGCTGTCGGATCACGGGGTGATGCGGGAGGCGGCCGCCGCCGCGGTACAGGAGCTGATCAGCGAGTTCTTACGGGGTCGCTAGACGGGGAACGGCGCTGGACGTGCCGGGCGAGGCGTTGCCCGAGGCCGGGTCCGGGCCGGCGACTAATGCCTCCGGGCCGGATGCAGCTGCCGGTGCACGCTGCTGCGGTGGGCCCGGACCGCCGGGGTCCACGCGCGCGACCCCGGCCATGGCCTGGGGCCGGGAAAGGCGCGGCTGGAAGGACGTCGGTGTCACCTTCCCGGCCGACAATCCGGCCGACGATTTCCTGGCCCTGCCAAGGAGAAATTGTCAGAGCAGGCGGGTGGCGTAGGGCAGCAGGCCGCCCGAGTAGCGCACCGAGGTGACCCGGATCGTGGTGCCCGACTCGTAGGCCTCGATCATCTGCCCGCCGCCGACGTACATGGTCACGTGGTGGATACCGTCCGGGGCGCCGTCAGAGGAGTAGAACAGCAGGTCACCGGGCCGGATGTCGGAGATCGGCACGTGCTGGCCCGCGGTGTACTGGTAGCCGCTGTAGTGCGGCAGGTACACCCCGGCCGCGGCGTAGGCGTAAACCATCAGGCCGGAGCAGTCGAAGCCGATCTTGTTGTAGTCGCCGTACATGTCGGCCACGCCACCGTCGTGGATGCCCCGGCTCGGCCCGGACGCGGTGCCGCCGCCCCAGGCGTACGGCATGCCGATCTGGGCCATGGCCCGGGCGATCACCGCGGCGACCGCCCCGGATCCGGCCGACACGTGTCCCCCGCCGCCGCCCCGGTGGCGCGCGGCCGCGGCCGCCGCGGCCTGGGCCTGCTCCTCAGCCGCCTGCTTGGCCGCCAGCCAGGCCTCGTACTGGGCCCGCTGCGATGTGAGGTCGCCGACCTTGGCCTGGGCCGCGGTCAACTGGGCCTGCAGCGAGTTCTGGTTGTTCTGCAGCTGGGCGGCCTGGGCGGCCTGCCCCTGCTGGGCGGCCACCGCGGCGGCGATGGCCGCGTCCGCGGCCCGTTTGGCCGCCGCGGCCTGGGCCTGCTTGCCCTGCGCGGCGATCAGCGCGGCCCGGGCCAGCGAGTCGGCGTTGGCCTGCTGGGTGCGCGCCTCCCGCATGCGGTTGAGCACGTCGAGCTGGGAGGTGCTGATGGCGTCCAGCAGCCGCTGCCGTTCCAGCAGGTCGCCGGGGCTGTTGGCGGTGAGGTAGGCCGACACCGAACCCAGCGCGCTGCCCTGGGCGAAGCTGCCGTACACGAACTGATCGACCTGCGCCCGCAGCTGGGTCACGGCGTTGGCCGCGGCCTGCGCGCCGACCTGCGCGGAGTTGGCGTTGCCCTGCGCGGCATCGGCGGCGTCCTGCGCGGTCTGCAGGTCGACCATGGCCTTGTTGGCGTCCTCTTCCTTCAGCTCGACCTGGTCCTGCAGGCCGGCCAGGGTGCTCTGGGCCTGGGCCAGCTGGCTGGCGATCTGGCCGACCTGGCCCGCCTTGGCGGCGGCCGCGGCCTGGGCGGCGGTGATGCTGGAGTCGCTGGGGTTGGGCGGTGGCGGGGGTGTCGCACCGGCCGTGCCGAAGCCTGCGGTGCTGGTCGCGGCGGCCAGGGCCAGGCCGAGGCAGCCCAGCCGGATCACCCGGCGAGCACGCCCCCGCACGCGCCGGCTCGATCGTGCCGCTCGTCGCCGTGTCGCCCGGGCAGCCACGACGTTCACCTCCACCCTCCCAGTGCCCGCCGTTCGGCCCAGTCAATGCGTCCGAACGGCGGTATGTTCGCCACGCACGGCAACTGTGCCACTTTCACCTCGTTAAATGCCACATTTCACAGGCAAAACTCACCCATCCTCAGCCACACGAGTCACTTTCACCTACTGTGGGTGATCCACTCCCGAGTTTGATCACCCTGAGTGTCCACTTTGGTCAGGGCCGACCCTGGCTGGCGGACAATAAAGGACAAGCGTACTGTTTGTCTTGGGGCCTGCGGTGCATACCGGAACACAGGTGCGCGAGACTCGCCCCGCGGTGCTCACCACACCGAACCGCGGTACCGAGCAGTAACCGATGAACCCGAACTGACCCGCGCCGTCACTGGATGGAGTACGACAAGTGACCTCACCGACGAGCAAGGACAGCTTCGGCGCCCGCGGCACGCTCAGCGTCGGGGACGCCTCCTACGAGGTGTTCCGGCTGAATGCCGTCGACGGCGCGGAGCGCCTTCCGTACAGCCTGAAAATTCTGCTTGAAAACCTGCTGCGCACCGAGGACGGCGTGAACATCACCGCCGACCACGTGCGCTCGCTGGCCGGCTGGGACCCCGCCGCGGACCCGTCGACCGAGATCCAGTTCACCCCCGGCCGCGTGGTCATGCAGGACTTCACCGGCGTGCCGTGCATCGTCGACCTGGCCACCATGCGCGAGGCCGTCACCGAACTGGGCGGCAACGCGGACAAGGTCAACCCGCTGGCCCCGGCCGAGCTGGTCATCGACCACTCGGTCATCGCCGACATCTTCGGCCGCCCGGACGCCTTCGAACGCAACGTCGACCTGGAGTACCAGCGCAACAAGGAGCGCTACCAGTTCCTGCGCTGGGGCCAGACCGCGTTCGACGAGTTCAAGGTCGTCCCGCCCGGCACCGGCATCGTGCACCAGGTCAACATCGAGCACCTGGCCCGCGTGGTCATGGTCCGCGGCGGCCAGGCCTACCCGGACACCCTGGTCGGCACCGACAGCCACACCACCATGGTCAACGGCCTCGGCGTGCTGGGCTGGGGCGTTGGCGGCATCGAGGCCGAGGCGGCCATGCTCGGCCAGCCGGTCTCCATGCTGATCCCGCGGGTGGTCGGCTTCAAACTGCACGGCGAGCTGCCCGCGGGCGCGACCGCGACCGACCTGGTGCTGACCATCACCGAGATGCTGCGCAAGCACGGCGTGGTCGGCAAGTTCGTCGAGTTCTACGGTTCCGGCGTGTCCGCGGTACCGCTGGCCAACCGGGCCACCATCGGCAACATGAGCCCGGAGTTCGGCTCGACCTGCGCGATCTTCCCGGTGGACGCCGAGACCATCGACTACCTGAAGTTCACCGGCCGCTCGGCCGAGCAATTGGCCCTGGTCGAGGCCTACGCCAAGGAACAGGGCCTGTGGCACGACCCGGCCACCGAGCCGCACTACTCCGAGACGCTGGAACTGGACCTGGCCACCGTGGTCCCGTCCATCGCGGGCCCCAAGCGCCCGCAGGACCGCATCGCGCTGTCCGACGCCAAGTCCGGCTTCCGCGCGGTGCTGGGTGACTACACCGGTGGCGGCACCTCGGCCGACACCTCCTCGACGGTGGACGAGGCCTCCCGCGAGTCCTTCCCGGCCAGCGACGCCCCTGCGGTGTCCGGTTCGGGCAACGGCGACGGCGCCCCGCACACGGTCCTGTCGGCCGCGTCCGGCGCGTCCGGCCGGGTCACCAAGCCGACCCGGGTCACCGTGGACGGCCAGGAGTTCGACCTGGACCACGGCGCGGTCGCGATCGCCGCGATCACCTCGTGCACCAACACCTCCAACCCGTCGGTGATGCTCGGCGCGGCGCTGCTGGCCAAGAAGGCGGTGGAGCGCGGCCTGGCCCGCAAGCCGTGGGTGAAGACCACGCTGGCGCCGGGCTCGAAGGTGGTCATGGACTACTACGAGCGCGCCGGTCTGCTGCCCTACCTGGAGAAGCTGGGCTTCAACCTGGTCGGCTACGGCTGCACCACCTGCATCGGCAACTCCGGCCCGCTGCTGGACGAGGTCTCCGCCGCGGTCAACGACGCCGACCTGGCGGTGGTGTCGGTGCTGTCCGGCAACCGCAACTTCGAGGGCCGGATCAACCCGGACGTCAAGATGAACTACCTGGCAAGCCCGCCGCTGGTGATCGCCTACGCGCTGGCCGGCACCATGGACTTCGACTTCGAGAACGAGCCTCTGGGCACCGGCACCGACGGTTCCGAGATCTACCTGCGCGACCTCTGGCCCAGCCCCAAGGACATCCAGGACGTGATCGACAGCTCGATCAGCGTGGAGATGTTCACCAAGGACTACGCCGACGTGTTCAAGGGCGACGAGCGGTGGCGTGCGCTGCCCACCCCGGAGGGCAAGACCTTCGACTGGGATCCCGAGTCGACCTACGTCCGCAAGCCCCCGTACTTCGACGGCATGCCGGCCGAGCCTCGGGACGTCACCGACATCGCCGGCGCCCGGGTGCTCGCCCTGCTCGGCGACTCGGTGACCACCGACCACATCTCCCCCGCCGGCGCGATCAAGCCCGGCACGCCGGCGGCGGTGTACCTCGACGAGCACGGCATCGAGCGCGCCGACTACAACTCCTTCGGCTCCCGCCGCGGCAACCACGAGGTCATGATCCGGGGCACGTTCGCCAACATCCGGCTGCGTAACCAGCTGCTGGACGCGATCGTCGACGGTGGGGTAGCCGGCGGCTACACCCGCGACTTCACCGCCGGCGGCGAGCAGGCGTTCATCTACGACGCCGCGCAGAACTACGCCGCCTCCGACACCCCGCTGGTGGTGCTCGGCGGCAAGGAGTACGGCTCCGGCTCCTCGCGGGACTGGGCGGCCAAGGGCACCGCGCTGCTGGGGGTCAAGGCGGTCATCGTGGAGTCCTTCGAGCGGATCCACCGGTCCAACCTGATCGGCATGGGGGTGCTCCCGCTGCAGTTCCCGGCCGGGGAGAACGCCGCGTCGCTCGGGTTGGACGGCACCGAGACGTACGACATCAGCGGGGTGACCGCGCTCAACGACGGCTCCACCCCCGCGACGGTGCACGTAACCGCCACCCGCGACGGCGGCGAGCCGGTGGAGTTCGACGCGGACCTGCGCATCGACACCCCCGGCGAGGCGGACTACTACCGCAACGGCGGCATCCTGCAGTACGTGCTGCGCCGGATGCTCGCCTCCTGAAGCCGGGTCCGGCGGGTCCGGCGGGTCCGGCGGGTCCGACGGGTCCGACGGGTCCGACGGGTCCGGCGGGTCCGGCGGGTCCGACGGGTCCGGCGGGTCCATGATCGCCAGGATCGGAGGATCGGCAGCGCTGAGCGCTGCTGATCCTCCACGTGCGGTGATCATGGACCGTGATACTGAATGATGTGAGCGTGAGTCGACCCCGGCTGGAGATCGTGTACTGCACGCAGTGCCGGTGGCTGCTGCGTGCGGGGTGGACCGCGCAGGAGCTGCTGACCACGTTCGAGTCCGAGCTCGGCGAGGTCGCGCTGGTCCCCGGCACCGGCGGGGTCTTTGTGGTCCGGGCCGACGATGTCGTCGTGTGGGATCGCAAGGAACGGGGCGGGTTCCCCGAGCTCGCGGAGCTGAAGCGGCTGGTGCGCGACGTGATCGCGCCGGACCGCGAGCTCGGGCACTCCGACCACCGCCCGCCGCCCGGCTGAGCACCGTCGGCCGACCCTTTCGGCTTCCCATCGAGATTTCGGTTTGCGGGCGACGGGCCGCGCGGTCGAGAGTGGTCCGGTGACCGCGACCCCGTGTTTCGCCGACGTCGACGCCCCCGTGCCCGACCTCGAGCTGCTGGCCACCCGGGTGGCCGAGCTGACCCGGGCGCTGCACCCGGACTCCGATCTCGACGCGTGCCTGGAGGCCGTGCGCGACTGGGACGACCTGCGCCGCGACGTCTCGACGTACGAGGCGCTGGTCGAGCTCCGGTACCACCAGGCCACCGACGATCCGGTCGCCCGCGCGCGTCGCCGGGCATGGGACGAGGCGCGGCCGCGCTGGACCGAGCTGATGGTGACGGTCAAGCTCGCGCTGCTGACCCATCCACGGCGCGCGGAACTGGAGCAAGCGTTGGGCGCCCAGGCGTTCGGTCTGTGGGAATCCGACGTGCTGGCCTTCGACCCGGCGATCAAGGACGGGCTGGTGGCCGAGTCCGGGCTCACCGCCGAGTACGTCGAGCTGCTGGCGTCGGCCCGGGTGACCTTCAACGGTGAGGCGCTCAACCTCCCCGAGCTGGTGAAGTACCGGCAACACGCCGACCGCTCGCTGCGTCACCAGGCTGAACGGGTGCACTGGCAGTGGTACGCGGCCAATGCCGGCACCCTCGATCGGATCTACGACGACCTGGTCCGAGGCCGGACGGAGATGGCGCGGCGCCTCGGGCTCGACGACTTCGTGGAGCTCGGGTACCGGCGGATGTGCCGGGTCGACTACTACCGGGCCGACGTCGATCGGCTCCGTGGCGCGGTCCGGGATCATGTCGTCCCGTTCGCCGCCGAGCTACGCCGGCGGCAGGCCTCGACGCTCGGGCTGGGCACTGCGCCGGGTTCGAACAGCCTGGCCGCGTGGGACGAGCAGGTGCACTATCCGGCGGGCAGCCCGGTGCCCGGGGGCGGTCCGGAGTGGCTCATGGCCCGGGCACGGGAGATGTTCGACGAGATGGGGCCGCTCGGACCGTTCTTCCGCCGGATGGACGAGGGTGGATACCTCGACCTGCCCGCCCGGCCGGGGAAGTCCGGGGGCGGGTTCTGCACCAGCTTCCCCACCGTCGGGATGCCCTTCGTCTTCGCCAACTTCAACGGCACGAAGACCGACGTGGACGTCTTCACCCACGAGATGGGGCACGCGTTCCAGTGCTTCCAGAGCCGTGAGCAGCCACTGAGCGACTACCACTGGCCGACCTTCGAGTCCGCCGAGATCCACTCGATGAGTCTGGAGTTCCTCGCCTGGCCGCACATGGAACGGTTCTTCGGCGCGGCGGACGCCGAGCGCTACCGGACCGCCCACCTCACCGACGCGCTGCTCTTCCTGCCCTACGGCACCGCGGTGGACCACTTTCAGCACGAAGTGTACTCACGGCCAGAGCTCTCCCCCGCAGAACGCCACCACGTCTGGCGGGAGCTGGAACGGACCTACCTACCGTGGCGGGACTGGGGTGACCTACCCTACCCGGCGTCGGGCGCGTCGTGGCAGCGGCAGCGGCACATCTACGGGATGCCGTTCTACTACATCGACTACGTGCTGGCCCAGGTGTGCGCGCTGCAGTTCTGGGCCAGGGCACGGGCCGACCCCACGGGCGCGCTCGACGACTACGTCGCGCTGTGCGGGCGGGGCGGCTCGGCCCCCTTCCGGGAGTTGGCGCGCTCCGCCGGTCTTCGCAGCCCGTTCGACGACAACTGTGTGGCCGAGGTTGTCGCGGCGGCCCGCGAGGTGCTGGGCTGACATCCCCGGCAGTCTCACCAGCGACAGCGGCGGGGCGGCAACGCCGGTCAGACCGCCGTGGCCAGGGAGACGGCGAACCGCTGCGCCTCATCGGTCCACCACTCGCTCAGCTCGAACCCGGCGGCGGCCAACTCGCCCGCCACCCCGTCGCGGCGGAACTTGGCCGACGTCTCGGTGCGCATCTCCTCCCCGGAAGCGAACGGCACCTCCAGGCCCAGCTCGCGCACGGTGACCGTCATCCGGCGGCGCGCCCGCAGCCGCATCTCGATCCACTCCTCGTCGGCCGACCACAGCGCGACGTGCTCGAAGGCCTCCGGCTCGAAGTCCGCCCCGAGCTCACGGTTGAGCACGCGCAGCACGTTCCGGTTGAACTCGGCCGTGACACCCTGCTCGTCGTCGTAGGCCGGGACCATCACCGCCGGGTCGATCACCAGCCCGGTACCCACCAGCAGTTGCTCCCCCGGCCGCAGAACCTGGCGGGCCGACACCAGGAACGCGCCACGCTCGGCGGGGCGCAGGTTGCCGATGGTGCCGCCCAGGAACGCCAGCAGCCGCTTGCCCTCAGCCGGGATCCGGGACAGGTGCCGGGTGAAGTCGCCGACGATCCCGTGCACCTGCAGCCCGGGGTAGGCGACGTTGAGCGACGCGATGGCTTCGCGCAGCGCGGACTCCGAGACGTCCAGCGGCAGGTAGCGGCGCAGAGTGCCCACGTTGCCCAACGCCGTCAGCAGGAGCCTGGTCTTCTCCGACGAGCCCGAACCGAGCTCGACCAGGCTCTCCGCCTTCGAAGCGGCCGCGATCTCGTCGGCGCGCGCGCGCAGGATCTCGCGCTCCGCGTTGAACGGGTAGTACTCGGGAAGCTTGGTGATCAACTCGTAGAGCTCGCTGCCCGCGGCGTCGTAGAACCACTTCGGCGGCAGGTCCTTGGGCGTAGAGGTGAGGCCCACCCGTGCATCCGAGCGCAGCGCCTTTGCGCCGTCGGCCTCGGTCAGGTACACGTCGAGCACAGCGGTGGTCATCGGACTCCTTACTCGGTGTTCGCTTCGGGTCACCGGGCCGCCGCCCATGGACGGTCGAGACCGTCGATGGGCCGCATCCCGATGCCACCTGCGGCGCTTCCGTACACCAGGTACCCCTCCGGTACCGGTTCCCAACCTGGTAGGTCGTCACAGCTCTCCGACGCCACGGTGAGCCCCTCGGGGGTGACGTGGGTGTTCAACGCGTGCCCCCACGCCGTCGCCCAGGCCGTGGCGCCGTCGGTCAACATCAGGTTCAGCCGGGAACCGGGGGCGGCCGTCGCGACCGCGGTGACCAGCTCGGCCAGCGCCTCCCCCGGGTCGGCACCGCTGTTCAGGCGCGCGCGCAACAGCACCCACAGCAATGCGGAGTCGGTTGCCGCGTCCATGGTCAGCAGGTCGGTGACGGGCACCCGTCCCGCAAGCTCGGCCATCGACCGCGGCCACCCCGCGATTGAGCCGTTGTGGCTGAACAGCCAGGCTCCGCTGGTGAACGGGGCACATGCGGTGTGCACCACGGGCATCCCGTCGGTC
>DASZNF010000063.1:0-15320 GCA_035551355.1 Pseudonocardiaceae bacterium | reverse complement strand
CAGAGAGCTCGGCGCGACGATGCGCCGACTGCGGGTCGCGGCAGGCATGACGGAGAGCAGCCTGGCCAAGAAACTGAGCATTTCCCATGCCCACGTGTGCCGGATGGAACTGGGTGAACGGAATTTCACCGAGATCACCGTAGCCCGCTGCCTCGCCTACTACGGCGTGTTCGGCGCCGAGCACAACGAGATCATGGCCGTGGCAAGGGAAGTCAACGACGCCTACCGGCTGAAGGCCCACAACGACAAAATCCCGGATCAGCTCCGCGCTCTCACGCACTTGGAGGAAACAGCCTCGCACATCGACAGCTTCGAACCGTCGCTGATTCCGGGCCTGTTGCAGACCGAGGACTACGCCCGCGCACTGTTCCACTGGACGGCCTTGTTCCCCGAAGGGGGCATCGAGCTGCGCGTGAAGGCCAGGATGGATCGGCAAAAGCTGCTTCATCAGCGCAACCGGCCAGGATTCCGCTTCTTCATCCACGAGAGTGCACTCACACCAACGATCATCAGCAAGGAGGTCATGCAGGAACAGCTGCTGCTACTGATCCTCGCCCTCGGCTGGGCGGACTGCGAGATCCGCATCGTGCCTGCCGATGCCGGACCGGCGGGTGGGTTCGGTGGCATGTTCATGTTCCTGCGCTACGCCGACTACCACCCGACCGTCTACGTGGAGAACATCCGGACCAGCGAGTTCCTCGAAGACCCCGCCGACCTCCTGATGTACCGCTCCATAATGCACCGGCTGGCCACCATGGCGCTTACTGCGGAACAATCGAGGGAGATGCTTGCCAGCCTGGCAACGTGATCACCCGGAGGGCACCATGACGCAGCAAGCGTGGCGCAAGAGCAGCTACAGCAACGGCGGCAACGGCGCGTGCGTTGAAGTTGCGGTCACGGTGCGGCAGGTCGGCGTCCGGGATTCGAAGAACGTGACCGGACCCCGGCTGGCCTTCGGCCCCACGGCGTGGCGCGGCTTCCTGGCCACCACCCGCTGACCGCTCAGACCCCGGCCTCCACCATCCGGGGCTCCGCCACCGGCTGATCGGCCTTGTGCCGGTTGTTGCGCTGGAAGATCACGCTGATCGCCACCCCGACCACCGTGGCCATGCCCACCGACAGCGCGACCCCGGTCAGCGGCTCCCCGGCCAGCGAACCCCCGAGGTATCCCAGCATCACCACGTAGCTCGACCACAGCGTCGACCCGACCAGCGAGGTCGGCGTGAACCGGGCCAGCTTCCAGCGCAGCGCCCCGGCCAGCACCGCGCCGACCGTGCCGCCGGCGGGCAGCCACCGGGCGACGATCAGGATCGGGGTGCCCCAGTGATCGCTGTGGTGGGCCAGCCACTCGACCGCGGCATTGGCCGAACGGCGTCGGCTCACCCGATCGAGTACCCGAGCCCCGCCGAAGCGGCCCAGGCCGTACAGGATGTGGTCGGACACCGAGCAGCCGATGGCCGCCGCCACGATGAGCACCACCGGGTTGCCGTGTCCCGTGGCCGCCAGCGCCCCGAACGCGGTCAGCACCGGCTCGGTGGGCGCGAGCGGGACGAGCGCGACCAGGAACATGGTCAGGACGCTGGCGTCGATGATGCTCACATCTGGTGGAACGCGGTCACAGCCCGGAACACTCCCGTCGTGACGGCTTCTACAGCAAACTGACAGGATGCGGGATCTGGACGCGGAACTCGACGAGCTGACCATCCCCGATCTGCGGGACCGCCTGACCGGCGGCAGACTCACCGCCGAGGAGCTGGCCGAGACCTACCGGGACCGCATCCGGCGCCTGGATCCCCAGCTCGGCGCGGTGTTGGCCGAGGATCCGACGGCGATCGCACAGGCTCAGGCCAGTGACCGCAGGCGCGCCACCGGCCGCGATCGAGGGCCGCTGGACGGCATCCCGGTCCTGATCAAGGACAACATCGACGCCATCGGCCTGCCGGGAACCGCGGGCTCGCGGGCACTGTTGTCTTCCTCACCTCCCACCGATTCCGATGTGGTCCGCCGCCTGCGGCACGCCGGGGCGGTACTGCTCGGCAGCGCCAATCTGTCCGAATGGGCGAACTTCCGATCCGAGCGCTCGACGTCCGGCTGGTCGGCCGTCTGCGGCCAGACCGCCAACCCCCATGTCCTGGATCACAACCCGTCGGGCTCCTCCTCCGGCTCGGCCGCGGCAGTGGCGGCCGCCTTCGCCCAGGTCACCCTCGGCACGGAGACGGATGGCTCGATCACCAGCCCGGCCGGAGCGTGCGGCATCGTGGGCCTGAAGCCGACCCTGGGTCGGCTGTCCGGCACCGGCATCGTGCCCATCAGCGGCGCCCAGGACACCGTGGGCCCGTTGGCCCGGACCGTGCACGACGTGGCGATCACCCTGGGCGTCCTGGCCGAGTTCGAACCGGAGACGGCGGAGCTGCCGGGCGTGCGCATCGGCGTCTGGCGGTTGGCCGGAGCCGATCACGAGACCGACCGGGTGGTCGAGGAGGCGGTCACCACCCTCGCGGCGGCCGGCGCCGAGCCGGTCGAGGTGGTACTGCCCTACCAGCCGGAACTGGGCGCGGCCGAGTGGCAGGCCATGATCAGCGAGTTCCAACCGGCTCTGGAGCGCTACCTGCGGACCCGCCCCGGCGCGCCCCGGACCCTGTCCGAGATCATCGCCTTCAACGCGGCCGACCCGGTGGAGCTTTCCCTGTTCGGCCAGGACATCTTCGAGCGCGCCCTGGCCGCGGCCCCTCTGTCGGACCCCCGGTACCGAACCAGCCGCCGCTCAGCCGCCAGTCTGGGCCGTCGCTGCCTGGACGAGACGTTCAAGGCGTACGAGCTGGACGTGATCCTGACCCCGACCAACATTCCCGCGTGGCGCACCATTTACGCGGCCGGGGACAAGGATGTGCTCAGTTCGTCGTCACCGGCGGCGGTGTCGGGTTATCCCAACATCAGCGTCCCGGCCGGCTTCGCCGGGCCGCTGCCGATCGGTGTTTCCCTGATCGGCCAACACAATGCCGATCCCAGGCTGCTGGCCCTGGCCGAAGCCATCGAATCGGCGCTTGCCGCCCGCCGGCCGCCGCGATTCCTGTCGAGCCTCCCGGACTGACCCACCCGCCGCCGGATCACAACGCCGGCCAGATCGTGGCGAGGATGCCGCTGCTGACCAGAATCATCGCGCCCACCGCGATGAACACGACCGGAACGAGCCAGGACGCCACCCGGCCCAGCAAGGCCACCACCGTCCGGTGTCCGCCCAGCGTCGCGCCGACCGCGCACAACACTCCGGTCAGCACCAGGAACAGCACGGTGGTGAGCACCGAGCCGGACATCGACATGGTGCGGAACAGTGGCGTGAAGACGCCGATGTTGTCCGCGCCGTCGGCGAACGTGATCGCGGCGATCCCCGACACCGTCGTCGCCAACGCGGCCCGGCCCTCCCCCTGGTTTCGGCCCAGCCGCCACAATCCCCATATCCCGAGGCCGATCGGGACCAGGCCCAGCAAGCCCGCCCAGCGGACCGGGACGATCTGCAATCCGGTCGCGGCCAGCAACGCGAGAACCAGCACCGCGCCGAACCCCACGTACTGCCCGGCCACGATCGTCCGCACCGCAGGGCGCCCGGTGACGCGGCGGTCCATGAACAACGTGGTCACCACGATCACATCGTCGACGGTGGTGCCGAGGAAGGCGACCAAGGCCGCGGCCAGCAGGGAAACGGTCATCGCGGCTGACAGTACGCGAATTCGGCGCACACTCCGCTCGGGCACGGCGCGATGCCGGGACGGCCGTCGTACGCCACGGACCGGGTCGGTCGCGCGGTTGGTGCGGCGGCAGCGGCCGGATCTCCAGGACCCGGGCCGGCTGGGCCCGGTCGGCCCGCAGCAGCGAACCGATGCGCTCCGGCCACTGCGTAACCGTGTTCACCTGGACGTGCGGCGCGTCCTTCGCGCGGCGCGTCCGGCTCTCGGCCCAGGTGCTCGGCGAGCCCGGCCGTCAGCCCACGTGCTCGGCGAACCGAGCCACCACCTCCGCAAGCACCTCGGCCCCCGGCCGCGCCCACAGTTCCTCGTTGAAGATCTCCACCTCGATCGGCCCGTCGTACCCGGCCGCGTCCACCGCCTCGCGCAGTCGCCGCAGCTCCACGCACCCCGCGCCGAGCATTCCCCGCCCGGTCAGCGCGCCCGCGGGCAGCGGCGTCACCCAGTCGGCCACCTGGAACGCCGCGATCCGCGGCCCCGCGCGCCGAATCTGGCGATATACCTCGGGATCCCACCACACGTGGTACGCGTCGACCAGCACTCCGACCTGCTCGGCCGGGAACCGCTCGGCGATGTCCACCGCCTGCGCCAACGTGGACACCACCGCCCGATCCGAGCAGAACATCGGGTGCAGGGGTTCGACCGCCAGCCGCACCCCGCGGTCGGCCGCCTTCGGCCCGAGCACGGCCAGCGCCTCGACCACTCGCTCCCGCGCCCCGTCCAGATCTCGGTCCGGAATTCCGCCGCACACCAACGCGAGCACGTCCGCGCCCAATTCCGCGGCCTCGTCCAGCGCCCGCCGGTTGTCGGCCAGCGACGAATCCCAGGTCGCCGGGTCGGTGAAGAATCCGCCCCGGCACAGGCTGGTCGCCCGCAACCCGTTGTCCCGCAACAGCTTCGCCGTCCGCGCCAGGCCGTACTGGCCGACCTGCCGCCGCCAGAGGCCAACCCCGCGCACCCCGGCCGCCACGCACCCGGCGACGAGATCCGGCATCGGCCAGTTCCGGGTGGTCTCCTGATTCAGGCTCAACCGCGCCAACGCGCTCACCGGCCCACCCCCGCCACCTCCAGCAGCAACGACATCCGCTCCACTGCCGACTCCGGATCGCCGAACAACCCGGCCCGGTCGGCCAACCGGAACAACCGCGCCAGGTGCGGCAGCGACCGCGCGCTCTCCGCCCCGCCCACCATCCGGAAATGGTCCTGCTGCCCGGCCAGCCAGGCCAGGAACACCACGCCGGTCTTGTAGTACCGCGTCGGTGGCTCAAACACCTTGCGCGCCAACGGTTCCGTGTGCTCGAACGCCTTGTCGTAACCGGCGACATCCCCGGCATCCAGGGCACGGACCGCCTGCGCGGCCGCGCCCGCGATCACGTCGAAGATCCCCAGCAGCGCGTCGGAATGGCCGTGCTCGTCGCCCCGGATCAAATCCCGGTAGTGATAATCGTCGCCGGTGTAGCAACGCACTCCGGCCGGCAGCCTGCGCCGCACCGCGATCTCCCGGTCCGCGTCCAGCAGCGAGATCTTCACCCCGTCGATCCGGCCGGCGTGCGCGGAAATGATGTCCAGCAACGAATCCGTGGCCGCGTCCAGGTCGTCCGAGCCCCAGTAGCCGGTCAGCGCCGGATCGAACATCGGCCCGAGCCAGTGCAGCAACACCGGCCCGCGCACCTGCTCCAGCAGCCGCCCGTACACCCGGGCGTAGTCCTCCGGCCCGCGCGCCACCGTCGCCAGCGCCCGGCTGGCCATCAGAATCGGTTGCGCCCCGGCGCTTTCCGCGACGTCCAGCTGCTCGGTGTAGGCCGCGAGCACCGCGTCCACCGAGTCGGCGTGCACCAGCTGGTCGGTGCCGACGCCGACCGCCAGCCGACCGCCGACGGACCGGGCCTCGGCCGCGCTGCGCCGGATCAGCTCGGCCGCGGCCGGCCAGTCCAGTCCGGCCCCGCGCTGCGCGGTGTCCATCGCGTCGGCCACGCCCAGCCCGAGCGACCACAGGTGGTGCCGGAACCGCAACGTCGCCGCCCAGTCGACTCCGGCGGGCCGTCCGGGAGTGTTGTCCGCCAACGGATCGGCCACCACGTGCGCCGCCGCGAACACCACCCGGCTGCGCAGCGGACCGGTGTCCGGCACCGGCTCACGCGACGTGCCCGCCAGCGAATAACATTCCAGCCCACCATTGTCCGTGGGCAACAGTATCGTCCGGCTCACGAGTCCCCATTCCCGTTACGCAGCAACAAGATCTTCCTCACCGGGTCAGCTCCGGGACCTCGATCCGCCGGCCCTCGGCCGCCGCCCGCAGTCCCAGTTCGGCCAGCTGCACCCCGCGCGCCCCGGCCAGGAAGTCCGCCTGCCACGGGCCATCGGCGAGCACATGTCTGAGGAACAATTCCCACTGCGCCTTGAATCCGTTGTCGAACTCGCCGTTGTCCGGCACCTCCTGCCACTGCGCGCGGAAGTCCTCGGTGGCGGGCAGATCCGGGTTCCACACCGGCATGGGCGTAGCCGAGCGGTGCTGCACCCGGCACCGGCGCAACCCGGCCACCGCGCTGCCCTCGGTGCCGTCGACCTGGAATTCCACCAGTTCGTCCCGGTGCACCCGGGTGGCCCAGGACGAGTTGATCTGCGCGACGATCCCGTTGTCCAGCTCGAAGATCCCGTAGGCCGAGTCGTCCGCGGTGGCCGGGTATGCCACGCCGCGTTCGTCCCAGCGGCGCGGGATGTGTGTCGCCGCGACCGCCTGCACGCTGCGCACCGGCCCGAACAGCTCGCGCAGCACGTACTGCCAGTGACAGAACATGTCCACCACGATCCCGCCGCCGTCCTCGGCGCGGTAGTTCCAGGACGGCCGTTGCGCGGGCTGCCAGTCGCCCTCGAACACCCAGTACCCGAACTCCCCGCGCACCGACAGGATCCGGCCGAAGAAGCCCCCGTCGATCAGCCTGCGCAGCTTCAGCAGCCCTGGCAGGAACAGTTTGTCCTGCACCACCCCGGTTTTCACGCCGGCCGCATCGGCCAGCCGGGCCAGTTCCAGCGCCTCCTCCAGCGAGCCGGCCACCGGCTTCTCGCAGTACACGTGCTTGCCCGCCGCGATGGCCGCGCGCACCGGCTCGGCCCGCTTGGCGGTGAGCAGCGCGTCGAAATAGACCGGCGCGTCCGGTTCGGCCAGCGCCTCGGCCAGGTCGGTGGTCCACCGTTCGATCCCGTGCCGCCCGGCCAGGTCGCGCAGTTTCTGCTCGTTGCGCCCGACCAGGATGGGTTCGGGCGTGATCCGCCGCCCGTCGTCCAGGTCGAGCCCACCCTGTTCGCGGATGGCGAGCACCGAGCGCAGCAGGTGCTGCCGGTAGCCCATCCGCCCGGTCACCCCGTTCATGACGATGCCGACCCGGTCCCCGGTCATGCACACTCCCGATGAGGTAGAAAGCGCTTGCTAGGCAACTCTAACTCACTCGCGGGCCACCGTCGCCGTTCGACCGCAAGCCCGGTCAGCACCAGCAAGCCCGGCGACACCGGCCAGCAGCCGGGCGCCTGATCAGCCACCACCGCGCACACCAGCACCGCCCCGACCAGCAACGCGCTGCCCCAGCAGATCGCCCAGCGCCAGCTCACTCCCGGCCGCGAACGCCGTCCGCCACCGCGTTTCCGGCCGCCACACCGCGCACGCCCGCAACCCGATCACCAGGCCGCACAACAGGATCAACCCCACCGCAGACCCGGCCACCCGCGCTCCCTGCACCCCGCGATCAAGGCCAGCACGTCCGGCCCGGCCACCAGCACGAATCCGACCGGCGCCGGAACGGAAAGCGCTTGCTATCCCGCCGAGAGCAGACGGCCGGTTGACCGGAACAACGGATATGGCCGTATGCAGCCATATCCGGGGTAAAGCTCTTCCTCGACAGGCGGGGCAACCAGGGCACCGAACTACGGCGCACCCACGTGGGCACGGCAGCCGATCCGGTCCGCACTCACGGGTCCGCACCCCACCGGGCCGCACCCCACCCACGGGTCCGCACCCACCGGGCCACACCACACCGGGCCGCGTTACCGCTCCCCCGGCCCCGACACCGAGTCCCGCACGATCAGCTCCGTGCGGACCGTCGCCACCGTCCCCGGCGCCAGCGGTTCCTCCCCCAACGCGATCCGCCCGGCCCGCTGCCCGGCCGCCACCAACGGCAGCCGCACCGTGGTCAGTGCCGGGTAGGCGTCCATACTGAACGGCAGATCGTCGAACCCGGCCACCGACAGGCCCGCAGGCACCGCGATACCGGCCTCCCGCGCCGCGGCCAGCACCCCGAGCGCCACCGTGTCGTTCGCGGCGATGATCGCGGTCGGCGGCTCCGGAGCCGACAACAGCCGGGTCGCCGCCTCCCACCCGGACTCGCGGTCGAACGTCCCGCTGACCACCAGGTCCTCGTCGACGCTGAAGCCGCGCTCGGCCAGCGCGTCGGTGTGCCCGTGCAGCCGGGCGTGCGTGGTGGAGTGGCCCGCGGGGCCGGTGATGTAGCCGATCCGGCGGTGTCCCACGGTCAGCACGTACCGGGTCAGCGCCTGCGCGCCCCGCCGGTTGTCGAAATCGAGGGTGATGGCCGGGCAGCCGGGCACCGGCGGCCGTCCGCAGAACACCACCCGGGTGTCCGAGGCCACCGCGTGCCGCACCAGTTCGGCCAGTTCGGCCAGGTAGTCGGCGTCGTCGCGATGACCGCCGGTCAGCACGATGGCCCGGACCCGCTGGCGCAGCAGCAGCCGGATGTAGCGCAGTTCCTCCACCGGCGAACCGCCGGTGTTGCCGATCATGGCCAGCAGGTCTTCCCGGGCCGCCTCACGCTGCACCGCCCCGGCCATCAGCGCGAAGAACGGGTCGGACACGTTGTTGACCAGCACGCCCAGCACGTCCGAGGTGTTCACCGCGAGCGCCCGGGCATGGGCGTTGACCACGTAGTTCAGGGTGCGCACCGCGTCCAGCACCCGCTGCCGCGTGCCGGTGGCCACCGGGTAGTTGCCGTTGAGCACCCGGGACACGGTGGCCGGCGAGACCCCCGCGTGCACCGCGACATCGGCCAGTGTCACCGTCATCGCCCGCTACCCCGTTCACTCCAGCCGCTCGGACGACTCCGGATTGTATGGCAAGCCCTTTCTACCGCCGGCCGCCCGCACCACGCGCCGCCGCCCGGTCGCGGAAAAAATCTTCCGACCAGCGAACACGCAGCGTGTACACCCACTTGACGCACAGCGCCAGGAGAATCGCCCGTGCATTCGCCATACCATTTCCTCGGTCCTCCGACGAATCCGGTTCCCGATGGCCTGTCCGAGAGCCCCGGACACACCCGGACGGACTCGCCATCCGGCTCAATGAGAGACAGGAATCCGTTACTCCACAAGGGGTTTCCCACCTCACCCGGTTCCGCGTCGATCCGGTGAATTCCCGCCACGACCCAGCCGGACCAGGAAAACCGGTTTCCATACCAAAGTAGGATCACGCCCGCGATCCACGTCGGATCAGGGCGAACCCGAGACCGTATTACCGAGCGTAATCACGAGTTGGCAGATGCGGGTATGGCTCGAAACGTGTGAACGGTCCACGATAGGAAGTTGTGCGCCGTCCGTGGCCCCAACCGGCAACCCTGCGCTGGCAGATCCAACTGCTGGTGGGTGGATTGCTGCTGCTCCTGCTCGTCACCGGCGTCGCATCCGCGGTGGTCCAGGAACGGCTGAGCACCTCCCGGGCCCGGCTGGCCAACATGTTCCGGCCCGCGCAGGTCGCCGCGGTGGCGCTGAGCGAGGCCTATGTGGACCAGGAGACCGGGGAACGCGAGTTCCTGCTCACCGGCAATCCGATCCAGCTGCAGCCCTACACCACCGGAATCCGGGAGGCCACGCGGTTGCGCTCGCAGCTGGGCACCAACCTGCGCGGCGATCCGACCTCGACGACCCTGCTGGCCGGGGTGGACACCGCGGCCGCGGCCTGGCAGTCCGGCACCGCAGCGCCGGAGATCGCCGACCGGCAGCCGCAGAGCATGACCGGCGCCCAGCTGCTCACCCGAGCGCCCAACGACGAGCGCCTGTTCAACACCCTGCGGGCCGCGCTGTTCGCCGTCCAGGACCGCACCAACCAGCTGGCCAACGCCCAGTTGCAGAACGCAAACGCCACCCAGGCCGTGGCCGCTCGCATCGCCATCGGGGCCACCATCGCCGCGCTGTTGCTGGGCGGGGTGGCCATCGTGGTCCTGCGCCGTTCGCTGGCCCGGCCGCTGCGCGCGCTGGTCAGCCAGGTCCATCGGGTCGGCGACGACCTGGACCACTCGGTGGACGTCGCCGGGCCCACCGAGATCGCCACCGTGGCCTCGGCGGTGGACGCCATGCGAGTGCGGCTGCGCGCGGAGATCGCCCGCGCCACGGCCAGCAAGCAGCAGCTGGCCCGCTACGAGGAGGCCGAGCGGATCGCCCGCGACCTCAACGAAACCGTGGTGCAGCGGCTGTTCCGCACCGGCCTGAACCTGCAGTCCATGGCCGGCCGCCAGCCCGCCGCCTCGGGTGCGCTGTCGGTGGCCGTGGACGACATCGACAGCGCCATCCGCGAGCTGCAGACCGCGATCTTCGGCCTGACCATGCGCCGGGAGGAGGACGGCCTGTCCAAGCGGGTGCTGGACGTGGTCGGCGAGAGCGAGACCAGCCTGGGCTTCTCCCCGCAGGTCGGTTTCGACGGCACGCTGACCGGCGAGTTGCCCGAGCCGGTCAGCGACGACCTGGTGAACACGCTGCGCCGCATCCTGGCCGATCTGGCCGCCGGGGAGCGGCCGTTGGGCGTGCGCATCCAGATCGCCCGGTCCGACGGTGTGCTGCGCCTCACCGTGACCGGCGACCGGGACTCGGTGGCCGTGGACTGGCCGGTCTGAGTCCGGTCTACCTGCGCGTTCGCCGCGCCGGCCCGCGAACGGAGTAATTCACCAAGCGATGAAAATCACGCCTGTCCGACTCGGCGCGGGGGTGTCCGGTCTGGGAGCATTCATCCGGCACGACCACCGACGGGGAGCAGTATGTCCGAACCAACCAGCACCGACACCGCCGAACTGACCGAAGTGGACGGTCCGGCGCCGGAGCCGGCCGAACCGCCACTGCTGCTGGCCGAGGGCCTCGGGCTGCGCGGCGGACGCGGCTGGGTCTACCGGGACGTGACGCTGCGCGTGCCCCCCGGCGGGCTGGCCGCGGTGTCCGGGCCGGCGGGCAGCGGCCGCAGCATGCTGCTGCTCACCCTGGCCGGGCGCGCCAAGCCCACCGAGGGCAGCGTGCGGGTCGCCGAGCAGGGCGGCGCCAAGGCCATCCGCGGTCAGGTCGCGGTCGCCCGGATCACCGGGGCGGCCGAACTGGAGCCGGACCTGCGGGTGCGCGACCACGTGCACGAACTGCGCGCCCTGCTGGGCAAGGACGTCGACTTCGCCACCGCGCGGGCCGCGGTCGGCCTGGAAGCCCGCGGCGAGGCCATGGTGGCCGATCTGGACGTGGTGCAGTCGACGTTGTTGTCGCTGGCACTGGCCGTGGCCGGCGATCCGCGCGTCCTCGTGCTGGACGACCTCGATCGGCACACCACCCCCGAACAGGCCGATGCGTTGTGGGAGACGCTGCGCCAGATCGCCGAACTGGACATCGCGGTCATCGCCAGCTGCACCGACCCCCGCCCGGCCACCGAGCACGGTGCGACCGTGCTGACCCTGCCGGTGCCGAACCGGCCCGACGACGAGACCCCGGAGGAACAGCGCTGATGCGCGCACTGCGACTGGTGGGCACCGAACTACGGCGCTTCCGCACGCCACTGCAGCGGATCGGGCTGATCTTCATCACCTGTGTGCCGCTGCTCTACGGCGCGCTGTACCTGTGGTCGAACTGGGACCCCTACGGCAAGCTGTCGGAGATCCCGGTGGCCGTGGTGAACGCGGACCAGCCGGTGAACGTGAACAACACGAATGTCAACGCGGGCAAGCTGTTCACCGACGATCTGGCCCACGACCGCATCTTCGACTGGCACTTCGTCAACGCCCAGCAGGCCGGCAAGGGTTTGAACGACGGCAGCTACTACTTCACCATCTCGGTGCCGAGGGACTTCTCCGCGAAACTGGCCAGCGGCGCGACCAACACGCCGCAGCGGGCGTCCATGGCGATCACGCTGAACGACGCGAACGGTTACGTGGTCGGAAAAATGGCCGAAACCGTGCAGTCCACGCTGCAGAACAAGATCAGTGCGGCGGCGGTGAGCGCGTACTTCGAGTCGGTTTTCGGTGACCTGCAACAACTGCGTTCAGGTATCACGGACGCGAGCAGCGGCGCCAACCAGCTGCGTGACGGGTTGTCCGACGCGAATTCCGGCGCGGCCAACCTGTCCAGCGGTCTTGGCACGTTGAAAACCGGCGCGGACAAGCTGGTCACCGGGTCCGGGCAGGTGGCCGACGGGGTCAACTCGATCGCGAATGTCGTTGTGCCGCTTGCCAATGGCGTGGCCGACGCGATTCCCTCGGTGACCCAGAACGCGGCGACCGCGGCCTCCGGCGCGGCCGATCTGGCCGGCAATGCCGCGCAGGTCACCGGCTGGGTGTCCACCAATCAGAACTCGATCCAGGCCAAGGTGGCCGCGCTGGGCAACGACGATCCCCTGCTCAAGGACAATCCCGATTATCAACAGCTGGTGACCGCGACCAACACCGCGACCGGCTACGCCAACCAGGTCAACACCGGTGCGCAGCAGGTGAGAACCAACACCGCCACCGTCGCCGCGGGGACGCAGACGCTGGCCGCGGACGCGCCCCAGTTGCAGTCCCAGGTGCGCACCGCGGCCGCCAAGATCCAGCAGCTGGCCACCGGCGCGACCCAGGTGAGCACCGGGATGCAGACGCTGGACGGCGGCATCGGCAACGCCGCAAACGGCGCCAGCACGTTGTCCAGCGGCGTGAGCACCCTGCACGACGGGTCGGTGAAGCTGGCCGATGGGCTCAACACCGTGCAGAACAAGATCCCGGTGCTGTCGGCCGATCAGCAGAAGGACAACGCGGCCACGCTGGCCTCGCCGGTGGACATCACCACCGGCAACCTGCACCCGGCGGGCACCTACGGCCGCGGCCTGACCCCGTTCTTCTACGCGATCGCGCTGTGGGTGTTCGGGCTGTCCGGGTATCTGCTGCTCAAGGCCATGCCCGGGCGGGCGCTGGCCAGCCGCGCGAGCACGCTGACCGTGACGCTGGCCGGGTGGTTGCCCGCCCTGGTGGTGGGCCTGGTCGGCGCGTTGCTGCTGTTCATCGTGCTGGACGCGTGTCTTGGCCTGCATCCGGAGAATTTCTGGGGCACGCTGGGGTTGCTTGCCTTGGCGGTGGCCAGTTTCACCGCGATAGCCCATTTGTTCCGCGCGTTGCTCAGTGGAGCGGCGAGCGCGGTGATGCTGATCCTGCTGATCGTCCAGCTGACCTCGTGCGGCGGGATCTATCCGGTGGAAACGCTGCCGTTGCCGTTCAGAGCGGTGCATCCGCTGTTGCCGATGAGTTATCTGGTCGACGGGCTGCGGGTGACCATCAGCGGCGGCAACGGGGCGCACCTGGCCACGGACGCGATCGTGCTGGCCGCGTTCGGAATCGGCGCGCTGCTCCTGGACCTGCTTGTGGTGCGGGGCAAGCGAAACTGGTCGATCGTGACGCTGAAACCGGACCTCAGACTCTGACCGGGGATAATCCTGGGCGATGAACGCGCAGCTGACCGACCCCGTAGCCGGAGATCACATCGACCTGGACCGGCCGGTGCACGACCGAATCCACCTGGAAAGCCTGCCCGGCGCGGTGGACCGGTTGTTGCAGCAGTGCCAGGACATCGGCGCGCCGCTGCTCACCGGCATCCGGCGGGTGGCCGATTCGGTGGTGGCCGACTGCGCAGGTCCGTTGCGCGAGGTGGCCGGGCTGCGACTGTTCTCGGCGTTGTCCGTGGTGATCGGCCCGGACCGCGACGGGGACGCCGCGGACGCGGTGGCCGCCCTGCGTCACTCGCGCGAGGACGGCGTGCTCTCGGCGCTGTCCGATCGGCCGGCGTTCCGGGTCGACCCGATCGGCGACCGGTGGCAACTGCGGGACACGATCGAGGCCGACCTGGGCTGGGCCAATGATCCCGCGGACTGGCAGGTCAACCTGACCCGGCGCGGGGAGTTGCTGCTCGGCCAGGTCGGCGCGTTGCACTACGGCCGCCGCTTTCCCGCCCTGGCCCGGATTCCCGCGTCGACGACGCCGCTGGTGGCGGCGGTGATGCTGGCGCTGGCCAAGGTGCGGGCCGGAAACGTGGTCTACGACCCGTTCTGCGGTGCGGGCACCCTGCTGGTCGAAACGGCGGCCCAGGCAGCCCTGGCGCGCGTACTGGGCAGCGATCACGAGCGACGAGCGCTGACTGCCGCGGCCCAGAACCGTCCCCTGGTCCCCGGCGCGTTCCTGGCCCGAGCCGACGCGGCGGCGCTGCCCGTGGCGACCGATTCGATCGACCGGATCGTGTCGAACCTGCCGTTCGGCAAACGGGTCGGCAGCCACGCTGCCAACGAGGTGCTGTACCCGGCGTTCCTGCGTGAACTGGACCGGGTTCTGCGCCTGGACGGCCGGGCCGTGCTGTTGACCGAGGACAAGCAGCTGTTCCGCCGGTCGGTGGAGGCCACACCGAGGATTCGATTGGTGCGCGAGGTGCCGCTGGCCACCGGTGGCCTGCACCCCACCGCCTACGTGCTGGAGCGGACCAGGGCGGCGCAACGATCGAATCGGCGTGCCGGAAAGCGTTGAGCGGTACAGGTTCACGCGACCGGGCGGGAGTCCGAGCGGTGCGGGTCCGCCCGGGTATAGGTTCGCAGCATGGCGACAAGCGTGGTTCCCGACGCGGACACCGAGTTCGGCACCCGAGTGCGGCGGCGGCTGGCCGAGGCCACCGTCGGCTGGCTGACCACCGTCGGCCGCGACGGCACGCCGCAGCCCAATCCGGTGTGGTTCCTCTGGGACGGCGAGGATTCCGTGCTGGTGTACAACCGCCCGGACGCCAACCGCCTGACGCATGTGAAGGACCGGCCGAGGGTGTCGCTCAACCTGGACGGCAACGGCGCGGGCGGCGACATCATCGTCGTGACCGGCACCGCCGAAATCGCCGAGGACGTGCCGCTGGCCCAGCACAATCCGGAGTATCTGACCAAATACGGCGAGGGCGCGGCCCGGGTGAGCGGCGACGTCGAGTCGTTCGGCGACGCCTACCCGGTCGCCCTGCGGATCACCGTCACCAAGATCCGGGGCTTCTGAGCTCTCTCATGGGCCGGTCATCGGCAGCGTGATCCGCACCCGCAGGCCGTGCGGCCGGTTCGGTTCGGCCACCACGGTTCCATTGTGGACGGTGGCGATCTGGGTCACGATGGCAAGGCCAAGGCCGGAACCGGGACGTGAGGTGATGCCCGCGCGGTAGAAGCGGTCGAAGATGCGGGGCAGCCGGTCGGGCGGCACGCCGGGGCCGGTGTCGCTGACCTCGATCTCGACCTCGTCGCCACGTTCGCGCAGCGCCACCGTGGCCTCGGTGTCCGCCGGCGTGTGGGTG
>DASZNF010000062.1:0-10757 GCA_035551355.1 Pseudonocardiaceae bacterium | reverse complement strand
CGCCTCGCGTGGGCGGCCGGGCCCGCTCCCGGTCAGCCCGTCCCCCATCGCGTTGATCGCCACCGCCTGGGCGTAGCCCTCCTTGACTCAATCAGCTGGGAACAGCGGCCCGCGACTGCCACGCCGACTGTGGGTAATCCTTTTCCTGACTACTGACCAGCGTAATCTCCTGGGCCGAAAGACCTATTTCCGGGCCCGAAGCGAAGACACCGGGTACTTCGGCTCTACCGGGTACCGCGGGCCGACGGCACCGTGGAACGGAAATCCGCACAGGTGAGGCATGAATGCGTATGGTTGATTCGACCAGGGTGGAAACACTCGAGCGCGCGGAATGTCTTGATCTGCTCATTACCGCGCACATCGGCCGGGTCGTGTTCACGGATCGGGCGCTGCCCGCGGTCCGGCCCGTGCGCTTCACGCTGCGGGACGATCTGCTGATGCTGCAACCGGTCTCCGGCGTCGGCCCGATCACCGACACGCCCGACGCGGTGCTCGCGCTCGAGGTCGACTCGTTCACCCCGGACGCCGTCGACGGCTGGTTCGTCGTGGTGCTCGGCCGGGCCGCCGGGCTGGCGATTCGGATCGAGCTGGTCCAGGGCTGGCGGTTGCGGGAAAAATCCGGAATGGACCATCCGGAGTAACGAAAACGGTCAGTTCACCGAACACCTCAACGGGGCTGGACGGTGACTGATTGATGGACGACACGGATGTGTCGAAAACCCCCGGACTGGTGGACGGGCTGCTCGGGGTGGCGGCCGAGGGCTGCCTGCCCGAGCTGCTGCGGCGCATCGTGCGGGTCGGCCGGGATCTGCTCGACGCGGACTACGCCGCGCTGCGCATGCTCGGTCCGGACGCCGCCCAGGCCGAGCTGATCCAGCTGGGCGAGCCGGTCGCCGCCCACGAACGGGCCGGCGCGCTGCCCACCGGGCGGGGCGTCATCGGCGGCCGCGGGTATCTGGGCACGCCGATCCTGGTGCGGGACACCCGGTTCGCGCACCTCTACCTGGCCGGCGGTTCGGCGTTCGGACCGGACGCGGAGCGGTTGATCGGCGCGCTGGCCGAGGGGGCCGGCGTCGCCGTGGACAACGCCACCCGGTTCGAACGGACCCGCCAGCGGGAGCAGTGGCTGCAGGCCTCGCAGGACGTGACCAGCGCGCTGCTGTCCGGCACCGCACCGGCCGAGACCCTGCGGCTGGTGGCCGAGCGGGCCCGCGCGGTCTCCTCGGCCGCGGTCACCGCGATCGCGCTGCCCGGCCCGGCCGACCTGGACCGGCTGGCCTACGAGGTGGTGGACGGGCTCAACCTGCACCCCGATCCGTTCACCGGCCGGGTGGTCGGCCTGCAGGGCACGGCCACCGGCACCGCCTACCGCACCGGGCGGACGGTGGTGCGCAGGCGGATCGGGCCGGGCATCCAGTCCTGGGCCGACCGCACCGGGCTGGACGTCTCGCCCCGGGTGCGGGACCTGGACTCCACGGTGTTCGCGCCGTTGATGAACCGGGACGAGTCCCTCGGGGTTCTGGTGGTGTCCCGGTTTGCCGGGGAGCCGCCGTTCGACCGCACCGAGATCGACCTGGTGCGGAATTTCGCCGGGCAGGCCGCGCTGGTGCTGGCCTTCGCCGCCGCCGAGCACGACCGGGAACGGCTGGCCGTGCTCTCCGACCGCGACCGGATCGCCCGCGACCTGCACGATCTGGTGGTGCAGCGGCTGTTCTCGGTCGGGCTGGGCCTGCAGGGGCTGGGCCGGCTGGTGGCCACCAAGGCAAAGGCCGACCGGGTGGCCGGGCTGGTGGCCGACATCGACCGCACCATCAAGGACATGCGCAACACGATCTTCTCCTTGCAGGCCACCAGTCCCGGCCCGGTCGGGTTGCGCACCGAACTGCTGGGGGTGGCGCACGAGGCCGCGCCCGCGCTGGGCGTGGAACCGCGCATCGGCTTCGACGGGCCGCTGGAGGCCGCGGTGCCCGAGCCGATCCGGGCCGACCTGCTGGCCACGCTGCGCGAGGCACTGTCCAATGTGGCCAGACACGCCAGGGCCAGCGCGGTCGCGGTGGAGGTGAGCGCGGATTCCCGGGGCAGCGAACTGGTTCTGCTGATCACCGACAACGGCGTCGGCATTCCGCCGGAACAGGATCGGCGCAGCGGCCTGGCCAATATGACCGATCGGGCGACGCGGTGGAACGGAACCTTGGTCATCAGCGATATGCCGAACGGCGGAACGAGTTTGTGCTGGACGGTGCCCCTGCGGGTGGCGCCGACCGAACCTGTCTGGGGAGTACCTCGATGACGATTTCGGTTTTCCTGCTCGACGACCACGAAGTGGTGCGCAAGGGCCTGCGCGCGGTGCTCACCGCGGACCCCGGCATCCGGGTGGTCGACGAGGCGGGCACGGTGGCCGAGGCGATGGTGCGCATCCCCATGGCCCGCCCGGACGTGGCGATCCTGGACGTGCGGCTGCCCGACGGCGAGGGCGTGTCGGTGTGCCGCGAGATCCGCTCCATGCTGGACCGGCCACCCGCCTGCCTGATGCTCACCTCCTACTCCGACGACGAGGCGCTGTTCGGCGCGATCATGGCGGGTGCGGCCGGGTACATGCTCAAGCAGGTCACCGGCACCGACCTGGTGTCCGCGGTGCGCACCGTGGCCGACGGCGGCTCACTGCTGGACGCCCAGCTCACCGCGACCGTGATGGGCCGGCTGCGCGGCGACTGGGGCCGGCCGGACCCGCGTTACCAGCAGTTGTCCCCGCAGGAGCGCCGGGTGCTGGACCTGATCGCCGACGGGCTGACCAACCGGCAGATCGCGGCCAAGCTGTTCCTGGCCGAGAAGACCGTGAAGAACTACGTGTCCTCGCTGCTGCACAAGCTGGGCTTCGAGCGGCGCACCGAGGCCGCGGTGTACGCGACCCGGCGCAAGCGCCCCGAGCCGGTCTGAGCAGCCGATCCACGCTGACGCCCAGCCCCACTGGCGCGGATCCACGCTGACGCCCAGCCCCACCGGCGCGGATCTACACTGGCGACCTGACCTCACCGCCGAGGGAGGGTGATCGCCGTGCCGGTCGAGCTGGGGCTGCGCGATACCAACGGCATCCTGCGCCAGCCGTGGATCCGGCCGGAGCGCACCAGCCGCGGGCTGGGCTGGGACCGGCTCTACCTGTCCACCCAGCACGAACTGCCCTACCAGGCCAACTTCGCCGCGGCAGGCACGCACGTGCTGATCCTGCACCTGTCCGGGCCGGTGACCGTGCGCCGGGGGCGGCGACGGCTGACCGCGGCCGGGCGGATTCCCGCGGGCGGGTTGTTCCTGCACCCGGCGGGCCGGGACCTGGCGGTTGAGCTGGGCGGCGAGCTGGACACGGTGCACGCCTACCTGCCGGACGCGATCGTGCAGGAGGCCACCGAGACTGACCGGCCGGTGGAACTGGCCGAGGAACTGGGCACCGCCGATCCCCTGCTGGAGCAGCTGCTGCTGACCCTGGACGGGGTGGTGCGGCGCTGGGAACCGGCCGGGCGTACCTATGTCGACCACCTGGGCGGGTTGCTGGCCGCGCATCTGGCCCGCAGGCACAGCGTGGCCCGTGGGGCCGAGCGGCGCGCGGGGCCAGCGGCCGCCCTTTCGGCGCGCCAGCTGGCCGAGGTGCGGGAGCTGATGACCGACCGGCTGGCCGAGCCGCTGCCGCTGACCGAACTGGCCGCCGCGACCGGGCTGAGCGTGAGCCAGTTCGCCCGCCGGTTCCGGGCCGGCACCGGGGTGGCGCCGCACCAGTATCTGATCGCGCTGCGGGTAGAACAGGCCTGCCGGTTGCTGCGAGCCGGCCGCCTTCCGATCGCGCAGATCGCCGCCGCCTGCGGGTTCTCCCACCAGGAACACCTCAGCCGGGTGCTGCGGGCCCGGCTCGGCGCGACCCCGGCCCAGGTACGGCGGGCCGGATAGCCGGTTCGTGCCGGAACGCGCGTGGATCGTGCAGGACGGCCGAACTCGGCGCGGCCATACTCCAGGCATGATGCCGTTCGAGTACTCCGCGCATCCGTACCGGGTGATCTTCGGCGCGGGCACCCTGCCCCGGGTCGCCGACGAGGTGGCGCGGCTGGGTGGCCGCCGGGTGTTGTTGCTGGCCGGGCCGCGGGTGCGTGCCGCCGCCGACACCGTGCGGGAACTGCTCGGGTCGAGGGTGGCCGCCGAGTTCGACGGGGCCGTGCCGCACACCCCGGTTCCGGTCACCGAACGCGCGCTGGAGATCGCGCGCGCCAACGAGATCGATCTGATCGTGTCGGTCGGCGGCGGGTCGACCACCGGGCTGGGCAAGGCGCTGGCGCTGCGCACGAACCTGCCGCAACTGGTGGTGCCGACCACCTACGCGGGCTCGGAGGTCACCCCGTCGGTCGGGCAGACCGAGAATGGCGTGAAGACCAACACCCGCGATCCGGTGGTGCTGCCCAGGACCGTGGTCTACGACGTGGACCTCACCCTCGGCCTGCCGGTGCCGTTCTCGGTGACCAGCGGGATCAACGCGCTGGCCCACGCGGTGGAGGCGCTGTACTCGCAGCAGGCCAACCCGGTGACCGACGGCATGGCGATCCAGGCCATCGAGGCGATCGGCGCGGGCCTGCCCGCGGTGGCCGCCGCCCCGGAGGACGCCGGCGCCCGGGCCGAGTTGCTGCGCGGCGCGTGGCTGGCCGGGATGTGCCTTGGCGCGGTGAGCATGGGCCTGCACCACAAGCTGTGCCACCTGCTCGGCGGTGCGTTCGACCTGCCGCACGCGGAAACCCACACCGTGCTGTTGCCGCAGGTGATGGCCTACCAGGCGGCCGCGGCGCCGGAGGTGATGACGCGGATCGCGCACGCGCTGCGGGCGCCGGACGCGCCGAGCGGCGTGTTCGATCTGATCGCGCGACTGAACGGACCGACTTCGTTGGCCCAACTGGGTTTCAAAGAGTCCGATGTGGACTCGATGGCCGAGGCGGCGGTGGCGAAACCGTATCCGAATCCGGCCCCGCTCACCCGGGACGGGATCGCCGGTGTGCTGCGCGCCGCGCACGCGGGCGCCCGGCCGGCCGGGCCGAGGGGGGTGCCGGACTTCGGCTGGCTGACCGAGCAGGTGGTGGCCAGTTTCGCGCGCACACCCGATCCGCGGGCCAAGGCGCTGGTCACCGATCTGGTGCGCACCCTGCACGAGTACGCCACCCGCAACGATGTCACCGAAACCGAGTGGCGCTACGCCATCGACGTGCTCACCCGGACCGGGCAGATCTGCAGCGACACCCGGCAGGAGTTCGTGTTGCTCTCCGACGTGCTCGGCGTGTCCAGCATGGTGGATCTGCTGACCAACTCGCGCACCCCGGACACCACGCCCTCGGCCGTGCTCGGCCCGTTCTATGTTGAGGGGCCACCGGAAACCGAGCAGGGCGCGGACATTTCCGGCGGCCTGCCCGGCACCCCGCTGTGGACCGATGTGCGGGTCACCGGCACGGACGGAAAGCCGGTGCCGGACGCGATCGTGGACGTGTGGCAGTCCAATGAGGATGGTTTCTACGATGTGCAGCTGCCCGATCTGGACGGGCCGGTGCTGCGCGCCCGGTTCCGCACCGACGCCGACGGGCGGCTCACGTTCTGGTCGATCCTGCCCTCGGAGTACCCGATTCCGGACGACGGACCGGTGGGCCGGTTGCTGGCCGCGGTGGGGCGGCACCAGTACCGCGCGCCGCACCTGCATTTCCTGATCGCCGCGCCCGGCCATCACACCCTGGTCACCCAGCTGTTCGTGGCCGGGGGCGCGTATCTGGACTCGGACACCGTGTTCGGCGTCAAGGAGGGACTGATCGTGGAGTACCGGCCGCAGCACGGCCCCACGCCGGACGGCCGGACGATCGACGGCGAGTGGCGGCTGCTGGAGTTCACCTTCCGCATCGCGGGCGGGCAGTCATGAACCACGACACCGACGTGCTGGTGGTGGGCAGCGGCCCGGCCGGCGGCGCGGCCGCGTTGTCCTTGGCCAGTCAGGGAATCCGCACCCTGCTGGTGACCAAGTACGGCTGGCTGGCCAACACGCCGCGGGCGCACATCACCAACCAGCGCACCATGGAAGTGTTGCGGGACCTCGGAATCGAGGATGCGGCGCTGGAGAAGGGCACACCACAGCCGATGATGGGCGACACCGTGCTGTGCACCGCGCTGGCCGGCGAGGAGATCGGCCGGATCCGCAGCTGGGGCACGGCGCCGGAGTCGGCCAGCGAGTACGCGGCGGCCAGCCCGTGCGGGATGATCGACCTGCCGCAGACCTACCTGGAGCCGATCCTGATCACCAACGCGGCCGCGCGCGGCGCGAAGGTGCGGTTCGACACCGAGTTCCTGTCCCTGACCCAGGACGCCGACGGGGTGACCGCGCGGCTGCGCGACCGGGTGCGCGGGGACGAATTCACCGTGCGGGCGAAGTATCTGATCGGCGCGGACGGGGCGCGCAGCATCGTCGCCGAGCAGATCGGGTTGCCCATCGCCGGGCAGACCGGCAAGGCGGGCAGCATGAACATCGTCTTCAACGCCGATCTGAGCCGGTTCGTGGCGCACCGGCCCAGCGTTCTGTACTGGGTGCTGCGGCCGGGCGCGGAGCTGGGCGGCATCGGCATGGGGCTGGTGCGGATGATCCGGCCCTGGCACGAGTGGCTGCTCACCTGGGGCTACGACATCGACGCGCCGCCGCCGGAGGTCGACGAGGTGCAGGCCCGGCGGATCGTGCACGATCTGATCGGCGATCCGGACGTGCCGGTGCAGGTCACCTCGACCTCGCTGTGGACGGTGAACCACAGCTATGCCACCGAATACTCGGCCGGCCGGGTGTTCTGCGCGGGCGACGCGGTGCACCGGCATCCGCCGTCGAACGGACTGGGTTCGAACACCTCGGTGCAGGACGCGCACAACCTGGCCTGGAAGCTGGCCATGGTGATCCGCGGCGAGGCCGGGCCGGGACTGCTGGACAGCTACACCGCCGAGCGGGCGCCGGTGGGGCGGCAGGTGGTGGACCGGGCGAACCTGAGCCGGGACCAGTTCCTGCCCATCTTCCAGGCGCTGGGGGTGGAAGGCGGTGTCGACGAAACCGGCATCGAGGCCGGACTGGCGGCCTGCCGGGAGCCGAGCCCGGCGGGCGCGCGGCGCAGGCGGGCGCTGGACGAGGCGATCGAGTTGAAGAACTACGAGTTCAACGCGCACGGCGTGGAGACCAACCTGCGCTACACATCCGCCGCGGTGTGCCCGGCCGACGGACCGGCCGAGGTGTTCGCCCGGGACGCGGAGCTGTTCACCCAGCCCAGCACCCGGCCCGGCGCGCGGCTGCCGCATGCCTGGCTGGTCGGCGATTCCGGCCACCGGGTGTCCACTTTGGATCTGGTCGGCCGGGGAAGGTTCAGTGTGGTCACGGGTTTGTCCGGGGCGGTGTGGGAGCAGGCCGCGGCCCAGGCGAGCGCGAAGACCGGAGTGCCGGTGCGGGTGGTGCGGATCGGCGCGGCGGGCGCACGGGACGCCTACGGAACCTGGGACCGGCTGGCCGGGATGGCCGAGGACGGCTGCCTGCTGGTCCGGCCGGACGGCTACATCGCCTGGCGGGCCGACACCGCGCCGAGCACTGAAGCGGCTGCCCGGGAGGCACTGGTCAAAGCACTTGACCTGGTGCTGGACCGGCGGAGCGGAGTCCTCGTGGCCGCCCGTTGACAACCGGAACCATCGTTCCTAATCTAACCGGAGTACCAGTTCCGATTGGAGGAGGGGTCATGTCGGCCAGCCCGCAGGACGTGTTCGAGAAGTTGCTGACCAGCATCGTCAAGCAGGACCACGCGGCGATCCCCGCGCTGTACGCGGACGACGTCGAGGTGACGCAACCGATGGCGCAGCCACCGTTGCGCATGGCCGGCCGGGACCGGCTGACCGAGCACTTTTCCGGGTTGACGGCGAACCTGCCGCTGACCATGACCGCCCGCGACGTGGTGGTGCACCAGACGTCCGATCCGGAGGTGATCGTGGCCGAATGGGTCTACGACGTCACGGTGACCGCGACGCGGAAAACCTTCAGCACGGCCAATGTGCAGATCATGCGGGTGCGCGACGGTCGGATCGTGGAGTCGAGGGACTACCACGACCACTCCGCCTTCGCCGCCGCGCTCCAGCCCTGAGCAGGCCCGGCGCGGACGGCGACGGCGTGATCGTGGCGTCGGGGGCCACCACGATCACGCCGTCTCCACCGACTCCGGACGGAGCGGGCGTCAGGGAACTAGCCGTTGGCGCCGGCCGGACTCGTCGTGGTGGTGAACCCCTCCTGCTTGTTGGCCGCGGCCGCGAAGTCGTTGGTGAACGTCGCGCCGAGATTGACCGAGGAGGTGGCGTGGCCGAGGAACTCCTCCATGGCCAGCACGGTCTTCGGGCCACCGGCCGGCATGATGCCATCAGGCAGGAACTGCGTCTTGTCCTGGGTCAGGCCTGCGATGTAGTCGGCCTTGGTGACCAGTTTGTTGGACGAGTACGACGCGGGCAGCGCGTTGGCGATGTCGGTCGCGGTGTGCGTGCTGATCCAGTGCATGGTGGCCACCAGCGCGTCCACCACCTTCTGCGCGGTGTCCTTGTTCGAGTTGACCCAGTCGGTGCGGGCCAGCACCCCGGCCGCCGGCCACAGGCCGTCCAGCACCTGCTTGGTGCCCGAAGTCGTTGCCACGTCGACGGCGGCGTAGCCGACACCCTTCTTCTCGATCGCGTTCACCGTCGGCTGCGTAGTCATCACGCAGTCCGCCTTGTGGTTCTGCAGCGCGGAAACCGCGGTCGAGCCGTCACCGACGGCGATCCGGTTGAAGTCCTTCGTGGACAGTCCGGCCTTGGCGCCCAGGTACTGGGTGAGCGTGTCGGTGCCGGAGCCGAGGTCGGTGACGCCGATCGTCTTGCCCCGGAAACCGGCCGGGGAGTGGATGTTCTCCCCCGTCGCGCACATCACCCGCTCGCCGGGCGCGCCGGACAGCTGCACGATGTCCTCGACGTCCTTGCCCTTGACCTGGTAGTCGATGGCGTGGTTGTACCAGGCGCCGGCCATGTCGACCTGCCCGGACACCATCGCGTCCTCGGCGCCGACCCCGCCCGCGGACTCGGTGGACAGCTCCACGTTCACCCCGTACTTCTGGTAGAAGCCGAGGTTCTGGGCCAGTTCGTAGGGCAGGTAGATCTGCTTGTCGATTCCGCCGACCATGAGAGACACGGTGGGCAGGCCGTTGGACGAGCCGCTGCTGGAGCAGCCGGCAGCGACGCCGAGGACGGCGGACGCGGCGACCGCGGTGACGATGGCCCGTTTGAGTACGGCTTTGTACATGGCCGACTTTCCTTTCGAGATGGTGCAGGGTGGTACAGCGAGGGGGCGGGGAGTTCCGTCAGACGGCGCTCTGCGCCTCGGAGGGCGATGGCGGGCGCCAGGACAGCACCCGGCGCTCCAGTGCGGACATCAGCCATTCGGCCAGCAGCACGAGCACGGCCACCACGAACATCGTGGCGAACACGCCGTCGGGGTCGAAGTTGTTCTGCGCGGTGGTGATCACAAGGCCAAGGCCGGACCGGGCGCCCAGCACCTCGCCGACCAGCGCGCCGACGATGGCGAAGCCCAGGGCGGTGTGCAGGCTGGCGATGATCCAGGTCAGCGCCGAGGGCACGATCACGTGCCGGATGACCTGCATCCGGGAGGCGCCCAGGACCCGCGCGTTGGCCAGGATGTTGCGGTCCACCTCCCGGGCGCCCTGGAAGGCGTTGAAGAACACCACGAAGAACACCAGCACCGCGGCCAGCAGGATCTTCGGCGTGGTGCCGATGCCGAACGCCACGATGAAGATCGCGCCGAGCACGATTCGCGGGATAGCGTTCACGATCTTGATGTACGGCCCGAGCACCTCGGCCAGGAACTTGCTCTGTCCCAACAGGACACCCAGGATGATGCCGGCCAGCGTGCCGATCACGAAGCCGAGCAGGGCTTCCTCCATGGTGACCCAGATCTGGTCGTAGTAGGTGCCGAATTCGGTGCCGTTGCGGAAGTAGTCGACCAGGCTGGTGGCGATGCCGGTCGGCTGCCCGAAGAAGAACGGGTCCACGATCTTGAGCTGGGTGAACAGCTGCCAGCCGCCCAGGATGATGACGGCCAGGCCCAGCCGGCCCAGCCAGATGGACAGCGCGCTGCGCCGGGCGGCCCGCTTCGCCGAGCGGGCGACGTCCTGCTCGGTCTCCAGGACGCGCGGGGCGGATGTGGTGGACGCGGTCATGCTTTCCCTCCTGCGGTCCGCGCGTAGGCGCGCTCCACCTCTTCGCGCAGCGTCTCCCAGATCTGGTGCTGCAACTCGACGAAGTGCGGGTCGTAGCGGATCTCCTGCACCGAGCCGCGTGGGCGCGGCAGGTCGACGTCGTAGACGGCCTTGATCGAGCCGGGGCTGGAGGTCATCACCACCACCCGGTCGGCCAGGGCCACGGCCTCGTCCAGGTCGTGCGTGATGAACACCACGGACGGGCGGATCTGCTCCCACAGGCCGAGCAGCTCGGTGGACATGATCGCCTTGGTCTGCACGTCCAGCGCACCGAACGGCTCGTCCATCAGCAGGATCTTCGGTTCGTTGATCAGCGCCGCGGCCATGGCCACGCGCTTGCGCATCCCGCCGGAGAGCTGGTGCGGGTAGCGGTCCTCGAACCCGGCCAGACCCACCCGGCGCAGCCAGTCCCGAGCCTGGACCAGCGCTTCCTTCTTGGCCACG
>DASZNF010000061.1:0-52085 GCA_035551355.1 Pseudonocardiaceae bacterium | reverse complement strand
CGAGATATGGTCGTAGGCATGCCACCCGAACTGCACAGGTTCACCCTTGCCAACGGCCTGCGCGTGGTTCTCGCTCCCGATCCGACCACGCCGGTCGTGGCGGTGAGCGTGCACTACGACGTGGGGTTCCGGTCCGAGCCGGAAGGTCGCACCGGGTTCGCGCACCTGTTCGAGCACCTCATGTTCCAGGGCAGCGAGAGCCTGGAGAAACTCGCCCACTTCCGGCACGTGCAGTCCTCCGGCGGTGTGTTCAACGGGTCCACGCACCCCGACTACACCGACTACTTCGAGATCCTGCCCTCGGCCGGTCTGGAACGGGCGCTGTTCCTCGAAGCCGACCGCATGCGCGCGCCGAAGATCACGCAGGAGAACCTGCACAACCAGATCGACGTGGTCAAGGAAGAGATCCGGCTCAACGTGCTCAACCGCCCCTACGGCGGTTTCCCGTGGATCTACCTTCCCGCTGTGCTCTACCAGACCTTTCCCAACGCGCACAACGGTTACGGCGACTTCACCGACCTGGAGCAGGCCACCCTCGACGACTGCGCGGCCTTCTTCGACACCTACTACGCGCCCGGCAACGCCGTGCTGACCGTCGCCGGTGACTTCACCGTCGAGCGGGCGCGCGAGTTGGTGGACAAGCACTTCGGCGATGTGCCCGCCCGGGAGACCGCGGCGCGGCCCTCGTTCACCGAGCCCTCGCCGTCCACCGAACTGCGCGCCACGCACCGGGACCCGCACGCCCCGATGCCCGCGCTGGCGCTGGGTTACCGGCTGCCCGACCCGATCACCGAGACCGACAACTACCTCGCCTACGCGGTGCTGGCCGAGGTGCTCACCGATGGCGACGCCTCCCGCCTGCAACAGCGCATGGTGCACAAGGAAGCCCTGGTCACCGACGTGTCCACCGGCTGCGGCCTGTTCGGCGCCCCGCTGGACGCGCGGGACCCGGACACCTTCACCGCCACCGTGATCCACCCCGGTGAGCTGGGCGTCGACCGCCTGCTTTCGGTCTTCGACGAGGAACTGACCAAGCTCGCCGACGGTGGTCCGGACCCGGAGGAACTGGCCCGGGTGACTGCCCGCTGGAAGGCCGCGCTGCACCGCGAGCACGACCGCCTGGTGTCCCGCACGCTGTCCTACGGCACGTTCGAGTTGTTGTTCGGCAAGCCCGAACTGGGGTCGCAGCTGCCGGACCTGATCGGCCGGGTGACCAGCGAGGACGTGGCCGCCGCCGCGAAGGCGTTGCGCCCGGACAGCCGCGCCGTGCTGGTGCTCGAACCCGCGAATGGAGACTCGGAGTGACAACCGCCCGCGCGTACCGCACCGCCGAGCAGATCGGCCGCACCGAACTCGGCCCGCGCCCGCTGCCGCCCCTGGGCGATCAGCGCACCGCCGCCGAGCCGGCCGCCGTGGACACCGTGCTGGACAACGGTTTGCGGGTGATCGCGGTCCGCCAGGCCACGGTGCCGATGGTGGAGCTGCGGCTGCGCATTCCCTTCGGTGGCACCGAACCCACCCGCCCCGCGGTAGCCGAGGTCCTGGCCAGCTCCCTGTTGACCGGCACCGCCAAACGCGACCGCATCCGCATGGACACCGACCTGGCGTTGGTCGGCGGCGAACTGGACGCGGGCGTCGACCCGGAGCGCCTGGCCATCTCCGGCAGCGCCCTGTCCGACAAACTCGACACCCTGCTGGATGTCCTGGTCGACGCCCTCACCCAGCCCGCGTACGCCCCGGAAGAGGTGGCCCGCGAACGCGAACTCCTCGTCGAGCGCATCTCGGTTGCCCTGGCCCAGCCCGGCGTTATCGCCCGCAAAGCCTTGCAGCGCAGGCGATACGGCGACCACCCCTTCGCCCACGAAATGCCCGAGCCGGACGACGTGGCGGCCGTGACCCCCGAACAGGTCCGCGCCCTGCACGAGACGGCCGTCGTCCCGCGCGGCGCGGTCCTCGTCCTGGTCGGCGATCTCGACCCGGAAGCAGCGGTGTCGGCGGTAACCGCCGCGACCTCGCCGTGGACGTCGGCGAACACCGCGACCGAACTGGCCCCGCTGCCCGAGCTGACCCCCGGAAACCTGTTGCTGGTCAACCGACCCGGTGCGGTGCAGTCGCAGATCCGCTTGTCCGCCAAGGCATTGGGCCGCACGGACGCGCGCTATCCCGCGCTGCAAATGGCAAACCTCGCGTTCGGCGGCTACTTCTCGTCGCGGCTGGTGGAAAACATCCGCGAGGACAAGGGCTACACCTACGACGCGCGGTCGTACTTCGAGTTCACCGGCAGCGGTGGCACGGTGATCGTGAGCACCGACACCGCCAGCGAAGCAACCGCCGCCGCGCTGCTTGAGGTCCGCTACGAACTGGGCCGACTGGGCCTGACCCCACCCACCCAGTCCGAAGTGGACAACGTCCGTCAGTACGCCATCGGCTCGCTGCTGACGTCGATTTCCGCCCAGAGCGGCTTCGCCAGCCAACTGGCCGCGGTAGCGGGCCTGGGCTTGGGTCTGGACTGGCTCCGCGGCCACCCGGCAAGGCTGGCCGAAGTAACCGGCGACCAGGTGGCCGAGGCGGCGCTGGAATTCTTCGCCCCCACGGCCTTCACCGGTGTGGTGGTCGGCGGAGCCGAAGCGCTGGCGGACAAACTGGCCGCACTCGGCGGTGTGGAGTTCCCGTGAATGCGGTGCCCTTCACCCTGACCGGCCGCCCGGTGCTGTCGCGGGGAAGGCTCAACCGCCAGGAGCCGTTGCTGGCGGACGAGTCGGCGCAGGCCGAGCTGTGGTCCAAGGCGCGGGTGCTGACGGTCGATCAGTACGGTTGCGTGCCCACCGTTGCCGGCGGTACCGAGCTGGTGTACCGCCCGGCAGCGGAGTTCGGCGTCGAGCCGCCCGGGAATGCCGTGCTGCTGGGCGAACGAGACGGCGTCGGCTACTGGGCCGTCCGCATCTCGCGTCCGGACGCGTCGGTCCCGGAATGGCGCGGCTGGCGCCCGTTGCCCGACGACGGCGACGGCGCTTCGGAGCGCTGGCTGGACCTGCGCATGGTCGGCGCGTTGCTGGGCGCAACCGACGCGGGCGCCTTCACGACGGCCGCGGCCGTGCTCAACTGGCAACGCAACGCAGGGTTTTGCGCCAAGTGCGGCTCGCCGGTGGAGTGGGCGAAGGCCGGATGGGCGTCGCGGTGCACCGGTTGCGGCCGAGAGGAATACCCCCGGACCGACCCGGCCGTGATCTGCCTGGTGCATGACGGCGTCGGCGTCAACGGCGAGAACGTGTTGCTGGCCCGTGGTGTCTCGTGGCCCGAAGGCCGGTACTCCGTTCTGGCTGGCTTCGTCGAAGCCGGGGAGTCGTTGGAGGACTGCGTAGTCCGAGAGATCTCCGAGGAGACGGGCGTCCCGGTGCGGGATGTGCGGTATCTCGGCAACCAGCCGTGGCCCTTCCCCCGGTCCCTGATGATCGGCTTCACCGCAGTGGGTGACCCGGCCGCCCCCGTGTACCCGGCCGACGGCGAAATCGCCGAGGCCAGGTGGGTCCCCAGGGCGGTCGTCCGCGAAACGTTCGAGGCAGGCGGCCAACGAGACGGCCTGGCCCTGCCCGGCGAAGTCTCCATCGCGGGTCAGATGCTCACCGCCTGGGCCAACACAACCAACTGACCCAAGCTGCGGCCGCTCACGCGGCCGCAGCTGGCGGCGCCGCCGAGTGACCGGGCGCGCCTTCGTATTGCCGCACCCACTACCAGGTAAGCGAGACCCCACCGAATGAAGCGCCGCCGAGCGCAACGCGTAGTACCTCGTTCCAGAAGGTGCGCCCAACCCATCCGCGCTCGCCAATACGAATCGTTCGGTCAATTAGTGGGCCGTCCGCCCTCGTTGTCCTGATTGTGATGCTTCCGGCACACTTGGATCAGTTTGACGGGAGGTGATCAGTGGCAACAACTGGCGATCAATGAACTTGGCGAAGAACTCGCTGAACGCATCGTGGGTAAGCTGCCGCCCGGCCAACGCAAGGTCTGGCAGGCGAAAGGCCCCTACAGCGCGAACCAGCCGCTGGGTGAGGCAGTCGTACACTTCTGCATCCGGATGCTGACGCTGCGCGGCATCGTCTGCCTCGCACCGCGCAGCGAGAACAAGGCTCCGTTCGTCCTACTTGAGGAATGGCTGGGCCGCCCTCTGCCGCAGGTCGACGCTGGCAGCGCACGCGCCGCCCTGCTTCGTCGCTACCTGCACTGCTACGGCCCGTCCACTCGGAGAGATTTCGCTTCCTGGATCGGTATTTACGCCGGTGACGTCGATCCGTGGTGGGCCGCGATCGAGGGTGAGCTTGCCCCCGTCGAATTCAATACCAGCCGGACGTGGATCCTTGCCGATGATCTGGACGCCCTGCGGTCGTCGCCCAAACTGCGTGGGTTGCGGTTGCTGCCGCCGCGGGACCCCTACACGCAAGTTCACGACCGAGACACCATCGTCGACAAGAAACACCACCGCGAGGTCTGGAAGTCGGTCGGCGAGCCGGGCACGGTGCTAGCCGACGGCGAGATCGCTGGAATCTGGCGTCCACGTAAGAGCGGTCGCAAACTGACACTCACGGTTGCGGAGTTCTACGCGTTGAGTACCGAGCTCCGGAACCAGCTCCGCGAGGAGGCCGAAGCCATAGCCGATCTGCGCGGCGCGTCGGCGATCGAGGTCAAGTTCGAGGATACGGCGCGCTGAACCCACTGAGCCAACAAGCGCATGTCGGAGGTCACGACATCAGTGGCTCGGGAAGGTGCAAGCCCTGGCCCGAAAGTCGTGGCGGCTGGCCCGCCGGTCTGCGCCACCGGCACGGCGGCGCAAGCCCAGCCCGGCTGGTGCGCCGTCCCGCGACGGTTAGCAGGACTGCCTCTCGCATCGAGAACTCTTCTGGCCGGACAAATCTAGTCGCGAGGGTGGGGCTGTTCGGTGGGGTGGTGCCTTGAAGATCGTCAGACGGATCTCAGGCGCTCGTCACGGCGACCGCGCATGACCGCCACTGGCTCTCATGTGCCTGCGACTTGCGCGCGGAGGTCCACACCGCGCTTGAAGTTGATTAGTTCAATTAGCTGTCGCGCAGGTGCGTCAACTTCTCCGCAAGCGTTTGCGAAATGGTGAATCTGCTCGCGTCGAAGCGGCCTTCCAGTCATCCCGGCGCGCCCTCGCACGCCACTGAGCTGGGCGTCAACTACCGCACCCGACCCACCACCTGATCTGGTGGTTCCGGGTCCCCCGTTGGGTGCGTACCGGTTGCTCGTGATGCTTCTGTGACTGATGGTGGCCATGCGCCCTGCGAGGGGTGCGTCCGGCGTGCCGAAGGCAGGGATGTGAGCGTGGGGACTGTTCGGATTCGCACCCTGGCGGTAGCCGCGGCAGCGGCCGCGACCGTGATCACCATGGCGGTTCTGCCCGCCGCGGGCAGCGGAGCTCCACCACTCGATTCGGGGACACTGAACCAACTCTCCACCGGGCCCCGCCAGCCGGTCATCGTGCTGCTGCGCGATCAGCCTTCACCCGGACAGCACGGGGGCGAGTCGCCGCAGGCCGAGCAGGCCCCACTCGTCGACCAGGTCCGGCAGACCGGCGCCACGCACATCACCCAGTTCAGCGTGGTGAACGGGTTCTCGGCCACGGTCACCGCGGCCGAGCGGAGCAAGCTCGCGGGAAACACCGCGGTCTCGGCGGTCGTCCCGGATCTGCCCATCCGCGAGGCGCCGATTCCGAAGCAGCCCACCGCGGTGGACACCCAGGCACAGCCGGGCACGCCGAAGCTTGCCCCGAACGTGTGCCCGGCCGATCCGGCCAAACCGCTGCTCGAACCCGAAGCGCTGCAGGCCACGCACGCCGCCTTCGCGGACAGGACCACGCCGCAGGCCCAGAGTCTGGCTACTGGCAAGGGGACCTCCGTGGCCTTCCTGGCCGACGGCATCGACACCGCGAATCCCGACTTCGTGCGTCCGGACGGTAGCAAGGTGTTCTCCGACTACCGCGACTTCACCGGTGAGGGCACCAGCGAGCCGGCCGACGGTCAGGAAGCTTTCGGGGACGCCAGTTCCATTGCGGCGCAAGGGAAGCAGACTTACGACCTGTCGCAGTTCGTCAATCCGGCCAACCCGCTGCCCGCGCACTGTTCCGCGCAGGTCCGCGGCATGGCGCCGGATTCCGCGCTGGTCGGGCTGAAAGTCATTGCCTCCAACGGGTTCGGCTCGACCTCGGCCGTCGTGCAGGCGATCGACTACGCCGTCAACCACGACCACGTCAACGTGATCAACGAATCGCTCGGCGCGAATCCCTATCCGGACAGCAATTCCGATCCGTTCACCCTGGCCAACCGGTCCGCGGTCGCCGCGGGCGTCACGGTGGTGACCAGTGCGGGCGACGCGGGTTACGGCAACACCGTGGACAGTCCGGCCAGCGACCCCAGCGTGATCAGCGTCGGCGCATCGACCACCTATCAGGTGATGGCGCAGACCCGGGACAGCCTGCCCGGGTTCTCCGGCGGCTGGAGCAACGACAACGTGTCCGCCGTGTCCTCCAGCGGTATCGCCGAGAACGGCCATGTCGATGATCTGCTCGCGCCGGGCGACGAGAACTGGGCACTCTGTACCGCGAACGCCGCACAGTACACCGGCTGTAAGAACTATCGCGGCCAGCCGTCCAACATCCAGGTGTTCGGCGGGACCAGTGAGGCCGCGCCGCTGGTGGCCGGGGCCGCGGCCCTGGTGATCCAGGCCTACAGCCAGACCCACGGCAACTCCAAGCCCACTCCGGCGATGGTCAAGCAGATCCTCACCAGCACCGCCACCGACCAGAACGACCCTTCCGACCGGCAGGGCGCCGGGGTGCTCAACGCGCTGGCCGCCGTGCAGGCCGCCACGTCCATTCAGGACGGTGCCGGAAAGCCCGCCGCGCAGGGGAACGGGCTGCTGTTCGGCTCGGATCAGTTGCAGGCCACGGACAAGCCGGGCACGCCGGAGTCGTTCACCCTGCCGGTGACCAATGTCGGCTCTGCCTCGCAGACCGTCAGCGCCCACGGCCGGGCGCTGACCACCGTACTGGGCGACCAGCGGGGCAGCGTGGTGCTCAACACCTCCGCCGCCGGGCCGAGTTTCGTCGGGCCCAGCGGGACCACCGACAACTACGCGAAGACCACCTTCACCGTGCCGGCCAAGGCCGATCATCTCGACGCGTCCATCGCCTGGACCTCGCCGGGCAGCAACGCGATCACCATGATCCTGTTGGACCCCAAGGGAGACTTCGCCGGCTACTCGATGCCGCAGTCGCCGGTCGGCCCGGACTTCGGGCACGTGGACGTGCACACCCCGGACCCGGGCACCTGGACCGCGCTGGTCTACAGCCCCAAGGTGGACAACGGATTCGCGGGCCCGGTCAGCTACGAGTTCAAGACCAGCGGTTACGCCGGATTCGGCGCGGTGACCGGCGGTCCGCTCACGCTGCGGCCCGGCGAGTCCGGGCTGCTGCACGTCGCGGCCAGCACCCCCGCCACGCCCGGTGACCAGGCGGCCGCCGTGGAGCTGGACACCAATGGCGGGCAACGGTTCGCGGTGCCGTTGGTGCTGCGCAGCCTGGTCAGCGATGACGGTGCTTTCTCCGGCACGCTGACCGGCGGCAACGGTCGCTCGGGTGGTCCGGCGCAGCAGAACACCTATCAGTTCGACGTTCCCGCCGGGCAGAAGGACATCGGGGTGCACGTCACGCTGGACGGGGATGTCAACCAGTACGTGATGGGCTATCTGGTCAGCCCGGATGGGCAGATCCTCAGTCAGTCCTCGACCGTGCAATCCGTTGACGCCAACGGTTTCCCGACCGCGTACTCCGCTTCGCTGCAGTCCTACGCGCGCAACCCGCGGCCGGGGCGGTGGGCGTTCGTGGTCGCGGTGGCCAACGCGGTCAGCGGCTCGACCACCAGCGAGAAGTTCACCGGGCAGGTCAAGTACAACACCGTGCAGGTCTCGTCCGACCCGTTGCCCTCCGGCAACACCGTGCTGCCCGCGGGCAGCAAGACCACGGTCGCGGTGAAGGTGCACAACACCGCGGCCGCGCCGGAAAGCTACTTCGTGGACGCGCGCAACCCGGGAACCGGCAACCAGCAGCTGATCCCGGCCGACTCGGCGGCGAACGTCGAGCTGAGTCCCTCGGCGTCCACCAGTTACGTGGTGCCCACCGAGACCGGCGGGCTGATCGGGGTGACCTCCGGTTCGGTGCCGGTGTCGGCCGACATGTACGACAACACCGGCGAACCCGAGGTGCTCGGGCCGCCCGGGCCGGGCAACATCGCGGTGGCCTTCCTCGGTTCGCCGCAGGTCGGCCCGGGCCGGTGGGGGCTGGAGGCCGACGAGATCGGGCCGGCCGAGACCTCCTCGACCGGCACCGCCAACCTGGCGCTGGTCGCGGTGACCAAGCCGTTCGACACCGCGGTGACCTCGTCCACCGGCGACCAGTGGTTGGGCAGCGTGCAGGCCCAGGCGCCCAAGTTCACGCCGCTGCGGCTGGACCCGGGCGCCGACGGCACCATCACGGTGACCATCACCCCACAGGGGCAGCCGGGCACCGTGGTGGACGGCACGTTGTACGTGGACGACACCAGCGTGGCCAACGGAGCCGGGGACGAGCTGATCGCGTTGCCGTACCACTACACGATCGGCTGAGAACGCCCGCAGTCCACGATCGGGTGAGCGTCATCGAGCTGAGTCTTGACCTGGCGAAATGGTGACTGCCGCGGCCTGATTGATCGCCCGCGGCCCGGTTGGGGCCGGGTCGCGGGGATCGACTGGGTGAAGCCGAGCTGTGCCCATCCGATCGGCTGAAGATGTCCGGTTTGCCCGATCAGGTGAGTGTGGCCGGACTTGCCGCTCGACCCGGGCTGGGACGCGTTCTGATGACCTTCTGAGATCTTCCTGTCACGATCCGACACCAGAGCTCAAAAGTTGAGCTTTCATGGACTGAACGGGGAACCGGATCGTGGGTGTTGTCAGCAAGTTGGGCCTCCGCACGCACTGGAAGGCATGGACCGTCGGCGCGGTGGTCGCCATCGTCGTGCTGGTGGTCGGCGTGCCGTTCGTGTACATCCATGTGTTCAACGGCGACCAGCCCGCCGCGCTGAGCCTGGCCGGCGGCAGCGAGAGCACCGGGACCAACACCGCGGCCACCGGGCCGACCAACGGAACCTGGAAGGTGGCCGACGACGGCACCACCACGACCGGCTACCGGGTGCACGAGATCCTGGCCGGGCAGAGCACCACCGCGGTCGGCCGGACCAGCGCGGTCACCGGCAGCTTCGCCATCAACGGCAGCGACGTCACCGCCGCGTCGTTCACCGTCGATATGACCAAGGTCAAGAGCGACAAGAGCCAGCGGGACGGCCAGTTCCAGGGCCGGATCATGCAGACCGCGACCTACCCGACGGCGACCTTCACCCTCACCTCGCCGATCAGCCTCGGCGCCGACCCGGTGCCCGGCAAGACCTACACCGCCAACGCCACCGGCAAGCTGACCCTGCACGGCACCACCAAGACCATCACCTTCCCGGTCAACGCGGAGCGGGTCGGCAACACGGTCAAGGTGCAGGGCTCGATCCCGATCACCTTCACCGACTACAACATCAGCTCGCCCAGCTTCGGCTCGTTCGTCAAGGTCGACCCGAGCGGACAGCTGGAGTTCCTGCTCGACCTCACGCACTCCTGAGCGGGTACAGGCACGGGCAGCGCGCCCGCCTTAGCCGTGCCGAGCGACTCCGTCGTGCGCTTTTCGTTGTGCACGGCGGGGTTCGCGTTCGGTCAGTCGTCGGTCTGGGCCAGGGCCGAGCCGTCCCAGGTGGTGTGCGTGCAGGCCACGCCGCGGCCGGACTTGGGGCGGAGCACGTCGTAGATGTGCATCCGCGGGATTCTGTCCGACACGCCCCAGCCGCTGGGCCAGGTGATGATCCAGTCCATGTCCAGATCGACCAGTAGGCCCAGCATGCGCGCGATGGTCGGGTCGTCCAGCCGCTCGAACGCCTCGTCCAGCAGCACCAGCCGCAACGGGTCGACGTCGCTGCCGCCCGATCCGCTGACCGCGCCGTAGAACGCGGCCGCGGCGGCGAACAGGGTCACGTAGGACACCAGGCGGGTCTCGCCGGAGGACAGCTGGCGCATCCGCCGGGTCCGGGGCTTGCCGTCCGGGCCGTGGTCGCCGACCCGCACGGTGAACGTGTACCAGGTGCGGTAGTCCAGCGCCCGGGTCAGGATTTCCGCGTAGCCACCGGAATGCGTGTCCCGCTGGGCGTCGATGCGTTCGGTGAAGGCGCGGCGCAGCGTCTCGTCCTGCTCCTCGGTGCGGTCGGCGAAGGGCATGCGGACCAGCTTCAGCGCCTCCAGCGTGGTCTCGTCCAGCGCTGCCGAGGGCCGCCACTCGAGCTGAACGTGCACGCCCTGGCTGGAGCGGGCCACGTCCAGCATGTCGTTCATCCGCTTGGCCAGATCCTCGGCCACCGAGATCTGGCCGTGCAGCTTCTCGGCCAGGTTGCGCAGCATGAACGTGGCGAAGATGTCCTGGTAGCGCTCGCCGAGATAACCGCGCTGCTCGGCCAGTTGCCCGCTCACCGCGCGGGCCGCCTCGGCCACCGGGCGTGGCCCCTGCTCGCCGACCACCACGATGGTCAGGATGCCCGCGTGCCGCTCCGGGGTGATCTCGTGGCTGCCGGCCAGCGCGGTCTGCAACGCCTGCAGCCGGGTGATCACCGATTCCTCGCTGGCCGCCTTGCGGTCCTGGGCGGTCAGTACCGCCAATGCCTGGTCGACGTCGTCGGGCACGTCGACCGGTTCGTCGAGGGCGGCGGACAGCACGCCGGGCGCGGCCAGGGCGGCGCGGAAGGCGGACTCGGCGGCCCGGGCCGTTTCCGCGCGGGTATCGATGGCGCCGGTCTTGCTTTCCAGCACGGTCTCGGTTTTCACCACCTGGTTGGACAACTCGGTGGCCCGGGTGCGCGCGGTGGGCAGGCCGGCCCGCAGTTCCCGGCGCTCAGCCTCCAAAGTGGACAGTTGATTGGCGACCTGTTCGGCCTCGCCGCCGATCGCGCTGGTCAGCTCGGCCAGCGCCGATGCCTCACCGGCGAACTCGGCGCACCGGGCCTCGGCCGCGTCCGCCGCGTCGGCCAGGTCGTCCATGGCCGCCTGGTGGTCGTGCAGCGCGTCGGCCAGATCGCGCACGCTGCCCGCGCACCGGCCCAGCAGGGTGTCCCGCAGCTGTTCGGCGCTGGTTCGGGCGGCGATGGCGGCCGCGTTGGCCCGGCCCAGGGTGTCGATGTCGGCGGGCAAGCCGGCCTCGGCCGCGGTCTGGGTCAGCTCGATCTGCGCGGCCTCGTGCCGCTGGTCGGCCTGCTCCAGTTCGGAGCGCAGCCGGGCCGCCTTCTCCGCGGCCTCCTCGGCCACCCGGATCGCGGTGGACAGGGTGGCGTGCGCGGCCACCAGTGGGCGGTCGTCCGGAAAGGCGCCGAGGTGGCGCTCCCAGGCGGCCACCCGCTCGGTGTGCTCGGCCAGTTCGGCTTCGGCGCCATCCCGGGCGGTGGTCAGGGTTTCGATCTGTCCGGCCAGTTCGGCGATGCGCCGGGCGCGGGTCGCTTCCCGGGCGCCCGCGCCGACGAACTCGGCCGCCGGCTTGGTCAGCGCGCCGGTCAGCACGCCGGCCCGCCACCGGCCGCTCGGGTCGATCCGCAACCCGGCCGCGCCGTCCGAAATGGACACCGCGTCCAGCAGTTTCCTCACCAGGTCAACGGATACCGGGCTGTCCGGTTCCACGGCCGGAACCAGCAGCCTGCTCAGTGGTTCATCCACTGTGGACTGATCGGCGGTGGCGGACAGGTCGGCCTCGGCGAGGCTGCCGTCGGCCCGCACCCAGGCGGCCAGCAGGCCGCTGGCCTGCAACGCGGCCTCCAGCCCGGCCTTGGCCGGCTCGTCCAGCCCGTCGGCGAAATCGACCAGCCTGTAGAACGGCGCGCCGGTCGCGGAATCCCGTTGGGCGCTGGCATAGGCCGGCAGCGGGGGAGCGGCGTCGACGCCGCCGCGCAGGCCGATCAGCTCGGACTCACCCTCGGCGATCTGGCCGGCGATCTGGTCGACCCGCTGCCGGGCGGTCACCGCGGCCTGGCGGGAGGCGTCCAGTCGCGGCGCGGCCCACTCCCGGGCCGACTGCTGGGCCGCGCGGGTCTGCTCGGCGGTGGCGGTCAGCTCGTCCAGTTCGGGCAGCCGCACCGCGCGGCCGGCTTCCTCGTCGGCCAGCGGGCCCGACGTGGTCCAGGTGACCGCGCGTTCCCGCCACAGCGCGGCCGCGTCGGACAGCCGCTGGCTGGCCTCGTTACGCCGGCCGATCGACTCGGTGGCCTCCAACTGCGCCTGCCGGGCCGACTGCCGGGTGGCGTCCGCGGTGCGTTCCTTGCGGTCCAGGTCCAGCGCGCGCTCGTGCAGGGACAGGGTGAGCGCGGCGCGCTGGCCGACCACCCCGACCACCTGCTCGGCCCGCTCGGCCGCGGCCCGCAGATCGGCGTCCAGCGTGTCGGGTGCCACGTCCGGCGGGGTGCGCCGCTCGATCTCCAGCGGCGCGGCCTCCGGATCGGGCTTGGCTCGGACCAGTTCGGTCACCGTGCCCGGCTGCGCGTGCGGGGCGGCGGGCACCCGCGGGCACAGGTTGGCGTCCAGGCCGGCGGCGGACAGCTGGCGGCGGGCCAGGTCGGCCAGTTCGCCCGCCGCGCTGGTGTCCTGACCGAACCGGCGCAGCACGGTCAGCACCGTCTCCACCGCGCGGTCGGCGTGCGTGCGGTGTTTGGTCGCGGTCTCCAGTGCGGCGGTCGCGGTCGCTCTGGCCTGGGCCACCAGGCGTTCCCGGTCGCCGAGGTCGCGAAGTCCTTGGTAGGCGGGCAGTTCCTTGAGCGAGTCGATGGTGTTGTCCAGCTCGGCGTCGCGCCGCTCGGCCGTGGCCACCTCGGTGACCGCTGTGGAATGCTTCTCCCGCTGGGTTTCCAGCTTCGCGGTCAGCTGCTGGTGCTGCTCGCGCTCGGTGGCCAGGGCGGCGATCGCGGTGCGGGCCTTCTCGCCCACCGACCGCAGCGAGGCCAGCGCGTAGCCCGAGTAGCTGCCCAGGAACGCCGACAGCGCGGAGTCCGCCGTGGACAGCCGGTTGATGTTCTCCCGGATGGATTCCAGGTCCTCGAACGAGGTGCCCAGCTGCTCGATCATGCTCGCGTCCAGCGGCGGCAGGGCGTCGGAGAGGATCTGCTCCAGCTGCCCCTCCAGCACCTTCAACCCGACGTCCGGGTTGCGCAGGGTGCGTTGCAGGTGCAGCAGATCGCCGTAGCGCCCGGCGGGCATGCCGTAGACCAGTTCGGCGATGCGGGCGCGGAACGCGCCGTCGTCCAGCACCCGGTCGGCGCCGATCTCGTCGCGCAGTTGGGCCTGGCCCAGCGGCACCCGGTCCGGTCCGGCCAGGTGCACGTCCACGCCGACCCGTGCGTCGGTGATGAACCGCCAGGAGTCGGAAACCTGCTGGGAGGTCGCGGATGCCTTCAGGCCCAGACCGCAGGTGAGGAAGCGCTCGTGGCCCTCGCCGTCGACCCGGCGCAGCTCGACCCAGGCGTAGCCGATCCGGTTCGGACCGCCGTCGTAGTCGTCCAGCATCAGCCGCCGGATGGACACGGTGTCGAAGCCCTTGGACCCCAGTTGCCGCAGGTCACCGTCCAAACACAGGGGCAGCAACAGTTCCAGGGTGCGCGACTTGCCGGAACCGTTGGTGCCCTGGAACACCACGCGGCCGCCGGAGAAGTCGAACTCCTGCTCGTCGTACTGCCAGATGTTGACGATCCCGCCGCGGTGCAGCCGCCACCGGTCGGCAATACCCGGTGTCATAGTTCTCCCTCATCATCGGCGGAATCATTGTGCTGCATGGAATCTACCGAAACCGGGGTGGGCGGCTTCTCGTCGTCGTCGAACAGCGACCAGCCGGGCTCGGGTTCGGGCTCCGGCGGGGGATTCTCCCGCCCCGGCCGCTCGTCCGGTTCGGGCATCCACCGATGCGCGGCGGGGGAGAGCAGCCAGCCCTCGTCCGCGTCGTTGATCGCCAAACCGGCCGCCGCCAACAGATCCAGCACCTCGCGGGCCAGTGCGTCCAGATCCTCGGTGGCCTGTTTCGACCACGCCGCCGGATAGTCCCCGATCAGGCGCCGGCACGCCTCGCGCACCTGCTCGGCGGTCACCGGGGTTCGACCGTCCGGGCGGTCGGTCTCGTTGTCCGCCAACAGATCCGGCAACGCCAGCAACGCGATCCGGCTGACCGTGCTGGTGCCCGGGAAGATCAGGTCGGTGAGGTAGTCCTCGGGATCGGTGACGGCGATGCCCTCGGCGCGGGTTTCGGTGATCAGCCCGAAATTCCGTTCCAGCAGGCCGGATTCCCGGCGCGCCCGGCGGGCCAGCCACTCGGCCTGCTCGGCCGGCAGATCGGCGTAGAGCACCACCGGGTCCTCCACCAGCTTGCGCCGCACCGTGTGCTCCACCCCGCGCGGACCCGGCCGCGCGGCCAGTTCCAGCAAGTCCTCCGGTCCGCTCGCCTCGGCCAGCGGACCGGCCAGCAACTGGCCGAGCAGATCGGTGTCGATGGTGATCAGCGCCTCCGACGGCGTCGACTCGGTCACCCCGGCCACCGAGCCCTCGGTCTCGCTGATCACGCCGAGGGACAGCAAATGCCGCAGCGCGCCGGACAGCGCGCGCCGGTCGGCCAGGTCGTCCCGGGCCTCCACACCGGCCTCCGTGCCCGCCGCGCGCACATCGGCGACCAGCCGGGACAGCAGCACCTGGCGGCCGACCCCGGTCAGCGCGGCGATGGTCAGCGCCAGATACGCGTAGCCGCGCGGGGACAGGCCCGGCTCGCCGCGGCTCAAACCGCTGCCCGGCAACGACTTGTACAGCCGGGCGAACTGGCGTTGCACCACCAGCCGGTAGCCGAGGGTCTGGGAGAACAGGTCGGTCAGCGCGACCCGGTGCCGGTAGATCAGCGGCAGCAGATCCCCGTCGTGACCGCCGGCGCGCAGCAACGGCCTGCGCAGCAGGATGCGAGCGCAGCGCACCACGTTCGCGGCATCGATGTCGGACAGTCCGTCCAGCACGTCCTGGCGCATCAGACCTGCTCCAGCGCAAGGGAAGTGTCGGTCAGCGTGAGCACACCGGCCGCGCTGCGGATGCGCGTGGTGCGCCCTTGCGTTGGCGTCACGGTGAGTTTGAGACCGCGCACCGGATCGGCCGCCTCGCCCGGGTCGGCGGTGTGTTCCCGTTGTGCCATGGCCAAAGTCAGCAGTTCGCACAGTGCCCCGAGCGCGTCGGTGGACAGCGTGGCCCGCTCCAGATCGCCGGCCGCACCGGCGAGTTCGGCCGCGGCGGCGCGTCGGCGGGCGTCCGCGCGGCGGGCGTCGGCCAGCAGCGATTCCCGGCCGATCGGGTCGTCCATGATCCGCGAGGTACGGCCGCGCGCGCCCCGGTCGCCCCGGCTGCGCACGCTCACCGTCACGTCCAGCACCGGCCCGTCCCGCCACGGCGTGCGCTCGTCGTCGCCGTCGTGTTCGGGCGAGGGCAGCAGGTTGCGCGCGGAGAACAGGCCGAACGCGGCCGCGTAGAGCTGATGGGCCTGGCGCGGCTGGGATTTGTCGAACCAGCCGGCCAGGTTGAGCAGCTCGGCCCGGCGGCTGGGCAGCAGGCCGCCGCCGGAGGTGGCCCGCTTGACCGTGGCCAGCAGCGCCCCGATGGCCCGGGCGGTGGCGTCGCGCAGCGCGGTGACCTGGCTCGGGCCGCCGGGCCGGTCCACGAACCAGTCGGTCAGCTCGGCCCAGTCCGCTTCGGCGCGGCCGCGGGCGCGTTCCACCGCCGCCCCCAGCGGTTCGCTCGGGCCCAGCAGCCGCAGCAGTTCGGCGCGCCGTTCGGCCAGCCCGGCCAGGGTGGCCGCGATGGTCGGGGTGTGCCGCAGCACGTCCTCCACCACCAGCTGGATGTACTCCACCAGCAGGTCGCGGAAACCGGCGATCTCGGCCGGGTCCAGGTGGTTGCGGGTGAGCACCTGGCCCAGGTAGGCGTAGAAGTCGCGGACCGTGGCGGCCAGTTCGGCGTGCTGCAGGAACAGGGTGGTGACCTGCTCGGCCAGGATCTCCCGGCTGCGCCGCGCGCCCACCGAACCCGGGTCGGCACTGTTGGTCTCAAGGGCCTGCTCCAGCGTGCCGCGCAGGGTGCCGAGGCCGCGCTCGATGGCCGGCAGCAGCTCGCGGGAGACCTCCCGGGCGCCCTCCGGCACGCGCAACAGCTCGTCGGCGTCGCGCTGTACGCGCACGGCCAGCTTGCTGACCTGGTAACGCATGCTGCCCTGCTGGAACTCGGCGATGCTGGCCGCGACCGTCTCCCGGCGGCCGAGCACCAGGTTGCCCCATTCGACCAGCTGGCGCAGCCGGGGGATCACCACGTCGAGCTGGGATTCCCCGGCGTCGATCCGGCCGATCCGTTCCTGCGCGGCCAGCGCCCCGGCCACCTCGCCGGCCGACAGGTCGGCCAGCAGCGTCGAGGTGAACAGCCGCATGATCGCCAGGTAGGTGCGATGGTTGCGGCCCGGTTGCAGGTAGGCGTACAGCAGCAGCCGGCGTTCCGGCCCGGCTGTGTCGGTGTGCTCGTCCCCGTGCGGCTCCACGGTCGGCCAGACTACGGCCCGGCCCTGGCCGGCCTGCGCGCTGGCGGTACCGTCCACCCGATCGGGACCGGTCGAACCGGAGGGGCACTGGGGTGGCTGCGGGGCGCGCACTGGGGCTGTTGTTGGGCATCGCGGCGGACGGGGTGTTCGGCGACCCCGAGCGTGGACACCCGGTGGCCGCGTTCGGCCGGGCGGCCAAGACCCTGGAGAAGCTGCTCTACGCCGACAGGAAGCCCCCCGGCATCGCGCACGTGGTGCTGCTGGGCGGGGCCACCGTCGTGGCCGGTGTGCTGGTGGAGAAGGCCGGCCGGCGCAGTCCGGTGGTGCAGCTGGCGAGCACCGCGGTCGCCACCTGGATTGTGCTGGGCGGGGCGTCGCTGGCCGAACAGGGCACCGCGATCGGCCGCGAACTGGACGCCGGGGATGTCGAGGCCGCGCGCAAGCGGTTGCCCAGCCTGTGCGGGCGGGAGCCGGCGCTGCTGGACCAGACCGGGCTGTCCCGGGCGGCCGTGGAGTCGGTGGCGGAGAACACCTCGGACGCGGTGGTCGCGCCGCTGCTGTGGGGCGCGGTGGCCGGGGTGCCGGGGCTGCTGGCCTACCGCGCGGTGAACACGCTGGACGCGATGGTCGGCTACCGCTCGCCGCGCTACGCGAAGTTCGGCTGGGCCGCCGCCCGGCTGGACGACCTGGCCAATCTGCTGCCCGCCCGGGCGACCGCGCTGCTGACCGTGGCCTGCGCGCCGGTGGTCGGCGGGTCCTCGGGCGGGGCGCTGCGCACCTGGCGGCGGGACGCGCGAGCCCACCCCAGCCCGAACGCCGGTCAGGTCGAGGCCGCGTTCGCCGGGGCGCTGGAGATCCGGCTGGGCGGACGGACCCGGTACCCGCACGGCGTGGAGGACCGGCCGGTGCTGGGCGATGGGCGGACGCCGGATTCCGGGCACGTGACCCGGGCGGTGGAGCTGTCCCGGCTGGTCGGCGGGGCGGCGGGCCTGCTGGCGGCGGTGGTCGGCGCGTTCGCCGGGCGGCGTCGGCGCAGGTGAGCTGAGGCCCGTACGCAAGCGCGGACTTGGTCTGACTAGACCAAGTCCGCTATGCTGGTCATATGACGGTGCAGGTGAACATTTACGACGCGAAAACGCACCTGTCCCAGCTAGTCGACCAGGCGGCGGCGGGTGAAGAAGTGATCATCGCGCGGAACGGGCGCCCAATCGCTCGGCTCTGCCCCCTGCCTCGATCGTCACGGCGGCGTACCCCAGGAACAATGCGCGGCAAGATCTGGCTTGCTCCGGACTTCGATCAGACGCCCGACGAAGTCGTCGATTCGTTCTACAGCGACGACGCGGATACGCAGTGAATCTTCTCCTGGACACCAACGTCCTGTTGTGGTGGCTCGGTGGCATCGACCGTCTCTCTGAGGCTGCTGCCGAGCTGATCAGCGACGAGGACAACGACATTGTGGTGTCGGTGGCCAGCATCTGGGAAATCTCGATCAAGAAGTCCTTAGGCAAGCTCACCATCGACGGCGATCTGCGCAAGCACATTGAGCAGCAGTCGTTTCGCGAACTGCCGATCGCGGGCCATCATGCCGTCGAGGTGGAGCACCTGCCCATGCACCATCGTGATCCGTTCGACCGGATTTTGGTCGCCCAGGCGCGATGTGAACAACTCACGCTGATCACCGGAGATCACCAACTGTCTGAATACGACGTTTCCACGATGCTCTGCTGACTAGGTTGCGCCCACCTGGCCAATCTGCTGCCGGCGCGGGCGACCGCGCTGCTGACCGTGGCCTGCGCGCCGGTGGTGGGCGCGTTCGCTGGGTGGCGTCGGCGCAGATGAGCTGAGCGGTGTGGCGTCGCGGGTGAGTGGCGCGATCGCCCGCTCACCCGCGGGCGGGCCGCAGCACATGGCTCAGATGGTGGTGAAGACGTCCTCGTAGGGCAGCCGGGGCAGGCGGTCGAACCAGGGGTTCTCGCCGGGCTTGCCGATGTTCACCACGACCAGGCTGCGGTGCTTGCCGTCCGGGAAGAACTCCTGGTCCACCCCGTCCTTGTCGAAGCCGGTCATCGGGCCCGCGGCCAGGCCGGCGGCGCGCACGCCCAGGATGAAGTAGCCGACCTGCAGGGTGGCGTTGAGCCGGGCGTTGGTCTCCCGGGCCTCGTCGTTGCCCGCGAACATGTCCTTGGCGCCGGGCGCGTGCGGGAACACCCGGGGCAGTTCCTCGTGGAAGTCGGTGTCGGCGGCCAGGATCGCGACCAGCGGGGCCTGCGCGGTCTTCTTCCGGTTGCCCTCCGACAGCAGCGGCACCAGGCGCTCGCGCGCCTCGGCCGAGCGCACCAGCACCGCCCGCAGCGGCTGCTGGTTCATCGAGGTCGGCGCATACTGCACCAGGTCGTAGATGTCGCGGATCTGTTCTTCGCTGACCGGCTCGTCGCTGAACGTGTTGGCGGTTCGCGCTTCCCGGAACAGCAGGTCCTGCGCGTTCTTGTCGAGCAGCAACTCGTCGCTCATGGTTGTCCGGCTCCAGTCTCAGATCGGAAGGGTGCGGGTACCCTCCGCCACAACTGGTTGAGTCCTCAACGTGTTCCCGATGTGGGCGACCGGTGAACCAGATCACCCTTTCGGAATCAGTGGTGAGTCAGTTCGTCCGCGGCACGGTCCTGCTGCTCGGCCGCTTCTTCCTCGGCGATCAGCTGGGCCACCGCGTGCCGGCCGCGCACCCGCACCTTCGCCGGTTTCACACCGCGACCCTTGGCCCGCGCCTCGGCCTCGGCCCGTTCGGCCTTCTCGGCCCGCCGCTTGGCCCGGCCCTCCGGGGTGAGCGCGCCGCCGGGCTGGATCTCCCGCCAGGTGAAGTAGCCAAGGCCGAACACGGCCATCACGCCGAACACGATCCACTGCAACGCATACGACAGGAACGGACCGGAATCCAGCTGCGGCACCGGCAGCACGCCCAGCCCGCCGGGCTGGTTGTCGGTCAGCGCGAAGTAGCCGGGATCCACGTGCACGCCGGTGAGATCGGACACCACCGTGGTGTTGATCGCGTAGACCTGCCGGTGACCGTCCTGGAACAGCGGCGCCCGGTGCGGATCGGACTCGTCCGGGTGCGCCCGCGCGGTCAGCGTCACCTCGCGGGTCGGCGCGGTCGCGTAACTGGGCACCTGGCCGTTGTCGGGCGTCACATAGCCGCGGTCGACCAGCAGGATCCGGCCCGAATCGGTGCGGAACGGCGTCAGGATCTCGTACGCGGGCAGGTCGTTGACCTGGCGCAACCGGGCCACCGTCTCGTCCGCGGGCAGATAGTGCCCGGACATGGTGACCTCGCGCCACTCGTCGGTGGAGGTGGGCGCGGTGCGCCCGGGCAGCAACTGGCCGACCGGCACCGGGCCGGTTTCCAGCGCCGAGGTGATCGCGCTGTTCTGCGTTTCCCGTTCGTGGTTCCGGGAGAACTGCCACGGCGACAGAATGTAGAAGCACGCACCCGCGAAAATGATCACGCCGACGACCAGGGCCATCCACCCCGGCCTGAGCAGAAACCGCAATCGCCGCACCCCCCAACGGTAAGCGCTCGCCGCCGGAGGGCGCTCGCCGGGTGCCCGGTGCCCGGCTCGTCCGGACCGGGTCGAACAGCCGTTTTGCCCTGCTCGATCGGCCCGGACCGGGACCGAGGACTCAGGCCGGCAGGTCGAACTGGTAGCCGTTGGCCACCAGCCAGGGCAGCGCCACCCGCAGCGCGGCCAGCGTCTGCGACCGGTCGCCGCCCGCGTCGTGCAGCAGGATCACGTCGTCGGCGCCGGCCGACTCGATGGCGGCCACGATCCTGGCCACCCCCGGCTTGGTCCAGTCGACCGTGTCGATCGACCAGGCCAGCGGCTGCATGCCAAGGCCGGCCGCGATGCGCTGCACCCCGTCCGGGTCGCTCTTGGGCGAGAACGCGCCGCCCGGCGCCCGGTAGTAGCGCACCCGCGCGCCCGGCGCGGCCACCTGGATGGCCTGTTGGTCCCGGGCGATCTCCGCGTGCCGGACCGAAACCGGGCGGCTGGGCAGGTTCTCGTCGTGGGTCATGGTGTGGTCGCACAGGGTGTCCCCGGCGGCCACGATCTGGCGCACCAGCGCCGGATGCGCCACCACGTTGTTGCCGATCAGGCAGAAGGTGGCCTGCGCGTGGTACTGCGCGAGCAGCGCCAGCACCTGCGGGGTCCACGCCGGATCGGGGCCGTCGTCGAAGGTCAGCGCGATGTGCTTGCCGCCGGTGGTGTGCTCGGTGCGGCCCACGATCACCTCGGCCCGCGGATTGTCCGGGGTGAGCGGGCCGGTGTCGGCCGGGTTGCCGGTGGTCGGGTTGCCGCTCTGGGTGTCCGAGCCCGGCTGGGTCGAGGTGGCCGGCGAGGTCGAGGTGGTCGGCGTGCTGGTCGAACCGGGGGTCATGGTGCCGGTGAGGTCAGGGCCACGCTCGGCCTGTTCGTGCGGCTGATGCGCGGCGCCGGCGGCGGAGCTCAGCGTGGGCGCGGTGCTCTGCGCGCCGCAGCCGGACAGGGCGATGGCCAGCGCGCCGAAGGCGGCGACGGCCGCGGCGACGGTTCCGCGAATACGCATTTGATGTCTCCCCGGACGTGGATTCCTTACGCCCCAACAAGACGCGTCTTCACCGGATCGGTTGGCCCGGGGCGCGGGCGATGCGATTCACCCGACATCGGCGCAACCTCAAGGCGGTTCGGCGCGTCCGGGAAGCCAGAGAGTTCATGATCGGCCAACGCGGTGGCCACCTGCCGTGGCCTAAACTCTCGCCGATGACCAGCGAGGAGCAAGCGGAGCGGCGGGCGTTGCTGCGCCACCATGGCGATGTGGACGCCGCACCCGGGCTGATCGACTTCGCGGTCAATGTGCGGATGGACCGGCCACCGGCCTGGCTGCGGGAGCGGCTGGTCGCCGCCATCGACGACCTTGGCCACTATCCCTCGGCCGCCGACGACCTGGCCGCCCGCCAGGCGGTGGCCGACCGGCACGGCCGGTCCCCGGACGAGGTGCTGATCCTGGCCGGTGCGGCCGAGGGATTCGCCCTGCTGCCCGCGCTGCGACCGCGCCTGGCCGCGTTGGTGCACCCCTCGTTCACCGAGCCGGAGGTCGCGCTGACCGACGCGGAAGTCCCGGTGCACCACGTGTTGCTGCGGGCCGAGGAAGGATTCGTGCTGCGGCCGGAGCTGGTGCCGGACGAGGCCGATCTGGTCGTGGTCGGCAATCCGACCAACCCCACCTCGGTGCTGCATCCGGCGGAGAGCCTGCGCGCGTTGTGCCGGCCGGGGCGGATCGTGGTGGTCGACGAGGCCTTCTCCGACGCGGTGCCCGGCGAACCGGAATCCGTTGCCGGACAACGGGACTGGCCCGGATTGCTGGTGTTGCGCAGCCTGACCAAGACCTGGGCGCTGCCGGGGTTGCGGGCCGGGTATGCCCTGGCCGCACCGGATGTGCTGGCCCGGTTCGCCCGAAACCGTCCACAGTGGCCGGTCGGCGGCCTGGTGTTGGCCGCGGTGCGGGCGTGCAGCGAACCGGCCGCGGTGGCCGAGGGTGCGCGGGCCGCGGCGGAAACCGCGGTGCAGGGGGAAAGTCTGGCCGCGCGGCTGGCCGAACTGCCCGGGGTCGAGGTGTTCGGCCCGGCGGCCGGGCCGTTCCTGCTGGTGCGGGTGCCGGACGGGGAGCGGGTGCGGGCGCAGTTGCGGCGGGCCGGGATCGCGGTGCGCCGGGCGGACACTTTTCCCGGTCTGACCAAGGATCATCTGCGGATCGCGGTGCGTCATCCGGATGTCTGTGCGGTGCTGATCGACGCGCTGGCCGGCATCCTGGCCGCCGAAGCGGTCGCATGAAACACCGGAAGGGAGCGACGTGAGCACGGTCGGCGAACTGGTCGGCGCGATCGAGGCGGCCTATCCGCCCGCGCTGGCCGAATCCTGGGACGCGGTGGGCACGGTGTGCGGCGATCCGGCCGAGCCGGTGCGGGCCGTGCTGGTCTGCGTCGATCCGGTCGAGTCCACTGTGGACGAGGCGATCGAGCTTGGCGCGCAACTGATCCTGTCCCATCACCCGCTGCTGCTGCGTGGCGTGCACGGCGTGCCGGCCGACACCCCGAAGGGGTCGCTGGTGCACCGGATGATCCGCGCCGGGATCGCACTGCACTGCGCGCACACCAACGCCGACAACGCCGATCCCGGCGTGTCGGACGCGCTGGCCACGGCGCTGGGCCTGACCGGACTGCGCCCGCTGGACCCGAACGAGGACGGCCGCACCGGCGCGGGCCGGATTGGCGAGCTGGCCCGGACCGAACCGTTGTCCGCGTTCGCCGACCGGGTCGCCGCGGCGCTGCCGCCCACCGCGACCGGGGTGCGCTCGGCCGGTGATCCCGATAGTCCGATCAGGACGGTCGCGGTGTGCGGCGGAGCCGGGGACAGCTACCTCGAACACGCCCGGCGCGCGGGTGTGGACGCCTATGTCACCGGCGACCTGCGGCACCACCCGGCGGGCGAGGCGCAGGCCATGGCCGGGGCGCCCGCACTGGTCGACGTGGCGCACTGGGCCAGTGAGTGGCCGTGGTGCGAACAGGCGGCCGATGTCCTGCGCGCGGCGACCGGCGGTAACGTCGACATCCACGTTTCCACCCGTTCCACCGATCCCTGGATCATCGGGGTACACGGTGCCGACCACTACCGGAGGGCTTCCGCGTGAACGTCGACCCCGCCGTCCAGCGCAGGCTGCTCGACCTCGCCGAGGTCGACGCGGAACTGACCCGGATCACCCACCGGCGACGCACCCTGCCCGAGCTCGCGGAGATCACCGAGGGCGAGGCCCAACTGCGGGTCAAGCAGGACGCGCTGGTGGCGCAGCAGACCACGCTGGACGACCTGAACCGGGACGCCAAGCGCCAGGAGGACGAGATCGACGGGGTGCGGGCTCGGGAGGACCGGGACCGCAACCTGCTCAACGGGGGCAGCGTGGCCGCCCGTCAGGTCACCGACCTGCAGCACGAGCTGGAGACGCTGGCCCGGCGGCAGTCCGCGCTGGAGGACGACCTGCTGGAGCTGATGGAGCGGCGCGAGGCGGTGGAGCTGGACGTGGCCCGGGCCGGAGCGGAGGTCGACCAGGCCAAGGCGAGGCTGGCCGAGCTGGGCCAGCGCCGGGACACCGCGCTGGAGGAGCTGGAGACCGCCGAGACCCGGCGCACCGCCGACCGGGCCGCGCTGGTCGGCCAGTTCCCCGCGGAGCTGATTTCGCTCTACGAGGAAATCCGGGCCCAGAAGGGCACCGCGGCTGCGCTGCTGCGAGCCCGGCGGTGCGGGGCGTGCCGACTGGAGCTGGACCGCACGGCGATGGGCCGGATCAAGGCCGCGGCCGCCGACGAGGTGGTGCGCTGCGAAGAGTGCGGCGCGATCCTGATCCGCACCGGGGAGTCCGGCCTGTGAGCATCGCCGAGGTGATCGTCGAGGCCGACGGCGGCTCGCGGGGCAACCCGGGCCCGGCCGGATACGGCGCGGTGGTGCTGGACCCGGCCACCGACGAGGTGCTGGCCGAACGCAACGGCGGCCTCGGGCACACCACCAACAACGTGGCCGAGTACCAGGGCCTGATCGCCGGACTGGGCGCGGCCCGCGAACTCGGCGCGCACGCGGTGGCCGTGCGGATGGACTCCAAGCTGGTGGTCGAGCAGATGAGCGGCCGCTGGAAGATCAAGAACGACGCGCTGCGGGTGCTGGCCGACTCGGCCCGGGAACTGGTCGGGGAGTTCGACCGGGTGACCTTCGACTGGATTCCGCGGGAACGCAACAAGCGCGCGGACAAACTGGCCAACGACGCCATGGACACCCAGGCGGCCCAGTGAGCCCGGCGGCTGATGGGCACACCCCGGCCGGGGCGCAGACCGCGCCGCCGGCCGCGTGGAGCGGAGCGGTCGGCGCACCCACCCGGATGTTGCTGCTGCGGCACGGCCAGACCGAGCTGTCGGTGCAGCGCCGGTATTCCGGCCGGGGCAACCCCGAGCTGACCGAGCTGGGCCTGCGCCAGGCCGACGCGGCCGCCGCCCGGCTGAGCCGGATGTCCGGCATCGCCGCGGTGATCTGCTCCCCGCTGGCCCGGGCCCGGCAGACCGCCGACGCGGTGGCCGACGCGACCGGCGCACCGGTGCTGGAGTCGCCCGGGCTGATCGAAACCGACTTCGGTGCGTGGGAGGGCCTGACCTTCACCGAGGCCGCCGAGCGCGATCCCGAGCTGCACCGCGCGTGGCTGTCCGACCCGGCCGTGCCCACGCCCGGCGGGGAGAGCTTCGAGCAGGTGCGCGAGCGGGTCGCCGCGGTGCGCGACGAGCTGCTGGTCCGGCACGGCGGGGCCACGCTGGTGCTGGTCAGCCACGTCACGCCGATCAAGATGCTGCTGCGGCTGGGGCTGGAGGCCGGGCCGTCCATCCTGTTCCGGCTGCACCTGGACCTGGCCTCGCTGTCCACCGTGGAGTTCTATCCGGATGGGCATTCCTCGGTGCGGCTGGTCAACGACACCTCGCACCTGACCGGGAGCTGACCGGCCGCTATCCTCATTGCGCGGACGAGTTGGCAGGGCGGTCGCGGCCGTGAAAGCGGTCGAGGAAAGTCCGGACTCCGCAGGGCAGGGTGGTTGCTAACGGCAACCCGGGGTGACCCGCGGGACAGTGCCACAGAGAACAGACCGCCCGGTCGCGCGAGCGATCGGGTAAGGGTGAAACGGCGGTGTAAGAGACCACCAGCGTGCCGGGTGACCGGTGCGGCTCGGTAAACCCCACCCGGAGCAAGGCCAGGATGGAGCGGTTCGCCGCTCCTGCGCAGACGTTCGAGGGCGGCCCGCCCGAGTCTGCGGGTAGGCCGCACGAGCCTGTCGGCAACGGCAGGCCGAGATGGATGGCCGCCGTCCGGGGCGCCGCGAGGCGCCCCGGACACAGAATCCGGCTTACGGTCAACTCGTCCGCCCCGCACTGCTTTGTAAGCAGGGCAACGACAAGCCGTCGAAAACCGAGGTACCCCTCCCCGCGACGGGTGGATGCGGCCGTCCGGCCGAGTGAACGGGCTGCCGCAGGCGTAACGGCCACCGCGTTCGGTCGATGTGACTCCCGGTGGACTGAGGAGGTCACGATGAGTTCGGTGCACTGTCTGTCACCGACAGCGCGGAAGTTTCACCCGGGCCGAGCGGCACGCGATGATGATCAACAGGTAGCCTTGAGTGCGTTCGGTCGAAACGTCGACAGGCTGTGACGGGGAAACGTGACAGGGAACAAGCCGACCGGCCGTGGTCATCGCGCGGGTGGGTCGACAGGCAGCGGTAACGGCCGCGTCGAGGCCGTTGCGGACGAAAATCGCCGGACACGGTGCGTGACCGCACTCTCAATTGATGATCGAACCGGGCGTCGCGCTCGGGCGAACGGGTGGTTTGGTTACCTCGATCGCTCACCGGCGTCTGATGATGGGTGTGTTCGAATGGACTCCGACACCCGGTCGGGGGTACTGGATTGGACCAACGCTGCGCGCTCTAGCCACTACACGACGCTCACCTGACGTGTTCTACTCGTTTCTAGCAACGTCGACGGCCGGCCCCGCGGCCGTCCGTACGCCAGCCCCACCCCTCGCTCCAGGGAGGACGCGATGACCGGTTCGGCCCTCCACACCCTCGCCGCCGGCCTGGGGACAAGCGGCGTCCAGAAATGGATGCTGGACAACATCGTCCCGCTGCTCCTGCTGGTCGTCGCGCTGCTGCTGCTGTACCTGGGCGGTGGCCGGGGAGACAACGCGGGCGTCATGCGCCGCGTCGGTGGCGTACTCATCGCGCTCGCCGTCATAGGCATCGCGGTCACCGGCGCCGGGGTCAACCTCGGCACCTGGATCGCCAATCTGTTCACCAGCTGAGACCGGCCGGGTGATCTGTGGTGCGGGTACGCACTGACGACGAGGTTTACCGGGTGGACGCGGTGTGGCTGGGTCCGCCCAAGGCGACGTTTCCGTGGCGGGCCCGGTACGTCGCCTGGGGCGTCGGCATCCTGGTCTTCCTGCTCACGCTCACCGTCGAACGGCAGATCGGCTTCGGCTTCGGGTTCTTCACCGTGGCCTGGGCGCTGGTCATCACCATCGTGCTGACCCGGTTCATCGGCTCCAAGATCAGCCACGAGCGGCCGCTGACCGCGGTGATGACCATGTGGAGCCGTGAACTGCAGAGCCCGCGCGAACGTCCTTCCGGTCAGGGTGGCGCGACCAGCGCGGCCAAGATCCGCATTCACGACGAGCGGCCCCGGCCGCGACCCAAGGGTGTCAAGCGGGTCAAGACCGCACCGGTCCGCAACGCCCCGGCCCCAAGGAAACCGGCCCGGCAACCACGGAAGGGGCAACCAGCACGACGCCAGGGACAGCCCAACCGGCAGGCCGGGCAGCAGCGCCAGGCCGCACAGCATCGTGGGCAGCCTGCCCAGTATTACGGGCAGAACGTCCCATATGCCCAGAACTACGCGGGCCAGTCCGGGGAGAACCGGGCCGTTCCGCCGAAGACGGGCCAGCGCGCCGCTCGACGTCGCAGCAAGGAGGTAGGCGGTGTTCGGACGCCGGGCAGCAGGAAATGACCGCCGGAGGAACACCACGGTCGCGCCGTCGGCGCAGCACAACACGCCGCACCCCGGGTCCGGGGCCGACCGTGGCAACTACAGCCAGCGCGGCCGCAGGCTGCCCGGCGAGCAGGCCATTCCCAGCTACACCCCGTCCATCTCGGCCCGCAGCATCGACGGCCACCTGCTGCGCACCGGCCAGGACGTCTACGCCTGGTACCGCCTGGCCCCGCAGCGCTGGTCGTTCCGGTCGGACTCGCAGCGCCAGGACCTGGTCGCGGCCATCGCCGGGCAGTACGCCGAACTGCAGGGCCGCTGGATCCACCTGCGGGTGACCACCCGGCCCTTTCCGATCCGGATGTGGGCCGAGGCGCACGTCTACAACGCCATCAACCGGCTGCCCGACACCCGCAGCGCACTGAGCTTCGACGACTACATGGTCGGCGAACAGCAGCAACTGCTCGGCCGGTCCATGGCCGAGAAAGAGGTCTACCTGGGCGTGCAGGTGCAGACCCGCGGCATGGTGGACCGCGCGGTGGAGCGGGCCGCGCCGCTGCTGCGACGGGTGTTCCCGGACGCGGTGGACGCCGAACTGGTCGCGCTGGACGCCGAGGTGGAGCACCTGGACCAGGTCATCGGCGGTTCCGGCCTGGAGGGGCGTCCGGTGTCGGCCGAGGAGATGTCCTGGCTGATGCACCGGTCCTGCTCGCTGGGCCTGCCCGCGCCGCGCAACATGCCCGCGACGCCATCGGCCCAGTGGGAACCCGAGGACCTGGCCAGCTTCACCGACGCCGCCGACTTCCACACCGAGCCCTACTCGCCCACGGTCACCGTGCGCGGCCGCACCGGCTCCAACGCCGGGTTGAAGCGGTTCGTCACGGTGCTGACCGTCGGCCAGATGCACGGCCTGCAGATCCCCGAGGTGGACGACCCCTGGGTGCAGCACTCCGACCGGCTGCCGGCCTCGGTGGAGTGGTCGGCGCGGATCTACGTGCGCCGCCCGGAGGAGGTCTCCGGCGAGCTGTCCCGGCAGATGAACAAGGTCCGCTCCCAGGTGCGCCACTACACCGACGAGCACGAGCTGGAACCGCCGCAGTCGTTGTCCCGGCAGGCTTCCCGGGTGCTGGAGATCGACGACGAGATGACCTCCGGCTTCACCGCGCTGGCCACCCGGGTGCGGTCCTGGTGGCGGCTGGCGGTGTCCGGGTCGACCGAGCGGGAGTCGCTGCGGCTGGCCCAGCAGCTGCTGGAGCTGTACAAGCCGAAGGTGGCCATCGAGCACCCGGAGGCGCAGTACGCCATGGCCCGGGAGTTCATCCCCGGCGAGCCGCTGGCCTCCTCGGCCTACCTGCGCCGCGGTTCCGTGCTGTGGGCGGCTTCCTCGGTGCCCACCGCGACCGCCGAGGTGGGCGACCGGCGCGGGGTGCTGCTGGGCGAGACCTGCACCGCGACCCGCCGCCCGGTGGCCTGGGACCCGTGGATGGCCCAGGAGATCCGGGACGCCTCCGGCCTGACCGCGATGGTCGCCGGTTTGGGCGGGGGCAAGTCGTTCCTGGGCGGCGGGCTGGTCTACAAGACGCTGCGCGCCGGTGCCTACTGGACGCTGCTGGACCCGTCCGGGCCGTTGGCCAAGCTGTGCGAGCTGCCCGAGTTGCGGCCCTACGCGCGGCCGATCAACCTGCTCAACGCCGAACCGGGCATCCTGAACCCCTACCGGGTGGTGGCCGAGCCGCAGCTGGAGCACTTCCTGGACGAGGACGACCCGGAACGGGCCTGGCGGCGGGAGAAGGCGCTGACCGCGGCCACCCGGCGGCGGCTGGTGCTGGACGTGCTCACCGGCCTGCTGCCCTACGAGGTGGCCCGGCTGCCGCAGACCCGGATCGTGCTGCTCCGCGCGGTGCGCACCGTGGGCGGCCGGATCGACGCCGACCCGGGCCAGGTGTTCGAGGCGCTGCGCCGGGACGCCAGCGAGCATCACGAGCACGCGGTGGTGGTGGCCGACTTCCTGGACGAGATGCGCGAGCGGATGAGCCTGCTCATCCCCGAGCACGGCGAGGACCCCTACGCCGAGACCCGGGACGACCGGATGACCGTGCTCACCATGGCCGGGCTGACCCTGCCCAAGGACGGCGTCAGCCGGGAGCACTGGACCGACGCCGAGTCGCTGGGCGTCGAGCTGCTCAACCTGGCCGCCTGGCTGACCCAGCGGTCCATCTACGAGCGGCCCAAGGACTCCCGCAAGGGCGTGTGGATCGACGAGGCGTTCTTCCTGTCCGAAGTCCCGACCGGCCGGGTGTTGATGAACCGGTTCGCCCGTGACTCGCGCAAGTGGAACGTCCGGGTGCTGCTGTCCAGCCAGATCCCGGCCGACTTCCTCAAGATCCAGGGTTTCGTGACGCTGCTGGACTCGGTGTTCGTCGGCCGGCTGGACGACGACGCGGCCCAGGCCGACGCGTTGCGGCTGCTCAAGGTGCCGGTGGGCGCCGGGTACGAGCAGGTGGTGGCCAGCCTGGGGCGGCGGCCCGGCGGCGATCGCGGCATGACCGAGCGGGACCGCGCGCCCCGCCAGTTCATCTTCGGTGACGGCGCCGGCGGCGTGGAGCGGATCCGGATCGACTTCTCCGGTCCGCACCTGGAGCACCTGCGCGCCGCGCTGGACACCACGCCGGATGCCATGCGCAACAACGCCAACCGGCCCGCGCTGGGCTCGGGCAGCCAGGTGCCCGAGCCGCCGGACCTGGCCGAGGAGCACCAGGCCGGTCCAGCGGCGGCCGAGCACCTCTCCGCCCGCGAGCACGACGAGGAGTACAGCGCTCAGTTCGAGGCCGAGCTGGGCCTGCAACTGGACGACGAACTGGTCACCACACCGGGCTCCGGTGCGGAGGGCGCCCAGGACGAGAGCGGTGGTACCGACCGGCTGCGATCCGGGCGGGACGGCTCGACATGACCGGCGCCGTCGTCCTCGTCGTCATCGGCCTGCTGGCCAATCTGGCCATCCGGGTGGGGTGGCAGCGCTGGCGTGCGCATAGTCGGTCTCGATCGGCCAATCCGGCCCCGGTGACCAGTGGTCGCCGGGGCCGTAAATGGTCCGTGGTGACGTTCGTCGGCTTGATGCTGGCCTTCCAGGTGGTCATCGGCGTGCCGACGGCCAGTGCCGACGAGTGCGGCCAGGCGCCGGTGCCCGAGCGGCCCGGCGCGGGCATGGTGGGCGCCATCGACCCGCCGGCGATCGACCGCGGCGACCCGAACGCCAATTACGGCAAGTACTCCTACGCCGGCACCACCTGGCACGTGTACCAGGACAACTGCGTGCTGTCCTCGACCATCACCGACCCGAACGCGGTGATCGACACCTGGGCCGGCAACGAGATGTTCGACGTCGGCAAGAACATCATCGGCGCGACCAACAGCCTGCACTACGCCATGTTGTCCAACGACAGCATGCTCAAGCCGCTGGACAACGCGGTGGAGAAGGCCGCGCAGACCTTCTACACCAACATCTACGTGCGCTGGTTCGCGCCGGTGGCGATCATCCTGGCCATCCTGCTGTTCCGCTATGTGTGGACCGGGGATCTGGCCTCGATCTCCAAACGCAGCATGTGGGCGCTGGCCGGAATGTGGCTGGCCGCCTCGGTTCTGGCCCTCGGTCCGGTGTACAGCGAGGTGGATTCCTTGCTGTTGCAGAAAACCTCGGAGATACAGGCGGGGTTCCTGCCCTCCGATCAGGTTGACGCGCAACGCAACGCGCTGCCGGATGCCCTGTACGACAACGTGATCTACAACAACTGGTTGCGCGGCGAGTTCGGCGATCCGGCCGCGCCGCAGGCCGCCCAGTACGGTCCGGAACTGCTCAACGATCAGGCCTGGACCAAGCTGGACGCGGGGTCGGCCGACGACCAGAACAAGGTCACCGCGAAACAGAACGACTTCAAGTCGCTGCCCGGCAAACTCGGCTCGGCGGCCGGATTCTTCGAGGGCACCGAGGGCAGCCGCACCGGCGACGGCTTCCTGGCGTTCCTGGAAGGCATCGCGTATTCGCTGTTCCAGTTGTTCGCCAAGGCCGCGGTGTTGCTCGCGCAGGTGTTGCTGCGGCTGCTGATGCTGGCCGCGCCGTTGGTCGGTCTGGCCGCGATGGTGGTGCCGGATCTGTTGCCGCGCATCGGCCGGGCCGCGGGTGCCGTGCTGTTCAACGTGTTGCTGCTGGCCGGAATGGCCGGGATGCACGCGCTGTTGCTGAATCTGATCTTCGGTGCGGGCAGTCAGCTTTCCCTGCTGGCCCAACTGGTGCTGGCCTCGCTGATCACCGTGGTGTTCTTCATGGTGGGCAAGCCGATGCGCCGGATGTGGCAGATGGTGGAACTGTCGGTGAACGCGGCCGGCTCCGGCGTGCCCGGGGCGCCCAGCGTGTTTTCCCGGATACGCAGGCGAAAAGCTTCGCAGCCCACCCCGCAGGACGAGTTCTGGGACCAGGTGCGGGGCGGCGAGGGCGAGGACGCCGAACCGAGCGTGACCGGCGAACGGGAACGCCGGATCCGGCCGGAAGCCCGGTTCGCCGACACGGTGATCAGCGCCAGCGCGCAGCGGATGGACCGGCGGCGCCGGGAACTGCCGCACAGTCCGGCCGGCCTGCCGGTCGGCGGCTGGGGACCACGCGGTTACGTCGGACCGACGGGTGCGGTGCCCGAATCGGGCGGCCGCAGCCGGCTGGTGGACACCCCGCCGGTGGTGGACGCGGGCTGGGACCGCACCGGCGAGGACGCGTTCGTGGTGCCCTCCCGGGTGACCGGGCAGGTGCGCCGAAGGCCCGTGCCGCGCCGGGCGGAGACCGAGATGGTGTCCGGCCGGCCGGTGTTCGTGCTGTACCGGCCATCGAAGGGACTCGAGGTCGCCGACGGGGGCTGGGAGTCGCGCCCACGCACCCGCCGGTAGTAGCACCACCAGCAGTGATGATCGACCAGAACTAGGAGCGCGCAGTGCCGATCCGGACCAACCGCGGCCGAGTCGCGGTGTATCGCCGGTTGTGGGGTTGGCCATTGCGTTCTCCCCGGCACCTGGTCGTCACGATCGTCGGGTTGATCGTGGTCGTCATCGCCGTGGCCGTGCTGGTCAACCACGGCGCGCACAAGCCGGCCAACAACAATCCGGCGTTCGGGTCCTCGGCCAGTTCCACCCCGGGTTCCGGCGTGGACGTGGGCACCTCCACGCAGTCGCCGAGCGGCACCACCGTGCCCCAGACCCGGTTATCCGCCCCGCCGACCCCGCAGACCGCGGCGCCCGATCCCAGCGCGCTGGCCGTGATCAAGGCGTGGGCGCAGGCCTGGGTCGACCACCCGGTGGGCATGACCAACCAGCAGTGGCTGGCCCAGTTGCAACCGTTCACCACGCCGGAGTTCCTGCAGGACGAGATGAGCTCGGTCGACGTGGCCAACATCCCGGCCACCGCGGTCACCGGGCTGCCGGTGGTGGTGCACTCCTACACCGACTCGGTGGAGGCCACGATCGCCACCAACGGCGGCATCCTGGACATCACCGCGGTCAACACCGGCTCGAACTGGCAGGTCAACGCCTACAACCCGGTGGGCGGCTGAGCCGATGAAAACGTGGCTGATCGCGCTTTCGGTACTGGTCGTGATCATCGTCGGCGTGATCGCGGCCGCGGGCACGGTGGGCAACGTGATCATCGGCGGCGAGGAGCAGGCCGCGGGCGCGCAGTACGCCAACTCCAGCTGCAATGCCTCCATCGGGCCCTTCCAGGGCACTTCGGTGGCCGACGGAACCTCGGAGGCCAAGGGGCTGACCCCGGACCAGCAGGCCACCGTGTCGCAGATCATCGCCATCGGCAAGCAGCGCAACCTGCCCGCGCTGGCCTGGCAGGTCGCCATCCAGGCCGGCATGCAGGAGTCCGGGCTGCGCAACATCAGCTACGGCGACCGGGACTCGGTGGGCATCTTCCAGATGCGGGCCTCCCAGGGCTGGGGCACGCCCCAGCAGTTGCAGGACCCGGCCTACGAGATCAACAAGTTCTTCGACGTGCTGATCGGCGAGCCGAACTGGCAGAACCAGCGTCCCGGCACCACCGCTCAGGAGGTGGAGCGCTCGGCCTTTCCGTTGGCCTACAACAACTGGGAGTCGCTGGGCGCGTATCTGGTGCAGCACGTGGGCGCCGTGACCGACCCGACCGGGTGCGGGGCGGGCTCGGGCAACATCCTGGTCGCGGCCAACAGCAAGACCGCCGCCTCCGCCATCCAGTTCGCCCTGGCCCAGATCGGCAAGCCCTACGTGTGGGGCGCCACCGGACCGGACGCGTTCGACTGCTCCGGGCTGATGCTGCGGGCCTACCAGGCGGCCGGGATCACCCTGCCCCGCGTGTCGGCCGACCAGTATCACGCGGGGGCATTGCTCCCGGTGGCCGACGCCCAACCGGGTGATCTGATGTTCCTGGCCACCGATCCCACCGACCCGGCCACCATCCACCACGTTTTCATGTATCTGGGCGACAACCAGATAGTCGAGGCCCCGTACCAGGGTCATCCGGTGCACCAGACGACCATGAACTGGCACGATCCCCAACTTGTCCAACAGGCCGTCCGTCCGGGAGTCTGAACAACGAGAAGTTGTTGGCACCCAACAGGAGGCGGCGAAAGAATGTTTCCCCCGAATCCCATTCCCCGCCCCGCGGGGCCGCCCGCGTCCAGCGCTCCGCTGCGGGAGTACCTGGCCAATCCAAGACCGGGCACCGACGCCGGATACGTGGTGTTGCCACGCAGCCTGATGGAGAACATGCCGCTGCCCTGGCAGCAGCACTTCACCTATCTGCTGGCCGAGTTCCACCGGGCGTTCGGCCACCTCAACTGGCCGGTCTACCGGGTGGTGCCCTCCCGCTACGAGCGGCTGGTCGACCTGGACGAGGAACAGCTGGCCGAGGTTGGCGTGATGGTCGAGATCGACGGGGACGGCGAGGTCGTCTACCGGGAGCGCAGCGGCCGGATGGTGGACAACGCCGAGAGCAAGACCGTGCTGGTGTCCTGCCTGGACCCGGTGGTCCGTCCGGCCGGTCCTGCCCAGCGTTCCTGACCTGCCGTTCGCCTGCTGGTCAACTCAACGGACCTGACGAAACCCCCGGTAGACGACTAGGGTCGAGGTGTGGCGGCAGGTCGCGGACCGTGGGCTGACTCGGCCCAGCGCGGGGGCCTGGATTTCTCCGGCATCCGCGCCGAGTTCGGCCTGCCGACGGACTTTCCCACCGCCGCGCTGGAAGAGGCCGAACAGGCGGTGTCCATGGGCTTCGGCCCCCGCCGGGACGCCACCGAGCTGCCGTTGGTGACCATCGACCCGCCCGGCGCGAAGGATCTCGACCAGGCCATGTTCATCCGGCGGCGCGGCCGGGGTTACCGGCTGTACTACGCGATCGCCGACGCGGGACATTTCGTGCGGCCTGGCGGTGCCGTGGACGCCGAGGCGAGGCGGCGCGGCCAGACCCTCTACCTCCCGGATGAGCTGGTGCCGTTGCACCCGCCGCTACTCGCTCAGGACGCGGCCAGCCTGCTGCCGGACGAAACCCGTCCGGCAGTGTTGTGGACGATCGACTGCGCCGCCGACGGCGAACCGGTGACCATGCACGCCGAACGGGCCATGGTCCGCTCCATCGCCCAGTTCGACTACGACACCGTGCGCGCCGGGTTCGCCACCGGCACCGCGCACCCCTCCTGCGCGCTGTTGCCCGAGCTGGGCCGGCTGCGCCGGGAACTGGCGGTGTCCCGGGGCGCGGTGGAGCTGCAGCTGCCCGAGCAGCAGGCGGTCAGCGACGTGGACGGCAACTGGAAGCTGGTGTTGCGCCAGCGGGCCGACGTGGAAGCGTGGAACGCCGAGCTGTCGCTGCTGACCGGGATGTGCGCGGCCCGGCTGATGCTGGACGCCGGGGTGGGGGTGCTGCGCACGCTGCCCGCGCCCGAACCCGAGGCCATGGACAGCCTGCGCCGCCGGGCCCGGGCGCTGAGCATCGACTGGCCGGCCGAGCAGACCGCGGCGGGGCTTTTAGCCGGGCTCGATCCGAGCCGCCCCGAGGCGCTGGCCTTCCACGTGGACGCCACCCGGCTGTTGCGCGGCGCGGGCTACACCGTGTTCGACACCGCGAGCGGCCCGCTGCCGCCGACCATCCGGCACGCCGGGATCGGCGCCTCCTACGCGCACGTCACCGCGCCCATCCGTCGATTGGTGGACCGGTTCGGTACCGAGGTGTGCCTTTCCGTGTGCGCGGGCACCCCGGTGCCGGAGTGGACGCGGGCCGCGCTGGTCGAGCTGCCTGCGCTGATGGCGGCCTCGGACGCGCTGGCCAGCCGGGTCGAGCGGGCGTGCCTGGCCCAGGTGGAGGCGTGGATGCTGGCCGACCGGGTGGGTGCGGTGTTCCCGGCCGTGGTGCTGCGCGCGGAGACCCATGTGGGTGAGGTGTTCGTGGCCGAGCCGCCGGTGGTGGCCCGGTGCGCGGGCGAGGAACTGCCGGAGGGCGACCGCATCCGGGTCCGCCTGGTGGAGGCCGATCCGATGCGACGGAAGGTGAGCTTCGAACGGTGTATCTGACCGATGATCTCGGCGAGGCGGTGCCGTTGACCGGTTCGCCGTCCCGGGTGGTGTCCCTGGTGCCCTCGCTGACCGAGTCGGTGGAACGCACCGTGCCGGGCCTGCTGGTCGGCGCGACCGACTACTGCGAACACCCGTCCGGGTTGTCCGTGACCCGGATCGGCGGCTCCAAGTACCCGAAGGTGGACGCGGTGCTGAAGCTGCGCCCGGACCTGGTGCTGGCCAACGTGGAGGAGAACCGGCCCGAGGACGTGGAGAAGCTGCGGGCCAACGGGGTTCCCGTGTGGGTGACCGCCGCCCCGGACAGCGTGCCGACCGCGCTGGCCTCCCTGCGCCGACTGCTCACCCAGGGCCTGGCCGCGGCCGAACCGGACTGGCTGACCACGGCCGAGGACGCCTGGCGGAGCACCGAGCCGGTGCGGGCCACCGCGATCGTGCCGGTCTGGCACAAGCCGTGGGTGGTCGTGGGCCGGGACACCTTCGCCGGGGACGTGCTGCGCCGCCTCGGTGTGGCCAACGCGTTCGCCGACGACCCGGAGCGTTATCCCCGGCCCACCCTGGCCCGGCTGCGCGAACTGCTGGCCGAGGGAACGGCCCAGTTCGTGGTGCTGCCCGACGAGCCGCACGCGTTCACCGAGCAGGAGGCCGAGGACGCCTTCGGAGATCACCCGTCCGTGTTCGTGGTCGGCCGGTATCTGACCTGGTGGGGCCCCTCGTTGGTGGACGCGCGGGACGAACTGGCCGCGATCACCGCGGCCGCCGGATAGGGCCCCCGGACACGAAAGTGGCGGCCGGGAGTCCCGGCCGCCACCGTCGTTCGTACTCGATCAGTGGAAGACGTGCTCCGGCGCGGGGAACTCGCCCCGGCGCACCTCGGCCGCGAACTGTCCCGCCGCATCGGAGAGCACCCCGGCCATATCGGCGTAGCGCTTGACGAACCGCGGCGCCTTGCCCCGGCGCAGCCCGGCCATGTCCTGCCAGACCAGCACCTGCGCGTCGCAGTCCGGCCCGGCGCCGATGCCCACGGTCGGGATCCTCAGCTCGTGGGTGACCCGCTTGGCCGCCTCGGCCGGGACCATCTCCATCACCACGGCGAACGCCCCGGCGTCCTGCAATGCCAGCGCGTCGGCCAGCAGTTCCTCACCGGCCGGACCGCGGCCCTGCACCCGGTACCCGCCCAGGTTGTGTTCACTCTGCGGGGTGAACCCGATGTGGCCCATCACCGGGATGCCGGCGTTGGTCAGCGCCCGCACGTGCTCGGCGAACGGCCGCCCGCCCTCCAGCTTGACCGCGTGCGCGCGGCCCTCCTTCATGAACCGCACGCCGGTGGCCAGCGCCTGCTCCGGGGAGAGCTGGTAGGAACCGAACGGCAGATCGGCCACCACCAGGGCCTTCTTCACCGCCCCGCTCACCGCGCGGACCAGCGGCAACAGCTCGTCCACGGTCACCGGCAGCGAGGTCTCGTAGCCGAACACGTTGTTGGCCGCCGAGTCACCGACCAGCAGCACCGGAATGCCGGCCTCGTCGAACAGTTCGGCGGAGTACATGTCGTAGGCGGTGAGCATCGGCCACGGCTCGCCGCGATCCTTGAGTTCCCGCAGGTGGGGGATGCGCACTCGCCTGGCCGGTTTGGCCTTCGCGTCGGCATCCTGGCTCTTCGCGGGGCCCGTGCCGTAGGGCGCGGAAAGTTCCTGCTCGGACATCGTCGTCGACCGTCCTTCCCTCAAGGCCCCGGATCGGGGTCCCTGGGTTGTCGCGGATGGTGTGTACGTCGAGCGTGACACCAATGCCCCTGCCGGGCACGGTGGTGCGAGCAGATTCACATCGCGCCGAGCAGCAGGTAGGCCATGCTCAGGCCCATCCCGGCCCGGCAGGCCTCGACCACTCGCGGCCGCCGCAGCACACCGGCCACCCCCGTGCCCACGGCCATCTGCGGCGCGCCGGCCATCCGCAGTCCGGCCCAGCCCGCGTAAGCCAGGAAGTACACGCCGAACGCCCCGGCCAGAGAGGGCACCGCCATCCGCGGCCCGGTCGCGGCCAGCGCCATGTAGACCATGGCCACGCTGGCCACCACATGGTGCACGCACTCCCAGGTCTCCCGCTCCCCGCACGGCACACCCCGGGCCAGCAGCCCGGCGAACCCGGCGGCGGAGGCGCCGAACACCACCACCAGCACGGTTTTCGGCAGCGCCCCGGACACCGAGGCGAACATGGCGATCATGCCCAGGCCCATCAGCGCCTGGCCGAGGTCGTCGCTGGCCGGGGACGGCCGGTGCGCGCGGGCCGCGGTCAGCCGGACCACGCACGACACGCAGATCACCGCGAGTAGCGCGGCGAAACACCATCGGGCCCACACCGGACCGCCCATCGCTCCTCCCGTGGCCATGCCGTGAAGTCAACCGGCCGTATGGAAGTAAGACGATCGGACGATCGGGTATTAAGCGGTCCCCATGGAGTGACTTTCCCGGCGCGGCCGCGGTTCCCCGACGCGCTGGCCGGTTTCCCTTGCCCCGCAAAGGTTTTCCACGCCCGACGGCAGTAAGAATCAGCCCAGGACGATGGCGGCCCGCTCCCGCCACTTGTTGGTGATGGGCAGTCTGCGGTCCCGGCCGAACGCCTTGAGGCTGATCTTGGTGCCCGGCGGGTACTGGCGGCGCTTGTACTCCGCGCCGTCGACCATGCGCAGCACCTTCTCCACCATCTCCGGGTCGAACCCGGCGGACAGCAGGTCGGCGTAGCCGCGGTCGCCCTCCACGTAGTCGTCCACCACCCGGTCCAGCAGCTCGTAGTCGGGCAGCGAGTCGGTGTCCAGCTGGCCCGGGCGCAGCTCGGCCGATGGCGGTTTGCTGATCGAGTTCTCCGGGATCGGCGGCACCTCGCCGCGCCTCTCGGCCTCCTCGTTGCGCCAGCGCGCCAGTTCCCAGACCAGCGTCTTGGGCACGTCCTTGATCGGCGCGAACCCGCCGATCGCGTCGCCGTAGATGGTCGAGTAGCCCACCGCCAGCTCGGTCTTGTTCCCGGTGGCCAGCACCAGGTGCCCGTGCAGATTGGACAGTGCCATCAGGATCACTCCGCGGCAGCGGGCCTGCACGTTCTCCTCGGCCAGCCCCGTGAGTTCCAGCTGGTCGACGAACACCCGGACCATGTCGGCGATGGGCTGCACGCTGTAGTGCGCGCCGGTGCGTTCGGCCAGCGCGGCCGCGTCGTCCTTGGAGTGATCCGAGGAGTACACCGAGGGCATGGACACGCCGTAGACGCCGTCCGGCCCGACCGCGTCCACCGCCAGGGCGGCCACCACGGCCGAGTCGATCCCGCCGGACATGCCCAGGATCACCGAGCGGAACCCGTTCTTGTGCACGTAGTCGCGCAGTCCGGTGACCAGCGCGCCCCACACCTCGGCCGGATCGGACAGCGGCGGCGCGGGCGGCGGGGTCGAAAGCGGCGGGTAGGCAGGCAGCGGCTCGTCGGACAGCAGCACCCGGCGCACCTCGAACCCGTGCACCTGGCCGGTCGTGGTGTGCGGCTTGGCGGGCAGGTCCAGGTCGATCACCAGCAGCTGCTCCACGAACTGCGGGGCCCGGGCCAGCAGCTCGCCGTCTCCGTCCACCACAAGGGAATCGCCGTCGAACACCAGCTCGTCCTGGCCGCCGACCCAGTTCACGTAGGCCAGCGGCACCCCGGCCTGCTTGGCCCGGCCGGACACCAGGTCGAACCGGGCGTCGTCCTTCTTGCGCTCGTAGGGCGAGGCGTTGGCGTCCACCACCAGGTCCACCCCGGCCTCGGCCAGCGCCAGCAGCGGCGCGCCGTCCTGCCAGAGGTCCTCGCACACGACCATGCCGATGTCCAGGCCGTGCAGCCGGAAGATGTCCAGCGAGTGGCCCGGCTTGAAGTTACGGCTGTCGTCGAACACGCCGTAGTCGGGCAGGATGTGCTTGTACTGCCGGGCCACCACGGACCCGCCGTGCAGCACCGCGACCGCGTTGCGCGGCCCGGCCTCGTCGCGGTCGAGGTAGCCGACGACGACCGCGATCGCGCCGAGGCCGGTGTCGTCCAGCCGCCCGGCCAGCAACTCCAGCGCCCGCCGGGAGCCCTCGGCGAACGATTCGCGCAGCGCGAGATCCTCCACCGGGTAGCCGGTCAGCGCCATCTCCGGGAACAACGCCAGGTCGGCGCCGGCCTCGGCGGCCTTCTGGGTCCACTCCAGGACCATCTCGGCGTTGCCGTCCACATCCCCGAGGCACGTGTTGACCTGGGCCAGGGCAAGACGAAGCTGCGACATGCGTCCATTCTGACGTGTCGACGCGGATTGTCGCTCGTGGATGTGGTGGACGGATCAACTGGATCAAACACGCGCGCAACTGGCGGGATGGCAGTATCGCGGGGGTGCTGACCAGGAAAACCGCGGCCGTGCTGGCCGGCTTGAGCCTGCTCGCGTCCGCCGCCGTCGCGTGCACCTCCACCACCTCCGGTTCGGCCGGCGCCGCCGCCACCGACGTGGAGCACAGAGGACCGGCCGGCACGGTGCCCGCGGGCCTGGCGAAGTTCTACGGCCAGTCGCTGGCCTGGGGCGGCTGCGCCGGTTTCGCCACCGACGACAACGCCAAGCAGGCGTACTCGGCGCAGAACCTGCAGTGCACCCGGCTGACCGTGCCGCTGGACTACAGCAAACCCAACGGCGCCACCATCACCCTGGGCGTGCTGCGGGTGAAGGCCACCGACCAGGCCCACCGGATCGGTTCGCTGCTGGCCAACCCGGGTGGCCCCGGCGGGTCGGGGATGGAGCTGGCCGCGAACCTGGCCGGCAGCGGCGGCCCGTGGTCGTCCTCCGCGCTGGCCAAAGACTTCGACCTGGTCGGGTTCGACCCGCGCGGGATCGCCGCCAGCGAGCCCGCGGTGCACTGCCTGAGTTCGAGTGAGTTCGATGCCTACCGCGCCGCCGACCTGGACGACGACCCGACCGCGGCCGGGGTGGCCAAGTACGAGCAGCAGCAGAAGAACTACGCCCAGGAGTGCGCCCAGAACACTCGGGACGGCAAGGAAATGCTGGCCAACATGGGCACCACCACGGTGGTCAAGGACATGGACGTGCTGCGCTCCGCGCTGGGCGACAAGAAGCTGTCCTATCTGGGCTTCTCCTACGGCACCCGGATCGGCTCGACCTACGCCGAGCAGTTCCCCGAGAACGTGCGGGCGATGATCCTGGACGGCGCGGTCGACCCGACCGAGAGCCTGGTGGACGAGACGGTCGGCCAGGGCGCCGGTTTCCAGACCGCGTTCACCCAGTTCGCGCAGTGGTGCGTCAAGCAGCAGCAGTGCGCGCTGGGCACCGATCCCGCCCAGGCCAACAACGCGTTCAAGGCGCTGGTCAATCCGCTGCTGGAGAAATCGGTGTCGGTCGGCGACGGCCGCCAGCTCTCCTACGACGACGCGACCACCGGCGCCATCCAGGCGCTGTACTCGCAGAGCTACTGGACCTATCTCAACCAGGGCCTCAACGAGCTCAAGCAGGGCAACGGCCGGACGCTGATGCTGCTGGCCGACACCTACGACGGGCGCAACGCGGACGGTTCTTACTCCAACGAGCAGGACGCGTTCAACGCGGTGCGCTGCGTGGACGACCCGCCCAACACCGATCCGAACCAGCTGTCGCAGTCCCAGCTGCGCTACAAGCAGGCCGCCCCGTTCCTGGACGACGGCCGGCCCGCGGTGGCCGAGGAGGACACCTGCGCCTACTGGCCGGTGCCGCCCACCGACAAGCCGCACCTGCCCAGCGTCACCGGCCTGGCCCCGGTGCTGGTGATCTCCACCACCAACGACCCGGCCACCCCGTACCAGTCCGGGGTGAACCTGGCCAAGGCGCTGGGTGGCGGGCTGCTGACCTTCGAGGGCACCCAGCACACCGCGTTCCTGCAGAACAACCAGTGCGTGGACAACTGGGGCAGCAACTACCTGATCAAGGGCACTCTGCCGCCGACCGGGACCCGCTGCGCCGGCTCGTGAATCTTCGGCTCACCGAAGAGAAACGGGCGCATCCTGCGCCAACTGGCCGTCCAGTACCTGCAACGTGCTGCCGATGGTCACTACGCCAACAGCCAGGGCGTTCACCGAGATCCGCTGCGTGGACTGTCCGCCGCAGAAGTGGGGTCCACCCACGATCCGGCCACGCCATATCGGTCCGGGGTGAACCTGGCCAAGGATCTGCACGGCGATCTGCTGACCTTCAAAGGCACTCAGTACACCGCGTATCCGGACGGCAATTCCGGCGTGGACCACTGGGGTTCGGGCTATCTGCTCAACCTCACGCCGGTGCCCGCCGGAACCACCTGGGAGTAGTCGTCCCCCAATTGGCGCAGGTGCTTTCACCCTGCCCGATCGGGTGAAAACCGCCGTTCGGACCGCATTTCCCAGACCCATTCGGCCCTGTCCGGGTGACCCCGGTTGAGCTGCGACGATGCCGGTCTGGTCGGACCATTTTTCACTCGTCCGAGGGGCACTCGCCTGCACTTAGAGGCAATGTTATGCACTGACAATGTGCCGACCAGCCAGTTCGCTTGGCGAGTGATCGAGCAGCAACCTCCCCTGGCCAACCGCAAGGCCCTCGGTCTCGCCCTGGGCATGGCCCGGAAGCGGGCCGCCCTCACCCTGGATCAGCTCGCCGAGAAATCCGGGGTGAGCCGGCGCATGCTCATCGAGATCGAACAGGGCCGAGTGAATCCCACGGTCTTCAAGGTGCACGCGATCATGCACGCCACCAACACCAAGATCGGTGACATCTGGCCCGCGGTCTGCGAGGGCCACGACCCCACCAGCTGAGTCAGCCCTCGACGGCCTCGGCCACCGGTTCGGCCGCCTCGTCGGCACTGGTCCGGGACCGGCCCAGGAACCCGGCCAGCACCGCGCCGACGCCGCAGATCACCGCCGTCCACCGGAAGATCTCCCGGTACTCGGTGGCCAGCGCCGCCTTCAACGCGGCCTCGTAGCCCGCGAGTTCCCTGGCGTACTGGGCCATCGACACGCCGAACGGCAACGGGGTGTCCAGCGTGGCGGTCAGCGCGTGGAACCGGTGCAGCCCCCACGCCGAGAGCGCGGCCACCCCGATCAGCATCCCGGTCATCCGGGCCACCACCACCGCGGCCGAGGCCACCCCGTGCCGGCGCGCGGGCACCAGCCGCAGCGCGGCCGCGGACAACGGCGCGATCACCAGGCCCAGTCCCAGCCCGGTGACGACCAGATCGGTGTCCAGCACCGGCAGCGCGACCGGCCCGAGCCGGTAGTGCGCCGCGGTCACGTCCACCGGCCACTGCGAGATCAGCACGTACCCCAGCCCGGCCACCACCAGCCCGGCGCAGCCGACCAGAGCGTCACCGAGCCACCCGGCCAGCCGCCCGCCGAGCACCGCCCCGATCGGCAGCGCGACCAGGAACCGCAGCAACAACACCGCGGATTGCCCGGTGTCCAGGCCGAGCAGGGTCTGCGCGAACAGTTCCACGTCGACCAGGGTCACCATCAGCGCCGCGCCCGCGGCCAGGCTCGCGCCAAGACCGGCCAGGAACCGCCCCATGGCCACCCCGGCCGGATCGAACAGCCGGTTGCGCGCTTTCCGTTCCCAGCCAACGAATCCAGCCAGCACCACCCCGGCGGCGATCAGCGCGTACACACCCCAGCCCGGCAGCACCGACTGATCCGGATTCGGGTTGTACAACCCGACCACCAGCAGTCCCAGCGCCGCCGCCAACAGCGCCCCGCCGACGAAATCCGGCCTGCCGCTCCGCTCCGGTCGGCCGCCGGGCAACGCGAAGTGCACCGCGAGCATGGAAAGCGCGGCCAGCGGCACGTTCACCCAGAACACCCCGCGCCACCCGGTCAGCGCGGCCAATCCCACGCCGTAGAGCGGGCCGAGCACACTGCCCAGTTCCTGGGCCGCGCCGACCAGCCCGAGCACCCCGGTGCGCCGCCGCTCCGCCCACAGATCGGCCACCAGCGCCAGCGTCACCGGCAGCAGCGCGCCGCCGGAGACCCCCTGCACCACCCGGCCGATCACCAGCTCGGTCAGCCCGCCGGACAACGCGGTCACCGCCGACCCGATGCCGAACACGGCCAGGCACCCCTGCACCAGCACCCGCCGGCCGAGCAGATCCGAAAGCTGCCCCAGCAGCGGCATGGCGGCCACGTAGCCGAGCAGATACCCGGTCACCACCGGCGTGGCCTGTTCCAGATGATTCACCGGGACACCGAGATCCCGGATCATCTGCACCAGGATGCCGACCACGACGTAGGCATCCAGTGCGGCCAGCAGCACGGCCAGTCCGGCCGCGCTGACCGCCAGCGGACGGCGTGCGGGAACCGGCATCAGTTCGGCGCGGCGACGGTCACCGGCTGGTTGATCTTCGAGATGTGCACGTCCACCGTCGCGCCCTGGGAGCCGTCCGCGCCGGGCACGGTGAACTGGGCGCGCACCGGCAGATGCCTGGCGTCCGTGGTCACCCACACCTGGGTGGCCACGTCCGAGCTGATCCCCGGAATCAACCCGGCCACCACGGACTTGGCCACCGTGCCGGAGATCCGGTAGGTCTGCTGGCCGTCGACCTCTTCCTGCGCCTGGGTTTTCGGCCCGCCGAGGCCGCCCAGCACCTTGGCCACGCCCCGGTTCGGATCCAGGATCGCGGTCGGGTCGAACACGCTGGTGGCCATCGAGGAGGGCAGCTTCTGGTAGCCGCCGGTGAGGCCCTTGAGGTAGAAACTTCCGTCCACCAGTACGAAATCGACCTGGATGAGCTGGCCCAGTTCGGAGATCTTGGCGTTGCCCCTGGCCTGGCCCTGCGCGTTGAGATCGCCCTCGGCGCTCTGCACCGGCACGGAGGTCAGCGTGCCGTTCACGGCCAGCGTGAAATGCAGGCTGGTGACCGCGCGCGTGGACGCGGCCGCCGTACTCAACAACCCCGGCGCGGCGGGCAGATTGCTCGAATCCGAACCGCTCTGGCAGCCGGAGACCAGGACCAACAGGAACGCGAGCACGGCGAGCGCGCCGACGCGACGGTTGCGCATGCCGGGGATCGTAGAACCCCGGCATGCGCAACCCGACGACGACCGGGGGTCAGCCGCTCGTGGCGGCCGCCGGATCGGTCGCGGTTTTCGCCGTGCCGAACGCGATCCCCTTGGCTTCCTTGCCGAACAACGTCAGCAACGCCACGATGATCAACACCGGAATGATGGTCACCGCCAGCGCGAACGGATAGCCGTGCGACTTGGCCAGCGCGGTCTGGATGGGCAGGTTGAACGCGGCCAGGCAGTTGCCGAGCTGATAGGTCACACCGGGGTAGAAGCCGCGAATCGCGTCCGGCGACATCTCGGTGAGGTGCGCCGGGATGACGCCCCAGGCGCCCTGCACCGCGACCTGCATCAGGAACGAGCCGAGGCAGAGCAGGCCCGCGGTGTGCGAGTAGGCGAACAGCGGCACGATCGGCAGGCCGATCACCGCGCAGAACACGATGGTGTAGCGGCGGCCGTACTTCTCCGACAGCGAACCGAACACCAGGCCGCCGATGATCGCGCCGACGTTGTAGATCACCGCGATCCAGCTGGCCGTCGCGGTGGACATCCCGGCCCCGCCCATGTCCGGCTTGCCGGCCAGGAACTTCGGGTACAGGTCCTGGGTGCCGTGGCTCATCCAGTTGAACGCGGTCATCAGCAGGATCAGGTAGACGAACCGGCGCACGACCTTGGCGTTGAACAGCACGTCCTTCATGGACACCCGGGTGACCCGCATCCGCTCCCGGGCGTTCTCCCACACCTCGGACTCCTTCACCCGGGACCGGATGATCAGGCTGATCAGCGCCGGGATGATGCTCAGCGCGAACAGCCACCGCCAGGACAGGCCCAGCGCATTGACGATCAGCAGGTGGGCCAGCGCGGCCAGCAGGTAACCGAACGAGTAGCCCTCCTGCAACATCCCGGAGAAGAATCCGCGCCGGGACGCCGGGATCTTCTCCATGGCCAGCGCCGCGCCCAGACCCCACTCACCGCCCATGCCGATGCCGTAGAGGATGCGCAGGATCAGCAGGATGGTGAAGTTCGGCGCGAACGCGCACAGAAAGCCGACGATCGAGTAGAAGATCACGTCCACGATCAGCGGCACGCGACGGCCCACCCGGTCGGCCCACAACCCGAAGATCAGCGCGCCGACCGGCCGCATGAGCAGTGTGGCGGTGGTCAGGAAGGCCAGTTCGGATGCGGTGGCGCCGAAGCTCTTGTCGTTGCCGATGTCGGTCAGCATCAACACGATCAGGAAGTAGTCGAAAGCGTCCATCGACCAGCCGAGCGCGGCGGCGATGAACGAGTTGCGCTGGTCGGAGTTGAGCTTCTCGCGGGGTCGTGCCGCATTCGTTGCCACGTTCGGTCCTTCCTGCGGTGATCGATAACGATCTCGGATGTTCGTACACCGCCGTACCGCCGCCGGGCAAGCAGCAGGCCCGAAACGCGGAGTTCACCGGGCTTGCCTACGCTGCGCACATGGATCGACAGCAGGAGTTCGTGCTGCGCACGCTGGAGGAGCGGGACATCCGGTTCGTCCGGTTGTGGTTCACCGACGTACTGGGTTTCCTGAAGTCGGTCGCGGTGGCGCCGGCCGAGCTGGAAGGCGCGTTCGCCGAGGGGATCGGGTTCGACGGCTCGGCCATCGAGGGCTTCTCCCGGGTCTACGAGTCGGACAGGGTGGCCAAACCCGACCCGTCCACCTTCCAGGTGCTGCCCTGGGAGGCCGGGGACGGTAACCACTACTCGGCCCGGATGTTCTGTGACATAGCGATGCCCGACGGTTCGCCGTCCTGGGCCGACCCCCGGCACGTGCTGCGCCGCACCCTGTCCAAGGCCACCGAGGCCGGGTTCACCTGCTACGTGCACCCGGAGATCGAGTTCTTCCTGCTGTCCGGCCTGCCCGACGACGGCAGCGAACCGGAACCGGCGGACACCGGCGGCTACTTCGACCAGGCCAGCCACGCCGAGGCCACCCAGTTCCGCCGCCAGGCCATCGAGGCGCTGGAGGCGATGGGCATCTCGGTGGAGTTCAGCCACCACGAGGTCGCCCCCGGCCAGCAGGAGATCGACCTGCGCTACGCCGACGCGCTGACCATGGCCGACAACGTGATGACCTTCCGGTACGTGATCAAGGAAGTCGCGATCACCCAGGGGGTGCGCGCCTCCTTCATGCCCAAGCCGTTCACCAAGCAGCCCGGCTCCGGCATGCACACCCACGTCAGCCTGTTCGAGGGCGACCGCAACGCCTTCTACGACGCGGAGAACCCCTACGAGCTGTCCCAGACCGGCCGGGCCTTCGTGGCCGGGCTGCTCAGGCACGCCCGCGAGATCAGCGCGGTCACCAACCAGTGGGTCAACTCCTACAAGCGGCTGGTGGTCGGCGGCGAGGCGCCCTCGGCGGTGTGCTGGGGCCACGCCAACCGCTCGGCCCTGGTCCGGGTGCCGATGTACAAGCCGTCCAAGTCCGGCTCCCGCCGGGTGGAGATCCGCAGCGTCGACTCGGCCTGCAATCCCTACCTGGCCTACGCGGTGATACTGGCCGCCGGACTGCGCGGAGTGTCCGAGGGCTACGAGCTGCCGCCCGCGGCCGAGGACGACGTGTGGGTGTTGTCCGAGGCCGAGCGCAAGGCCGCCGGATACGCCAGCCTGCCGCAGAATCTGGGCGAGGCCCTGGCCGAGCTGGAACGCTCCGAACTGGTCGCCGAAGCCCTCGGCGAACACGTCTACGACTTCTTCCTGCGCAACAAGCGAGCCGAATGGGACGGCTACCGCAGTGAGGTCACGCCCTACGAACTGCGCACGGGTCTTCCCGTTCTTTGAGAGCTCCCAGGGCGATAACTGCTCGGCTCGCGTGCCATCACCCTAGGAGCTCCAAGAACATTCACCCTCCCGTGCACCGCGCGCACCGGTCATCGCGAAGCGACTCGCGTTCGGCGCGCGGTGCCGGGTGGGTGGCCCGACTGACGTTAGGTTCGCAGTCGTGACCGACGCCGTCCCCGAACCCGCCGACACCGTCCCGCTCACCGCGGCCACGGTGGCCACCGTCGCGGAGCTACCCGCCGCTCGGGTGTTGCGGGACACCTTCACCGCGCACCATCCCGGCGCGGAGTTCCACATCCTGCTGTCCGACGCGCGGGACAGCGATCACCTGCACCCCCGGGACCTCGGCTTCGGCGAAGCGGAGTTGGCCCGGCTGCGCACCGCCTGCTCGGCCGCGGAACTGCGGGCCGTGCTGCGGCCCCGGCTGATCCGCTGGCTGCTCGGCTCGGCCTCCACCAGCGGCCCGGTGCTCTATCTCGACCCGCAGGTGCTGGTGATGGACTCGATCGCCGAACCGGTGCTGGCCGGTCTGGTCGAGCATTCCCTGGTGCTGCTGCCCCGGGTGCTGTCCGCGCTGCCCGAGGACGGCCGCCGCCCGGCCCCGGCCGAACTGCGCGCGGCCGGCCTGTTCGACCCGGCGCTGATCGCGGCCAACCGGGGCGCCGAAGATTTCCTGGTCTCCTGGGCCGAGCACGCCATCGCCGACCCGGCCTCGGCCGCCGCCTTCCTGGACGGCGCGGCCGTGCTCACCGAGCACCACATGCTGCGCGACCCGGGCATCGGCCTGTCCGTGTGGAACGCGGGCCAGCGCGAACTCACCGACACCGACGGCACCCTGCTGGCCGCCGGGCAGCCGTTGCGCACCGCGCACCTGACCGGTTTCGACCCGGCCCGCCCCTGGCTGCTCTCGGCCGAGGTGGCCGACCGGCCCCGGGTGCTGCTGTCCCAGCACCGGCCGCTGGCCCGGCTGTGCGCCCGGTACGTGAACCTGCTGGCCGAGGCGGCCGACCCGACCGATCCGACCGCGGTCGACCAGCGGATCGGCTCAGCCCGGCTGCCCGCCGCGCTACGCGCCCAGTACCGCGCGGAATGGCTGGCCGCCGAACGCACCGGCACCGCCCCGCCCCCGGCGCTGACCGCCGACGCCACCGACTTCCTGGCCTGGGCCTGCGCCCCGGTGGCCGACCAGTCGGGCAGCACCCGGTGGGCGGCGGCGCTGTGGGAGTCCGATGTGGACCTGCGCCGCCGGTTCGCCGAGCCGTTCGGCACCGACGCGGCCGGCTTCCGCGAATGGTGCTCGGGCACCGGAGTCCCGACCGGACGCCTGCCGCACGAGGCGATTCCGGTCCCGGCCACCGAGCAGTCCCGGCTGACCGACCAGCTCGGCGTGTCCGTGCTCGGCGAGGGCCCGGTGGCCGACCTGGTTCGGGCCGCGGCCACCGCGTCCGGCCTGCCGGTGTCCGACCGGCCGCAGTACCCGGTTCTGGTGTGCTGCGGCGGTTTCTCGCCGTCACAGAGTCTGCTCGGCTCGCGCTACCTGATCACCGTGCCGTCCGAACCGGCCGAGCTGACCGGCGCGCTGGATGAGGTGTGGACGTTCACCCGATCCGCCCGGGCCGAACTGGCCGGCGTGGTCGAGGTGCCGGTGCACGACATCGGCCTGCCGGTGCCCGATCCGGGCGAGCCGGATCCGGAGGCCCGGGAACACGCCCGTGCCCGGCTGGCCTGGCCGGAAAAGCCCGACGCGCTGGTCTTCGTGCTGCGCGTGGACTACGCGCACGAACTGGGCGACAACGTGCTCGGCGGGATTTCCGCGTTCCTGCGCGCTTTTCCGGACCGTGCCGACGTGGCGCTGCTGCTGATCGCCGAGGGCGCGGCCGAACACCCGGAGGCGGCCGAGCGGTTGCGCCTGGCCATCGCGGTGGACGAGCGCGCCCGCCTGGTGGAGGACCCGGACGAGACCGAACTGGTCGCCTGGCTGGCCACCGCCGACTGCCTGCTCGCCCCGCACCGCACCGACTCCGACGGCGCCGACCGGGTCGCCCTGGTGCTGGCCGACGCCGCGGTGTCCGGCCTGCCGGTGCTGGCCGGCGATATCGGGGTGGCCGAGGAACTGCTGCCCAGTGATTCGGCGCTGCTGGTCGATCCGTCGGTCGACGGGCATGGCCCGGACCCGGCCGAACTGGTCGGCGCGCTGCGCACCATCGCCGAGGACCCGGACGCGCTGGCCGAGTTGGGCAGGCGGGGGCGGACCGCGATGCTGCGCGACCATCCGGTGTCGCAGGCCGGGGAGGTGGTTCGCCGCCGGGTCGAGCACGCCTACCACGCCTGGCGGGCCCGGCGCGCGGTTGACCGGGTCGGTCAGAACGGGGATCCATTGCGCCCCTTGCGATCCGCGCGTCATGTGCTGCTGCGGTCGCCGGATGTCGGGGTGGGCCACAAGATTCCGATGGCGCCCGCGCTGCGCAAGGCCGTGCTGCGCGTGCTCAACCACTACGACACCCATCTGCGTACCGTGCTGGGCACCCTGGTGGACGGGGTGGAGCGCTCGGTGCAGGAGGTGGTCCGCAGGCAGGACGCGATCAGCGCCGAGGCCGGGCCGTCGGTGTCCGACGACGTCGACGAGCGGCTGGACGCGCTGACCGAACGGGTCACTCGCGCCGACGCGCAACTGACTTCGGTGGACGACGGCCTGGTGCGGGCCCGGGCCGATCTGGCCGGCCAGTCGGTGCGGCTGGGCGAGCTGGAAGACATCGTGGTCAGCGAGGCGGGCAAGCGCGGCAAACAGGTGGACGCGCTGGCCGAACGCCTGGACCGGCTGACCGCCGCGCTGGACCGGACCCTGGACCGGATAGACGTTGTCGAATCGAGACTGTCCAGCTCGCTGCGCGACCAGGACGTGCGCACCGAGGCCGGGGTCCGCGCGGCCGGGCACGCGTTGCGCACCGCGGACGCGCTGCGCCGGGTGGTGCTGCGCGAGCACGAACGGCGTGCCCAAGATCACCCCGCGCCGCCGGTTCCCGAGCAGCCACCCAGCTCGATGGTGCTGTGCGACGCCGGTCTGCTGCGCCTGCCCGCCGACGACGGGGTGATGCTCCCGCTGCTGTCCAGCAACGGGGTGTGGGAACCGGAGCTGTCCGCGCTGATCGATTCCACGGTCGAGCCGGGCGGGGTGTTCCTGGATATCGGCGCCTACGTCGGCTACCACACCGTCCGGGTCCTGTCCCGCCTCGGCGCCAGCGGCACGGTGGTCGCCGTCGAACCCGAGCCGGGAGCGGTGGAACTGTTGCGGCACAACGTATCCGTCAACGTCCCGGGCAACGTGGCCGATCGGCTGGTGGTGCTGCCCGCGGCCGCGTGGGACTCGTCGGGTTCGCTCGCGGCGGAGTCGGCGATGACCGGGGGAGTGTCGGTCCGGCCGCTGCCGGCCGCCGCCGAAAGGTCGGCCGAAAAGTCCGGTGGATCCGACGGGGAGGAACCCGGGTCCGCCCCGGGGACCGTCTCGGCGGTCCGGCTGGACAAGGAGTTCGAGAACATCTCCGGCCTGGACGGACTGCGGTTGTCCGTGGTCAAGGTGGATACCCCCGGTCGGGGCCATCGCGCATTGGGTGGCCTGGTCCGGCTGCTGCGCCGGGATCGCCCACACGTGTTCTGTGCGTTTTCCGCGACCCGGACGAGTGACATCGGCGATGACCCGGCGACCGTGCTGCGCGAATTCGGCACCTGGGGCTACGACGTGGTGTTGCTCGGCGAGCAGGAACCGTCGACGCCGGAAAGGGTGCTAGAGGCGACCGAGAACCAGCACAGCACCACGCTCTGGTTGCGCCCGAGGACCCGCTGATGATCACCGCTGATCGACTCCGCGCGGCCTGGTTTCCCGAAAAACCGTATCTGACCAGCCGATTTGACTCTGGTCGGCGGCATGAGTAACTTTCTCCATGTCGCACGGAGCGCCGGACGGGACAGGCCGAAAAGCCTGGCGGAGACGGCAAAGTAGGATAACGCTCCTGAGTCTGACTCAGAGAGCGTGACCGAGTTCGGCCCGCAGTTGACACTGCGGAACGGATCGGCTACGCTACTGCGGCACCTCCCGGAACGGAGCAAGTACCCGGGGTCGAACACGGCCTGGGGAACCTGCGGTACGATCTGGGAAATGCAACAAAAGGCTTTAAAGTAGTAAGAGGATGACGTTTCGCCCAGTGGGTCGCGAGAGTGATTCGAGGGTGTGTGCGTGTGTTCTTTGAGAACTCAACAGTGTGCCGATGAAGCTAGTAGAGCGTGTCTAATAATATGAACCCGTTATTGGGTTCCTTTGAGTAGACCAAATTTAGTGGACATCGTTTTTGT
>DASZNF010000060.1:0-152333 GCA_035551355.1 Pseudonocardiaceae bacterium | reverse complement strand
CGGGGTTTCCACCCGGCGCGCCACCGGCGTGTTCGGCCGAGCCGCCGGCCCGGCCGGGGCCTTCGTGCGTTGCCGGCCGGGATGCGCTGGGCGGTTCGGCCGGTCGGGGTCGGGCGGTTCAGCTGGTCGGGATGCGCTGGGCGGCTCAGCCGGTCGGGCGGTTCAGCCGGTCGGTGTGGCGGACGCGGCCGGAGCGGTGGCCACGGTGCCGAATTCCACCCCCTTGGCCTCCTTCCCGAAGAACGTCAGCACGGCCACCAAGGCCAGCACCGGAGCCACGGTCACGGTGAGCGCGAACGGATATCCGTGCGAGGCGGCCAGACTCTGCTGGATCGGCAGGTTGAACGCGGCCAGGCAGTTGCCCAGCTGGTAGGTCACGCCGGGGTAGAAGCCCCGGATGGCGTCCGGCGACATCTCGGTGAGGTGGGCCGGAATGACCCCCCAGCCGCCCTGCACGGCGATCTGCATCAGGAACGAGCCAAGACACAACAGGCCCGCGGTGTGTGAATAGGCGAACAGCGGCACGATGGGCAGGCCGATCACCGCGCAGAACACGATGGTGTAGCGGCGGCCGTACTTTTCCGACAGGGTCCCGAAAACGAGCCCGCCGATGATCGCGCCGACGTTGTAGGCCACCGCGATCCAACTGGCCGTGGTCGACGAAAGCCCGGCGCCGCCGTCGTTGCTCGCCTTGAGGAAGGTCGGATAGACGTCCTGGGTGCCGTGGCTCATCCAGTTGAACGCGGTCATCAGGATCACCAGGTAGACGAACCGGCGGACGGTGCGGGCGTTGAAGATCACGTCGCGCAGCCGGGTCCTGGTCACCTTGAGCTTCTCCTGCGCGGTTTCCCACACCTCGGATTCCTTCACCCGGGACCGGATGATCAGGCTGATCAGCGCGGGAATGATGCTCAGCGCGAACAGCCACCGCCAGGACAGGCCGAATTCCGAGTGCACCAGCAGGTAGGCCAGCGCGGCCAGCAGGTAGCCGCAGGAGTAGCCGACCTGGAGGAACCCGGAGAAGAAGCCGCGGCGGGAACCGGGGATCTTCTCCATGGCCAGTGCCGCGCCGAGCCCCCACTCGCCGCCCATACCGATCCCGTACAACAGGCGCAGCACCAACAGAATCGTGTAGTTGGGCGCGAACGCGCAGACGAAGCCGATCACCGAGTAGAAGCACACGTCGACCATCAGCGGCACCCGCCGGCCGACCCGGTCGGCCCACAGGCCGAACAGCAGCGCGCCGACCGGCCGCATGATCAGCGTGACGGTGGTCAGGAACGCCATCTTGGTCAGCGAGACGTGGAATTCCTTGGCGATGTCGGCGTAGACGAGGACCACGATGAAGTAGTCGAAGGCGTCCATCGTCCAGCCCAGTTGGGCGGCGAGGAACGAATTGCGCTGATCTGCGGTGAGCCTCGGGCGCGAGGCCGGTCCACCCGGTGCTGAAGACATGTCCGGACCTTTCGGCGTTGGTCGGCCGGGAATGTGTGTGGGGACGGACGGGACGGGGACGGGGACGGGGACGGGATGGAGACGGACGCGGAACTCCGCCGCCGGGCCCGGGTCGGCATCCGGGTAGGCGGACGGGGTGACCGTTGCGGTCATTGTGGTCGTTTCGTCGTGCCACGTCACCGGTCTTTCCGGAACGATCTGGGCGCTCATGACTTTCGGCCGTGCGGGGTGGCGCCGTGCGGGGCCGGGCGCGGATCGCCGCGGCGCACCACCAGCGGGCCGGTCGGTCCGGGCAGCACGGCCACATCGCCGTCGTGATCGGTGCGCAGCACGAGCGCGCCGTCGGCGGTGAGCCGGTTGAGAGTGAGCGGACTGGGATGCCCGTACGGATTGCCGGCGCCGACGCTGGCGACCGCGACCCGGGCGTGCACCGCGTCGAGGAAACTCGGTGCGGAGTAACGAGATCCGTGGTGCGGGATCTTGAGGATATCGGCTCTCAGGTCCATTGTGGAATTGAGCAGATCCGCCTGCGCGGCCAGTTCCACGTCCCCGGTGAGCAATACCCGGCCGGCGCGGGTGGTGGCGCGCAGCACGAGGGAACTGTTGTTGACCACGGTGCCGGACGGATCGTCGCCGGTCGGCCAGGACTCGGCGGGCGGCGGGCCGAGCACGTCCAGGACGAGGCCGGGCCAGCTCAGTCGTTGGCCCACGGTGAGTTCGACCAGCGGCACCCCGGCCGCGCCGGTCTCCCGGCGCACCTGGTCCCAGGACCACGCGGGCACCCGGGACGGGCCGACCGCGACCGCGCCGACGCTGCGGTCGTGCAGCACGGTGTCCAGGCCGCCGACGTGGTCGGCGTGCAGGTGGCTGAGCACCAGCAGCGGAATCCGGGTGACATGCAGGCGGCCGAGGCATTCGTCCATGGCCTGCTCGTCCGGCCCGGTGTCCACCACGATCGCCCGGCCCGGCTCGGCGGTGGCCAGTACTTCCCCGTCGCCCTGGCCGACATCGCAGTCCACCAGCACCCAGCCGTCCGGCGGCCAGCCCGGCGCGATCACCCGGACCGGCACCAGCACCAGGAACACTCCGGCCAGCGCGGCGATCATCAGCGCACGCAGGCGGCGCGAACGCCAGGCCACCACGACGATCAGCAGCAACGCGGCCAGCGCCGCGCCGCCCAGCCAGCCCGACGGCCAGGGCAGCGTGGCGGCGGGGAGCGCGGCGGCGTGGTGCGCGACGAACAGCAGCCACCAGGTGGCGGGCAGGGCGAGGTGGGTGAGCACGGCGGCCAGCGGTGGGCAGACCGGGGCGCTGGCCATGGCCAGCACGCCCAGCAGCATGGCCGGCGGGAACGCCGGTTCGGCCAGTGCGTTGGCACCGACGCAGACCAGGCCGAGCTGTCCGTAGGCCGCGGCGATCAGCGGTGCGGTGACCAGGTTGGCCACCAGCGCAACAGCCAGGACTTCCGCGATCCCGCCGGGCACGCCGCACCGGCGCAGCGCGGCGGCCACTCCTCCGGCGCCGGCCACCATGCCCGCGGTGGCGGCGACCGACAGGGCGAAGCCGATGTCGCTGGCGTAATCCGGGTGCCACAGGGTGAGCACGATGACCGTGGCGGCCAGCGCGGACCCGGCCGAGCGGGCCCGGCCGGTGGCCAGCGCGAGCAGCCCGACCGCCACCATCAGCGCGGCCCGCCGGACGTTGGGCGCTCCGCCCGCGACCTCGCCGAAGGCGAGCAGCGCCAGCCCGGCCAGCACCGCGCGCGACCGCGGCCCGAGGCTCAACCGGCGCAGCAGCCACAGCACCGCGCCGCACACGATCATGAAGTGATAGCCGCCGACCGCGGTCAGATACGCCATGCCGGCCAACTGGAAGTCGTCCAGCACCGGCTGGCGCAGGCCGCCGCGGTCGCCGTCGACCAGTGCGGGCAGCAGACCGCGTGAATCGCCGGGCAGTCCGGCCGATGCGGTGGCCAGTCCGGCCCGCAGCGCGTGAGCCGCGCGGGCGACCGGGCCCGCCGGGCTGATCTGCCGGGGTGGGCCGCGGATCAACACCACGGCCAGGACCGTGTCGCCCGGGTGTGGTGGGGCGAACTGGCCGGTGGCGTCGGCCTGCTGACCGGGCAGCAGGCCGGACCAGCCGCGCACCGGGGCGATGAGCAGCACGGCGCCGTCGGCCGGGCGGGCGCGTGGGGCGCGGCCGAGCCGGACGACCTCGGCCTGCACCACCACCGAGCGCACACCACCCGGGCGGGCGGCGAAGCCCGGCGAGGCGATCGGCCGGGGCACCTCGTCGAGTTCGACGCGCAGGGTGACGGCGGCCTGGTTGGTGGCGAGCTCGTGGAGTGGGTTGGCCGCGTCGTGGCGGAGGCGGGCGCCGGTGAACAGGGCGACGGCAAGCCCGGACAGCAACAGCGCCACCGCGGCGACGCGGAGATCGCCCACCTCGCGACCGGGCTTCCCGCGCAGGGCAAGGAGAACACTGAGTCCACAAAGGACTGTCGCCAGGCCGAGGGCGACCGTCCAGGGCCAGGCGATCCGTTGGCCGAGCACGGTCGCCGCCCAGACCGCGGCGGCCGCGGGCAGCAGCCGTAGGTCGTGGCGGGCGAGCAGGCGGCGCCACCAGGGCGGGCGATCCTCGTCCGGATCCGGGCCGGACACGCGGCCGCCGGGTTCGGGACTGGCTGTCCGGTCACCGAGGCCCGGGCCGGTCGTCTGATCAGTGGGTTCTGGGGCGGTCATACCGTCACCAGGTCCTGGAGTTTGGCGAATTTCGCCTGGCCGATGCCGCCGACGTCGCGGAGTTGGTTGATCGAGCTGAACGAACCGTGCTGGGAGCGGTAGGTGACGATCCGCTGCGCGGTGGTCGGGCCGACGCCGGGCAGGGATTCCAGTTGGTCCATGGACGCCGTGTTCAGGTCGACCTTGCCGGTGGGCGGGGCTTTCTTGCCTTTGCCGCCGGGGGCAGGTGGCGCGGCCGGGTCGGAGGCGGCGGGGTCGGAGGCGGGTTGGCCGGTGGACGCGCCAGGCGGGATCGGGATGCCGACGTAGATCTGCTCGCCGTCGGACAGGCGGCGGGCCAGGTTGAGCGCGATCAGGTCGGTGCCCGGGGGCACCCCGCCCGCGGCGCTGACCGCGTCGGCGACCCGGGCACCGTTGGGCAGGGTGACCAGCCCGGGATTGACGACGCGGCCGACCACGCTGACCACAATCGAGGTGGGCGCGGCGGAAGTGCCCGGGGCGGACTGGGTGGCGGCGGCGTTGACCGCGGCGGGCAGGTCGGGAGCTGGTTCGGCGGTGGGGCGTTGGGAGACCAGCACGATCGCGGTGATCAGCGCCGTGAGGCCGAGGAGTACGACGGCGGCCAGGCGGTGGCGGCTGAAGTGGGCGCGGAGGCCGGTGACGGTGGTGGTGCCGCCGGGCAGCCAGCGCTCGACGAGGCGCCCGGCCCGGCCGGTGGACCAATCGGGGTGGTCGGACCGGAGCGTCTGGTGGGCCAGGTTGTCGGAGTGGTCGAACGGGAGGATCCGGTCGGCCAGGTTGTCGGAGTGGTCGGACCGGACGGTCTGGTGGATCTGGTCGTCGGGCTGATCAGGTTCGTCGGGGCGGTGGCGAACAGTTGCGGATTCGTTGGGAGCGTTGGGTTCGAGGACCGGGTTTTCGGCGTCGAGTTGAGCGATCAGGGTGGCCAGGTGGGTGCGGGCCGCCGCCGCGGCGGCGGCCTTCCGGCGGAGGTGATCGCTCATGGGGTCGACGTTATGGCGACCCCTACCCCGAGATCAGGTCCTCACCAGCACCTGTGGACAGAGCGCAACCCTTGTGGACAAACGGATTCACGCCCAACGGACTTCTGGTATACAGCTCAGCCCAGGCCGCCGGGGAGGATGACGACACCGAGAACACCGACCCCGGTATGGGCTCCGATCACCGCGCCCAACTCGGAAACCAGGCAACCAGCGGACTTCGGGAGTTTCTCGGCCAACTGGGTCGCCAGTTCGGCCGCGCGTTCGGGGGTGCCCAGGTGGTGCACGGCCACGCCCACGTCGCCGTCGCCGGCCGCGTCCACGGCCAGTTCGACCAGGCGGCTGACCGCCCGGCTGGTGGTGCGGACCTTTTCCAGCGGTTCGATCCGCCCACCGGACACGTGCAGCAACGGTTTGACGGCCAGCGCGGTGCCCAGCAGCGCCGTGGCCGGGCCGATGCGGCCGCCCAACCTCAGGTACTCCAACGTCTGCAGGCAGAAGAACGTCCTGGTCCGGGACGCGGTGTCGGTGGCCACTCGTTCCACCTCCGCGGCGTTCGCGCCGTCGGCGGCGGCGCCGGCCGCGGCCAGGGTGGCGAAGCCAAGGCCCATGGCGGTCGAGCGGGAATCGACCACCCGCACGCGATCCACGCCCACCTCTTCGGCGGCCAGTCGAGCCGCCTCCCACGTGCCGGACAGATCGCGGGACAGGTGAACCGAGACCACCGACCTGGCCCCACCGTCCAGCACCCGCTGGTAGGCGGCCACCAACTCCGCGGGCGTCGGCCGGGACGTGGTCACCAGGCGGTGTTCGGCCAACGCGGACACCAGTTCGGCCGGCCCGAAGTCGGCACCGTCCAAACCGCCCGCACCGTCCACCAGCGCATGCAACGGCACCACGGTCACCGATCGGCGGTGGGCAAAGCCCTCCGGCAGGTAGGCGGTCGAATCGGTCACCACGGCAACGGGGGGAACAGTGGACACGGCTGCCGAGCCTACGTTTTCCGCTCGGCCGGATCACCGGCACACGGCCGGAAATCATCACGACCGAGCAACTTCCTGATCCGCTCGGCCATCGCGTGTCCCACCGCGGCATGCCCGGCCCAGCCCCAGTGCATGCCATCGGGATTGCCCTGACCACTGCGAACGTGCTCGGCGGTCAGCTCGTACAGATCGACCAGCGGGATGCCGGTGCGTTCGCCCCACGCCTCGATCGCGGCGTGGGCGGGAGCGTAGCCGGTGTGCACGTTGCCGTAGGCCGGCGCGCGGTGGGTCGGCGGGAGGATGGCCACGATCGGAAAGTCCGGGCGCAGGGCGCGGACCGCGGCCACGCACTCGTCCAGGTAGCGGACGGTCAGGTGCGGGGGCAGGGCCACCGGGCGGCCGCCGGTCGCCCTGGCCAGCCAGGGCAGGGTGCCGAGATAGCGCTTGCGGGCCCAACGGCGCAGGCGGTCCGGGCGGAGATAGCGCAGGCCGCCTCGCAGGTAACTGGGCAGCGGCGAGGGCAGGGTGTCCATGCTGCCGACGGCCAGCACGAGTACGTCCATCTCGGGAAGCACGGTCCACACGTTGGGGTCGCCGGTCAGGGACCAGAAGGCGTCCCGGGCGGTCCAGCCGAACCCGGCGAACATGCGCGCCCGGCCGCCCAGTTCGGCGGCGGCGACGTTGGGCCACAGTCGCGGGTCGTCGGACGGCATCGGGTCGGCCGGGCCGTGGAAGGCCAGGGAATCGGCGAACACCAGCAGCGTCGGGCCCTCGGTCATGTCAGCCGGTGATGCCCGCGTTGTAGGTGACCAGCCGCCACGGACCGGGATCCTCCGGCCGCCGGCCCAGCACCGTCCAGTGGCAGTTGCCCATCCCACCCAGCTGCGCCCAGTTGGCCAGCGGCAGTTCCAGCAGCTGCGCGGTCAGGCCGCCGATCAGGCCGCCATGGGTGCCCAGCAGCACCGTGCCGTCGAACTCGTCGTCCAGTTCGGCCACCAGCTCCGCGGCCCGCCGGGCCACGTCCACCCGGCTCTCGCCGCCCGGCGGCGCCCAGGTCGCGTCCCGGCGCCAGGTGGCCTGCGCGCCGGGCCAGCGCTCGTCGACGTCCTTGCTGGTCAGGCCCTGCCACTGGCCGAGGTTGGTCTCGCGAAGGCGCTTGTCCACCCGTAAGTCGAGGCCGGCGGCCTCGGTGAACACCGTGGCCGTGTCCAGGGCGCGGTGCAGGTCGGAGGCGACCACCACCTCGGGCGCGAACCGGGTCAGTGCGGGCACCGCGAACCGGGCCTGGTTCCAGCCGGTCTGGGTGAGTTGTGAGTCCAGGTGTCCCTGCCACCGGCCTTCGGCGTTGTAGTCGGTTTCCCCGTGCCGCAGCAACACGAGCCGACGCAGCGTCACCTGGGCAGGCCTTCCTCCGCCACGGTCGGTTCCGCAGTCTGCGGACCGGGATCGAAGTCGATCCGCGGGCAGTCCTTCCACAAGCGTTCCAGCGCATAGAAGGCCCGCTCTTCGGAGTGCTGTACGTGCACCACCACGTCCACGAAGTCCAGCAGCACCCAGCGGCCCTCGCGCTCGCCCTCCCGGCGCACCGGCTTGGTGCCCGCCGCCCGCATCTTCTCCTCCACGCCGTCCACGATGGCGCCGACCTGGCGTTCGTTGGGCGCGGAGGCGATGACAAAGCAGTCGGTGATGACCAACTGGTCGGACACGTCGACCACGATCACCTCGTGCGCCTTCTTGTCCGCCGCCGCGGTGGCCGCGACCAGCGCCAGCTCCCGCGACTTCTCCGTGGCTGCCACATCACTCCAGTTCGTCGAGGTCCGTTTTGCGGCCCTCAGGGTACCCGGCGAGCCGGACTCTTCCACCGGCTCAGTCGGGTTCCCGGTACAGGCGGCGTTTGCTGATGTACTGCACGACCCCGTCCGGGACCAGATACCAGACCGGCTGGCCGGCGGCCACCCGCGCGCGGCAGGCGGTGGACGAGATGGCCATGGCGGGCACCTCGACCAGGGTCACCGAGCCGCTGGGCAGGTGCTCGCCGTTGAGCCGGTACCCCGGCCGGGTGACGCCGACGAAGTGCGCGAACTCGAAGACGTCCTCGGCGTTGTGCCAGGTCAGGATCTGCGACAGCGCGTCGGCCCCGGTGATGAAGTACAGCCGGCTGTCCGGGTGGGTCTCGTGCAGTTCGCGCAGGGTGTCCACGGTGTAGGTGGGCCCGCCACGGTCGATCTCCATCCGGCTGACCGAGAATCTCGGGTTGGACGCGGTGGCCACCACCGTCATCAGGTAGCGGTCCTCGGCCGGGCTGACCGGGCGGCCGGTCTTCTGCCACGGCTCGCCGGTGGGTACGAACACCACCTCGTCCAGCTCGAATCGGGACGCCACCTCGCTGGCCGCCACCAGGTGACCGTGGTGGATGGGGTCGAAGGTGCCACCCATGATGCCGATTCGTCGTCCTCGCGACATGACATGTCAGCGTACGTGGCATTGATCGGGTAAGCCCGGGCAAACGGGCCAGGTGTGAGGAACGGAGCGCGGCCCGCTCCTGACCGATCCTTCAGAAGCGGCCGCGCCCCGTCGGTGGCTGGGCGGCGCTGGGGGTCGCCGCCGAGCCGGCGGCCGCTCACGTGGGGGCCGCACAATGTAAACGGACAACGGAGCCGAACGTGACACGCAACGACCGTGTGTTGTCTCACTCCTCCGGAACGAGTACCCGCCCGGAGGACTTCTCAATCACGCGGATCGCTTCCATGGGGCAGGATTCCGCCGTTGCCAGCACTTCGTCGTCCGGGTCGATCTCGGATTCGACCGGCTCGGACTTGTCAGCCACGATGCGGAACCGGTTGGGCAGCGTGCCCGCGCACACCGCGGACCCGATGCACGAATCCTCCACCGAGATCTGCCAACGCTCTTCGGACATTCTCGACCTCCTCACCACCGCACCGGCAGCTCTTGCACGCCCCGGATCAACCGGTCCGATCGCCAGTGCACTTCCTCGGCCGCAATGGCCAGGTCCAGTTGGGGCACCCTGCGCACCAGGGTAGCCAGCGCGGTGCGCAGCTCCAGCCGGGCCAGCGGGGCGCCGAGACAGTGGTGCGCGCCGTGGCCGAAGCCCAGGTGCGCGATCTCCGGGCGGTCGAAGTCGATCTCCTCGGGGTTGACGTAGACCGAGCCGTCCCGGTTGCCCGCGGCCAGGTGCACGCCGACCGTCTCGCCCGCCCGGATGAGCTGCCCGTCCAGTTCCAGGTCCTCGGTTGCCATCCGGGGAAAGCTGGTCGAGGCGCCCAGCGGAATGATCCGCATCAGCTCCTCCACCGCGGCCGGGATCCTGCCGGGGTCGGCCACCAGCCGTTCCCACAGTTCCCGCCGGGACAGCAGGGTGTAGATGAAGTTGCCGATCTGGTTGGCCGTGGTCTCGTGCCCGGCGACCAGCACGGCCAGGCCCAGCTGCACCAGTTCCAGCTCGGACAGGCGATCGCCGTCGCCCTCGTCGCGCGCGGCCACCAGTTCGCCGAGCAGGTCGTCCCTTGGTTCGGCGCGGTGCGCGGCGACCAGTTCGGCCAGGTAGGCCCGCATCCGGTCGCGGGCGTCCTGGATTTCCTGCGGGGTGACCCCGCCCAGGGCCAGCGAGGTGTCGGTGTCGCCCCGGAAGCGTTCGCGCTCGGCGTAGGGAACGCCGAGCATCTCGCAGATCACCGTGATGGGCAGCGGCCAGGCCAGCTGCGCGGCCAGGTCGGCGGGCTGCCCGCCGGCCAGCATGCCGGTCACCAGGTCGTCCACGATCTGCTCGACCCGCGGCCGCCATTCCTCGGTGCGGCGCACGGTGAACGCGCGGGCGACCAGCCTGCGCAGCCTGCTGTGCTCGGGCGGGTCCATGCCCAGGATGCCGCCCGCCGGCTGGGGCAGCGGGTTGACCCGGGGCACGTCCTCGCGGTCGGCGGTGGCGGCCCGGCTGAACCGCGGATCGGCCAGCACGGTGCGCACGTCCGCGTACCGGGTGGCCAACCAGCCCTCGCCGCCGTAGGGCATGGCCACCCGGGCGATCGGCTGGTGTTCCCGCAGTTCCGCGTAGTGCGGATGTAATGCCAGGCCCTCGTTCGGGCCGAACGGATACTGCTGCGCGGGTAGCTCCGTTGCGGTCATCATCGACCCCCTCACCCGGTTAACACCGATTACTGCTGGACGGTAGTGAGGGCGTCACATGGGGTCAATACGCCGTCAGGAGGTGGGGCGGATCTGTCCTTCGCCCCACACCACCCACTTCGACGAGGTCAGCTCGGCCAGCCCCATCGGGCCGCGCGCGTGCAGCTTCTGGGTGGAGATGCCGATCTCCGCGCCCATCCCGAATTCGCCGCCGTCGGTGAACGCGGTGGACGCATTGACCATCACCGCGGCCGCGTCGACCCGGGCGGTGAACTGCCGGGCCGCCTTCAGGTCACCGGTGACGATGGCCTCGGTGTGGCCGGAGGAGTGCCGCCCGATGTGCGCGATGGCCTCGTCCAGCGAACCGACCACCCGGGCCGCGATGTCCAGTGACAGGTACTCGGTGTCCCAGTCCTCGTCGGTGGCCGCCACCACCGCGGCGTGCAGGCCACGCACCGTGTCGTCGCCGTGCACGGTGACCCCGGCGCCGGCCAGCGCCACCAGCACCCTGGGCAGGAACTCCGCCGCGATGTCCTTGTGCACCAACAGGTTCTCCGCCGCGTTGCACACCGAAGGCCGGCGCGCCTTGGAGTTGACCACGATCGCCTCGGCCTGGTCCAGGTCGGCGGTGGCGTCCACGTAGACGTGGCAGTTGCCCACGCCGGTCTCGATGGTCGGCACGGTGGCCTGCTCGACCACGGTGGCGATCAGCCCGGCGCCGCCGCGCGGGATGACCAGGTCGACCAGGCCGCGCGCGGTGATCAGGTGGCGCACGGTGGCCCGGTCGTGGCAGGGCAGCAACTGCACGGCATCGGCCGGCTGGCCCTGGCCGGTCAGCGCCTCGCGCAGCGCGGCCACCAGCGCGGTGTTGGATCGCTCGGCCGAGGAGGAACCGCGCAGCAGCACCGCGTTGCCCGATTTCAGGGCCAGCCCGGCGGCGTCCACCGTGACGTTGGGCCGCCCCTCGTAGACCATGCCGACCACGCCCATGGGTACCCGGACCTGCCGGATTTCCAGACCGTTGGGCAGGTTTCCGCCGCGCAGCACCTCGCCGACCGGGTCGGCCTGCCCGGCCACCGAGCGCAGGCCATCGGCCACCCCGGCGACCCGGGCCTCGGACAGCGCCAGCCGGTCGATCAGCGCCTCGGTCATACCGCCCGCGCGGGCCGCCTCGACGTCCTCGGCGTTGGCGGCGAGGATCTCGCCGGTGTGGGCCAGCAGCGCGTCGGCCATGGCGGCCAGGGCCGCGTCCTTGACCTGCCGGGTGGCCAGCGCGAGCACCGCGGCGGCGGTCCGGGCCCGACCGGCGGCCGCCTGGACCTCGGCCCGAAGATCCTGGTCAGCGGTGGTTTGCGTGGCGTTCTGGGCGACGGCGGTCATGCTCTCAGCCTAGCCGTGCCCCCGGGTTGGGCCGAGCGAGTATCGCCGTGGTGAGGTAGTCGGCATGGACGAGCAGGCACTGCGGGAACGGGCCGGGGAACTGCTGCGGGAGCTGGCCGGGCCGGATGCCGTGCTGCGCGAGGACCAGTGGACGGCGATCCGCGCGCTGGTCATGGACCGGCGGCGGGCGCTGGTGGTGCAACGCACCGGCTGGGGCAAGTCGGCGGTGTACTTCCTGGCCACCGCGCTGCTGCGGGAGCGCGGCGCCGGGCCGACGCTGATCGTGTCGCCGCTGCTGGCGTTGATGCGCAACCAGGTGCAGGCCGCCGCGCGGGCCGGGGTGCACGCGCGCACCATCAACTCGGCCAACACCACGGCCTGGACCCGGATCCAGGAGGAGATCGCGGACGGCAAGGTGGACGTGCTGCTGGTCAGCCCGGAACGGCTGAACAATCCGGAGTTCAGGGACACCGTGCTGCCCAAGCTGACCGCGTCCACCGGGCTGCTGGTGGTGGACGAGGCGCACTGCCTGTCCGACTGGGGCCACGATTTCCGGCCCGACTACCGGCGGCTGCGCACCCTGCTGACCGAACTGCCCGACGGGGTGCCGGTACTGGCCACCACGGCGACCGCGAACGACCGGGTGGTCACCGACGTGGCCCACGAACTGCTCGGTCGACTGTCCACACCGGACAGTGGGACGCTGGTGCTGCGCGGCGCACTGGACCGGGAAAGCCTGCGCCTCAACGTGGTGAAGCTGCCGACCATGACCGCACGGCTGGGCTGGCTGGCCGATCATCTCGGCGAGCTGACCGGTTCGGGCATCATCTACACGCTCACCGTGGCCGCCGCCGAGGAGGTGGCCGGGTTCCTGGCCGAGCGCGGTTTCACCGTGGCCGCCTACACCGGGCGCACCCAGGAGGCCGAGCGCCAGCAGGCCGAGCAGGATCTGCTGGACAACAAGGTGAAGGCGCTGGTGGCCACCTCGGCGCTGGGCATGGGGTTCGACAAGCCGGACCTGGGTTTCGTGGTGCACCTTGGCGCGCCGCCCAGCCCGATCGCCTACTACCAGCAGATCGGGCGGGCCGGCCGTGGCGTGCGGCGGGCGGATGTGTTGCTGCTGCCCGGAAGTGAGGACAAGGACATCTGGGCCTACTTCGGTTCGCTGGCGTTTCCGCCGGAAACCGTGGTGCGCCAGGTGCTCGACGCGCTGGACGCGGCCGGTGGCACCATTTCCACCGTCGCGCTGGAGCCGCGGGTGGAGCTGTCCCGGGCCCGGCTGGACATGGTCCTGAAGGTGCTGGACGTGGACGGGGCGGTGCGCCGGGTGACCGGCGGCTGGCAGCCCACCGGGCAGCCGTGGCACTACGACGCCGAGCGCTACCAGCGCATCGCCGAGGCCCGCACCGCCGAACAGAACGCGATGCTGGCCTACCTGGACACCGACGAATGCCGGATGCGGTTTCTGTTGCGGGAACTGGACGATCCGCACGCGGCGGACTGCGGCCGGTGCGACAACTGCACCGGGAACCGGTGGGACAGCGGGGTTTCCGAGGCGGCCAGCCAGTCGGCCCGGGATCGGCTGACCCGGCCCGGGGTGGACATCGCGGTGCGCAAACTGTGGCCCAGCGGGATGGACACGCTGGATGTGCCGTTGTCCGGCAAGATCGGCCAGCGGATGGCCGAGCCCGGGCGGGCGCTGGCCCGGCTGACCGACATCGGCTGGGGCAACCGGATGCGGGATCTGCTGGCCGCGCCGGACGGGCCGGTGCCCGAGGACGTGTTCTCCGGCTGCGTGCAGGTGCTGGCGGCGTGGGGGTGGGCGGAGCGGCCGGTCGCGGTGGCCACCATCGCCTCGCACCACCGGCCGCAACTGGTGGCCAGCCTGGGTGAGCGGCTGGCCTCGGTCGGGCGGTTGACGCCGCTGGGCGCGCTGGGCACCGACGGCTCGCAGCGACCGGCCACCAACAGCGCCCGCAGGCTGGCCGATGTGTATGCCGCGCTGCGGCTGCCGCCGGACGTGGCGCAGGCGGTGGCCGGGGTGAACGGGCCGGTGCTGCTGGTGGACGACCGGGTGGACTCGGGCTGGACGATGACGCTGGCCGCGGCGCTGCTGCGCGATGCGGGCGCGCCCGCCGTATTGCCCTTCGCGCTGGCGACCACGGCCTGAGCCTTGGTGTGATGATCCACGTCGGATCGATCCGTCGATCGCGAGGAGCATCGTGACCACCTCATCGTCCGCGGCCGACCGGCGCGCGGAACTGCTCACGCACCGGGCCGGGGAGTTCGCCCGGACCGCGCTGGGCACCGTGCGGTCCGCTACCTGTCCTGATCCGAGCGGCCTGTCCTGATCCGAGCGGCGGGCGCCAATTGTCCTAAGTGGACACGATCGGGCGGCGCAGCGGCACCAGATCGTCGGCGTGCACGACCTCGCGGCGCAGTTCCGGGGCGAGCGCGGAGCTGGACCGGCCGATGATCTCGGGCATCTCCTTGGCGTCGAAGGCGACCACGCCCCGGGCCACCACCCGCCGCTCCGGATCGACCAGCTCCACCACGTCACCGGCTTCGAAATCGCCCTCGGTGCCGGTGATGCCCGCGGCCAGCAGGGAGCGGCGGCGCAGCACCACCGCGGCCACCGCGCCCGCGTCCAGGCGCAGCCGCCCGGCCGCGCCCGCCGCGTAGCCCAGCCAGAACCGGCGGGCCGAGAGCCGTGCGTCGGCGGCGGTGAACGCGGTGCCCACATCGGCCGGGCCCAGCGCGTGATCGGCCTCGGTGGCGGCGGCCAGCAGCACGGGGATGCCGGCCGCGCTGGCCAGTCCGGCCGCGGCCAGCTTGGAGGCCATGCCGCCGGTGCCCAGGCCGGAGGCGCCGGAGCTGTCCGCCCGTACCTCGGCCACGTCGGACCAGTCGGTCACCTCGGTGATCCGCCGCGCGCCGTCGATCCGCGGGTCACCGTCGTACAGCGCGTCCACATCGGACAGGAGAACCAGGGCGTCCGCGCCGACCAGGTGGGCGACCAGCGCGGCCAGCCGGTCGTTGTCGCCGAACCGGATCTCGTCGGTGGCCACCGTGTCGTTCTCGTTGACCACCGGCACCACGCCCAGCGCCAGCAGCCGGGACAGGGTGCGCTGCGCGTTGCGGTAGTGCGCGCGGCGCACCACATCGTCGGCGGTGAGCAGCACCTGCCCGACGGTCAGCTCGTAGCGGGCGAAGGAGGCGACGTAGGCGTGCGCCAGGGCGAGCTGGCCGACGCTGGCCGCGGCCTGCTGGGTGGCCAGATCGCGCGGGCGGCGGGTGATGCCCAGCGGCACCAGGCCGGTGGCGATCGCGCCGGAGGACACCAGCACGACCTGGGTGCCCGCGGTCCGGCGGGCGGCCAGCGCGTCGACCAGCCCGTCCAGCCGGCCCGGCACCAGGCCGCCGGCCATGGTGGCCAGCGCGGACGAGCCGACCTTGACCACGATCCGCCTGGCGGCGGCGACCTGATCGCGGGTGGGACTCACCGGGCTCAGTCCTCGTCGAGGTCGCCGTCGAAGTCGTCTTCGGCGGAGTCGTCGGCGGAGTCGTTCTCGGCGAAGTCGTCGGCGGAGTCGTCTTCGGCGGGGTCCGAGGCGTAGTAGGCGTCGTCGTGGTGCGCCCGGCGGATATCCCGGGCGGCCCGGCGCTCGCTCGCGCCGATCCGGTCGTTGTGCTCCAGCCGGATGTCGGTGCCCCGGCCGGTCATCAGCACCTCGGCCCCGGCCGGCGTGGAGGGCTCCCAGTCGAAGGTGACCCCGGCGATGGTGACCGCGGCGCCTGGCTCGGCTCCCTGCTTGACCAGCGAGTCCTCGACGCCGAGGCGGGCCAGCCGGTCGGCCAGGTAACCCACGGCCTCGTCGTTGGCGAAGTTGGTCTGCCGGATCCACCGCTCCGGCCGCTCGCCGCGCACGATGAACCCGCCCGGCTCCTCCGGATCGGGCGTGACGGTGAAGCCGGACTCGTTGACCGCGGCCGGGCGCAGCACGATCCGGGTCGGCTCGATGATCGGCTGGGCCGCGCGGTGCTCCTCGACCACCTTGGCCAGCGCGAAACTCAACTCGCGCAAGCCTTTCCGGCTGGCCGTGGAGATCTCGAACACCGGAAGGCCGCGCGCCTCGAACTCGGGGCGCACCATCTCGGCCAGGTCGGCCGCGTCCGGGATGTCGATCTTGTTCAGCACCACAACGCGCGGCCGGTCGGCCAGCTTGCCGCCCAGCGACGGGATGTACTGGGCCAGCTCGGCCTCCAGCGCGTCCACATCGGACACCGGGTCGCGGCCGGGTTCCTCGGTGGCGCAGTCGACCACGTGCACCAGCACCGCGCACCGCTCGATGTGCCGCAGGAAGTCGAGGCCAAGGCCCTTGCCCTCGCTGGCGCCGGGGATCAGCCCGGGCACGTCGGCCATGGTGAACACCGAATCGCCCGCGGTGATCACGCCGAGATTGGGCACCAGCGTGGTGAACGGGTAGTCGGCGATCTTGGGCCGGGCCGCGGACAGCACCGCGATCAGCGAGGACTTGCCGGCCGAGGGGAAACCGACCAGGCCGACATCGGCCATGGACTTCAGTTCCAGCACCAGGTCCCGGGCGTCGCCGGGCTCGCCCAGCAGCGCGAAGCCGGGGGCCTTGCGGGCCTTGGAGGCCAGCGCCGCGTTGCCGAGGCCGCCCCGGCCGCCACCGGCCGCGACCAGCCGGGTGCCGTGCCCGACCAGGTCGGCCAGCACCTCGCCCTCGGGAGTGAGCACCACGGTGCCGTCCGGCACGCGCAGCTCCAGGTCCGCGCCGTTGGCGCCGTCCTTGTTGGACCCCTGGCCCTGCCGGCCGTTGGCCGCGGTGGCGTGCGGCCGGAAGTGGAAGTCCAGCAGGGTGTGCACGCTGGAATCCACCACCAGCACCACATCGCCGCCCCGGCCGCCGTCGCCGCCGTCCGGGCCGCCCAGCGGCTTGAACTTCTCGCGGTGCACCGAGGCGCACCCGTTTCCGCCGCTCCCCGCGGCGACCTGGATCACCACGCGGTCGACGAACCGGGACACGAGGCAATTCCTTTCCTGGACAAGACAAAGGCGAGGGGCGGGCCGCCTGAATAGTCGGTCCGCCCCTCGCCGGGGTCATTGACGTCGCGTTCGCGACGTTGGGGTCAGACCTCCGCGGGGACGGGGGTCTCCACCGGAACGATGTTCACGGTCTTGCGACCACGCTTGACGCCGAACTGCACCGCACCGGCGGCCAGCGCGAACAGCGTGTCGTCCTTGCCGCGCCCGACGTCCACACCGGGGTGGAACTTGGTGCCCCGCTGACGGATCAGGATCTCGCCGGCCTTGACGACCTGACCGCCGTACCGCTTGACCCCGAGGTACTGCGGGTTGGAGTCACGGCCGTTACGGGAGCTGGAGGCGCCCTTCTTGTGTGCCATGGCTGCTCTCGGTCCTCACTTCCCAGACTTGCGAACTACAGCGAGATTCCGGTGACCTCGACGCGGGTCAGGTGCTGACGGTGACCCTGGCGCTTGTGGTAGCCGGTCTTGTTCTTGAACTTGTGGATGCGGATCTTCGGGCCCTTGGCGGCGCCGACGACCGTCGCGGTGACCGAGGCCTTGCCGAGCGCCTCGGCGTCGGTGGTGACCTCGGAGCCGTCCACGACGAGCACTGCGGGCAGGCTGACCTCGGTACCCGGCTCGCCGGCGAGCTTCTCCACGGCGACGACGTCGCCGACGGCGACCTTGTACTGCTTTCCGCCGGTCTTGACGATCGCGTACATCGGGGCGGGTCTCCTGCATGCTCGACGATTACGGGGGCCACGCGCGCGCTTCCACCAGACCAAATCCGAAAGACTCGGGCCGCGGAGCTTCACTCTCGCATGACAGAGCCCACCGGATGGCGGGCCGTGGACAAGGCTACATGGTCGTGCTGGCCACGACCAAACCGGGGCCGACCACCCGAGGGCGGGCGGCCCCGGCGGGGTCACTCGGCCGAGGCGGGCACCACCGGCGGACCGGCGGGCCGGGACGCGGCGCGGCGGGACCGGCGACGCCGGCCGGCCGGCTGCTGGGCCTGCTCCGGCTCGGCGTGGTTGGCCTGCCCGTTGCTGCCCTGGTTGTTGGGCTCGGCCTCGGGCTCGGCCGCCTCCCGCTCGGCCACCGTGGCGGCCAGCGGCGCCTCCGGCACGGCCGAGGCCACCGGCTGCGGGGTCGGCCCGGACCTGTCGGACTTGTCAGCCTGCTTGTCGGCCGGCTTCTCGGTCGCCTTGTCGCCGTGCTTGTCCTGAGCCTTCTCGACCGGCTTGTCGGACTTGCCGTCGCCGTGGCCGTTCTTGGCTTGGCCGTTGTTGCCGCCGTTGTTGCCGTGGTCGTGGCCGTTGTTGCGGTTGCGGCGGCCGCTGCCGCCGGACTCCGGCGCGGGCGCGCTGGGCAGCGCGGTGGACACCACGACGCCCCGGCCCCGGCAGTGCTCGCACGGAGTGCTGTAGGCCTCGAGCAGGCCGGTGCCCACCCGCTTGCGGGTCATCTGCACCAGGCCCAGCGAAGTGACCTCGGCCACCTGGTGGCGGGTGCGGTCCCGGCCGAGGCACTCGGTCAGCCGGCGCAGCACCAGGTCCCGGTTGGACTCCAGGACCATGTCGATGAAGTCGATGACGATGATGCCGCCGATGTCGCGCAGCCGCAGCTGGCGGACGATCTCCTCGGCCGCCTCCAGGTTGTTCCGGGTGACCGTCTCCTCGAGATTGCCACCCGAACCGGTGAACTTGCCGGTGTTCACGTCGATGACGGTCATCGCCTCGGTGCGGTCGATCACCAGGTAACCGCCGGAGGGCAGCCAGACCTTGCGGTCCAGCGCCTTGAGGATCTGCTCGTCGATGCGGTACTCGGCGAACACGTCGGTGTTGGCCACGTGCCGCTTGAGCCGCTCCAGCAGGTCCGGGGCCACGTGCCGGACGTAGGCCTCGATGGTGTCCCACGCGCCGCCGCCCTGCACCACCAGCGCCGAGAAGTCCTCGGTGAACAGGTCGCGGACGACCTTGATCAGCAGATCGGGCTCCTCATAGAGCAGCTGCGGGGCCTTGGCCTTGGGCTGCGAGGACTTCTCCTTGATCACGTCCCACTGGGCGCGCAGCCGGCGCACGTCGCGGGCCAGTTCCTCCTCGGCGATGCCTTCCGAGGCGGTACGGATGATCACGCCCGCGTCCTCAGGCACGACCCGCTTGAGCACGTCCTTGAGGCGCTTGCGCTCGGTGTCGGGCAGCTTGCGGCTGATCCCGGTGGCGCCGCCGGCGGGCACGTACACCAGGAAGCGGCCGGGCAGCGAGATCTGGGTGGTCAGCCGGGCGCCCTTGTGGCCGACCGGGTCCTTGGTGACCTGGACCAGCACGCTGTCGCCGGTGGACAGCGCCTGCTCGATCTTGCGGGCCTTGCCCTCCAGACCGGCGGCGTCCCAGTCCACCTCGCCCGCGTACAGCACCGCGTTGCGACCGCGGCCGATGTCCACGAACGCCGCTTCCATGCTGGGCAGCACGTTCTGCACCCGGCCCAGGTAGACGTTGCCGACCAGGGAACCGGTGCCCGAAGAGGTGACGAAGTGCTCGACCAGCACACCGTCCTCCAGCACGCCGATCTGCACGCCGTCGCCGCGCTCGTGCACCACCATGGTTCGGTCCACGGCCTCACGGCGGGCCAGGAACTCCGACTCGGACAGGATCGGCACCCGCCTGCGCCCGGCCTCCCGGCCGTCCCGGCGGCGCTGCCGCTTGGCCTCCAGCCGGGTCGAACCGCGCACGCTGCGCACCTCGTCCTGGCCGGTGCCCGGCTCGGACCGGTCGGGCTTGCCGTCCCGGCCGCTGCGCACGTGCACCACGGTGTTGGGCGGGTCGTCCTCGCCGGAGCCGCCGGAGCCGCCGGAGCCGGAGCCACCGGAGCCGCTGGAGCCACCGGAGTTGTCGTCCCCGGCGCCCTTGCGGCGGCGACGGCGACGGCGACGGCGGTTGCCGCCCTCCTCGCCACCGGCGTCGTCGGAGTCCTCGGCGTCGGTGTCGGCGTCCTCGGCCTCGTCGGCGTTGCCGGGCTTCTGCTCGTCCTCGGCCGAGTCGGTGGTCTCGTTGTCCGCGTTGTCCTCGCCGCCCTTGCCCCGGCCGCGACCGCGACGACCGCGACGGCGACGACGGCGGTTCGCGTCGTCCTCACCGAAGTCGGCATCCGCGTCGGTCTCGGTCTCGGTCTCGGCCGAGGTCTCGGCGCTGGGCTCCGGGGCCGGCTTCTCCTCGGCCCGGGCCGGCGCGGGCGGGGCCGCCTTGGCCGGGGGCGCGGCGGGCGGCAGGAACACCGGGGCCGGCGCGGCGAACACCGGGGCCAGCCCGGGCACGTCGGTCGACCCGGGCTCCGGCTCGGCGGCCGGTTTCTCGGTGTCGGCGGCGGGTTCCTCGGCGGTTTCCGCGGTTCGAGCGGGCTCGGCCGGGCCGAGCAGTGCCTCCCCCACCCTGATCGCGGCGGCCCGGTCCAGGCTGGACTGCGGGCTGCGCACCTGCTCCCCCAGCCCGGCCAGGGTGTCCAGCACCTCACGACTGCTGCGGGAAAGCAGCTTGGCCAGCGCATGCACCCGCAACCGGTCCGGCAGCTGCGCCAACGCGGGGTGGGTGGATGTGACGATATTCCCGCCGTCTGGTGTGGCGGGACCTGCTGTGTCCGACATATGGCTCCTCCGCCCCCGGGCGCGTCCCGTGGGACGCGGCCGCGCAGGGGCCCCTTTCTTGTTCTCTGTCACGCCGCATCAGCGGCGGGAATCCTTGCCGTGCGTCGGCTGGGTTTCCGCGGACGGACGTCAGCCGACTGGTCGCTCGGCGGCGTGCTGGCCCTGCTCCGGCCTCCCGGCCACGCTGTCCGATCCCGGGCCCCGGTCCGGGGCCAGCGGGTCGACCAGGCGACCATCATCGTCGAGCCGCCCCTGGGCGGTCCGGATCGCTTTCGCTGGTGCCGGCGGCGTCAGGGCGGCGACGACACGGAGCGCGCTCAGCACGTCGTCGGGTCGCACAGCTGGCGTTGTCTGCCGCACGACCAATTCGATTATCCCACACGGCGGCTCGGACACCGCGCCATCTCCGGTCCGAACTGTATGGTTTTCCGATTTCACGGCGTCGACCTGGGCGGATACCGAAGCGGACAACACCGCCGCCCGCACGTCGACCATCTTGCGGCCGCTCTTGGTCACCCGTTCGATCTCGATCTTCTCGGCGGCCAGCAACTCGCCGACCGCATGTTGCAGCGCGGCAACCGGTACCCCTGGCAACTCGAGCCGCCAGGCGCTGGTGTCGATCCGCTCGGCCAGCCCGCCGGACCGGGCCACCACCACCTCCAGCACGTCCAGATCTGCTGGCAGGGCGGCATTCACCGCGATCCGCAGGGCCTCGGGGTCGACCTCGTGCACCACGGCGATCTCCACGTACTCGGCCTCGCTGGCCGAGCCGGTGGGCGCCGCGCCGAGCCAGGAGATCCGCGGATGCGGGCTGAACCCCTGGGAGTAGGCCATCGGCACGCCGGCCCGGCGGACCGCACGCTCGAAGGCCCGCGCGACGTCGCGGTGTGACATGAACCTCAGCTTTCCCCGTTTGGCGTAACGCAGTCGCAACCGCTGCACCGGCGCGGCCGACGGGTTCGGCTCGTGTTGGCGGCTCAGTGCTGCCCCTTCCCGAAAGCTGGCATCTGGCTGATCGGACGGTACCCGTGGGTGGCATTCGCCCGACAAACTTGTCTCGGGCGGTGCATGCTGGCTACCGTCCCGCTTGAATGGACAAGCATCCCCGAGGCTTGTCCTGCCCACCTATGGAGGTCCCTGGTGCCTCTGCTCCGCCGAGCGAGGGCGGTTTCCGTGTGCACCGCGCTGCTGGCGACAGGCTGCCTCGTGATGACTCCGCTCGCCTACGCGGACACCGGCCAGCCGGCCACGACACCGGCGGCGGCCAGTGCTTCCTGTGTACAGGGTGGTCCCACCCTGCGCTACCTGGTGGTGTTCAACCCGGGCACCTCGGCCGCGAGCGCGGACCAGCAGATCACCGGCGACTGTGGCATCACCACCGTCTACTACCCGCAGATCGCGGTCGCGGTGGCCACCTCCTCGGATCCCACCTTCAACGCCCGGATCGGCCCCACTCGCGCTTACAGCGCGCAGGCCGAGGCGTACAACGACACCGACACCAGTCCGGGCACCGAGCACAAAGCCGACGAACTGCCCGGCAGCGACGCGGTGGGCAACACCACCGACCCGACCTCGGTCGCCTCGGCCAACCACACCTCCCAGCAGTGGGACATGGACCTCATCCACGCCCAGCAGGCGCACCGGATCAACGAGGGCTCCTCGAACGTGGTGGTCGGCGTGCTGGACTCGGGCATCGACGCCAACCACCCGCAGCTGACCAAGGAACTGGACCCGCAGGCCTCGGCCGGGTGCCTGACCGGCAAGCCGGACACCACGCCCGCGGCCTGGGAGCCGACCAGTTCGGCCCACGGCACGCACGTGGCCGGCATCATCGCCGCGGCCGATGACGGCACCGGGGTGGCCGGGGTCGCGCCGGGCGTGCGGGTGGCCTCGGTGAAGGTGGTCAACGACGAGGGCTACATCTACCCGGAGGCGGCGGTCTGCGGGTTCATGTGGGCGGCTGCCCAGGGCATGGCCGTGACCAACAGCAGCTACTACATCGACCCGTGGGTGTTCACCTGCAAGAACACGCCCGGCCAGAACGTGATCTACGAGGCGGTGCGCCGCGCGGTCGCCTACGCCAGTTCCCGGGGTGTGCTGAACGTCGCCGCCGCGGGCAACCAGGGTGTGGATCTGACCGATCCGGGCCAGGACAACCAGAGCCCGGACAATGTGGACCCCGGCGATCGCGACCAGCGCGCGCTCGGCGAGGACTGCTCGATGCTGCCGGCCGGGCTGCCCGGGGTGGTCACCGTGTCCGCGGTCGGCGCGCAGGATCTCAAGGCCGGCTACAGCTCCTACGGCCTCGGCGCCATCGACGTCACCGCGCCGGGCGGCGATCCGTTGCAGCGTAACGCATCCGGACAGTCCTGTGTGGAATCGACGGTGCCCGACGGGTACGCCGGATCGTGCGGTACCTCGATGGCCACACCACACGTGTCCGGAGTGGTCGCCCTGCTCGCCTCGACCCATCCGCATTCCTCACCGCGCACTCTGACCCGGTTGCTGGCCGGACAGGCACAGGCGGTGTCCTGCCCGGCCGACTACGACCTGAACGGCAGCGGGGTGCAGGACGCGTACTGCACGGGATCCGTTTCCTACAACAGTTTCTACGGACACGGCATGGTGGACGCACTGGCCGCGGTGACCGAGAACCTGCCCACCGCGCCGAGCAGTCCGAGCACTCAGTCCGGCACCGGTTCGGGCACCACCAGTCCGGTCGCCGCGCAGCTGGGTTCGCCGGTCACGCCCACCGTGGACGCCGCTCCGTCCACCACGCCGACGCCGGCTCCCACGCCGGGTCCCACGCCCACCGGCACTTCCGCGCCGTCGACGTCCACTCCGGATTCGTCCCAGGACGGCACCACGACGCCGGATCCGAGCACCACCGAACCGGCCACCACCGAAGGAGCCGACCAGCGCACACTGACGCTGATCGGTCCCTGGTGACCGTTTTTCCGCTCAGGCCTTAGCTTTTCGCTCACGCTTTGAGCTGACCCACCGGAGTTCCCACGCCCACCGGGGAAATCGGCAGCAGCGGACGACCGCTCGGTCCGATCTGGATGTCGGTGCCCATGCTCGGGCAGACCCCGCAGTCGAAGCACGGCGTCCACCGGCAGTCGTCCTGTTCCTGACCGGACAACGCATCCTGCCAGTCGGCCCACAGCCATTCCTTGTCCAGCCCCGAATCCAGGTGATCCCAGGGCAGGGTTTCGGTGCCCTCGCGCTCCCGGGTGGTGTACCAGTCCAGGTCCACCCCGAAAGGTGCGAGTTCGGCCGCGGCCGCGTCCACCCAGCGCTGGAAGGAGAAGTACTCGGTCCAGCCGTCGAACCGGCCGCCCTCCCGCCAGACCCGCTCGATCACGTGCCCGACCCGGCGGTCGCCCCGGGACAGCAATCCCTCGACCAGGGACGGTTTTCCGTCGTGGTACCGCATGCCGATGTTGCGGCCGATACCGCGGTCGGAGTTGACCGCCGCACGCAGCTTCTTCAGCCGGCTGTCCACAGTGTCCGGATCGCACTGCGCGGCCCACTGGAACGGGGTGTGCGGCTTGGGCACGAACCCGCCGATCGAGATGGTGGCCCGGATATCGTTGCGGCCACTGGCCTTCCGGCCGGCCCGGATCACTTCCTGGGCCATACCGGCGATCTGCAGCACGTCCTCGTCGGTTTCCGTTGGCAGGCCGCACATGAAGTACAGCTTCACCTGCCGCCAGCCGTTGGCGTAGGCGGTGGTGACCGTGCGGATCAGATCCTCCTCGGACACCATCTTGTTGATGACGCGGCGAATCCGCTCGCTGCCGCCCTCCGGGGCGAAGGTCAGCCCGGACCGGCGGCCGTTGCGGGACAGCTCGTTGGCCAGGTCCACGTTGAACGCGTCGACCCGGGTCGAGGGCAGACTCAGGCCGGTGTTGGTGCCCTCGTACCGGTCGGCCAGGCCCTTGACCACCTCGCCGATCTCGGAGTGGTCGGCGCTGGACAGCGACAGCAGCCCGACCTCCTCGAAGCCACTGGCCTCCAGGCCCCGCTGGACCATCGCGCCGATGCCTTCGGGCGTGCGCTCCCGCACCGGGCGGGTGATCATCCCGGCCTGGCAGAACCGGCAGCCCCGGGTGCAACCGCGGAAGATCTCCACGCTCATCCGCTCGTGCACGCTTTCGGCCAGCGGCACCAACGGCTTCTTCGGGTAGGGCCAGTCGTCCAGGTCCATGGTGGTGCGCTTGGCCACCAGCGCGGGCACCCGGTCGCGGTTGGGCGCCACGGAGTCGAGCATGCCCTCGGGCGTGTAGCTGACGTCGTAGAACCGGGGCACGTAGATCTCGCCGGTCTCGGCCAGCCGCAGCAGCAGCTCGTCCCGGCCGCCCGGGCAGCCCTCGGCCTTCCAGACCCGCACGATTTCGCTGATCTGGCCGACCGCCTCCTCGCCGTCGCCGAGCACGGCGGCGTCGATGAAGTCGGCGATGGGCTCCGGATTGAACGCGGCGTGGCCGCCGGCCAGCACGAGTGGATAGTGGGTATCGGCGTCGGCCGCGCGGTCGGCGCTGCGCAGCGGCATACCGGCCAGGTCCAGCGCGGTGAGCAGGTTGGTGTAGCCCAGCTCGGTGGCGAAACTGACGCCGAACACGTCGAACGCGCCCACCGGGCGGTGACTGTCAACGGTGAATTGCGGAACCTGGTGCTCGCGCATCAGCGCTTCCAGATCCGGCCATACGGCGTAGGTGCGCTCGGCCAGAACGCCGGGCATTTCATTAAGGATCTCATAGAGGATCATCAAGCCCTGGTTAGGCAATCCGACCTCGTAGGCGTCCGGGTACATCAGGCACCACCGCACATCGGCGGCGGAGAAGTCCTTGACGGTGGCGTTCAGCTCCCCACCGATGTACTGCACCGGCTTGCGCACCTGCGGGAGCAGGGGCTCCAACCTGGGAAAAACGGATTCCGCGAACACCCGCCCCAGGGTAGTCGCCCGGTTCCAGCCCAGCCGTGCGGACCGGTGCGGACCAGACCTACTCACCGGTACGGAGCGCTCCCATTGGTCTAGTCCACACTCTTGACAGTACGAATGGTCTAGGCCACATTCAGGTATCTGACAAGGGTATTTGGACTCCAGAAGGAGAACCCGTGCGTAGATCAACAACAATCGTCGCGGCCGCCGCGGCGATGTTGGCCGCCGGCACGACGATCGCGCTGGCCGCCAACGGAAGCGCGGCGACGTCCGGCCCGAACGGAATCATGAACGCGGCGCTGAGCTCGAACTGGTACGGCGCCGCCGCCTACGTGATGCCGCTGGACAACAATCCCCCGGACCTGCCCACGGTGATGTCCGCGACCGGACAGAAGACCTTCGAATTAGCCTTCGTGCTCTCCGACGGCGGCTGCAACGCCGCCTGGGGCGGCACCTCGGCCGTCTCCTCGGACACGACCGTCGGCAACATGATCAACAGTGTCCGGTCCGCGGGCGGGGACGTGTCGGTGTCCTTCGGCGGTTACGGCGGCACCAAGCTGGGCCAGGTCTGCGGTTCGGCCGCGGCCACCGCGGCGGCCGAGCAGGCGGTGATCGACAAGTACTCGCTCAAGGCGGTCGACTTCGACCTCGAAGAGCCCGAGTACGAGAACACCACCGACATCAACTACGAGGTCGGCGCGGCGCAGATCCTGCAGAAGAACAACCCGGGGCTCTACGTCTCGATCACCACGGCCGGCACCACCTCCGGCACCGGCTACTTCGGCCAGAACGTGCTCAACACGGCCAAGAGCCTCGGCTTCACCCCGAACAACTTCTCCATCATGCCCTTCGACGGCGGATTCAACGGGGCGGCCAGTCAGACCGCCGCGCTGGACTCCTTCCACACCCTGCTGGAGAACACCTTCGGCTGGGACTCGGCCACCGCGTTCGCCCATGAGGGCTTCTCCGGCATGAACGGACGCTCGGACAGCGGCGAAATGTTCTACCAGGCCGACTTCCAGACCGTGCTGAACTACGCGACCAGCAACGGCTTGTCCCGCTTCACCTTCTGGTCGGTCAACCGCGACCGGCAGTGCACCCCGCCGGACAACAACGGCACCACCTCCGGCGTGTGCAGCAGCGTGACCCAGGGCAGCTGGGATTTCACCAAGTACACCGCGCAGTTCGGCGGCGCCACCCCGCCGTCCGGCGGCGGCACCACCACGACCACCACCACGACGACCACCACCGGTGGCGGCGGCGGTGGCTCCACGACCTGCTCGGCCGCGGCGTGGGATGCCAGCAAGAGTTACTCGTCCGGGGACACGGTCACCTACAACGGCCACACCTGGACGGCCAACCAGTGGAGCTACAACGAGGTGCCCGGCGGCGCTTCGGGTGCCTGGACCGACAGCGGCGCCTGTTAGTCGCTGTGCGGTCACCGTGGGTGTCGCGACCGGTGCGTGAGCCGGGCGCGGCACCCACGCCCGCTTACCTGAGATTTTACTTGTTACCTGAGATTTTACTTGAGCAGCAACATTTTCAGCCGTCGGACCGCGATGACGCCGCCGATCGCGGTCATCACCGCGAAGTAGGCCACGTGGCCCAGCGCGCCCCAGCCGACGTAGCCGGTGGCGAGTTCCCGCAGCAGCGCGACCCCATGGTAGAGCGGCAGGCATTCCACCACTTTCCGCAGCCAGCCCGGGTACACGGTGATCGGGTAGAACGTGGTGGAGAAGAAGAACATCGGCAGAATCGCCAGCTGCACCAGGTCGAAATCCTGCCAGGAGCGCATGAACGTGGTGGCGGCCATGCCCAGCGCGGCGAAGGCCAACGCGATCAGCAGCGCGGCCGGCAATGCCAGGATCGCCCACGGCGAGGTGATCAGCCCGAGCGCGGCCATCACCACCAGGAAGGCGGCCGAGTACAGGCCGCCGCGCAGCAGCGCCCAACTGACCTCGCCGATGGCCACGTCGGCCGGGCCCAGCGGGGTGGCCAGCATGGTGTCGTAGATCTTGGCGTAGCGCAGTTTGTGGAAGACGTTGAAGGTGGCGTCGTAGACCGCGCCGTTCATGGCCGAGGAAGCCAGCAGCGCGGGCGCGACGAACGCGACGTAGCTGATCGGCTCGCCGCCCGGCCCGGTCACCTGGCTGACCAGCTTGGAAAAGCCGAGGCCCAGGGCAACCAGGTAGAACAACGGCTCGAAGAAGCCGGACACGACGGTCAGCCACATGCGCCGGTTGACCAGCAGCGAGCGGTACACCACCATCCGGGCCCGGCCCACGTACAGGCCGGCGGGCAGCACCCGCAGCAGCATGCCGACCCCGGACCGGGTGACGCCGGTGGGTGAGTCCGTTCCGACCATGGTGTCGGAGGCCATCGCGTGTCCTAACTCGTCAACCGGTTGCGGAACTTGACCCGCGCGATCGCCGCGCCGACCGCGAACATGGCCACCAGGAACAGAATGTGCCCGATCGCGGCCCAGAAACCCAGGTCTCCCAAGGCAATCCCCCGAGCCAGCTCGGTGCCGTGCCACAACGGGGTGATCCAGGCCAGCGGCTGGATCCACACCGGCAGCTGGCTGACCGGGAACATGGTGCCGGAGAACAGGGTCATGGGCACCACGATGAACCGGAAGATCACGTTGAACCCGTTGCCCTCGGTCACCACCGTGGCCGCGTAGGCGACCACCGGCGCGGCGAAGGCCATCCCGCACAGCACCGAGAAGAACAGCGACACGATGGCCAGCGGGCTGGTGATGGCGCCGATGGCCACGGCGATGATCAGGTAGACCGCGCCGGAGGCCAGCATGCGCAGCGCCATCCACACGAACTGCCCGGCCACCACCTGGTCGGGGGTGATCGGCGTTGCGGTGACGCCGAAGTAGGTCTTGTGCCACTTGAACGCGCCCAGCACCGGGAAGGTCCCCTCGCCCGCGGCGTTCTGCACCGCGGCGACGGCCATCAGCGCGGGGGCGATGTAGGTCAGGTAGCTGTGCCCGCCCAGCGCCGCGGTGGAGCGGACCTGGGAGCCGAACCCGAGCCCCATGGCCAGCAGGTAGAGCACCGGCAGGGCGACGCTGGAGATCGCGGTGGCCGTCCAGTTGCGCCGGTACCAGGCCCAGTGGCCCGCCACCACGAGCATGGTGGAGCGCACCGGCCCGAGGGCCCGGCCGGTGGAGCGGGGAGCGATGATCTCGGCGGCCATCACTCGACCAGGCTCCGGCCGGTGAGGCGCAGGAACACGTCCTCAAGGGTGCTGCGCCGGACCAGGCTGGACCGGGGCGTGATGCCGCGCTGGTGCGCCGCGGCCAGCGCGCCCTCGCCGTCGGCGGTGTAGAGCAGTAGCCGGTCGGGCAGGGTTTCCACCCGGTCGGCCAGATCGCCGACCTTCTCGGCGATCTGCTCGTGCTCGCCCGGGGCGAACCGCAGCTCCAGCACCTCGCGGCTGGAGTGGTTCGCGATCAGCTGGCTCGGCGTGCCCCCGGCAACGATCTTGCCGCCGTCCATCACCACCAGCCGGTCGCAGAGTTGCTCCGCCTCGTCCATGTAGTGCGTGGTGATGATCAGCGTGACGCCGGTCTGCTTGAGCCGGAACAACCGGTCCCACAACAGATGCCGGGCCTGCGGGTCCAGTCCGGTGGTCGGCTCGTCCAGCAGCAGCAGCTCCGGATCGTTGACCAGCGAGCGGGCGATGGTCAGCCGGCGCTTCATACCACCGGAGAGCGGATCCACCTCGTCGTCGGCCCGCTCGGTGAGCTGCGTGAACTCCAGCAGCTCGGTCGCCTTGGCCCGGACGTGGGACTTGGACAGTCCGAAATAGCGGCCGTAGACCTGCAGGTTCTGCCGGACGGTGAGCTCGTTGTCCAGGATGTCGGCCTGTGGGACCACGCCGATCCGGGCCCGGATCTTCGGGCCGTCCACGTCCGGGTCCATGCCCAGCACCCGCAGCTCGCCGCCGGAGCGCGGGGACACGCAGGCCACCATCCGCATGGTGGAGGACTTGCCCGCGCCGTTGGGGCCGAGGAATCCGAACGCCTCGCCGGGCCGCACATCCACGTCGATCCCGGCCACCGCGGTGAACTCGCCGAACCGTTTGACCAGCCCGGTCGCCGTCACCGGGGCCGGGCTGGTCTGCGCTGTCACCGTCACGGTCCCGACGGTATCCGGATCACCCGACACATTTCAGCCGAGTTTTTCCCGGCTCGGTCGAACCTGGACGGCGGCCGGTTGCGGGGGTGAGGTGGTTCGAATCAGCTCAGAGGCTGGGGAACCAGAGCTTGATCTCGCGGGCCGAGGACTCCGGCGAGTCCGAGCCGTGCACCAGATTGAACTGCACCTCAAGGCCGAAGTCGCCGCGGATGGTGCCCGGGGTGGCCTTGTCCACCGGGTCGGTGCCACCGGCCAGCTGGCGGAACGCGGTGATCGCGCGCGGGCCCTCGATGACCATCGCGGCCACCGGGCCGCCGGTGATGAACTCGACCAGGTCGCCGAAGAACGGCTTGCCGTCGTGCTCGGCGTAGTGCTGCTCGGCCAGGGACTTGTCCACGGTCCGCAGCTCCAGCGCGGCCAGGGTCAGGCCCTTGCGCTCGATGCGCGAGATGACCTCGCCGACCAGACCGCGGCGGACGCCGTCGGGCTTGACCAGCACCAGAGTGCGCTCAGACACGGCTACACAAACTCCTTAATCGGGGGCCTCGACCGGGCTCGCGCAGACGCGAAGCCGCGGCCGAAGCCTAACCGAGCCGAATCCACCACCGACCTCCCGGTCAGCCGGAGTTCCACCCGGTGACCTGGAAGGAGACGGTGCTGCTCGGATTGTCGTTCTGCCGCGACTTGCGGAAGGTCTCCCACCGGCCCGGCGTCGTGGCGCCCCGGTCCAGCCGGGAACCACTCCGTGGCTTGTCGTGCTCCTGCTCAGCCAGTGCTTCCCCCGGACGAAGCGGATCCGGCCGGGAGGATCATCCCGAGCTGGTGGTCGGCGCCGGGGCCGGGCTGGAGCCGCCGGGTGGGCGGGACACGCAGGCGTACTGACCGGAGGCGGGCGACTGGTAGAACCACACGTCAGGGTCGGTCTGGTCGGCGCAGGCCGCCTGCACGTCGGGCGCGCTCTGCACGGCCAGCACCCGGACCACGTCCCCGGCCGAGCCGCAGGCGGCGCGGGCGATGGGCTGGGTGCCGCTGATCACGAAGCAGTTCTGCGGCGGCACCACCAGCGAGGCGCAGTAGGTCACCTTGGCCGTCACGTCCGGCACCTCGTAGCCGTGCTGCTGGTAGCTCACCCCGGAGGCCGAGTCACAGGCCGAGGCGTTCCGGACCACCTGGTTGATCACGAACACGGCCCGGTTGCCCGCACACGGCTGCGGGTCCAGCCGCACGTTGCCGGGTGCTCCCCCGGCCCCCTCGTCGAAGCAGGTGCCCACGTCGTAGGCCACCGAGTCCTCGCCGGACGGGGCGGGCGCCGAGCTGGCCGGGGTGGTGGCGATGGCCGAGTCCTGCTGCCGGCTGGCCGGGCCGCCGGCGAACCACCAGGCCGCGAACCCGGCCGCGACCACCACCACGACCGAGATGATCGTGAGCACCAGCGTCCGCCGGGATTTCCGTTGTGGCGGCGGGGGTTCGCCCGGCCCGGAAGGCCCGGGCGATCCGCTCAGCCCAGGCGTGCCGATGTCGCCGAGTCCGGAATAGGACCAGTCCGGGTACCGGTCGGGCTCAGTCTGGTCGCCCCAGGGTCCCGTCATGCGCTTCGATTCCGCCCCTCTGGTGGTCCACCGTCCAGCCGGGATCGATCACACGATCAGCTACCGGCGTCAGGCTGCTGGCTCGGCAGTCGCCCGGCCGCCATGCGACGGGCGACGTCGCGTCTGAGCCAGAACAGGTAGATCCAGATCGCGGCGAACAGGATGCCGACGATGCCCACCGGCACCGAGCCGATGATGCACAGCACCCCGACGAGCTGCAGGAACAGCACGAACCCGACGCTCCAGGAGTACTTGAGCAGCCAGCAACCGGCCACCAGCGCGGCCACCACGGCCAGCACCACGAAGCCGAGCACACTGCTCACCCCGCCGTAGAGCCGGTCGATCACCAGCAGGCTCAGCGCCATCACGATGGCCTGCAGCACCATGGTGCCGGCCATCACGCCCCGGAACCCCTTCATCGGGTCCACCGAGGGCGGCGTCACCGCCTGCTCAGACTCGATCGAAGCGTCGGCCTGAGCAGCGGGGTCGGTGGAGGCCGGGGGCTGCGGGCGGTCGGTCATGCCGGCTCCTTGCCGAACAGCGTCCGGGCCTCGCCGACGGTGACCACCGAACCGGTCACCACCACGCCCGCCCCGGACAGCGGCTGACCCGGTTCGCCGACCTCCTCGGCCAGCCCGACGGCGGTCTCGATCGCGTCGTCCAACCGGGTCTCGACCACGATACGGTCCTCGCCGAACACGCCCTTGGCCACCGCGGCCAGCTCGTCCACCGGCATGGCCCGGGACGAGTCGATGGCGGTCAGCACGACCTCGGACACCACCGGCTCCAGCTCGTGCAGGATGCCCTCGGCGTCCTTGTCAGCCATCACCCCGATGACCGCGATCAGCCTGCGGAAGTCGAACTCCTCGGTCAGCGCGGCGGCCAGCGCCCGCGCCCCGTGCGGGTTGTGCGCCGCGTCCAGCAGCACGGTGGGCGCGTTGCGCACCCGCTCCAGCCGTCCGGGGCTGATCACCCCGGCGAACGCCCCGCGCACCGCCTCCACGTCCAGCTGGGAGTCCTTGCCCGCGCCGAGGAACGCCTCGACCGCGGCCAGCGCGACCGAGGCGTTGTCGGCCTGGTGCCTGCCGTGCAGCGGCAGGAACACCTCGTCGTACACCCCGCCGAGGCCCTGCAAGGTGAGCAGCTGCCCGCCGACCGCGACGCGCCGCTCCAGCACGCCGAACTCCTCGCCCTGCCGGGCCACGGTGGCGTCCACGTCGGCGCACCGGCGCAGCAGCTCGGCCATGACCTCCGGGCTCTCCTGCTGGGCCAGCACGGCCACCGCGCCGGGCTTGATGATCCCGGCCTTGTCCTTGGCGATGCCGACCACGTCGGAGCCGAGGAAGGCCACATGGTCCACGCCGACCGGCCCGATCACCGCGACCTTGCCGTCGGCTGCGTTGGTGCTGTCCCAGGTGCCGCCCAGGCCGACCTCGATGACCGCGGCGTCCACCGGGGCGTCGGCGAACGCGGCGAAGGCCATGGCGGTGAGCACCTCGAACTTGCTCAGCGGATGCGGCTGCGTCTCGTCGACCAGGGCCAGGTAGGGCTCGACGTCGTGGAACACCTCGACGTAGCGGGCCGGGTCGATGAGCTTGCCGTCCACGCCGATGCGCTCGGTGACCAGCTGCAGGTGCGGGCTGGTGAACCGGCCGGTGCGCAGCGCCATGCCGGACAGCAGCGCGTCCACCATGCGGGTGGTGGAGGTCTTGCCGTTGGTGCCGGTGATGTGCACGATCGGGTAGGCCCGCTGCGGGTCGCCGAGCAGGTCCAACAGGGCCCGGATGCGATCCAGCGTGGGATCGATCTTGGTTTCCGGCCACCGGGCGTCCAGCACGGCCTCGACCGCTCGGAGCGCCTCCCGGTCGCCCGGGTCCGTTCGCGGCACCACTCACTCCCTCGTCACTGGACGTCCGACCACCAAGTTTAGGCGACCGCGGGTCCCGGCCCAGTCGGGCCGGGACCTGCGGGGCTCACTCCTGCGGGAGGGCGGCCAGCGCCGCGGTGATGCGGTCGATGTCGGCCACCGCGGTCTGCTTGCGGGCCTCGATCTTGGCCACCACCTCGGCCGGCGCCTTCGAGGTGAACTTCGGGTTGTCCAGCTTGCCCTGGGTCTGCCCGAGCTCCTTCTGCGCCGCGGCCAGGTCCTTGGCCAGCCGCTTGCGCTCGGCGGCCACGTCGATCGCGCCGGAGGTGTCGATCCGCACGGTCATCGTGCCGGTGGGCAGCGCCACCTCGATGGACGCGGTGGGCGCGAAGGCCTCACCCGGCTCGTCCAGCCGGGCCAGCACCCGCACCGCCCGCTCGTGGTCGGAGATCCCGACCTCGAACCCGCCGGACAGCTGCGCCCGCACCGCCTGGCCGGGCTTGATGCCCTGGTCCGAGCGGAACCGCCGGATCTCGGTGACCAGCCGCTGCACCGCGTCGATCCGCGCGGCCGCCGTGGCGTCGGCGGGTGCGCCGGTTGCCGTGGGCCAGTCGGCGACGACCAGCGACTCCTGGCCGGTCAGCGTGGTCCACAGCGACTCGGTGATGAACGGGGTGAGCGGGTGCAGCAGCCGCAGCACCACGTCCAGCACATGGCCCAGCACCGGCCGGGTGGCCGCCGCCCGGGCCTCGCCCTCGGCGATCTGCACCTTGGCCAGTTCCAGGTACCAGTCGCAGAACTCGTCCCACACGAAGTGGTAGAGCGCCTCGGACAGCTTGGCGAACTCGAAGTTCTCGAACTGTCCGTCCACTTCGGACACCAGTGCGTCGGTGCGGTCCAGGATCCACCGGTCGGCGTCGGTCAGTTCCTCCCGGGCCGGCACCGGATCGGCCACCGTGGCCCCGTTGGACAGCGCGAACCTGGTGGCATTCCACAGTTTCGTGCCGAACCGGCGGGAACCGTCGACCCACTCCTCGTTGACCGGCACGTCCGCGCCCGGGTTGGCGCCGCGCAGCAGGGTGAACCGCAGCGCGTCGGCGCCGTACTGGTCCACCCACAGCAGCGGATCCACCGTGTTGCCGCGCGACTTGGACATCTTCTTGCCGTACTGGTCGCGCACCATGCCGTGCAGCGCGATGGTGCGGAACGGCGGCTGCTCCATGCCATAGATGCCGAACATCATCATCCGGATGACCCAGAAGAACAGGATGTCGTACCCGGTGATCAGCACGCTGGTCGGATAGAACCTGGCCAGGTCCGGGGTCTGTTCCGGCCAGCCGAGCGTGGCGAAGGGCCACAGGCCCGAGGAGAACCAGGTGTCCAGCACGTCCTCGTCCTGGCGCCAGCCCTCGCCGGCCGGCGCCTCGTCGTCCGGGCCGAGGCACACCATCTCGCCGTTCGGCCCGTACCAGACCGGAATCCGGTGGCCCCACCACAGCTGCCGGGAGATACACCAGTCGTGCAGGTTGTCCACCCAGTCGAAGTAGCGCTTGGCCAGCTCCGGCGGGTTGATCGCCACCTCGCCCGAGCGCACCGCGTCGCCCGCGGCCTTGGCCATGCCGTCGACGTTGAGGAACCACTGCAAAGACAGCCGCGGCTCGATCGGCTCGTTGCCCCGCTCGGAATGGCCGACCGAGTGCAGGTAGGGCCGCTTCTCGGCGACGATCCGGCCCTGCGCGCGCAGCGCCTCGCGGATGGCCACCCGGGCCTCGAACCGGTCCAGGCCGTCGAATTCGGTTCCGGTGTCGGCGATCCGGCCCTGCTCGTCCATGATCGTGGGCATCGGCAGGTTGTGCCGCTGGCCGATCTCGAAGTCGTTCGGGTCGTGCGCCGGGGTCACCTTGACCGCGCCGGTGCCGAACTTCGGGTCCACATGCTTGTCCGCGATGATCGGGATCTTGCGCCCGGTCAGGGGCAGCTCGATCTCGGTGCCCACCATGGCGGCGTAGCGCTCGTCGTCCGGGTGCACCGCGACCGCCGTGTCGCCGAGCATGGTCTCCACCCGCGTGGTGGCCACCACGATGGACGGCCCACTGTCGTCGGCCGCGCCGTAGCGCATCGACACCAGTTCGCCCTCCACCTCCTTGTGCTCCACCTCGGCGTCGGACAGGCCCGAGCGCAGCGCGGGCGACCAGTTGACCAGCCGCTCGGCCCGATAGATCAGGCCGTCGTCGTAGAGCCGCTTGAACATGGCCTGCACCGCGCGGGAGCGCTGCTCGTCCAGGGTGAACGCCTCGCGGGTCCAGTCCACCCCGTCGCCGAGCCGGCGCATCTGGCCCAGGATCTTGCCGCCGTGCTCGTTCTTCCACTGCCAGACGCGCTCGACGAACGCCTCCCGGCCCATTTCCCGGCGGTCGGTGCCCTCGTCGGCCAGCTGCTTCTCGACCAGCGCGTGCACCGCGATGCTGGCGTGGTCCATGCCGGGCAGCCAGAGCGTTTCGCAGCCCTGCATGCGCTTGCGCCGGGTCACCGCGTCGATCAGCGAATGCTCGAAGGCGTGACCGATGTGCAGGCTGCTGGTCACGTTCGGCGGCGGAATGACGATGGTGAACGGGGGCTTGTCGCTGTCCACGTCGGCGGTGAAGTAGCCCGCGTCGACCCAGCGCTGGTAGAGCACGCCTTCTACCTCCGCCGGGTTCCACTTGGGCGGGAGGTCGTGGGCGTGCGTGGTGGCTGGAGTCTTCTCGGTCACATATCGATTCTAGTAATCGCTCGCGCCTGCTTTTCCGACGGCCATGGGTGTGAGACTGTTCGGCCGCGACATGCGCATGATCGAAGGGGCTGACGGGTGTCCAGCGACGGGTCGAGACCGGTGCCACCGCAGTCGCGGTCGCGACCGTCCCAGGTGCCCCGGCACCGGTTGTCCATCACGTTGGTGGTGGCCGCGATCGCGGTCGGGCTGGCCATCGTCGGGAACGTGCGCGGTTCGGAGACACCGACCACCACCGCGGCCACCGGGGGCACCCCGCTGGATCTGACCCAGCCCTTCGCGGGCACCCCGGCCTTCGACTGGCCCGACGGCGCGGACGGCATCAGCCTGCCGGTGGCCACCCCGGTGGGCCCGCATTCGGCCCCGCAGGTGGCGGCCGCGACGACCGTGGTGAAGAAGGCCTTGATCGCCGCCCATCTGGACAACCGGATGCTGATCAATCACGACCCCTCGGCCTACCTGGCGCTGCTGGCGCCGAACGCGCGCGACCGGGAGCAGGCCGCGCTGTCCGGCGCGGCGATCGCCGGCGACGGCGGCGAGGCGACCATGATCGCCACCGGTTTCACCCTGCTGCCGATTCCGGTGAAGGTCGACGGGGCGATGACGGTGGACACCGACCTCGACGGAGCGCTGGTCGTGCACGCCAACTACGTGTTCGCGTTTCCCTTCGCACCGGCCGAGTCGGCCAGCATCACCCAGTCCGGCCAGATCGTCGCCGTGCAGCACGTGCGGGAGGACTTCACGGTGGTGACCAGCGCCGACTACGCCCCGGCCGACCAGGGCCTGTGGCCCACCCGCAGCCAGTCCTACTACGAGTCGATGGCGTGCGGGCCGTCCCGGCAGGGCTTCCTGGCCCCGGCCTACAGCCAGCCCTACGTCGGCCCGGCCCAAACCGCCGGTCCGGAGTCTTTCTTCGACCCCGACCACCCGATTACGATCACCGCGACCTGCCCTTGATTCGCAGTTCGCAAGCGCTTGCGCACACAGTCCGTTGAGTCCGTGGCCGCTGTCGGCCGGAAAGAGGACGATAGAGCTATGACGACGAAACCACCCCGCGCGGATGTGGACGAGTCGAAACTGGAAGTGCACCCACCGAAACAGGTCGCGGCCGGGGTGAAGGGCGTGCTGGTCGCCCTGCAGCACGGCAGGGACCAGATGGGCCCACTGCGCAGCGTGCAGACCCTGCGCCTGCTCAACCAGCAGGACGGCTTCGACTGCCCCGGCTGCGCCTGGCCGGACCCGCAGGGCCACCGCGGCCAGGCCGAGTTCTGCGAGAACGGGGCCAAGGCGGTCGCCGAGGAGGCCACCGTCCGCCGGGTCGGCCCGGACTTCTTCGCCGCGCACCCGGTGGCCGAACTCACCGAGCGCACCGAGTACTGGCTGGGCCAGCAGGGCCGGCTCACCGAGCCGATGGTGCTGCGCGAGGGCGACACCCACTACCGGCCGATCGGCTGGGACGAGGCGTTCACGCTGATCGCCGAGAAGCTCAACGGACTGTCCTCCCCGGACGAGGCCGTGTTCTACACCTCCGGCCGCACCAGCAACGAGGCCGCGTTCCTCTACCAGTTGCTGGTCCGCTCGTTCGGCACCAACAACCTGCCGGACTGCTCCAACATGTGCCACGAGTCCTCCGGCACCGCGCTGAAGGAAACCATCGGCGTGGGCAAGGGTTCGGTCCACCTGGCCGACTTCAACGAGGCCGACCTGATCATGGTGGTGGGCCAGAATCCGGGCACCAACCACCCGCGGATGCTCACCGCGCTGGAGGAGGCCAAGCGCAACGGGGCCAAGATCATCGCGGTGAACCCGTTGCCCGAGGCCGGTTTGATGCGGTTCAAGAACCCGCAGCGGATCAACGGCGTGATCGGCAAGGGCACCGCGCTGGCCGACGAGTTCTGCCAGATCAAGCTCGGTGGGGACCAGGCGTTCTTCCAGGCCATGGGACATCAGCTGCTGGCCGCCGAGGAAGCCGCCCCGGGCACGGTGGTGGACCAGGAGTTCATCGCCGAGCACACGCACGGGTTCGAGGCGTACACCAAGCAGGTGGCCGAACTGGACTGGGACGCCATCGACGCGGCCACCGGGCTGCCCCGCGAGCAGATCGTCAAGGTCGGCCAGATGTTCGCCGGCGCCAAGCGGATCATCATCTGCTGGGCGATGGGTCTCACCCAGCACAAGCACGCGGTGCCCACCATCCAGGAGGCCGTGAACCTGCTGCTGATGCGCGGCATGATCGGCAAGCCGGGTGCGGGGGTGTGCCCGGTGCGCGGCCACTCCAACGTGCAGGGCGACCGGACCATGATGATCTGGGAGAAGGCCCCGGATGCCTTGCTGGACAAGCTTTCCGCCGAGTTCGACATCACCGTTCCGCGCAAGCACGGCTACGACACGGTGGAAGCCCTGCGCGCCATGCGGGACGGCAGGGCCAAGACGTTCTTCGCCATGGGCGGCAACTTCGTGTCCGCGACACCGGACACCGAGCTGACCGAGAAGGCGCTGCGCGGCTGCGAACTGACCGTGCACGTGTCCACCAAGCTCAACCGCTCGCACGTGGTCACCGGCCAGGTCGCGCTGATCCTGCCCACCCTGGGCCGCACCGAGCGGGACGTGCAGGGCACCGGCGAGCAGTTCGTCACGGTCGAGGACTCCATGTCGGTGGTGCACGCCTCGCGCGGGCGGCTCAAACCGGCCGGTGCACAGCTGATCTCCGAGACCGCCATCGTGTGCCGGTTGGCCGACAAGCTGTTCGGGCCGGACCACAAGGTGCCGTGGGCCGGCTTCGAACGGGACTACGACACCATCCGGGAGCGAATCGCCCGGGTGATCCCGGGCTGCGCGGACTACAACGCGAAGGTGCGCCAGCCTGACGGTTTCGTGCTGCCGCACCCGCCGCGCGACTCGCGGTCTTTCCCCACCACCACGGGGAAAGCGAACTTCAGCAGTAACGAGCTGTGGTTCCCGGCGGTGCCCAAGGGCCGGCTGCTGATGCAGACGCTGCGCAGCCACGACCAGTACAACACCACGATCTACGGTCTGGAGGACCGCTACCGCGGGGTGAAGGACGGCCGTCGGGTGGTGTTCGTCAACCCGGTGGACATCGCCGCGTTCGGCCTGTCCGACGGGCAGATCGTGAACCTGATCAGTGAATGGCCGGACGCCGACGGCGGTGTTGTCGAACGGCGGGCGAAGGAATTCCGGATCATCTCCTACCCGACCGCACCGGGCTGCGCGGCCAGCTATTTCCCGGAGGCCAACGCGCTGATCCCGCTGGATTCGGTGGCGGAGAAGTCGAACACGCCCACGTCCAAGGCGGTCGTGGTGCGATTGGAGGCGGCGAGCTGACATGGGCAGGGTGACGGTACGGCGGCCAGTGCTTCGGTTGTCCCCCAACGGATCCAAGCAACGGCCGGACTCACTGGCCGCGGAGGAGCCATTGGAGTTGCGGGTGAACGGCACCCCGCTGACCGTCACCATGCGCACGCCGGGCGACGATGTCGAGCTGGCCCACGGGTTTCTGCTCACCGAGGGCGTGATCGGCGCGCTGGAGGACGTGTCCACCGCCCGGTACTGCGCGGGCGCCACGGTCGACGGCCAGCAGACCTACAACGTGCTGGACCTGAACCTGGCCGAGCACGTGCCGCCGCCGGATGCCTCGGTGCAGCGCAACTTCTACACCACCTCCTCGTGCGGGGTGTGCGGCAAGGCGGCGCTGGACGCGGTGAAGCTGGCCACCCGCTTCTCCCCCGCCGCCGACACCGGCCGCATCACCCCGGAGACGCTGTCCGGACTGCCGGATCAGTTGCGGGACAAGCAGAAGGTGTTCTCCTCCACGGGCGGACTGCACGGGGCCGGCCTGTTCACCATGGACGGCGAGGCGCTGGTGGTGCGGGAGGACGTCGGCCGGCACAACGCGGTGGACAAGGTGCTGGGCTGGGCGCTGCTGAACAACCGGGTGCCGCTGGGCGGCTGCGTGCTGATGGTGTCCGGCCGGGCCTCGTTCGAACTGGTGCAGAAGGCGGCGATGGCCGGTGTGCCAGTGCTGGCCGCGGTGTCCGCACCCTCCTCGCTGGCCGTGGATCTGGCCGAGGAACAGGGTTTGACGCTGATCGGCTTCCTGCGCGGGCCGTCGATGAACGTCTACACCGGCGTGCAGCGGGTCGCGGTCACCGACGCCCAGCTCGCGGCAGCTGGGCAGTCGGCGACCTGACTGGTTACAGCGACACCGCGCCCGGCAGGACGTAGTAGAAGAACAGGCCGATGAGGATCAGGTAGGCCAGCATGACCAGGGTCCAGCCCATGTTGTGCCGGATCACCTGACCCTCGTTGCGGACGAACTGGGTCGTCGCCACACCGACGCTGGCGGTCTGCGGCGCGACCGGCTTGCCCACCTCGGCGCCCAGCGAGTTCAGCGACGGGAACAACAGCACCGGCGCCCGCAGCAGGGTGGCCACCGAGTACTGGAAATGCCCGAACACCGCGTTGGACGAGGTGTTGCTGCCCGACAGCGCCACCGCGATCCAGCCCAGCACCGGCGAGAGGATCACGAACGCCGCGCCCAGTTTGGCGAATCCGTTGGCCATCGAATTGGCCAGGCCCGCGTAGTTGTACACGGTGGCCAGGCCGAAGATCAGCGGACCGACCAGCAGCGCGCCCCACATCTGGCGCACCGTGTTGAGGAAAATCTCGCGCAGCGCGGCCATTCGCGGCCGCAGGAAGGCCAGGATGATCAGCCAGCTGGCCAGGATCGCGGTGCCCGCGATGAACGGCGCGAACTTCCACGAGGTGGCCGCCGCCTTGTGGTCCAACGAGGACACCGCGCTGATCTTCGGCGCGAACGGCACGTAGTTCGGCAATCCCGACCACGGTCCGGTCCAGGCGACCACCACCACGATCAGCACCACGAACGGCAGCAGCGCCCGCAACGGCGCACGTTCGCCGGTCTCGTGCGCCCGCACGTCCACGTCGGTCAGTTCCTTGCCGCCGAAGCCCAGCATCACTTTGGGCCGCCAGACCCGCAGCAGGCCCAGCAATGCGGCGAAGCAGACCAGCGAGCCGATCACGTCGGGCAGGTACGGGCCCAGCCACTGGGAGGTCGGGAACTGGCCGATGATGTAGCCGAACGAGCCGACCACCGCCAGCGGCCAGCCGTCGCGCAGCCCGCGCTTTCCGCTGACCAGGTAGATCAGCAGCCACGGCGGGGCCAGGGCGAGGATGGCCACGATCTTGCCGATGGACGCGGACAGCTCGGCCAGCGGCAACCCGGTCACCGCGGCCAGGCCGATGATCGGCGCACCCAGCGCACCGAAGGACACCGGCGCGTTGTTGGCCAGCGCGGCCACCCGGATGGCGGCCAGATCGGCGATACCAAAGGAGATCAGCAGCGGCGCGACCACCGCCCACGGGTAGCCGAACCCGACCAGGCCCTCCATCAGGGCGCCGAACGCCCAGGCGATCAGCAGGGTCTGCACCCGGATGTCCGCGGTGGCCTGGGCGACCAGCCATCGCTTGAACGCGTCGAACGCGCCGGTGACCAGCATCGTGTTGTAGATGATCACGCCCCAGAACACGATCCAGTCCACCGACCAGAACCCGGTGGCCGCGCCGATCCCATACGCGGCAACGGTTTGCCCGACCGGCGCCTGCCACAGGGTGACGCCGAGGGCGAACGTGACGATCGCGCCGACGATCACCGCCTGCCAGGCCGACAGCCGGAAAACGGCCAGCAGCAACAACAACACGAGGACCGGAACCAGGGCCAGCAGGGTGCTGCCGAGGACGTTGTGCGCGGGATCGAGGACTTGCTGGAATGACGCGGCTCGCAGGGTTTCAGCGTTCATGGCCCGCCTCCACACACTTCGTTGTGTGCTGGAACACCTATCTGCCCTATGAGGTCCGTGTCAAGACCGAGAGCACGGACCAGCCGTTTCGACAGAGCGTTCGACGAGCCGCGCCAACCGGGTCATGGCCGAGCCGAGTTCCGCCCGCTCCGTGGCGCTCAGCGCGGCGTAGGCGCTGGTCTGGTGTTCACGCAGGACGCCTCGCATGGTTTCCAGCCGGGCCCGGCCCGGCTGCGTCAGCCCGACCAGCACCCGCCGGTCGTCGGCCGGGTCCCGGCGCCGGAGGATCACCTCGTCCCGCTGGAGTTGCTGCAACTGCCGGGTGACCGTGGGCACGGTGACCCCGGCCAGTTCGGCCAGCCGCCCGACCGGCAGTTCCCCGGCGTCCAGCAACGGTTCCAGCAGCGCCACGGCCACCGGCGAGAGGTCCCCCGCCAGCTCGCTGACCAGCCGGGTCCGGCCGCGGCGCAGCGCGGCGAACAGCTGGTCCGCGGCCAGGGCCAGCTCGACCGCGGACCAGTCTTGCCGTGCGGTGGACATGTCCCTAGTCTAGCAATAGTTGCCTAGGTAATGATTGGGGAGGCAAGGACATGGGGCGGATCGATGTGCACACCCACGTGGTGCCGCCGGACTGGGCGCGGGCCCTGGCCGCGGCCGGGCAGAACTCCGGTGGGTGGGCCATTCCCGAGTGGTCGGCCGCGGCCCATCTGGCCCAGCTGGACCGGCACGGCATCGACACCGCGGTGCTCTCGCTGACCAACCCCGGCCCGCAGGTCGGCACGCGGAACCCGGTGGACGTGGCCCGGGCGGCCAACGACTTCACCGCCGAGGCGGTCAAGGACCGGCCGGACCGGTTCGGCCAGTTCGCCACCCTGCCCCAGTCGGATGTGGACGCCAGCCTGGCCGAACTGGCCCGCGCCTACGACGACCTGCACGCCGACGGGATCGTGCTGCTGTCCAGCACGGCCGGGGTGTACCTGGGCGACCCGTCACTGGCCCCGCTGTGGGATGAACTGAACCGGCGGGCGGCCGTGGTGTTCGTGCACCCGGCCAACGGCCCCTACCCGATGCTGCCGGACACCCCGTACCCGTTGCTGGATTTCACCTTCGACACCACCCGCACCGCGGTCAACCTGGTGGTCAACGGCGTGCTGGCCCGGTGTCCGAACGTGCGGGTGATCCTGTCCCACGCGGGCGGCTATCTGCCCTATGTGGCCCAACGGGTGATCGGCGGGGTGCCGCTGGCCCGGCCCGGGCTGACGGCCGAGTCGATCGCCACCGATCTGCGCCGGTTCTACTTCGACACCGCGCTGTCCAGCGCGCCCGGCACGCTGCGGCTGCTGCTGGAGTTCGCCGAGGACGGGCATGTGCTGTTCGGCAGCGACTGGCCCTTCGCGCCCGAGCAGTGGTCGGCTCTGATCACCCGGCAGCTGGACGACTACCCGGACTACGCCCCCGGTCAGCTGGCCGCGATCAACCGCGGCAACGCCGAGGCGCTGTTCCCGGGGCTGGCCTAGTCGTAGCTGCCACAACCGGAGCCGGAGCCGGCCTCGTGGGCCGGACCGGACGCCGAAGGTCGAGCGTGCCGCGCTGGGCGGGCACGCTCGACCTGGAGATGACGGTGTGATGCGGCGCGGGAAGCCGCGTCAAGCAGACTTTTCGCGCCGTTCCCGCCGGTTGGGCTGCCGCGGCACGATGGTCGGGTTGACGTTGTCCCGCACGGTCTGCTCGGTGATGACCACCCGCGCCACGTCCGAGCGGCTCGGGATGTCGTACATCACCGGCAGCAGCGTCTCCTCCATGATGGCCCGCAGGCCACGGGCGCCGGTGCCGCGCAGGATGGCTTGGTCAGCGATGGCCTCCAGGGCCTTGTCGCTGAACTCCAGCTCCACCTGGTCCATCGCGAACAGCCGCCGGTACTGCTTGTTCAGCGCGTTGCGCGGCTCGGTGAGGATCTGGACCAGCGATTCCTTGTCCAGGTTGGTCACGCTGGCCACGACCGGGAGCCGGCCGATGAACTCCGGGATCAGCCCGAACTTGATCAGATCCTCGGGCATGGTCTCGGAGAAGAAGTCGGTGGTCTCGATCTCGGCCTTGGACCGGATCTCGGCACCGAAGCCGAGGCCGCGCTTGCCCACCCGCTCCTGGATGATCCGGTCGAGCCCGGCGAACGCGCCGGCCACGATGAACAGCACGTTCGTCGTGTCGATCTGGATGAACTCCTGGTGCGGGTGCTTGCGGCCGCCCTGCGGGGGCACGCTGGCGGTGGTGCCCTCCAGGATCTTCAGCAGCGCCTGCTGCACGCCCTCACCGGACACATCGCGGGTGATCGACGGGTTTTCACTCTTCCGAGCGATCTTGTCGACCTCGTCGATGTAGATGATGCCGGTCTCCGCGCGCTTGACGTCGTAGTCGGCGGCCTGGATCAGCTTGAGCAGGATGTTCTCCACATCCTCGCCCACGTAGCCGGCCTCGGTCAGCGCGGTGGCGTCCGCGATGGCGAAGGGCACGTTGAGCATCTTGGCCAGGGTCTGCGCCAGGTAGGTCTTGCCGCAGCCGGTCGGCCCGAGCATCAGGATGTTGGACTTGGCCAGCTCGACGGCCTCTTCCCGGCTCTCACGGCCGCGGTCGCCGGACTGGATGCGCTTGTAGTGGTTGTACACCGCCACGGCGAGCGTGCGCTTCGCCTCGTCCTGGCCGATCACATACGAGTCGAGGAAGTCGTGGATCTCGGCCGGCTTGGGCAGCTCGTCGAGTTTGACGTCGCCGGCCTCGGCCAGCTCCTCCTCGATGATCTCGTTGCAGAGGTCGATGCATTCGTCACAGATGTACACGCCGGGACCGGCGATGAGCTTCTTGACCTGTTTCTGACTCTTTCCGCAGAAAGAACACTTCAACAGGTCCCCGCCATCCCCGATTCGAGCCATGACCGTTGACCTCTGTCCCCTCCGGCGGGCCGATATCGCGGTGGCCGCGCCTTCGTGTCGTCCTGGTGGCCCGGCCACTCACCTCGGTGGTCGAACTCGCTTCCCTTGACGTTACCCGTACGAACCGCCGATCCGGGAGCACTTACGCCCGGACGACACGCCGAGCGGCGGTTTTTTCTCACCACTCGGCGTGTCGCGGCTCAGCTCTGAGCCGAAAGCTTGCGGTACGGGAAGATCTCGTCGATGATCCCGTAGTCCTTGGCCTCTTCGGCGGTGAGAATCTTGTCCCGCTCGATGTCCAGCCGGACCTGGTCCGGGTCCTTGTTGCTGTGCCGGGCCAGGGTGGTCTCCAGCAGGCGGCGCATGCGCTGGATCTCGTTGGCCTGGATCTCCAGGTCGGACACCTGGCCGTAGACGCCCTCGATGGCCGGCTGGTGGATGAGCACCCGCGCGTTGGGCAGCAGGGCCCGCTTGCCCGGGGTGCCCGCGGCCAGGATCACCGCGGCGGCCGAGGCGGCCTGGCCCAGGCAGACCGTCTGGATGTCCGGACGCACGTACTGCATGGTGTCGTAGATGGCCATCAACGAGGTGAACGAGCCACCCGGGGAGTTGATGTACATGATGATGTCGCGGTCCGGGTCCTCGGCCTCAAGCACCAGCAACTGGGCCATCACGTCGTTGGCCGAGGCGTCGTCGACCTGCACGCCGAGGAAGATGATGCGTTCCTCGAACAGCTTGTTGTAGGGGTTGGACTCCTTGATCCCGTAGCTGGTGCGCTCGACGAACGACGGCAGCACATACCGGGACTGCGGAAGGTGAAGCTCGCTCACAATGGCTCCTTGGACTTCTTGAGCGGTCGATCCGGCCGAGGGGTCAGCGACCGCGCCGGCTGCTGTTGCCGTTGCTCTGCACGCTGTGCGGGATGGCCACGTGGTCCACGAAGCCGTAGTCGCGCGCCTCTTCGGCGGTGAACCAGCGGTCCCGGTCGGCGTCCTCGGTGATCTTCTCCACCGGCTGGCCGGTCTGCTCGGCGGTGATCCGGGCCATCTCCAGCTTCCAGCGGTTGTAGACCTGGGCCTGGATGGCGATGTCCGACGCGGTGCCACCGACACCGGCGGAGGGCTGGTGCATCATGATGCGCGCGTGCGGCAGCGCGTAGCGCTTGCCCGGGGAGCCCGAGGACAGCAGGAACTGGCCCATGGAGGCGGCCAGGCCCATCGCCCAGGTGGCCACGTCCGGCTCGATCAGCTGCATGGTGTCGTAGATCGCCATGCCCGCGGTGACCGAACCGCCCGGGGAGTTGATGTAGAGGGTGATGTCGCTGGCGGCGTCCTCGGCGGCCAGCAGCAGCAGCTGGGCCGTGATCCGGTTGGCGATCTCGTCGTTGACCTCGGAACCGAGTACGATGATGCGTTCCTGTAGCAGGCGCTCGTACACCGAGTCGGTCAGATTGAGGCCCTGGGTGCTGGTCCGCATCTGGGGCGGGAGGTGCTGCGTCACGTCTGCCTGCCTTACCGTCCGCAATAGGTTCCCGGCACGTTCGCCGGAGATGTACTCGACACTAACGAAGGCGGGCGGCGGGGAAGTCCCCATACCGCCCACGTTCGCTGACAGCTTGCAAAAACCCCGCAAATGCGCCGGTGACCTGGTCTCCGGCCCCATTCAGGGTGGCTTCGGTCACTCCGCGGCGGCCGCCTCGACGACCTCCGGAGTGGCCTGCTCGGTCTCCTCGCCGTCCTCGGCCTCGCCGGTGCCGAACACCTCGTCCAGGTCCACGGCATTGCCGTGCTCGTCGGTCACCGTGGCCAACCGGACCACCGAGGCCAGCGCCTTGCCCCGGCGCACGTCGGCGAAGATCGCGCCGAGCTGGCCGGACTGCTGGGCCCGCTGCACGTACTCGTCCGGGCTCACGCCGAACCGCTGGGCCTGGTAGATGATCCGCTCGGTCAGCTCGTTGTCGTTGACGTTCACGCCCTCGGCGTCGGCGATGGTGTCCAGCACCAGCTGGGTCTTGACCGCCTTCTCGGCGTCCGCCCTGATCTCGGTGTTGAACTCCTCCAGGGTCTGGCCCTGGGTGCCCAGCCACTCCTCGAACTTGGCCTCGTCGTGGTCGAAGGAGTGCACCGCGTCGTGCTTGCGGTTCTCCACCTCGGCCTCGACCACGGTCTCCGGCAACGGCACCTCGGTCACCTCGAGCAGCGCGTCCAGCACCTTGTCCCGGGCCTGCACGGCCTGCTGCATCTGCTTGACCCGGCCCATCCGCTCGCGCAGGTCGGCCTTGAGCTCGTCCAGCGTGTCGAACTCGCTGGCCAGCTGGGCGAACTCGTCGTCGGCCTCGGGCAGCTGGCGCTCCTTGACCGACTGCACGGTCACCGTCACCTCGGCGTCCTTGCCCGCGTGCTCGCCGGCCACCAGGTTGGAGGTGAAGGTCGCGCTCTGCTCGGCCTCGAGGCCGGTCAGCGCGTCGTCGATGCCGTCGATGAGCTGGCCGGAGCCGACCTCGTAGGACAGGCCGCTGGTCGAGGCGTCCTCGACCTCGACGCCGTCCACCGTGGCGGACAGGTCGATGACCACGAAGTCGCCGTTCTCGACCGGACGGGTGACGCCGGTCAGCGTGCCGAACCGGGCGCGCAGCTCGTCCAGCTGCTCCTGCACGTCCTCGTCGGTGGTGGCGACCTCGTCCACGGTCACCGACAGCTCGCCGAACGCGGGCACGGTGATCTCCGGGCGCACGTCCACCTCGGCGGTGAAGGACAGGCTGTCGCCGTCGGCCAGGTTGGTCAGCTCGATGTCCGGCCGGCCCAGGGTGCGGACCTCTTCGCCGTTGACCGCTTCCATGTACTTCGCCGGAATCGCCTCGTTGACGACCTCGTCGAGCACAACACCACGGCCCAGTCGGCTCTCCAGCACCCGGGCGGGTGCCTTACCCGGCCGGAATCCGGGAATGCGTACCTGCGAAGCAAGCTTCTTGTACGCACGGTCGAAGCTCGGTTTGAGTTCGTCGAACGGCACCTCGACGTTGATCCGGACCCTGGTGGGCCCAAGCTGCTCGACGGTGCTCTTCAACGTTTTCTCCTCGTAATGACAACTGATGGACCCGGCAGTCACTCCGGGATTAGGTCGAGTCTACGGCCGGTGCCCCAGTCGCCGGTCAGCGCGTCTGGATTGGCAAATCGAGCGCGACCTCGCCCACAAGCTGTACGGTACAGCCATCTTCGCCGATGGGAGGGACCCGGTGACGGCGCCGAGTCGGGTACTGATCGTGTCCGCCGACATGGGGGAAGGCCACAACGCCACCGGACGGGCACTGGAGCAGGCCGCCCGCGCGCGCTGGCCGGACGCGCAGGTCCGCTGGCTGGACACGCTGGACGTGATGGGGCGCGGGATCGGCCCGCTGTTCCGGTCCATTTACGTGACCAATGTGCAGCGCACCCCGTGGCTGTACGAGTTCTTCTATTCATCGCTGTGCCGGATGCCCTGGTTCGCGATCGCGGCCAAGCGGTTCGTGGCCGGCTGGGCCGGGCGCCGGTTCGCCCGCCCGGTCCGCGAGTACGACCCAGATCTGGTCGTCTCCACCTATCCCCTCGGCACCGCCGCGCTGGGCTGGCTGCGCAGGCACGGCAGGCTGACCGCGCCGATCGGCGCCTGGGTGTCCGACTTCGCCCCGCACCCGTTCTGGGTCTACACCGAGATCGACCGCAACCTGGTGATGCACGAGGTCGCCGTGGACCAGGCCCGGCACTGGGTGCCCGGGGCCACGGTCGGGGTGTCCGCCCCGCCGGTGGTGGCCGCGTTCGCGCCGGGCGACCGGGCCGCCGCCCGGGAACGCCTCGGCCTGCCCGCGGACAGGTTCGTCGCCCTGGTCTCCTGCGGTTCGCTCGGCTTCGGTGACGTCGGCTCGGCGGCCACCACGCTGCTGGCCGCCGATCCGCGGGTGCACGTGGTGGTGGCCTGCGGCCGCAACGAACAACTTCGCCGCTCGCTGCCATCCGACCAGCGGCTGACCGCACTGGGCTGGACCGACGACATGGCCGGGCTCACCGTGTCGGCCGATGTGGTGGTGACCAACGCGGGCGGGGCCACCTCGCTGGAGGCGCTGGCCTGCGGGCGCACCGTGCTGATGTACCGGCCGATCGCCGCACACGGCCGGGCCAACGCCAGGCTGATGGCCGCGGCCGGACTGGCCGAGGTGTGCGAGGACGAGGCGGCGCTCACCGCCACGGTGCGAAAGCTGCTGGCCGAGCCGGAGAAGCTGGCCACGCTGGAGCAGGCCGCGCTGGCGCACGCGCGGCGGCGCACCGTGCTGGACGGGCTGATCGAGCTGACCGAGGCCGGGCCGCCCGAGGTGCGCCGGCTGCGGGCCGAGGACGCGCTGTTCGTGCACGTGCAGACCCCCGAGGTGCCCCAGGTGGCCGGGGCCGTGCTGGTGCTGGACGCCAAGGCCGACGGCAGCGAGCCCACCCTGGCCGACGCGGTGGACCTGGTGGACGCCGCGCCCGGCCTGCTCGGCTGGATCGAGCCGGGCACCGCGTGGCGGACGCCGAGCTGGCACGCCGACCCCACCATGACCACCGCCGACCTGGTCACCGAGCAGGACTGTGGCGGCGGGGACGTGGAAGCGGCCATGGACGAGTTCTTCTCCCGGCCGCTGCCCGAGGTCGGCGGGCGCATCCGGGCCGGGCAGGCGGTGCTGGTGCACGGCTTCGCGACCGGCCGGGCCGCGCTGATGATCAAGCTGCACCACGCCACCGCGGACGGCATCGCGGTGACCGGCGCGCTGGTCGCCCGCTGCCGGGGCCGCGACTTCATCGAGGAGCCGGTCAAGGACGCAGCCGTGGAGAAGCCGACCCTCAAGACCTGGCTGGCCGCGGTGGGTGAGCTGGCCAGGGGCGTGTACACGCTGGCCCGGGCGGGCAAGGCGCCGCACTCGCAGCTGAACGGCCCGGTGCGCACCGGCGGGCGGCACCACGCGGTCCTGGAGTGGCCGGTAGCCGAACTGCGCCCGGCGGCGCGGGCCCTGCACTGCGGCACCCCGGACCTGATCACCGGCCTGCTGGCCGAGGCTCTGCACCGGTTGCTGGCGGCCGAGGGCGGCAACCTGGACACGCTGCGGGTGATGATGCCCCGCTCCACCCGCACCACCGCGACCTTCCGGCACGCGGGCAACCGCACCGGCGCGGCCTCGGTCGATCTGCCGGTCGGCCCGATGGCGCTGGCCGACCGGGTGGCCGCGACCCGCACCGCGACCAGCAGACAGGTGGCCTCCAGCGCGCCGCACGCCGCGCACGCGGTGGTCCGGGTGCTGGGCCTGTTGCCGCCCTGGCTGCACGCCGTCGCCGCCCGGTTCGTCTACAGATCGACCTGGTTCAACGCGATCGCCTCGGTGCTGCCCGGCGCGCGCTCACCGGTCTTCCTGCACGGCGCGCGGATCGCCACGGTGTTCCCGGTGCTGTCCCTGGCGCCGGGCGTGCGGCTGTCGGTCGGGGTGATGACCTGGTCGGACAAGCTCACCGTGTGCCTGTCCGGCGACGCCGACCACGGGTCCACTGTGGACGGTCTGGCTGAGGCGTTGCGGGCCGCGGTCAAGGAAATCCGGAACCTCCCGGCATGACCGGCGCGGCCACCGAGGTCGTCGCGGCCCACACCCAGCTGTGGGTCGCGATCCCGGCCGCGGTGGCCAGCGCGTTCTGCTTCGGCCTGACCGGCGCATTGCAGCACGTGGCCGCGAAGAAGGTGCGCTCCCGCAAGGCATTGCGGCCCGGTCTGCTGGTCGATCTGGCCCGCCAGCCGATCTGGCTGTGTTCCCTGGTCTCCAGCCTGTGCGGTTCGGCGCTGCAACTGCTGGCGCTGGACACCGGTCCGCTGGTGCTGGTGCAGCCCTTGCTGGTCACCGGGTTGCTGTTCGCGGTGCTGATCCGCAGCCTGCTGGCCGACCAGCTGCCGCCCGGTTACGTGGTGCTGGGCGCCAGCCTGTGCGCGGCCGGTCTGTGCGTGTTCCTGTTGCTGGCCCGGCCGACCGGCGGCATCGACTGGCTCACCCTGGGCGCCGCGCTGCCGCTGGCCGCCGGGCTGGCCGCGGCCCTGGTGAGCTGCCTCGGTGTCGCGTCCAAGTTCCCCGGTGCGCCCCGCACCTTCGCCCTGGCCGGGGGCGCCGGTCTGCTGTACGGCGTGACCGCCGGGGTGGCCAAGCTGGCGCTGGGCAAGCTGGCCGCCGGGGGACTGCTCGGGCTGTTCACCACCTGGCCGCTGTACGCGGTGATCGTCATCGGCCCGGCCGGATTCCTGTTGAACCAGAACGCTTATCAGGCCAACCGGGCCATGGCGCCCGCGCTGGCGGTGATCACCGCGACCGACCCGCTGGTCGGCATCGGGGTGGGTGTGCTGTGGCTGCACGAGGATCTGCGCACCGGGGTCGGCCCGGTGCTGGGCCAGGTGCTGGCGCTGGGCGCGCTGGTCACCGGGGTGTGGCTACTGGCGCACGCCGCGCCTCAGGTGGCAGCCTCGCCCGGGACGGTCACCACCGCGGCCGAGGAGGCGACACCGTAGTGCGCATCGACGGGGCGAGGGCACTGGTCACCGGCGCGTCTTCGGGCATCGGCGCGGAAACCGCTGTGCTGCTGGCAAAACGAGGCGTCACGGTGCTCGCGGTGGGCCGGGACACCACCGCGCTGACGGCTCTGACCGACCGGACCGGCGGCCGCTGCCTGGCCGCGGATCTGGCCGAGCCGGACGCGGCGGCGCGGGTCGCCGAGTGGGCGGGCGCGGTGGATCTGCTGGTCGGCAACGCGGGCGTCGGTTTCGCGGGCGACCTGAACGAGATGCCGGCCGACCGGCTGCACCAGGTGATCGCCGTCAACCTGACCGCACACCTGGCCCTGACCCGGTTGTTGTTGCCGCCCATGCGCAAGGCCCGGCGCGGACATCTGGTGTTCGTGACCTCGATCGCGGGCCGGATGGGCGTGGCCGACGAGGCGGTGTACTCGGCCAGCAAAGCCGGGCTGAGCACGTTCGCCGACGCCATCCGGCTGGCCCACGCACCGGACGGGATCGGCGTGTCGGTGGTGGTGCCCGGTGTGGTGGACACGAAGTTCTTCGACCGGCGCGGCCGTCCCTACGACCGGCGCAGTCCGCGCCCGGTGCCCGCGGCCAAGGTGGCGGCCGCGCTGGTGGCCGCGGTGGAACACAACCGGCCCGAGGTGTTCGTGCCGGCCTGGCTGCGCTTTCCCGCGCGGCTCAACGGCCTGGCCCCGGCGCTGGTCGCGAAGCTACAGCGCAAATTCGGCTGACAACGCCGGGGCGCCGCGAGATCACCCGCGGCGCCCCATTCGGGAACGCATCACATGCGCGCGGCGCGCAGCGACTCCTTCAGCGAGCTCATGGTGGCCAGCACGGCGCTGGGCTCGTAACCGCAGTGCGCCATGCAGTTGTTGCACCGCGGATCCTTGCCCCGGCCGTAGGAGTCCCAGTCGGTTTCCTCGATGAGCTCCTTGTACGTCTTGGCGTACCCGTCGTTCATCAGGTAGCACGGCTTCTGCCAGCCGAACAGCGAGTAGGACGGGATGCCCCATGCGGTGCACTGGAAGTCCCGCTTGCCTTCCAGGAAGTCCAGGAACAGCGGCGAGTGGGACAGCCGCCACTTCTTGCGCCTCCCGTCGGCGAACGCCTTGCGGAACAGCTCCCGGGTCTCCTCCACGCCCAGGAAGTGCTCCTGGTCGGGCGCCTTCTCGTAGGCGTAGGCCGGCGAGATCATCATCTGGTCGACCTTGACGTCGTCGTTCAAGTAGTTGAGCACGTCGATGACGGTCTGCGGGGTGTCGGTGTTGAAGAACGTGGAGTTCGTGGTCACCCGGAACCCGCGCGATTTGAGCTCCTTGATCGCCTCCATCGCCTCGTCGAACACGCCATCCTTGGACACCGACTCGTCGTGCCGCTCGCGCAGCCCGTCGACGTGGATGGCCCACTGGAAGTAGGGCGAGGGCTTGAAGTCGAACTTGTCGATCCGCTGGCGCACCAGCATCGCGTTGGTGCACAGGATGACGAACTTCTTGCGCTTGACCAGTTCGTTGACGATCTCGTCGATCTGCGGGTGCATCAGGGGTTCGCCACCGGCCACCGACACGGCAGGCGCGCCGGACTCCAGCACGGCGCCGATCGCCTGCTCGACCGGCATCCGGCGGCGCAGCACGTCATGCGGGTGCTGGATCTTGCCGCACCCGTTGCACGCCAGGTTGCAGGCGAACAGCGGCTCCAGCTCGACCACCAGCGGGAACTTCTTGACGCCCTTGATCTTGTTCTTCATGACGTATGCGCCGACCCGCATTGCCTGCCGAACGGGCATTCCCATCAGTAACGCACCTCCTTGGGGAGTGTGAAACGAATCGTCTCGGTGGTGGTCCGCCGCTCCGAGGTGTCGAGGCGGCCGAGCCCTCCCAAGGCGTCGATCAGTTCGTCGACGAGTTCCGGCGGAGCCGAGGCCCCGGCGGACACGCCGATGCTGCGGGCGTCGGCCAGCCAGTCCAGCCGGACCTGCCCAACGTGGTCGACCAGGAAGGCCCGGGCGCCCTCCCGTTCGGCGACCTCGACCAGTCGGCGCGAGTTCGACGAGTTCGCCGAACCGAGCACCAGCACCAGGTCCACCGCGCCGGCCACGGCAACCAACGCCTGCTGGCGATTGGTTGTGGCATAACAGATGTCGTCCGAGTTCGGACCGGTCATCTCGGGGAACCGGCGGCGCAGCGCGGACACGATGCCCGCCGCCTCGTCCACCGCGAGCGTGGTCTGCATCAGATAGCTGACCCGCCGCGGATCCGGCACCCGCAACTCGTCCACTTCGGACTCGTCCTGCACCAGGATGGTGCGCTCCGGCACCTCACCGAGGGTGCCCTCGGTCTCCTCGTGCCCGGCGTGCCCGATGAACAGGATCGTGTTGCCCTGCTTGGCATAGCGCCGGGCCTCGTGGTGCACCTTGCCGACCAGCGGGCAGGTGGCGTCCACCACGTCCAGTTCCCGTTGCTCGGCCTCCTCGCGCACACTGGGCGCCACGCCGTGCGCGGAAAACACCACGGTGGCCCCGGCCGGCACCTCGTCCAGTTCCTCCACGAACACCGCGCCGCGCTGTTCCAGGTCGGCCACCACGCGGGCGTTGTGCACGATCTGCTTGCGCACATAGATCGGCTTGGATTTGTGCTCCAGCAACCGTTCCACCACGTCGATGGCCCGTTCCACGCCCGCGCAGAACGATCGCGGACTGGCCAGCACCAGCCGTCGGTCACCGACCGCGGCGGCCCAGGCCCGCAGCGCGGGCCCGAGTGTGGCCAGTGCCCGCAAGCCGGCCGGCCCACCGGTCACCGTGGCCGGACCGAACAACGGCCGGCCTGGAGTGTCCACAATGGAGCGGACCACGGCGAACGGCCGGTCCCCGGCGGCCCGCGCCAGCACACCGGATTCCATGTCCACGGCGAGCGCGCCGGTGGCCGCCAGTTCGGCACGTTCCGCCTCGCCCACCACGTGATCGGCGCACACGATCGGCCCGACGTGCACCGTCGCGCCCTGCCGGCACAGTTCCCCGGCCAGCAAAGGCGCGCTCGGGCAGGGAATCGCGCCCTCCGGCGTGCGGATCTCGTTGGCCACCACCAGATCGCCCGGGTTCAGCCCTGTGGTCAGCGCACCGGCCACTCCGGCCACGGCCAGTGCCCGGGCCGGATCGGCGCGCAGTCCGGGGACCGCGGCGGCGGCCCGGCGCGGGCCGAGGCCGGTGTGCCGGACTTGCCCGGCGGGCAGCGAACGCCGCACCGCCAGCGCCTCCGGCCACAGGGGTGCGGCCACGATCAGGTCGGGTTCACTCGGCACCGCGAACCGCCTCGACGTAGCGGCCCAGCGCGGACAGCGGGAACACGATCCGATAGAGGTGGTAGTTGATGTAGAAGTCGCCGGGGAAGCCGGTGCCGGTGAAGTACGGCTCGTCCCAGGAACCGTCCGGCTGCTGGGTTTTCGCCAGCCAGTCCACCCCGCGGCGCACCTCGTCGCCGGTCTCTCCCGCGGCCAGCAACGCCAGCAGCGCCCACGCCGTCTGCGACGCGGTGGACTCGCCGCGGCCGCGCCACTCGACGTCCACATAGGACCGGAGGTCCTCGCCCCAGCCGCCGTCGGTGTTCTGGTGTTCACGCAGCCAGGTCACCGCGCGCCGGATCGAGTCGTCGGATCTGGGCACTCCCGCGGCGACCAGCGCGGGCACCACGGCGCCGGTGCCGTACACGTAGTTGGCACCCCACCGGCCGAACCAGGAACCGTCGGCCTCCTGGCTCTCGATCAGCCAGCGCACCCCGGCCCGGGTCTCCGGGATGTCCGACTTCCCTTCCGCGGCCAGCATTTCCACCACGTGCGCGGTGACGTCGGCCGACGGCGGGTCGATCACGGCGCCGAAGTCGCAGAACGGCAGTTTGTCGATCAGTGTGCGGGTGTTGTCCGCGTCGAACGCGCCCCAGCCGCCGTCCTTGGACTGCATGCCCAGGAGCCAGCGCACCCCGCGATCCACCGCGCCGCGCAACCGGTTCTCCTGCGGGTGGTGGGCCCGGCGCAGCGCCAGTACCACCTCGGCCGTGTCGTCGGTGTCCGGGTAGAGATCGTTGGCGAACTCGAACGCCCAGCCGCCCGGCTGGATGCCCGGCCGGCGCACCGACCAGTCGCCGTCGACCCGGATCTCCTCGCCCAGCATCCAGTCCACCGCGCGCACCAGCGCCGGGTGGTCGTTGGGCACGCCCGCGTCGAGCAAACCCGTGACCGCCAGGCAGGTGTCCCACACCGGCGACTGGCAGGCCTCCAGCCAGCGCACCGGACCCTCGGACGTGTCCTCACGGACCATGAACCCGTCCAGGCCGTCGAGCGCGTTGCGCAGCACCGGATGATCCAGCGGATACCCCATCAGGTGCAGCGCGATGATCGAGTACACCCACGGTGGCTGGATGCCGCCCCAGCCCCCGTCGGCCTCCTGGCGGGCCACGATCCACTCCGCGGCCTGCCGCATGGCCAAGCCGCGCAACGGTTTCACCGGCAGCTTCTGGTAGCCGTGCAGCACCTTGTCCAGCTGCCCGAAGGCATTGCTCAACGACAACAGCGGCGGCCGGGTGCGCTCGCGCCGGCCGGTGCGCAGTTCGTCCACCGTGATGCCGAGGGACCGCACCGGCCGCAGCGCCGACACGATGGTCAGCGGCACCACGGTCTGCCGGGCCCAGCAGCCCCAGTCGTAAACGTTGAGCGGGAACCAGGACGGCAGGAAGATCAGCTCCGGCGGCATCACCGGAAGTTCGTCCCAGGACCATTCGCCGAACAACGCCAGCCAGATCCGGGTGAACACCCGGGTGGCCTCGATGCCGCCCTCGGCCCGGATGTACTCCCGCGCCTTGACCATGTGCGGCGCGTCGACGTCGTGCCCGGCCAGCTTCAGCGCGAGGTAGGCCTCCACCGTGGTGGACAGCTCGGCCGGGCCGCCGTGGAAGGTGGCCCAGGTGCCGTCGGCCCGCTGCTGACCGGCGATCCACCGGGCGGCCGGCTCGGTGTCGGCCGCGGTGCGGATGCCGAGGAACTGACGCAACATCAGGTCTTCGGCGTCCATGGTGACGTTGGTTTCCAGGTTTCCCTTCCACCATCCCGAATCCTGCTGAATGGACAGCAGGTAGTCCCGGGCCGCGTCGAGGGTGCGACGCGCCCGGCCGGCTGTCGACCCGGCGGCGTCGAGTGTCGCGGTCATCGATCCCTCCTGGTGACGAACATCGCGGTGGCCAGCAACGCGTTGGACACCGGTTCGGGCGCGGCCAGCTCGTCCAGGCAGGCGCCAGCCTGCTCGATGTGCTCGGCCGCGGCCTGTTCGGTCCAGTTCAGACCGCCGGCCTGCTCGACCAGATCGGCCATCAGCGCCAGGCTCCGGTCGTCGTCGGTCGCGTCCGGGGCGAAGTACAGCTCGTGAAGTCGTTGTCCCGCTTCGGTTTGCGAGTTCAGCGCGGCCAGGACGGGCACGGACTTCTTGCGGCTGCGCAGATCGGCCAGCGCCGGCTTGCCGGTCACCGCGGGCGCGCCCCAGATGCCCAGCAGGTCGTCCACGAACTGGAAGGCCATGCCCAGGTGCTCGCCGAACTCGGCCAGGATGCGCACGGTGCGGGTGGGCGCGCCGATCGCGATCGCGCCGACCGCGGTGGAACACCGCATCAGCGCGCCGGTCTTGCCCGCCTCCATGGCCAGGCACTCGGTCAGCGTGACATCGCTGCGGCGCTCGAACTCCACGTCCAGCGACTGGCCCACGATCAGGTCCTGCACCGCCTCGTTGAGACAGCCCACCACCTCACCGGCCACCGTCACCTGGCTGCCCCGGCGCGCGGTTTCCACGGCCAGGGTGAGCATCGCGTCCCCGGCCAGGATGGCCGCGGGCACCCCGAACACGGTCCACGCGGTGGGCCGGTGGCGCCGTTCGGTGTCCCGGTCCATCACATCGTCGTGCAGCAACGAGAAGTTGTGCACCAGCTCCACCGCGACCGCGGCCGGCACGGCCAGGTCCGGGCTGGTGGCCCCGGCCGCCTGCGCGGCCAGCAGGGTCAGCGCCGGGCGCAGCGCCTTGCCGCCCCCACCGCCCGCGACGTCCACCCCGTCGGCATCAGCCCAGCCCAGGTGGTACCGGGAAATGGTGCGCATCGTGCCGGTCAGCTCGTCCACCGCCCTGCGCAGGGCCGGTTCGACCAGATCCCTGGCCGCGGCGATCTCCGCAGGCAGCATGGCGGTCATGCCGGGCTCCCGACGGTCGCGTGCGCCAGTTGCGCCCGGACCACTCGCGCCGCTTCGTTTCCGCTTCGCACCGCACCCTCCATCGTGTCGGGCCAACCGGTCGCGGTCCACGCGCCGGCCAGCACACACCCGGGCAGCCGGGTGCGCGCCACCGGTCGAAGCCGACCGCTTCCCGGCGTCTGCCGGAACGTCGCCCGCCGTTCGCGGGTGACGAAGAACCTGGTGGTGGTCGCGGACTTCGCCGCGGGGAACAGCCGGGCCAGTTCGGGCAGGAAGACCTCGCGCAGCTCCGCGGTCGGCCGGTCGATCCACTGCTCGGCCGCGGACAACGACACCGCGAGGTACTGCCCTTGCGGCACACCGGAAATCGCCGACCGGTCGAACACCCACTGCACCGGCGAGCCGACCACCGCGACGAACTCGTCCGGGCAGACCTTCCGGTCGTAGACCGCGTGCACGTTGACGATCGGCGCGCCGCCGAGGTTGGTCAGCCGCTCCGGATCGGGAATCGCGTCCGCCGGCAGGATCTCCGCGGCCGCCTCCGGGGTGACGGCCAGCACCACCCCGTCCGCGGTGAGGGTGCGCCCGTCCAGGTCGATCTCGAAGCCCTGTCCGGCAACCCGGATCGCCCGGGCCGGGGTGCGCGTCAGCACCTCGGCACCGGCCGCCCGGAGGTGGTCGGCGGCGGCCTCGCCGTGCAGTTTCCCCAGTGGCAGTTTGGGCACGCCGATGTCCGCGGCGTCCGCGTGCTGCAACAGCGCGGTGCGGAACACCATGGCGCACAAGGCAAGCGAGGCGTGCGCGGCGTCGGTGTTCAACGCCGCCACGGTGATCAGGTCCCACAGCGCCTCGATCGAGGCGCGCCGCTGCCCGTGCTTGGTGAGCCAGTCGGCGAAGCTGCGTTCGTCGGTGCGCGGATCGGCCGGGTCGACGCCGCGCAGCAGCGCCGCGGCCAGCAGCACCCGGGCCCGGTCCCCCGCGCCGAGCAGTCCGTAGCCGGACAGGCTGGCCGCCAGGTGCAGCGGCGCGGGCAGCCCGCCGGTGCGGAACAGCTCGCCCCGTTTGCCGGTCACGCTGAGCACCGGCACCCGGAACCGGTCCTGCATGGCGATCTGCCCGCCCATCCCGATCCGGTCCAGGAACGCGCGGTATTCGGTGTAGCAGCGCAACAACACGTGCTGACCGTTGTCCACGGCCAGCCCGTCGCGGTCGAAGGAGAAGGTCGCCCCTCCCAGCCGGGCCCGGGCCTCCAGCAGGGTGACGCGGTGTCCGGTGCCGGCCAGCTCGCAGGCCGCGGCCAGTCCGGCCAGTCCGCCGCCGATCACCACGACGTGCCGGCTCATCGGGCCGCTCCGGCCAGCGAGCGCACCGCGACCGAGGCTTTTTCCCAGCCGGGCAGGGACATCCGGGAGGCCAGCACCAGCCAGGGCCGGGCCATGATCCGTTCCAGCAGCCGCTGGTAGATCCCGGCCATGGCCGCGCAACAGGCCCGGCTGCGACCGTCCAACACGGGCAGCAGCCGCAGCCCGGTGTCGTACCAGTCCTGCGCGCGGGCCGCCTCGAACTCGATCAGCGCGGTCAGCGCATCCTCGTCGTCGGTGAACCGGCCCCGCTCGTCCAGCTCGAAGGTGCAGCCGAACTGGGCCAGATCCTCGGCCGGCAGATAGATCCGGCCGTTGCCGCGGTCCTCCAGCACATCGCGCAGGATGTTGGTCAGTTGCAGGGCGACCCCGAGCGCGTCGGCCAGCGGCGCGGCGGTTTCCCGGTCGTGGCAACCGAAAACGCCCAGCGAGAGCCGGCCGATGGACCCGGCGACGCACCGGCAGTAGTGGCGCAGATCGTCGAAGGTGGCGTAGCTGACCCCGCGCACATCGTCCTCACAGCCGTCGATCAGCTCGTCGAACGCGGGGACCGGCAGTGCGGTGCGCTGGGCGGTGTCGGCCAGCGCGATCAGCACCGGGTCATCGCCGGGCTGGTCCAGAGTGTGCAGTTGCGCACGTACTTCGGTCAGTCCGCGCAACCGTTCCTGGGCTGGATCCGCGCTGTCACCGATGTCGTCCACCCGACGGGCGAAGGCGTAGACCGCCGACAGCGCGGCCCGTCTGGGTGTCGAGAGAAGCTTGATGCCGTAAGAGAAGTTGCGAGCCTGCTGGGTGGTGATGCGCTCGCACTCCGCGTACGCGTCCGCCACGTTCACCGTGCGCCTCCGGCGGTGAGCAATCTGGTCCATTCCTTGAGGGTGCTGGCCTTGCCGGGTTTGGGTGGTCCACCCAGCACGTCGTAGCGGGCGTCGGCGATGGCCTTGGCGGTGGCCAGCCCGCCGGCCAGGTAGCCGGAGACAGCCAGCTTCGCCGGGCCGCGCAGGCCGGCCACCAACGGTTTTCCCGCCTCCAGCAGGCGTAGCGCGCGCTGGGTCTCGAAGGCCAGCAGCCCGCGCACCGCGGCGGTGGCCGGCGGCGACTTCAGCTCGGTCTCGGCGACCGCGAACCGCTCCAGGTCCTCGGCGGGCAGGTAGATCCGGCCGTTGTTGAGATCCTCCACCACGTCCTGGCAGTGCTCCAGGATCTGCAGCGCGGTGCAGATCCGGTCCGACAGCGCGCGCCGCGCGGGGCTGTACTGCCCGAACACGTAGAGCACCAGGTGCCCCACCGGGTTCGCGGACAGTTCGCAGTACTCCAGCAGTTCGGCGTAGCTGGTGTAGCGGTGCACCACCTGGTCGCGCCGGTTGGCCTCGATCAGCGCGGCGAACGGTTCCCTTGGCATGCCACAGGACTGAATGGTGAGGCGAAGGTCATGTAGTGTCGCGCGCCGCGGCGGGTGTCCGGCGTAGATGCGATCCAGGTCGTCGGAAACCTCGTCCAGCAGGGCATTGCGGTTGCCGCTCGCCTCGTCGCCGATGTCGTCCACCAACCGGGCGAAGGTGTACACGGCCATCAGGTGGCGGCGGATTCCGCCAGGTAGCAGGCGTGCGGCGACGGAGAAATTCTCGCCGCCGGCCCGGTCGGCCGGGTCGGAATCCGTGGTACGCTGAGATAAATTCGTCTCATCGCGCTGGGAGGCGGTCAGGAAGCGGCGAGCCACGGCGGTTGACCACTCGCGGCATACGTTCCAACGTGCCGAAACCACCGAGAACCTCCACGTCTGTCGCACAAGGCACTCATCGTGCAGGGCTTGATCGACTATCGCAGTCCGAAGGCCCTATCGGGTGAGGCGTCAGCGGCGATCGCCGAAGGGGTTCGCGGAGTTTTGGCATGTCTCCCCGCGCCTGCCGACGGTCGCCATGAGTGGGGCAGCAACCGGTCCGTCTATCGTCATCACCTGCCAATTCAGCACGGAGACCGCTGCGCGATACAGGTAATATGCCTGTACCGTACACGTAGACCAACGAGGGTGGAAGTCCCAGAAGGGTGGGTTGACCGTGGCTCACGTGCGAGGTTTTGATCACTCCCCGTCGAGCGACGCCGTCGATCTCATCGAGACAGAGGTGACCCGCCTGGCGCGCAGCATCGCCCTGCTGGGACGGTCCGCGGAATTCGACCTCGGCCTGGACCGCGCCGGTTACCTGCTGCTGCGCACCCTGGAACGGATCGGCCCGGCCAGCATCAACACCATCGCCAACACGGTGGGACTGGACGGGTCCACGGTGACCAGGCAGGTCTCCGCGATGAAGGACCTCGGCCTGGTGGAGCGCAAGACCAACCCGGGCGACCGGCGCTCCTGCATCATCAGCCCGACCGCCGCGGGCCGGGAGCTCATGCGGCACATGCGCAAGGTGCGCCGGGGCAACCTGGACGCGGTCACCCGGGACTGGAACTCCGAGGACCGCAACGCGCTCGGCCGGTTGCTGGGCAAGCTCAACGAGTCCATCGCGCGCGCCACCGGCTGCGCCGACCCGATCATCACCCAGTCCGCCAGCTGACCTTCTCGACCGGGCGGCGCGGGCGGCGGCTCAACCGCCCGCGCCGGAGAGCTCCTGACACGATGACTGCCCGGCTCGCGACGCCATCGTGTCAGAAGCTCTCTCAGTCCAAGGTCTCACCGTTGATCGCGGCGACCTTCGCGTAGTACCGCGCACTGTCCTTGGGAATCCGCCGCTGGCTCGCGAAGTCCACGAACACGATGCCGAACCGCTTGGAAAACCCGAACGCCCACTCGAAGTTGTCCAGCAGCGACCACACGAAGTAGCCGCGCACATCGGCCCCCTCGACCCCGGCCCGGCGCACCGCGTCCAGGTGCGAACGCAGGTAGTCCACCCGGTCCGGGTCGTGCACCTCGCCGACCGGGTTGACGTAGTCGTCGTAGGCCGCGCCGTTCTCGGTGACCATCAACGGGGTGCCCGGGTAGTCGCGGGCGACCCGGGTGAGGATCTCGGTCAGCCCATCCGCGTCCACCGTCCAGCCCATCAGCGTGCGCGGGCCCGGCGTGGGCAGGAAGTCCACCTCGTCCGAGCCGATCCACGGCGTTGCCGCGCTGACCCCGTGCCCGTCCTCGCGCACCGGTGCCGCGCCGGGCAACCGGGTGGCGACCTTCATCGGCGAGTAGTAGTTGACCCCGAGCACGTCGATCGGCCGGGAGATCTCGGCCAGGTCGGCGTCCCGCACGAACGACCAGTCGGTGGTCGCCACGGTGTCGGCCAGCACGTCGGCCGGATACCGGCCGTGGAACACCGGGTCCAGGAAGATCCGGTTGGCCAGGCCGTCGATCCGGCGCACCGCGTCGGCGTCCGCCGCCGGGTCGGCCGGGCGCACCGCGGCCAGGTTGAGGGTCAGCCCCACCTCGTGCTCCGGGTTGTTCGCGCGTAACGCGCCGACGCCGAGGCCGTGCCCGAGCAGCAGGTGGTGCACGGCGCGCAGCGCGGTCACCGGCTCCCGCCGCCCCGGCGCGTGCACCCCGGAGGCGTAGCCGAGGAACGCCGAGCACCAGGGTTCGTTGACCGTGGACCAGTGGTGCACCCGGTCGCCCAGCGCACCGGCCAGCAGCTCGACGAACTCGCCGAACCGGTAGGCGGTGTCCCGGTTGCCCCAGCCGTCCGCGTCCTCCAGTTCCTGCGGCAGGTCCCAGTGGTACGCGGTCAGGTAGGGGGTGATGCCGCGTTCGAGCAGGTCGTCCACCTGGCGCCGGTAGAAGTCCAGCCCGCGCTGGTTGACCGGGCCACTGCCGTGCGGCTGCACGCGCGGCCAGGACACGGAGAACCGGTAGGCGGTCAGGCCGAGATCGGCCAGCAGCGCGAAGTCCTCGGGGTAGCGGTGGTAGTGGTCGGCGGCGATGTCGCCGTTGTCGGCGTTGCGCACCGCGCCGGGCGTGTGCGCGAACGTGTCCCAGATGGACGGTGTGCGGCCGTCCTCGGCCACCGCGCCCTCGATCTGGTAGGACGCGGTCGACGCGCCCCACACGAAGCCGGCAGGAAAGCCTTGTCTGGCTTGGGTTTTCGGCTCGGGCTGGAGCGAGCCGGATTCGCCGACGTCGGTCAGCGTGGTCATGCGTTCACCCCTTCGGTTGTCGCACCGACGCTCCCGCCCGGGCATCGCCGCCCGGGCGGGAGTCGTCGATCTCGTTGCGGTATCGACGAATCAGGAAGAGACCGGCGTCAGGTGCAGCACGGTGTACTCGTCCCACGGCGTGTTGGCCACCGGGTCGATGTAGGGATCGTCCTTGGTGGGCCAGCCGGTGAACTTCTTGGTGCTGTACTCATCCCAGGCCGCGCCGTAGAGCAGCGGGATGACCGGGGCGTCGGTGGCCACGATCTGCTGCAGCTTGTTCAGCGCGTCCTGCTGGGTGGTCGGGTCGTTGGTGCTGGCGAACTCGGCCAGCGCCGCCTGCGCCGCCGGGTTGCTGTACCGGCCCTGGTCACCGGCCGCGGTCTGGCCGACCGGCGCGGACAGGTTGGAGTCCAGCCAGTTGTCGTACTGGTAGTACGGCGAGGGCCCCTGCGCGCCCCAGTGGATGGTGGCGTCGAAGTTGCCCGAGTTGTAGTCGGCCACCCAGGCGTCCGCGGTGGTGCCGTTCACGCCGACCTGGAAGCCCTGGGCGTTGAGCTGCTGGGCGATCAGCGTGATGTCCTCGAAGTAGTCCGAGTAGGACGACGGGTCCTCCAGAGTGAACTTGATCCCGTTGCCGCTCCTGTCCAACCACTTGCCGTTGGTCAGGGTGTAACCGGCGCCGGTGAGGATCGAGGACACCTGGGACTTGTTCTGCGCCAGGTTGTTCTTCAGCGTCGAGTCGAGGGACTTGTCGTCGACGCCCTCCAGCAGCAGCCCGCCGGACGAGGTGGCCGCCTGCTCGTAGCCGGTCTCACCGATCGCGGACAGCTGGGCCCGGTCGACAGCCGCGCTGATCGCCCGCCGCACCGCCGCGTTGTTCAACGGCGCCCGGGTGGTGTTCAACTGCAGGGTCACCACGTTGGCCGGGGCGAACCAGTACTTGTTGTGCTGCGGATCGGCCTGCACGAACGTCTTGTCGATGTTGGCGATGTCGTTGGCCGCCCAGTCGATCTCACCTCGGGACAGCGCCAGGCTGGCCGTGGTGTTGGAGACATAGGACGGGAACCGCACGTTGGGGATCTTCACCGGCTGCCAGTAGGTGGAGACCTTGCTCAGCGTGAAACCCTGCGAGGTGAACGAGGCCAGCTTGTACGGGCCGGTGCCCACCGGCTGCGAATCGTTCCAGGTGGACGGATCCTTGACGGTGCCCCAGATGTGCTGCGGCACCATGTACACCGAGCCGATGTAGAACAGCTGGGTGTACTGGGGCGAGTCGAAGTTGAGTACCAGGGTGTGCGAGTCCGGTGTGGACACGCTGGTCGGCTCCAGGCCGTAGGTGTTGATCGCCTTGTTGGCCTTGACCATGTTGAACGTGAAGGCCGCGTCCGCGCTGGTGAACGCCTGGCCGTCGGACCACTTGGCGTCGGTGCGCAGGTCGAAGGTGACCGTCTTGCCGTCGTTGGAGAAGGCGTAGGACTTGGCCAGCCACGGGTACACCGTGCCCGGCTTCATGGTGTCGAACTGCAGCAGCGGCTCGTATACCAGGCCGGTGGCGTTGACCTCGGTGCCGGTGTCGTTGGTGTCGAAGGGGTTGAAGTTGTCGATGAACGGCGAGACCGGGTTGGTCTCCATCACCAGTGTCGACGTGTCGCCGCTGGACGCGGCGTTGTGTCCCGAGCAGCCGGCGAGGACCACCGACAGGGTGGTCACCGCGACAATCACGGGTAGTGCTCTACGGAACATGGCTAAACTCCGAATGTCCGGCCGGCTTCGCTGCCAGCCTGTCGTCCCCGCGCCAACGGGGATGTTGTGTGCGATGACCGTGTCGGGGTCTGTCACCTGGCCACGGCGCGTGGTCGGCCGGGCCCGGAACGTGTTGGCCTGATCGGGTTTTCGGCTCAGTCCGGTGGCGCTGCCACCCCCTCCCCCTCGCTGCGTTCGGCCCGTTCGGTGTGCAACCAGCAGGCGCTGTGCTGGCCGGGCGCCACCTCGGTCGCGGGCGGCACCTCGGTCTTGCAGATGTCCATGGCGAACGGACAGCGCGGGTGGAACCGGCAGCCCGATGGCGGGCTGACCAGGCTGGGCGGCGCGCCCCGGCCGGCCACCGAGGGCGGGTCGGTGCGGTCCGGGTCCGGCGCCGCGGACAGCAGCAGCTGCGTGTAGGGGTGCGCGGGCGAGTCGGTCAGCCCGACCGCGGGCCCGGATTCCACCACCCGGCCCGCGTACATCACCGCGATGGTGTCGGCCAGGTAGCGGGCGGAGGCGATGTCGTGCGTGACGTAGAGGATGGCCAGCCCCTCCCGCTCGCGCAGATCGGCCAGCAGGTTCAGCACGCCCAGCCGGATCGACACGTCGAGCATGGACACCGGTTCGTCGGCGATGAGCACATCCGGATTCACCGCCAGCGCCCGGGCGATGGCCACCCGCTGCCGCTGACCGCCGGACAGTTCGTGCGGGTACTTCTCGATGAACTGCTCGGCCGGGGTCAGCGACACCCGGCGCAGCAGGTTCAGGATCGCCTCGTCGTAATCGGTGACACCCTCGGGCAGCCCGTGAATCTTCAGCGGCCGGGCCAGGTGGTAGCGCACCCCGTGCACCGGGTTGAGCGAGGAGAACGGATCCTGCAGCACCAGCTGCACCCGGCCGCGATAATCCCGCCGCAGCCCGGTTTTCCGGTTCGTGGCCACGCCGTCGACCAGCACCTCGCCCCGGGTCGGCGGGATCAGCTGGGCCAGCATCCGGGCCAGCGTCGACTTGCCCGAACCGCTCTCCCCCACCACCGCGGTGACCGTGCCGCGGGCCAGCCGCAGGCTCAGGTCCTCCACCGCGTGCACCACCGACCGGCGCAGCGCGAACGGGTTGCCGCGCACCGGAAAATGCTTGGTCAGGCCCTTGGCCTCCAGGGCCGCCGCCTGCTCGATCGCCTGCTCGGTCACGAGGACACGCTCCCCATCGGTTCGGGTAGGGCCAGTTGGGCCGGCGGGGCCTGGGTGCCGTCCTGCAACCAGCAGGCCGCGGCCCGGGACGGACCGTCGGCCAGGCCCAGTTCCAGCAGCGCCGGCCGGTCCTCGTGGCACCGGTCCATGGCGTGCGCGCACCGCGGGTGGAACGCGCAACCCGTTGGCACATCACGAAGATCGGGCGGCGAGCCGGCGATGCCGGTGAGCGTGACGCGCGGTCCGTGCAGCGACGGGAAGGAGTCCAGCAGGCCTCGGGTGTAGGGGTGGCGCGGGGCGCGGAACAGCGCCGCCGCCGGTGCCCGCTCGACCAGCCGGCCCGCGTACATCACCGCGATCGAGTCGGCCAGTTCGATCAGCAACGACAGATCGTGGGTGATGAACAGCACCGCGAAACCGAGCCGGTCCCGCAGATCGATCAGCTCCTCCAGGATCTCCCGCTGGGTCACCACATCCAGCGCGGTGGTCGGCTCGTCCATGATGACCACGCGCGGCTCCAGCGCCAGCGCCATGCCGATCATCACGCGTTGCCGCATCCCGCCGGACAGTTCGTGCGGGTGGCTGGTCAGCCGGTCGCTGGTGATGCCGACCATGCGCAGCAGTTCCGCGGCCCGTTCCCGGCGCGCGTCCCTGCTCATCTCCGGCCGGTGCGCCTTGAGCACGTCGGTCAGTTGCGCGCCGATGGTCATCACCGGGTTCAGCGCGTGCATCGCGCTCTGGAACACCACGGCGATCTCCGACCAGCGAACCTTGCGCAGCTGCCCGGCATCCGCGGCCAGCAGGTCGACCTTGGTCTCCCCGCCACCCTCGGTGGGCACGTGGAACCAGGCCTCGCCGCCGGTGATCACGCCGGGCGCGCGCAGCAACCGGGTCACCGCATAGGCCAAGGTCGACTTTCCGCTGCCGCTCTCCCCGGCCAGGCCGAGCACTTCTCCCCGGCGCAGCAACAGATCCACGCCGGACACCGCGTGCGTGGCACCGTCGCCGATGCCGTAGTCCACGCTCAGACCCCGGATGTCCAGCACGGGTTCGTGTTCGGTGGTCATCGCTTCCCTCCCGAGATCACCGGAGTCAGCCCCAGCCGGACGCGCCGCGGTACCCCGGCTCTCTTGGCCGCCTTGCGGGACAGCCCGGCCGCGCGCAACCGCGGGTTGATGAACTCGTCGATACCGAAGTTGACCAGCGCCAGCGAGGTGCCCAACAGCGCGATGGCGATGCCCGGCGGGAAGAACCACCACCAGGCGTTGACCTGCGGCGCGTTCGCCGACTCGGCCCAGAACAACATCACGCCCCAGCTCCAGTGCGACACGTCCACCACGCCGAGGAAGGCCAGCGCCACGAATGTGCCGATCGCGTAGAGCACGGTGAACAGGAACGAGGAGGCCACGATCGCGGTCAGGTTGGGCAGGATCTCGAAGGAGATGATGCGCAGCCGCCGCTCCCCGATGATCCGGGCCGAGTCCACGTAGTCGCGTCTGCGCATGGACAACGTCTGAGCGCGCAGCACCCGCGCACCCCAGGCCCAGCCGGTCACGCTCACGATCAGTGCCACCACCAGCGGGCTGGCGCTGGCCCCGCGGGGCAGGTAGGCGGCCAGCACGATCAGCAGCGGCAGCGCCGGGATGACCAGGAAGATGTTGGTGAGCATGGAAAGCAGGTCGTCCACCAGCCCGCCGACATAACCGGCGGTCACGCCGATGACGATGGACAGCACGGTGGCGATGGCCCCGGCCAGGAACCCGATGAACACCGTGCTGCGCGCGCCGACCAGCAACTGGGAGAACACGTCCTGCCCGGCCTGGGTGGTGCCCAGCCAGTGGTCGGCGGACGGCCCGGACAGCAGGTCGGCGGTGGTCGCGGACGGGTCGTCCGGCGCGATCCACGGACCGATGATCGCCAGGACTATGAACAACAGCAACAGGAACAGGCCGATGAGGATCTTCGGCGAGCGCGGTAACCGCACGCGGCGGGACGAGGACATGGCTCACGCCTCCTGTCGGGTACGCGGGTCGAGGGCGGCGTAGACCACGTCGGCGAGCAGGTTCGCGGCCAGCACGGCGAACGTGATCACCAGGAAGATCCCTTGCAGCAGCGGGAAATCCTCGGACTGCACGGCCTGCAGCAGCTGGAAACCGATGCCCGGGTAGGAGAACACGATCTCGGTCAGCAGCGCGCCGGACACCACGAAACTCAGCGACAGCGAGAAACTCGACACGCTGGGCAGCACGGCGTTGCGGGCCGCGTAGCCGATGACCCGCCGACTGGGCAGGCCCTTGGCCTGTGCCACCAGCACGTAGTCCTCGTCCATGGTGGTCATCATCATGTTGCGCATGGCCAGGATCCAGCCCGCGATGGAGGACACCACGATGGTGATGCCGGGCAGGAACGCGTGGTCCAGCACGCTGGACACGGTCGCCCAGTCCAGGCCCGGGATCAGGCCCTGGTCCATGCCGCCGCTGATCGGGAACCAGCCGAGATCGTTGCCCAGCAGGATCAACACGATCAACGCGAAGAAGAAGTAGGGCACCGCCTGGAAGAACGTGGAGATCGGCAGGATGGAATCCAGCCAGGAACCGCGCCGCCAGGCCACGACCGTGCCGATCAGCGTACCGATCACGAAACTGATCACGGTGGCCGCGCCGACCAGCGCCACCGTCCAGGGCAGGGCCGCGGACAGCACGTTTTCCACGGTGGCCGGGTAGAAACTGGTCGACAGCCCCAGATCACCGCTGAACAGCTGACCCCAGTAGTGCAGGTACTGTGACCACAGCGACTGATGGTTGGCCAACCCGAACTGCACGTTCAGCGCCTGAATGGCGGCGGGCGTGAGTTTTCCCTGCTGCCGGGCGATCAGGCTCTGCACCGGATCGCCGGGCATGAGATGTGGAATGAAGAAGTTGACTGTGATGGCCGCCCACGCGGTCACCACATAAAAGGCGATTCTGCGTAACAAGTGGAGCACAAGCGCTGCACACCTTTCATTTTCCCCAGGGCACGACCACGTCGGACTGGCAACCGCAACTCCCCCTGATGACCACGCTGGTCGGCAACACGATCTCCGGCTCAGGTGGTGTGCCCCCGCTGATCATCGCGTAGAGCGCGTCGAACGCGGTGGCACCGAGTTTCTGGATGGGCTGGCGCACGGTGGTCAGCTGCGGGCGCAGGTGCCGGGCCACCGGGATGTCGTCGAATCCGGTCACCGCGACGTCCTCGGGCACCCGGATGTGGTTCTCGGTCAGTTCGTACATCACGCCCAGCGCGGTCTGGTCGTTGGCGCACACGATGGCCTGCGGCAGGGATTCGTCGCGGGCCAGATGATCCGCGATGATCTTGGCCGCACCGTCGGCCATGTAGTTGCCGCGCCATTCCGGCCCGGTGACGGCGGTCGCGCCGACCCGCTGACACTCGGCGAGGAAGGCGGCGCCGCGGGCCGCCGAGTCCGGGCTGTCGTCGTGTGCGCCGAGGTAGGCCAGCGTGCGGTAACCGTGCTCGTCGAGCAGGTGCGCGACCAGTTCGCGCATGCTGGATTCGTTGTCCGCGCGCACGTTCACGCTGTTCGGGGTGGGCCGGCCGGCGAGGGTGACGATGGGCGTGCGCTTGGCGATCCGGGACAGCTTTTCCAACGACAGCAACGGATCGTGCAGGATCAGCCCGTCGCTCTTGCCGGCCATCGAGTCGATCCGCCCGTCCGGCTGGTCGTACACGTCCACCGAGCTGATCAGCATGTCGAACCCGCGCCGCCGGGCCGCGATCTCCACACCCCGGTTGATCACGTCGACGAACAGCAGGCTCTCGTCCTCGTCGGAAATGGCGAACTCGTCCACCCGCGCGTTCACCCGGCGATACACCACGCCGACGACTTCCTTGAGCCGGCTGGACAACGCGCGGGCCGCGCCGTCGGGCACGAAACCGAGTTCGGCGACCGCCCGCAACACCCGTTCCCGCGTTTCCGGGCGCGGCGAGTTGCGGCCGTTGAGAACGCGGGAAACGGAGGCAATGGACACCCCGGCATGTCGGGCGACGTCATAGATCGTCAATGCCCTGGGCGAGGTCTGGGACTCGTCCACTGCCGTCTCCTCCGGGGTCCGCACCGTCGCGGTAAGCGCTTACCGTACTGCGCCCAAGACGCTACTCCCCGAGAGACGAACGGCAGCAAGAGTCAGCGGCCGACCGTTATTCAACCGTGACGACGGTCACCTTCGGCGAGTGATGCCGGCCCGCCTGGCCACCCGGCGCAGCTGCATGATGCGCGCGGTGCCGATGAGCACCACCACCAGCGCGCCGCCCACGCCTGCGAACAGCAGCGCGACCCCCAGCGGCAAAGTCCCTGCGGCGCCGAGGAAGTGCACGGTCACCGAGTCCAGGTTCTGCAGGATGAAGATCAGGAAGAAGATCAGCACGATGACCGCGACGATCACCGCGACCCAGGTGCTGCTGATCCGGGTCTGCTTGATCCGGGTCGGCTTGCGCAGCGGGGCGGGGCGAGCCGGCGCGGCCGGTTTGGTCGGTTCGGCGGTGGCCTCGGGCGCTCGCGGCGCGTCCGGTTCCGGCGTGTCCCGGACCGCCGGACCCGGCTCGTCCTGACCCGCCACGGCGCCGGTGCGTTCCTTGTCCCTGTCCGGAGTGACCATGCCCTCATTGTCGGGCACCCGGCGGCATTTCGCAGTGCTGAAGCGGTGCTGAAATGGCGCGCCGGAATTCCTTGTCCAGGAATTCCGGCGCGCCAGGTCTCAGCGCATCGAGCTGACCGAGGTGATGGCCCACACGACGGTGGACAGCTCGGGCAGCCAGCGGTGGCTGACGTCGGGCGCGATGGCCCAGGAGGTGCGGCCCATGCTGGTCACGGTGGGCGGCAACGGAATCGAGTTCGCGCCCTGCACCAGCCGCGCGCGGCTGCGGGCGAACACCTCGTTGTTCTCCACCACGCCGTCGGCCTCGGCCAGGAACACCAGCCAGGGGTCGGGCCGCGGCACGCGCACCACCGGGCCTTCAACGCCGGCCGAGCGCAATCGGCGCAGCACCGCGTCGCCGAGCACCTGCGGCATTTCCACGCCGCAGAATCCGGAGGTGGTCTCCAGCACCAGCGAAGTGCCGATCACACTGACCGGCCACCCCCAGGAGCGCAGTCCGTAAGCGGGGCCGACCTGGGCGGTTTCCGGCGGATCGATGACCCGCTCGGCCACGTTGCCGATGGTTCGCATGATCGTGTTCCTCCCGACATTGGAACTGGATACCATCTGGACGGTACCCAGTACCATGCCAGGACACAACCCCAGATTCGGTGGCGGGCACACTCCTTACCGGGAGAGTCCCGGGTTCGAGGAGCGCGACATGGCACAGCGACCGGCACGAGAACGCCTGATCGAGGCGGCGTTCGCCCTGTTCGAGGAGCGCGGGTACGAGCAGACCACGGTGGACGACATCGCCGAGCGGGCCGGCGTCGGGCGCACCACGTTCTTCCGGGCGTTCCGGTCCAAGGAAGAAGTGATCTTCCCCGACCACGACGCCGTGATGCAGGCGGTGTCCGCGCGCCTGGCGGGTTCCACCCAGCAGACCGCGCTGCTGGCGGTGACCGACGCGGTCCGGCTGGTGCTGCGGCACTACCTCAGCGAGGGCGAGCTGGCCCTGGCCCGCTACCGGCTGACCCGCAGCGTGACCGCGCTGCGCGACCGGGAGATCGCCAGCACCCAGCAGTACCACCGGGCGTTCTACAACTTCATCCACGACTGGCTGGGCGGCGGCTCGGACACCGCGCTGAAGGCCGAGCTGATGGCCGCGGCCGTGGTCACCGCGCACAACCATGTGCTGCGCCGCTGGCTGCGCCGGCAGACCGACCGGCCGGAGGCCGAGTTCGACGCGGCGATGTCCTGGACGGTCAACCTGTTCAACGAGCGCGAGCCCGACCGGGACGAGGCCGCGCTGGTGGTGTTCCGCACCACCAAGGACCTGGACACGGTCATCCCCGCCCTGCGCGGCCTGCTCGGCAACCCGGGCTAGTTCTTACCGAACAGCCTGCGCCACAACGGTTCCGCGGCCCGGAACCCGGCGCACTCCCCGGCCGGGCACACCGAGCACTCGGTGCCCTTCCGGTAGTGCCGGTGCGCCTCCCGGGGGTGGCCGCACCGGCACACCGCTCCCGTCCGGTCCTCGCCCGTGGCTGCCATCCGCGAAACCCCCGCGACCTCGTCGACGCGGACGGTGTGCCCGCTGGTCACCCAGTATGCCGCGCGGGGAATGAGACTCCTGTCAACCGCGCCGCCGGGCGATCAGCACCGCGGTGACCACGATCAGCAGCACGCCCGCGCCGACCGTCCACAGCCACCACCAGCCCGATCCGGTCGAGCCCGGCGTGACCACCCCGGACACCGGCGCGTACACCGCGAACCCGCTGATCTGCATGGTCACCGGCCCGGTCTCGGCGCCGCTGACCTGACCGGCGTCGTACTGGCCGGTCGCGCCGACCTGCATCTGGAACGCCGGCCACATCGGCTGGTGCGGGATGTAGGAGGGATCGGTGACCTGGCCGGTCTGGTGGCCGTCCACGAAATACCGGATCTCGTTGGGCAGCCAGATCAGCCCGACGGTGTGCCACTGGGTCAGGTCGCCGTGGAAGGTGCTGCGCAGCTGCGCATTGTCCCCGGCCCGATGGTCGGTCGCGGTCTCACTGGTCCGGTCACCGTCCACACCGGACAGTTCGTAGTAGTCCAGTTCCGGCGGCCACTGCCCGGACTGCGGCCACAGCAGGGCAACCGCGCTGATCCCGCTGCCCCGGTCCACCCGCACCCGCGCGATGTACTTGCCGTAGGTGCGCACCGCGGCCGGCCACCCGGCCGCGCTCACCCCGCCGGTCACCCAGCCGCCGGCCCGGCGCACCGAGGTGAGCGTCATCCGCCCGTCGTGCTCACTGACCTGACCGGAGTCCCAGTCGGTTTCCGCGCAACAGGCCGGCCGGCCCTGGTAGGCCGTCCAGTGCGGGCCGAGGCCGCCGTGGAAATCGTCCTGCGCCACCAGTTGCCAGCTCGGCCCGGCGGCCAGCGCGGTCGCCGACGCGGGTGACCCGATCGCTCCCAAGACCAGCAAAGCCAGCACCAGCACCGCCGCTCGGATCCGCGCCCCCATCAACGCCCCAGCGCCACAGCCATCCGCCCGGCCAGCGCGACCAGTAAGGCCAACACGAGCACCACCCCGGTCCAGTCCAGCGCCACCACCAGACCCGGCCGGGGCACCGCGGCCCGCGGCCCGTCCCCGGCCCGCCGCTCCATCAGCACGGTGCGCACGCCCAACACCAGCAGCAACACCGCGGCCAGCACGCCGCCGCCCAGAGCCAGCAGGTTCTCGCTCACCGGACCAGCTCCTTCGCCGGCGAGCCCACGTACACGCCGGGGATCAGACAATCCTTGGCCACCACACTGCCCGCGCCGATCACCACGTCGGCGCCGATGGTCACGCCGGGCAGGATCAGCGCCCGGGCCCCGATCCAGGCCCGGTCCCCGATGGTCACCGCGCGCCCCTCCGGCACGGTGGACACTCGTCCATCGGGTTCACGCGGATGGTGCGAGGTCACCACCATCACCTGCGGCCCGAACTGGCAGTCCCGCCCGATTGTGATCGGCGCGACCGCCTCCAGATATAGCTCGCGATTGGCGAAGGTCCCGCTGCCAATGGAAATCTGCCCCATCCGGCCGTGCAATCGCGCGCCGCCAAGGATGTTCGGCGTGTCGATCCGGGTGCCTGCCGCTCGGTAGCCCAGCCAGCGCAGCAGCCGGGGCAGCGCGTCCATCGCCAGAATTCCGTTGACCAGCACGCCGATCGTCATCGACCACAACTCGTTGCGCAGCTCGCGCGTCACCCGGCTCATCGGCCCACATCCGAACTCAGCTCCAGCAGCTGACTGCTGTCCTGACGGAACACCCGCTGATACTTCCCCGAAGCCACCAGCTGATCGGCCAGCGCGGTGGTCCAGCCCGATGGCATGCCGTAGTAGATCCGGCCGTAGGCGTCCTGCGCGGCGTTGAGAACCAGGAAGTCCGGATGCGCGGCCAGCACACACCGCTGCGGATCGGGGAACGGCACGCAACTGGATTCCAGCGAGGCCTGTTTCACCGCACCGATCCGCTGCCAGTCCGACACCGGCGCGTACGCGGCCACCGTGTCGATGCGCTGCCCGGTTCCGGCCCGCGCGTAGGCCTGTTGCGCCACCGCGATATCGGCCCGGGTGAACGCCACATAGGCGTCGTTCCCGCCGCGGGCCGTGACCACGGCCAGCATCAACCCGGCCAGCCCGACCGCGACCACCGCCCACGCCCTGGTGCCCGCCAGCGCGTCCAGCACCACCGCGCCCAGCAACGCGAACAACGGCAGGGCGAACAGATAGCACCGGATCAGGATCTCGCCGCCGTAGGGCTGGGCCACGGCCAGGCCGAACGCCGCCACCGCCATCAGCACCAGCGTCAGCGACCGCTTTCCCTGTCGCCGCAACACGATCGCGCCGATCCCGGCCAACGCGCCGACCGCGCAGGTCAGACCGATCCGGACGCCCAGCATGCTCTCCCGGCCCAGGTTGGCCGACAGCCGTTTGTCCAGCCCGTCGTTCACCGAGGACCCGAGATCGCCAAGGGAGCCGGTGATGATGTGCAGTTGCCCGATCCAGAAGTCCCGGGCGCCCAGCACGAACCAGACCACCGCGGCCAGCAGCACCGCGACCGGCAGCCAGCGCGCCCACAACCGCCCACAGCTGGCCAGCACGAACAGCAACCCGGCCAGCATGTACGGCGACAACTGGTGCGTCGGCGCCAGCGCGATGGCCAGCAGCACCACCAAACCCAGCGCCACCAGACGATCCCGCGCCGAACCCGCAGGCACCGCCGGTCGCCGAAACTGTCCTTTGTGGATCGGATCGACCGGGCCGACGCTGGACAGATACCGGAAGGTCACCGCCAGCCCGGCCAGCAACAGCAGATAACTGCTGCCCTGCGGGGACAGATAATCCTGCTCGGTCCAGTTGCCGGCCAGGAAGATCCACGCGGCCAGCCAGGCGATCCGGTCCCGCCGGAACACGGCCAGCGCGATGGCCCGCACGGCCAGCACCGCTCCGCCGGAGAGCACCACCGGCGCCCAGATGATCAACGCCGACCCGTCCTTGAGCCCACTGGCGCCGATCAGCAGCGCCAGCAGGGCAAAGAAACCGGGCCAGCTGAACCGGGTGTCGAAGTTCGGCAACACCGCGCCGTGCGCGTTGATGTAGTCGGCGAATCCGGTGTGCAGCCAGGCCACCGGCAGCCGTCCGGCCGGTTCGGCCGCGGGTTGCAGCCCATACACCGCGAACACGGCCAGCACGGTGATGCCGGTCAGCACGGCCGTCCGTCCGGTGCGCAGCTCCACCACGAACGCCGCGACCAGCAACGGATAGGCCAGCACCAGGATCGGCGACAACCGCGGCAGCAGCCCGAAACTCCCGATCGTGGTCGGATCGACCGGCCGGAACCCCACCACCCAGCACACGATCGCGGTCACCGCCAGCGCCGGCCCCACCCACCGAACCGGCCGCCTGGTCTCCGGTGTCCCCACGACCGGCCGCAGCGCGTGCCGTCCCTGCACCGCCGTCATGCGGCCAGCTCCGTGCGCACCGGTGCCTCCGGCGCGTCCAGATCACCAGCTCGCAAACGGTTGCGGAGGATGAACCCGGCCGCGGTGGCGACCACCAGTTGCACCAGCGCGAACCCGGTCGCGATGGTGGTGAGACTGGCCGGCAGGAAGGCGGCTATCGGGATCATCGAGGCCGCGCTGGCCAGTTGCAGCCCGGCGACGACAAGGCCGTGGCCCTGGGCCTGGCTGACCCCGATGGTCAGCAACACCAGTAACCGCGGCACACAACCCAGCAACACCAACCGAAGCGCCGTCCCCCCGACCGCCGCGTAGTCGTGCCCGAACAGCGACAACACCGGAAACGCCACCGCCGCGCCCAGCACCATCGCGCTGCCGAACAACACCGCCAGCCGAATCCCGGCCGTCCGCGCCAGTTCACCGGCCCGGTGCGGCTGTGCCGCGACCCGCACCACCAATGAGTTCACGAACGCGGTGCCGGCCACGTCCAGCGCGGTCACCGCGGTCCACACCACGAAGAACACCGCACCATCGGCCGCGCCGACCCGGCCGGTCACGATCAGCGGCAACAGGTAGTACAGCAGCGATTGCCCGATGGTGGCCAGATAGGTGGGCCCGAGCAGATGGGTCAGCTCGGCCCGTCCCGGCAGCCGTCCGTCCGGCAGCTCCCGCCGCCGCTTGGCCGCCCGGGCCACCAGGACGCTCACCACGATCGCCGCCGTGGCCGCCGGGATCACCCAGGACAACACGATGCCCAGTGCGCCCGCGCCGGTCGAGGCGAGCAGCAGAATCCCGACCCGGCCGATGCCGAAGCCCAGATTCTTGCCCAGCACCACACCCGCGCGCCCGAGACTGGTCAGCACCGGATCCTGGAACTGCATCACCGCCCAGGCCAGGGTGGTCAGCACGAACAGCGGCAAACCCCAGCCGGGCAGCCGGGCCAGCGTGCCCCGTCCCACCGGCAGGGCCAGAAACACGCCCACGCCAAGCAAAGCCGCGCCGATGATGATCAGGTAGATCCGGGCCAGCAGCGTGGCGCCCTTGCCCCCGGCCCGGGGAATCCACCGCAGCACGGCCGGGCCCAGGCTGAACTGGGACAGGCTGGCGACCAGCAGGAAGCCGGAGGTGAAGGTGGTCGTCATGCCCACCACGTCCCGGCTGGCCAGCCGGGCCGAGATCAGCCAGCCCAGGAGCCCGGCCACCGAGGTGAAGGCCGCGCCGAGGGACAGCCAGACCCCGTCCCGGACCATGCCGCCGTCCCCGCGCGGCCGCGCCACGATCACGCCGTCACCTCCTTCCCGTTGCCCGCCAAGCCTTTCCAGATGTGGTGGACCAGCGGGGCCAGGGTGACCAACGCCAGCCCGGCCAGCGCGGCCCTCGGATGCCAGAAGTGCAGCAGGACCATGCCCTGGGCCAGCACGATCCCGATCGCGATCCCCACCGCGATCCCCACGCTCCACCGGAACGAGGCGGTCACCGCCCGGGCATAGGCCGCGATCGCCCAGCCCGGCGCGCACAGCACGAACGCGGTCGTCAACGCCAGCACCCAGGTCCCGTGCGCCGCAACGATTTCCGCGATCAGCACGGCCACCGTCACCACCAGCAGCCCGCCCGCGGTGACCCACAACTCCCGCCCGCTCGGCCCGCCACGCGCCACGCGCCCGGCCGACCCGTCGCCCAGCACGTCCTCGCCCGCGCTCACCGCACACCGCCAGAACCCGGCCCCGGCACGCGCCGTGCTTCCGGCTGCCACCAACACATCCCGCCGCTCACCGCCCGTTCTCCACCGACATCGGCTCCGGCAGGCCGAGCCGCCGCCGCGGCGCCCGCCACACTCCGCGCAGCAATCGCACCGGCCCGGCCACCATCCCGCGCCGCTCGGCCCGGGCCAGCTCGGCCGGAAAGTCTTCGCCCCGCCCGGTGTTGCGCTCCGAACCCCCGGCCAGCATGTGCCGCAGCCCGCCGGGCAGCCGGCGTGCCACCGCGAACAACTCCCGCGGCCGCCGCGCCACGTATACCGCGAACATCGGGAACAGTCCGGTGCCATAGCTGTGCATCTGCCGGGCCAGCGCATCGAGGTCCCGCCGGTGCTCGTGTCGCACCACCGCCTGCGCGGTGTACACCAGCACCCCGCCACCCCGGATCAATCGCACGAACAGCTCCAGGTCCTCCCCGGAACCGGTCGGCGTTCCCGGCCCGAGCAGCGGATCGCACCCGCCCAGCGCCCGGAAACTGCCGGCCCGCCAGGCCATGCTGTTGCCCGACCCGAACATCCCGGCCGCGAACGGGTACAGCGCCAGCCGCCCGGCCCAGTCCGGACCGGTCTCCCCGGTCACCCCGGCCGCGGTCAGCCGCCGCCGCTGATAGCCCTTGCCGAATCCGCCCCAGTCCTCGAACAGCCGCTGGGCCGAAGTGTCCAGGGCCAGCGGCAGTACCAGCCCGGTCACGCAGTCCACCTCCGGATCGGCGAATTCGTCAACCAGCGCGGCCAGCCAGTGCGCGTCGACCACGGCGTCGTCGTCGGTGAAGGCCAGGATCTCCCCGGTCGCCTCGGCCGCGCCCCGATTCCGCGCGTTGCTCGCACCCGCCACCGGTTCCGGCACGTACCGCACCCGCTCGTCCGACTCGGCGAAACCCCGCAGCGCCAACGAATCCGACGTGTCCGGCCGGTTGTCGACCAGCAGCACCTCCAGCTTCGGGTACTCGGTGGCCAGCACCGAACGCGCGCACCGGATCGCCGCGCCCGGCCGTCCCGCGCTCGGGATCACCACACTCACCGAGACGTCGTTCGCTTTGACTGCCGACGATTCCGGCGTGGCGGAGAAGTCCGCGAGCGCGGCCGAGAGCTCCGCGTCGGGCACCACGCCCGCCCGCACCGGCACATCCACCTCGCCCAACACGACCGCACCCCGGCGCACCAGCACCCGCGCCGATTCCGCTTCCCGCGCGGCATCCACCGCCGCCAACCGCACCTCGAGCGGCTCGGCCGCCAGATCAACCTCACCCACCGCGACCGGCCGATCCACCGCGACCGACCCATCCGCCGTCGCAGGCCCGGTCGCCGCAACGGGTGCCGCCGCGCCCGCTGCTCCGCCGACCGGCGCCACAGCCGCCTTCCCGTCACCCAGCGTTCCGGCCACAGCCGTGTCTGCGGCCCCGCGTCGCCGCAGCGACCCGCGCACGTACCCGATTCCCGCGCACAGCACGGACAACACCAGCGCCACCAGTCCCCCGGCCCGCCCGCGCACCGCGTTGCCCAGTTCCCGCACCAGCGCCGCCGGAATGATCTTCGCCGTGTACGCCCGTTCCGTGGCCAGTGCGTCGGCCGCCCCGACCATGGTGGACACCGCGGCCTTGGACACACCCTCGGCGTAACTGCGCCGCCGCAGATACCGCCAGGTCAGCCGGTCCGCGCTGACCCGATGCCGGACCAGCGCCGCGGGCTCGAACAGGATGCGGGCGGCCGGATCGTGCTGCCGCAGGCGAATGCACAGCTCGGTTTCCTCGCACCCCAACGGCACGCTGCCGACCCGGCCCACCCCTTCGGTGAATCCGCCGACCTGGTCGAACACCGCGCGCCGGAAAGACATGTTGCAACCCATCAGGTTGCGCACCTCGGCCAGCTGACTCGGCTGGCCGAGGTAGGTGCAGCCCACCACCCAGTCCAGCTCGCCCCGCACCGGCCACGGACCCCGGCCATCGGCAGGCAGAGTCATCGGCCGACCCGCCCGGCGAGCCGCCGCGCGGTCTCCGGCGCCGGGCCACTCGGGGGTGGCCGCCCCACCCACCGCCGCCACCCGCTCGTCCTCGTACGGCCGCACCAGCGCGGCCAACCAGCCGGGCTCAGCCGCCGCGTCGTCGTCCAGAAACGCGACGATCTCACCGCACGCCACCGGAAGCGCGGTGTTGCGCGCGCCGGACAGGCCGCGCCGCCGCGAATTCTCCAGCACCGTCACGGTTTTCCCGGATTCCTCGGCCCGCAACCGGTCGGCCAGGGCCGGATTGTGGTCGATCACCACCAGGATCTCCCCCGGCGCGGGCCGTTGGGTGCGGGTCGATTCGATCGCCGCCAGCAGTTCCGGCCACCGCCGTTCGGTGTAGGCGCAGATGACCACGGACACCTCAGGGCCAGGAGTCACCGCGATCCCTCGTCCGGCAGCAGCGAGCCCCGGGCCGCGCCGCGGTGCTCCACCCGCCGTGTCGCGACGCCCCGCCGCCCCGCCCTGCGGACGGCGCCGGCCCGCCTGCGCTCGGACAGAATCGTGCGCAGCACCCGGAATCCGTCGGCGAAGGTGCGCAGGTTGCTCTGCCCGTACACCCGGGACCGCTCCACACTGGGCACCTCGGTGATCTTCAGCCCGGCCGCCACCACCCGGCAGCTGATCACCGTCTCGATCTCGAATCCGTCGCACCAGATCATCTCGCCGCCCGCACTGACCAGTTCCGGCGCGGGCAGCTCCAGCACCGGCACCACGTCCCGCCAGAACGCGTTGTAGCCATAGCACAGATCGGAGAAGCTGGTGCGAAACAGCACGTTGCTGATGCCGTTGAGGGCCTGATTTCCCTTGTCCCGCAACCAGGTGATGTCCTCACTGCCGGCCAGCTGCGGTTGTTCCGGGTGGAACCGGGTGCCCTTGGCGAAATCGGCGCCGCCCGTCAGCGCCGCCACGAACGCGGGAATCTCGGCCGGATCGGCCGAGCCGTCCGCGTCGAACATGACAATGATGTCGCCGGTCGCGGCGCGGAACCCACAGGCCAGTGCGTTTCCCTTGCCGGTGCGGGTCTGGTGCACCACCCGGATCTCGGGCATGAGTCTGCGCGCGACGTCGACGGTGCCGTCCACCGAATTGCCGTCCACCAGCACCACCTCGTGCGCGGGCGGCAGTTCGGGTAACACCACCTCCAGGTTTCTGGCCTCGTTGCGGGTCGGTATCACGATACTCAGGGTCGGACTGATGCTTCGTGCCATGAGAATTCGACGCTCCGCTGGTCAGTGGGATTCGGACCCTAGAAGCAGCGCCAGAATTCACTCTACAGAGTGTGACGCTGTTCACTGGCCCTACGGCAAATCAAAACGAAAGTAGGTCTACTTTCGACGAAAGTAGGGAGGCGTTCACAGTTGCCCGGATACGAGATTCACGTATCCCAATAATTAATCAAAAAGAAACAACACGACGAGTCGGTTACCGAGTCAGATCTTCCCTACTGGTGGAAAATCGCGGGTCACGCGCTGACGAGTACGCTCTCCCGGATACGTTCCACCTCGGCAACCAGCGATTTCCGCAATATGGTCACTTCGCCGAGAAGTCGAGCCGATTCCGCGGGTCTGTCCTCGGCCAGTGCGGTGACCCGCTCCACCAGATCGGTCGCGCTCACCTGGTCCGTGCGCACCGAGTGCTCGGCCGCGCCGACCGAACCGAGGAAATCCGCGCATTTGGGCTGGTATTCCAGGCCCACCACGGGCACACCCGCGGCCACCGCCAGGACCAGCGCGTGCAGCCGCTCGGCCACCAGCAGCGTGCACTCGCCCACCGCGGTGAAAAACCGCTCTGTGGTGGGGGTGACCACCACCTCGGCCCGGTCCGGTCCAATTCCGGCACTGGTCAGGCAGGCCCGGGCGCTGGGCTCGTCGGCCGGGTTCACCACGATCGCGCGCACCCGCCAGTCCCGCCCGCCGGCCAGTTCGCGCACCAGCCCGGCCACCGCATCGACCACCCGGTCGTGGTCGTGTCCCCACAGGTCATCGCCGTAGCCCAGGTTGATGCCCAGCAGTTTCTCCCGCGCGGGCGGCAGCTCGGCCGGCTCGTGCAGCAGCGCCGGATCGCCCACCATCCGGGCCGGCACGCCCACCGAGTCCAGCAGTCGCACCGACCGCGGCCCGCGCACGGTGACCGCGTCGAACCGGGCCAGCACGTCCCGCCAGCGGGTCAGCTCTCCATTGCCGGAAAACGAATTCACCCCCTGAAAGGCCGGGTCCTCGACGCCGGCGCCGACCAGGAACCAGGGTCTGCTTCTGGCCAGCGTGGCGCCAGTGGCCGACAGGACCAGTCGCCAATTCCGCCTGCCGATCGCCGTACCACCGCCCAATAACAAAGCCCGGTACGCACTTCCGCGTAAGCCGCCATGGGCGATGCGGCCAAGGAAATCGCCGAGCCGATAGGGCGCGTGCGCGGGCTCGATGGCAGGGAGCCTGGGGATCAGCGCATCCGCGATCGCGTCGTCTCCCAGATTGTGCTGACCGGTCCACCCTACGTAGAGCAGCGTCCTCGTGCGGTCTGAAGTCAGCGTCATCACCATCTCTCGTGCTATGTGTGGTCTATTCGTGGGGCCGAGAGTAACTGGATCGATGCGACGAGTCGATGTCGGCCGATAAACTGTGAATGAATTCCCGAGTAAGGCACGTTGCGACACACCTATAACGTCTGACACGGTTCGTCGAGTAGTTCTGTTCGTTCTCTCGTACTCTCCGGAGGTGCCGATGACTCGAGCACGCGCGCGCCGAACGATGTGTGCCGCGGCCGCGTTCGCCATGGCCGGCGCGCTGACGCCCACCGCGATCGCGGGCGCGGCCGACGGGGTGACCCCGCCAAGAACCCTGGTGGCGGACCAGGAATTCAACGGTGCGGCCATCGACACCGGCAACTGGTCGGAGTACAACGGACTGTCCTCCAACGGGGTTTCGCACTGGACGCCCAGTGAACTGAGCGAGGGCGATGGCGAGTTGCGGGTGCACAGCCACGGCAAGGATCCCAGCGGCGCCGACAACTATTCCGGTGCGCTGGCCTGGGACCAGGGCGCGGGCAACCAGACCTACGGCACGTGGCTGGTCCGGGCCAGGTTCGGTCCGGGCGCGGGCTACGGCCCGGCCATCCTGCTGTGGCCGCAGTCCAACAACTGGCCGGCCGACGGCGAAATCGACCTGGTGGAAAGCATGCAGCCCAAGCGGAACACGGCGCTGGCCTCGCTGCACTGGGGCACCTCCGCGCCGGGTCACCGGGAAAGCGGCAAGCTCTACGGCGACTACACCCAATGGCACGTGTACGCGGTGGACTGGCAGCCCACCTACGTGAAGATCTCCATCGACGGCCAGACCGTGTACGACACCCGCTACAGCAAGGAAAACCCGGCCATTCCACACACCCCGATGCACCTGGTCATCCAGCAGGAGCCAGGCCCGTTCGGCGCGCCCGGCTGGCTGGTCGCCCCGAACTCCAGCACGCCCGACGATGTGATGGTGCACGTGGACTGGGTTCGCGTGTACCGCTGATCGAACTGGGCCGGACCGACCTTCGGCCCATTGACACGATCAGCACCGGGTGCGGGTGGTCAGCCCTCCACGCCGGCCAGCCCGGTGCGGTAGGCCAGTACCACCGCCTGCACCCGGTCCCGCAGGTCCAGTTTGGTCAGGATGCGCGACACGTAGGTCTTGACGGTTTCGAAGCTGATCACCAGTTCCTCGGCGATCTCCGCGTTGGACATGCCCTGCGCGATCAGCTTCAGCACTTCGATTTCCCGGCGGCTCAACGCATCCAGCGGCCCACCGCCGTTCGCGCTCGCGGCGGTCGTGGGCCGGATCCGGTCGGCGAACCGGCCGACCAGCGCACGGGTGACCGCGGGCGCCAGCAGCGATTCCCCGCGTGCGATGGTGCGCACCCCGTTGACCAGTTCGGCCGGTGGGCTGTCCTTGAGCAGGAATCCGCTGGCACCCGCGCGCAACGCCTCGTACACGTACTCGTCCACGTTGAACGTGGTGACCACCAGAACCTTGGCCGGCTTTTCCGCCTCCGGCCCGGCCACCCGGCGGGTCACCTCGATGCCGTCCAGCAACGGCATCTGGATGTCCATCACCACCACGTCCGGCCGCAGCTTCCCGGCGGCGGCCACCGCGGCCTGCCCGTCCGCCGCCTCGCCGACCACCGTCATGTCCGGCTGCGCGCCGAAAATGGTCACGTACCCGGCGCGCACCAGAGCCTGGTCCTCACAGATCAACACCCGGATCGAATCGTCGTTCATGCTTTGTCCCCCAACGGAATCAGCGCCCGCACCCGGAACGAGCCATTGTCTCGCGGACCCGCGGTCAGCTGGCCGCCGAGCTTGCCCACCCGTTCCCGCAACCCGGTCAGCCCGCGCCCGCCCGGCACGTCGATCTCGCCGGCCGCACCACCGGCGGCCGCGGGCACCGGCGCGACCGCGGACACGCTGTCCACCACGATCTCGATCTCCTCGGCCCGATACTCGACCCGCACCACGGTTCGCCGCCCGGCCGCGTACTTCACCGCGTTGGTCAGCGCCTCCTGCACCACCCGGTAGGCCGCCAGCTCCACCGCGACGGCAAGCCCCGGCCGCTCCCCCTGTTCGACCAGCTCGACCGGTTGCCCGCCCATCTTGGTCTGCGCCACCAGATCCGCGAACGTGCCCAGCGACGACGCGGCCTTCGGGTCCGCCGATTCCCCGGTCGCCTCCAGCACACCCAGCAGATAACGCAGCTCGGACAACGCCCGGCGGCCCGCGCCGCTGATCGCGCCAAGCCCGTCGGTGACCCGGTCCGGCGAGTCGGTGAGGAACTGGGTGGCGTCGGCCTGCACCACCATGGAGGTGACGTGGTGGGTCACCACGTCGTGCAGCTCCCGGGCGATGCGCGCCCGTTCCGCGGTGGTGGCGGCCAAGGCTTCCCGTTCCCGCCGCGCGATCTCCTCGATCCGGCGCCGGCGCACATAGGCCCCGACGCCGACGAAAATCCCCAGTGCCAGGTAGAAGATGAAGAAATCCAGCGGCCGGTCCGGCGAGCCGAGCACGGTCAGTAGGATCGACAACGCCAGATAGGCGGCCGTGGCCGCCGCCGCGATGGTGCGCCGGAACCGTTCCTGGTTCGCGCCCACCGAGTACAGCCCCACGTACAGCGCGATTCCGGCGAACGTCGGCCGATAGCCCAATGCCTCGTAGACCGAGAAGAACCCGGCGATGACGGCCAGCGTCGGAACCGGCCACCGGGACCGGAAGGCCAGCGGCAGCGCCTGCCCGAGCAGCAACATCACGCCGAGCGCGTCGATCGGCCGGCGCGGCAGATCACCGAGCTCGACGCCCACCGCGGCCAGCGCGGGCACGAAGCCCAGCACCGCGAAAATGAGCGCCATCCAGCGATCCCAGGCCGGTTTCGCGCGCTCGTACCAGCGGCGCACATCCGGCAGTCGACCGGACAGCCAGGCCGCCACACCCGTCGGCATGGCGGCGAGCCTAGCGTCCCCGGTCACCCCCGCCGCAGTGGATCGGCGGAATTCTGCGGACATCTCGGCTCGGTCTCCATTTTTTCCTCGACCGGCAGGGAATCGCCGGACAGCGCCTTTCTGGCCCGGAGCCGCAGCAGACCGGTGCGGTGCACCCGGCCGATTTCTACCGTGAGATCCACCGAAAACCCTACGCCGACGACGAAACCATCCTGGAAGCGCTCCAGGCCGGGGCGCTGGGCTACCTCACCAAGGACGCCGGCCGCGAAGACATCCGCCACGCGCTGCTCGCGGCGGCCAACGGCCAAGCGGTCATGGATCCGTTGGCACAGCAACGATTGATCGCCGCGGCCGCGAGAGCCCCACGCCCCGGAGCGCCCAAGAATCGGGCCGACCTGACCGCCCGCGAGGTAGAGGTCCTGACCCTGCTGGCGGAAGGCAGGGACAACCGGGCGATCGCCCGCGAGCTGTTCATCAGCGAGACGACGGTGAAGACGCACATCAACCACCTCTTCGCCAAAACCCACTCCGCCGACCGGGCTACGGCCGTGCGGTACGCCTACGATCACGGCTTCACCCGCCCCAGCGGCTGACCGGGCTTTTCCCCGCGAATCGGCCACCCGGGACACAGCGGACTGAATAGTCTGAGTCCATGGTCGCCGATGTCATCGCCCTGGCCACGGAGCTGGCCGACGAGGTGCTGTACCCGAACGCGATCGAGGTGGACACCGGTGCGCGAGCGGTCGCCAAGAACCTCGATCTGCTGGCCGAGCGCGGTTTTTATGGTGGGATGCTGCCGCGGGAGGCGGGCGGCCTCGGCATCGGCTTCCCCACCGCCAGTCTGGTCGCCGAGATCCTGGCCAGCGGCTGCCTGAGCACCACGGTCATCCTGGGCCAGCACCAAGGCATCACCGCGACTCTGGCCACGCAGGGCACCGACGCCCAGCGCCAACGCTGGCTCCCGGGTCTGGCCAGCGGCGCACTCCGTACTGGAGCCGCCTTCACCGGCGCCATCCCCGGCCCGGCCAGGCTCACCGTCCGCGACACCCCTTCCGGCATCCGGTTGACCGGCACAGCGCCGTGGGTGAGCGGCTGGGGCCTGATCAACCTGCTCGGTGTGGCCGCGAGGGACGCGGATGACAACATCCGCTGGCTACTCGTCGACGCCGAAGAGTCGCCCACGTTGCGCGTGACCCAGCAGCAGATGCTGGCCGCGAACGCCAGTCAGACGGTCGTCGTCGACTTCACCGACCACCCCGTGCCCCAGGATCGCGTGATCACCACCACAACGCAGGCCGCACACAGGGCTGGTGAGCCGTTCACCAAGCGCCTCAACGGCGCCCTGGTTCTCGGCGTGGCCCGTAGGGCGGTGGCCCTGCTCGACGACCCGAAGTGGGTTGCCGAACTGGACACGGTTCGAACCGATCTGGACGCGATGGCCGACATCGACGCCGCGCGGGCCAAGGCGGGCGAGTTCGCCGTCCGCGCCGCGACCGCGACGGTGGTGCAGGCAGGTGGCCGAGGCGTCCTGGCCGACGCTCATCCGCAACGCCTACTCCGTGAGGCCGGCCTCATGCTGGTCTTCAGCTCCAGGCCGGCCATCCAACAAGCCATCCTGACCAGCCTGAGCCGCTCGGTCGAGACCGCCAGTCAGCCGTAAGACTACGTCTGACCAGGTAAAACACTGTCGGGGTAGCCGGATTTGAACCGGCGGCCCCCCGCTCCCAAAGCGGGTGCGCTACCAAACTGCGCCATACCCCGTGACGCGCCCCAGGACGGGCCGCGCACACAGCTTAGCGTGAGGCGCTAGGCTGTGAACGCCTCCGGTCCACTGGAGGCGCGCGGGTGTAGCTCAATGGCAGAGCCCCAGCCTTCCAAGCTGGTCATGCGGGTTCGATTCCCGTCACCCGCTCCACCACGAACGGCCAGGTCACAGCCCGTACACTGTGGACCTGACCGCTGGCGTTAGGTGCTCAAATCCTCGGCGTGCCGGTTCCATGCCAGACGCCGCCCCGGTGTTCATCGCGCAGCGATCGGCGAGTCAACAGATACGGGTGCTACGCACGCTTGCGAGTACCCGCGGAACGCGCCTGGTGCTTCGCGGTCGAAGCCACCCGTCCAGTCAATTGTGAGACACGCTGCGGTGAGATTCCGAGTATGCCGGCCACGTCTCGGCCGCTGACACCAGCGTCACGGAGTTTGGCAACCATTTGCCTTGACACCTGCGCCGCGCGCTCCTGCGCCCTGGCAGCCTCCACTACCGCCCGACGAGCTCCCTGTACGTCACCAGGGGATACGTCACCCACTTTGAAAGCGATCTCTACATCAACATCTTTGACCGACACATCGGTCATCACTGCAATCAAGTCGCGAGTCATCTCTCGCGCCTCAGCGACTGTGCGGCCCTGCGTGACACCCACCCCGGGTACATCGATCACCCAGAATCGACCTTCACGAGTCGCGGTCGCCCTGTGCTTCTTCACTGCAACCACCCTTCCGGTAGGCACGCCATCTGGTTACCGATCGACTTCACAACACCGGCAGTGATCGTCGTGTGCGAGGCAGGCACCGGAGCCTTATGTTTACCGCACGGGCAGATGTACACCGTGTGCCGCCCTTTGCTGCTATAAACCCCGCACTGATTCGACTCAAGCGCGCTGATCACATCTCGACTCTTCATCGGTTTGAACACCACCAGACTAAGTCTAGCCCCCCTTGATGTCAAGCTGCTAGGGGGGCTAGACACAGACCCCCGCCTGCGTCTACGACCTCATGACGAACGGCCGACGACGTGCGATTGGCGTGCTATTGCCAGCGGTCAGCAGAGGCCAACCACGGTCACCGCCGCACCCGTCCGCCGCAGGTCAGGGGCGCTGGCCGGGCGTATCCGCCGACCTTCCAAGCTGGTCATGCGGGTTCGATTCCCGTCACCCGCTCCAACCCCGAAACGGCCAGGTCAATGCGGTCACGCCGCTGATCTGGCCGTCTGTGTTGGGCGCCCAAAACGCCTCACGTGCCCGTTCCGTGCCAGATGCCACGACCATAGACCGTGACCCGGCCGTACTACGTCTAAATGAATCCGGCTTCTTGCAGCCGAGCGTCCGTCCGGTCCACCGCGGCTTTCACTACCGGCCAGGCCCGCCGGATGAAAACGACACCAGATCGTCCGGCCCGTACCGCTCCTGAATCTCCCGAACCCGCTGGCATCCTGGACCGCAGCCGACACGGCACGGACACAGCAAACCGGGGCAGGTGCCCGATGCGCTGCGCCGCAGGGGGTCGGCGGGCGGTTCGGGTACCTGCCCCGGATGGACGCGCCCGGGGGCGCGCCGGGATTTCGGCTAGCGGACGGCTCGGCGGCGGCCACCTACCAGGCGGAAGACGCCGAGTACGACCACGGCGCCCAGGATGGCCAGCAGCCACGTCCGCAGGTCGAAGAACCCGCCCAGCGCGGTGTGGAAGATGTACTTGCCGATCAGGCCGCCCACGAACCCGCCGATGATGCCCAGCAACATCGTCAGGATGAAGCCGCCACCATCCCTACCAGGCATGATGGCCTTCGCGATCGCGCCAACGATCAGGCCCAACACGATCCAACTGATGATGCCCATCGGTCTTCCTTTCGCCCGAAGGTGCCTCGGTGAAGAGTCTGCGGCGCGAGGGTCGATCGCGCACCTCGTAACTCCCACGACTGCGCACCATCAAAACGTGCCCTGGTCAGCCAGGGCGGCGGCCGACTGCCAGGAGGTGCTGGCTGGCGGCGAGCATCGCCGGGTCGCGTTCCACGTGGCGTGCGCAGGACAGCACCATGGGTAGCAGGCGGTCGAAGTCGTCCTGCGGTTCCAGGTGCAGGGACTGCCAGGCTGGACCCTCCACACCGTAGACGTCCACTTCGGACAGTCCGGCTTCGGTCAGCTCCGCGGCCAGTTCGTCCGGCAGGTGGAGATAGGCTGTGGTAAAGCCCATAGTGGGGTCGTGTTGGCCGGTTTCCATCGTCCTGCGGATCTTCGGCCAGGTTTGCTCGTTCAGCCGGCCGCGGATCGTGTGGTCCAGCAGGCTGGCGTGGCGGCTGATGGCCGCGGCGAAGACCGGGCCCCCGGGACGGACGGCCCGCATTGCGTTGCGCAGAGCCGTTATTCGGTCGGTTCGGTTGGTCAGGTGGTAGAGGGGGCCCAGGAGGAGGACCGCGTCGGCCGCACCGTCGGGGACGGGGAGGTCGCGGGCGTCGCCGACGGTCGCGCGGATGGTGGGCGCCAGGGCCGTCGATTGGGCCACGTGGCTGGCCACCGGGTCGATCAGGTGAACCGAAAAGCCTTCTGCGGCAAGCCATCTGGCGTGGGCGCCGGGGCCGCCGCCTACGTCGAGCACACGAGCGGGTGGGGCGGGGAGATGTCGGCGCAGTAGTTCTTGCGTGCGGAGGAATTCGAGGCGGCCGGAGGCGCTGACGGTCAGGCGGTCGCGTTCGGCGAACACCTCGGCGTAGTAGCGGAGCATGTCGGGTTCTGGATCGCGCAGCATCATGCTCAATCAGGGTGCCCGACGAAACCTTTTCAGGACAGCGAATTATCGCCGGCCCAACCCGTCCACTTCGCCACCTCGATCAACACCACCGGACCCTCCGGGCGATGTTGTTGATACTGCTGATACTTCGCCACCAGCCAGTCGATCGGCTCGGTCATCTCCGGTTCCCCGGTGAGGATGCTGGCTTGACCGTCGGCTCGGGCCCACCACAGGGTCGACCAGTCCTCGGCGTACTCGTCGATCAGCAGTGTCACGTTCGGATTGGCCCGGATGTTGTTGAGGCGCTTGAGGTTCCGGGTGTTCTTCGGCTTGTGGTCCACGGCGAAGGCCAGTTGTTCACCCCGGACCGCGAAGGTGATCGGGACCAGGTGCGGGCGCGTTCGATCGTCCACCGTGGCCAGCCGGGCCACCCTGGCCCGGCCGAACAGTTCGCGCGCCCGCTGCTCAGTCAGCCGCATCGGGCTGACAGGTCGAGCACCAGTACAGGTTGCGGCCGGCCAGATCCTTGGCCGACACCGGGGTTCCGCACACCAGGCACGGCTGATCGGTCCGCCGGTACACGTAGACCTCGCCGCCGTGCCGGTCCTGCCGCGGCGGCCTGCCGGTCGCCTCCGGCGTGTGTTCGGCTCGCACCGTGTCGATCCGGCCGAGGCGCACACCCTCGCGCATCAGGTCGACCAGGTCGGCCCAGATGGCCAGCCACTGCTCATGGCTGATTCGCTCGCCGGGCGTCATCGGGTTGATGTTGTGCCGGAACAGCACCTCGGCCCGGTAGACGTTGCCCACCCCGGCGATCACCCGCTGACCTAGCAGCAGCATCGCGATCGGCGAGGGCGAACGGCCGATGCGGGGCCAGGACCGCTCGGGGTCGGCGTCGTCGCGCAGCGGGTCCGGGCCCAGCCGGGCGTGCAGCGCCGCCACTTCCTCGTCGACCAGCAGTTCGCAGGTGTTCGGGCCGCGCAGGTCGGTCCAGTGGGTGCGGCCGACCATGCGCATCCGGACCTGGCCGACCGGGTCGGTCACCGGAAGCTCGTGCTCGTCGAATGTGCCGTACAGGCCGAGGTGGATGTGCACGGTGAGATCCGGGCCGTACACGTGCAGCAGGTGTTTGCCGTGCGCCTCGGCGCGCTGCAGTACCTGGCCGTCCACCTGGGTGGCGTGGGTACCGAACCGCCCCTGCGGGCTGGTCACCTCGACGGGTGCGCCCGCGTAGCGGCTTTCATGGAGTAGGGCCAACCGGTGCAGGGTGTGTCCCTCGGGCATGTCAGCCAGCCGGCACTGTCGGGGGCACGCCGGTCCGCTCGTACTCCGAGAGCAGGTCAATGCGACGCTGGTGCCGCTCCCCGTGGGAGAACGGGGTGGCCAGGAACGCCTCGGCGATCTCCGCGGCCTCCGCCGGCGTGTGCATGCGGGCGCCGATGCCCACCACCTGGGCGTCGTTGTGCTCGCGGGCCAGGGACGCGGTCTCCACACTCCAGGCCAGCGCGGCGCGGCACCCGGGCACCTTGTTGGCGGCGATTTGTTCACCGTTGCCAGAACCGCCCAGCACGATGCCGAGACTGCCCGGATCGGCCACCGTTCTGCGGGCTGCCTCAACACAGAAGGGCGGGTAGTCGTCGCTGGCGTCGTAGGTCGACGCGCCCACGTCGACCACGTCGTGGCCCTGGTCACCCAGGTGGGCGATCAGGTGGGCCTTGAGTTCGAAGCCGGCATGGTCGGAACCGATGTACACGCGCACGGCGGTGAGTAAACCAGGTGGGTCCACCGGATGGTTTTGGCACACTCCCCCATATGGACGTGCGGGGGTTGGACGAGGGGTTCGAGCAGGACGGATTCCGGGTCCGGGCGGAGTGGGGCGAGTCCGGGGTGGACATGCTGGCCGGGAATTGCACGGTGCTGGTGGTGGTGGACGTGCTCTCGTTCAGCACCACCGTGGACCTGGCGGTGGGGCGGGGCGCGCGGATTCTGCCGGTGGGCAATGGGGACGATCTGGACATCGCGGCGGACGGTGAGCGGGCACGGGCGGGCGGCGCGGTGGTGGTCGCTCGGTCGCGGGCGGAGTGGCGGCCGTCGGTGGTGGCGGGGGCCACGGCCGGTACGACGCTGGTGGTGTCCTCGCCGAACGGGGCAACTTTGTGCACTCGGGCGGCGGGGAGGGAAGCCGTGGTGTTGGCGGGATGCCTGCGCAATGCCGGGGCGGTGGCGCGGCGAGCCGTCGGGCTGGCTGGGAACGGGGCCATCGGGGTCGTGCCGGCCGGCGAGCGGTGGGGGTCCCGGTCGGGACCGTTGCGGCCTTCGGTGGAGGACTTTCTCGGCGCCGGGGCGATTGTCGCCGCGCTACGGGGTCTGGGGATGTCACCGGTGTCACCGGAGGCGGAGCTGGCCGCGACGGCCTTTCTCGGCACGGCCGAGGTGCCGAGAGCGATCGCGGAGTGCGTGTCGGGGCGGGAGCTGGCGGCCCACGCGAACAGTGATGATGTGGTGCTGGCCGGGCAGGTCGGGGTCGGTTCGGCCGCGCCCCGATTGGTGGCGGGGGTGTTCCGGGGTGACTGACGCGGCGCTGGAGTGGGTGGCCGGGCTCGGGTATCGGGTCGTCGACGCGCGGAGGTTGAGCGGGGGCTTTCGCAACGACAACCGGGTGCTGACCACGGATCGCGGGCGGCGATTGGTGCTGCGGCGGTGCCGGGAGCCCGCGGCGGGCGCGGTCGAGGTGGCGGTGGCCGGGCGGGTGCGGGGTGTGGTGCCGGTGCCGGAGGTGGTCGCGGCCGATCCGGGGCGCGGGTTCGTCCTGGCGGAGTTCGCGCCGGGGCGGTTGCTGTCCGAGGTGGTGGCCGACGGCGCGGCGGACACGGAGCTGGGGCGAGTGGCCGGCGCGGCCCTGGCGGGCATCGGGACGGTGCGGTTCGGCGGCCCCGGGTTGTTCGGTGGGGCCGGGTTGGTGCCGGAGCCGGGCTCGACGGATATCCCGCTCGGCACATTCGTGCGCGATTGCCTGAGCCATTCGGCCGCGCCATTGACCGACACCGAGCGGAACGCGTTGATTCGATTGGCCGAACGAGACCAGTCCATTGTGGATGATCACGCCGGAGCCTCGGCGTTGGTGCATGGGGATTTCAACCCGAAGAACATCCTGGTGCGGCGAGAACACGGGCGGTGGGTGGTGAGCGCGGTGCTGGACTGGGAGTTCGCGTTCAGCGGGCATCCGCTCAGCGATGTGGGCAATATGCTGCGTTTCCCGGACGAACTGCCGGGGGAATTCGCCGACGGGTTCGTGGCCGGGCTGCGCGCGGGCGGGGCTGAACTACCGCCGGACTGGCCCGAGCTGGCCCGGGCGCTGGACCTGTTCGCGCTGGCCGACCTGCTGACCCGGCCGCCGCAACATCCACTCGCGGCCAAGGTGTTGGCGGCTGTTCGCCAACGGTTGGGGTGAACGCGGCCGATCGACCGCGACCACCTGGCATGATGCGCGCCGGTTGGCAACGCCGGAGGGCCGGGAGTGGCAGGGTGAGTGGGGATCGCTGGATCGAGGTCGGCGACGGAGTGCTGGTGCGCAGGCACGCCGAACTGGATCTGAACACCGGGCTGGTGCTGGGCAACGGGGGTTGCCTCGTGGTGGACACCCGGGGCGACGCGGTGCATGGGGCCGAGCTCGCGGCCGCGGTGCGCGAGATCACCCGGGATCCGTGGACGGTGGTCATCACCCACGCCCATTTCGACCACAGCTTCGGAACCTCCGCGTTTCTGCCCGCCCCGGTGTGGGCGCAGGCCGGTTGTGTCTCCGCGTTGCGCGAGCACCCCGGCGAGTACCGGGAAGGGTGGGTGCGGCGGTACCGGGCGGAGGGGAAGCCGCAGCGGGCCGACGCACTGGCGGCGACCGCGGTGACGCTGCCGGATCATTCGGTGACCGAACGCGTCAGCGTGCGGATCGGCGGGCGAAGGGTGGAATTCCGGTATTTCGGATCGGGCCACACCGACCACGATCTGGTGGTGCACATCCCGGACGCCGGCGTGGTGTTCGCGGGTGACTTGGTGGAACACGATCCGGATGGATCACTGATCCCGGAATCGTTCGGCCCGGAAACCTCGGTGGATGACTGGCCGGACGCGCTGACCGGCCTGCTCGGCCTGCGCGCGCGGGTCGTCGTACCGGGACACGGTGAACCTGTTGATGACTCGTTCGTGGACACACAGCGCGCCGATCTGGTATCGATCTCTCTGCTGCGCAAGGATGTGCTCGCCGGGCGACGCACTCTCGAGGACGCCGCCCGAGTGGCTCCGGTGACCGAAGCGGTCCTCCGCTCGGCGCTGGAGTCACCCCGGCGCTGACGGTAGGTTTACCCGCCGAGCACCGAACGCAGCGATATTGCGCCGAACGGGTGATGGCGCCACAGAAACTGGCCGACAAAATGTTATCGAACAGGTACCAAGACGCGACCTTTCGATACAGTAGGCCAGCTTCACCCGGGTAGTCGGGACCCGGTTTCGAAACCGGAGAGACGCTAATGCAGCTGTTCTTGCTGGCAGCCCCCCATGTGCTGGCAGCCGCCCACTCGCCTCACGACACCGGCGTCCGAGCAGTGGCCCAACTGTCCGCCCGCACGGCGTACGTGCTGATGTGTCTGACCCTGTGCTGGGGAGTGTTCGTGAGCACCGGGTGGGTCCGGCGCATTTCCGGCAGGCAGGCCACCCGGTCCAGCCACATGGTGCTGGCCACGCTCACCCTCGCCTTCGGCATCCTGCACGCCGCGTCGTTCCTGTTCCTCACCGATGTCAGCTTCAACATCTGGATGTTGACCATTCCCCTGGTCGACGGCGGCACCGGCCGCTGGGCGCTGGGCATCGTGGGCACCGAACTGATGTTGGCGATCTCCATTTCCGTTGGTTTGCAACGGTTCTTTCGCTATCGCCGCTGGTTGTGGCTGCACCGCCTCGGTTATCTTGCGGTGCTGCTCACCGGCCTGCACGCGTTCATCGGCGCCGACGTCAACGGCCACCTGGGCGACTTGTGGCTGGTTGGCCTCGCCTTCGCCGTTCCGACCGCGTTGATCGCCCTGCTGCGGTTCGTCCCGGCCGGCGTGCTCACCAGCACCGGCCTCGTCGAGGAGGAAGCATGAAATTACCCGCGCCCCGCCGACCAGAGGGGGATCGATGGCACTCACCCAAACTCCGGGTGAGTGTGAACAACCGGCGCTGCCACCGCTACGGCATCTGCCAGCTCGAAGCGGACGAAGTGTTCCGCATCGCCGAGGACGGGCGGCTGCTGTTCGACGCGCGTCCCCCGTTCGAACAGCACGAGAACGCCAAGATGGCGGCCCGCATGTGCCCCATGCAAGCCATCATCGTCGAGGAGAGCGGCCGGTGACGGCAGAAGAACGAATCGTCATCGCCGGTGCAGGCCTGGCCGGACTGCGCGCGGCGGAACGCCTGCGCGAGCTGGGTTTCGCCGGTGAGCTGGTGATGGTCGGCGACGAACGCCGCCGGCCCTATCACCGTCCGGCCCTGACCAAGCAGCTGCTGTCCGGCGAGTTGCGTCCCCACCACCTCAACCTCAAGCCCTACGTCGAGCTCGACGCGATCTGGCGTACCTGCGCGCCCGCCCTCCGCCTGGACACCTCCCGCCACGTGGTGGAACTGGCCGGGGACGAGGAGCTGCGCTACGACGGCCTGGTCATCGCCACCGGCGTGCAGCCCCGCCACCTGCCCGGTACGCCCCGGCACAGCAACCGCATCCACATGCTGCGCACCCTGTCCGACGCCATCGCGGTGCAGAAGAACCTGCGCCGCGGCAGCGGGCCGGTCGCGGTGATCGGCGGTGGGTTCACCGCCTGCGAGATCGCCTCGACCTGCCGCGAGATGGGCCGCGAGGTCACCATCATTTCCCGCAACAAGGTGTTGTGCAGCCGGGTGTTCGGCAACGAACTCGGCGAGCGGATCGGCGATCTGCAGCGCAAGCACGGCGTGCGGCTGGCCATGGGCGCCGAGGTGACGCACTGGATGGCCCAGCCCCAGGGCCTTGGCATGTACCTGTCCACCGGCGAGATGATCGTGGCCGAGTGCGTGATCCTCGCGGTGGGCAGCGTGCCCGCGGTGCAGTGGCTGCGCGGCTCCGGGCTCACCCTGGAGGACGGCGTGCTGTGCCGGCCGACCTGCCATGTGGTCGGCGCCAACGACGTGGTCGCCGCCGGAGACGTGGCCCGCTGGCCCAACCTGCGGTTCGAGGCTGTGCCCCGCAGGCTGGAGCACTGGATCAACGCGGTGGAAATGGGCAGGCACGCGGCGGAGAGCCTGATGGCGGGCTCCGGCGCGGCCAAGCCGTTCATGCCGATGCCACGGTTCTGGACCGAGATGCACGGGGTGCGCCTGCAGGCCGCTGGCATGCCCACGCTCGGCGAGGAAATGGTGAAACTGGCCGGCCGGCCCGGTCGGCGCGGGGTGCTCGGACAGGTCCGGGACGGACGGCTGATCGGCATCATCGGCTGGGACTCACCGCGCGGCATGCTGCGCTGGACCGCCGAGCTGGAACGCGAGCTCAACCGGCCGCACACTGCCCCGCAGCCCAAGATCCCGGCCGAACTGGTCGAGGGTGACACCCGGCCCAGCCCGATCCGGCCGCCGGAACGCCAGCCCGCGAGCAACCGCAGCGGCTACCGGTCGCCGGTGCCCGAACCGGCAGCGGCCCGCGGCGGACGCCGGGAATCCATGGCGGGCAACCGAAGTGGCTTCCGCGAGCCGGTGCCCGCACCCACGGCGAATCGAAGCGGCTTCCGCGAACCGATCCCCGCACCCACGGCCAACCACAGCGGCTACCGCGAACCAGTGGCCGAGCCCGCGAACCGAAGCGGCTTCCGCGAACCGATCCCCACACCCACAGCGAACCACAGCGGCTACCGCGAGCCAGTCCCCGCACCCGTGGCCAAGCGCAGTGGGTATCGCGAACCGGTCGGCGGCCGCAGTGGGTACGCCGAGCCGGTGCCGGTGCCGGAGCCGGGCAACCGCAGCGGCTACCGCGAGCCGGTGCCCGCGCCCGGCGGCCGTTCCGGCAACCGGGAGATCAACCGGAGCGGTTACCGCGCGCCGGTGCCACCACCCGCCGCACACAGCGGACACCCAGAACCCGTAGCCAGCAACCGAAGCGGCTACCGCGAACCCGTCCCACCACCCGCCGCACACAGCGGACACCCAAGACCCGTGGCCGACAACCGAAGCGGGTATCGCGCGCCGGTGCCGGAGCCGGGTATGCAGAGTGGGTTCCGGGAGCCGATCGGCCGCGGCGAGTACCGGGAGGTCGGTTACCGCGAACCCGTCGGCGACCACAGCGGCTACCGGCAGCCGGTGCCCGAACCCGACCGGATGCCCTACATTCCGGCTGACGAGGACGACGCCAGCACGATCAGCACCCCGCGCGGGCGCATCACCAGCACCGGCTATCACAGCGGCCTGATCCCGAAGATCTCCGACGGCCCCGGCGCGGCCGACGGAGGCTCCGGGTACCGGGCCGGGTCGTCCTCCCGCGGCAGTCATGCCGGCGGCAGGCCGCCGGGGTTCGACTCGGGGTATCACACCGGCCCACCGCCGCGCCGGTCCGACGAGGGGATTCCCAGTCTGCCGCAACGGGTTCGGGGTGCCTCCGGGCACACCGGCCCGCCGGTGCCCAACTCGCTGGAGTTCGAGCCGCCCGCGGCCCCGGGGCGCTACAACCCCAGCTACAGCCCCAGCCGCGGCCTGGACAACGGGCACCCCAGTGGACCCATCCCGCGGGTCACCGATGGGCCGCTGGAGAGTTTCACCGAGACCGGGCATCCGAGCGGATCGATTCCCCGGCTGGGCTATCGCGACGAGATCAGCACCGGGCGCGGCCGGATCACCAGTTCCGGCTACCACACCGGGCCGCAACCGGCGATCACCGACCGGGTCCGGTTGGACGCGGCGTCCGGGGGCAACGACCCGCTCACCGGGCCGTTGCCCAACGGCGTGCCGGACTGGGGCCTGGATTCCGGGCATCCCAGCGGGCCCATTCCCCGGATTACCGACGGCGAACCCGACGAGATCAGCACCCCCAGGGGGCGCATCACCAGCTCCGGCTACCACAGTGGACTTATCCCCCGGGTCACCGAGGCAGCCCGGCGCGACGTGACGTTGCCGCGATTCACCTTCCAGCGCAACTGAAGAAGTCACGTCACCGAGGGGCCGCGGGTGGTCCGGTCCACCACCCGCGGCCCCTCGCCACGCGCTGTTTTCCCTGCCGCCGAACGGATCAGAGCTGGATGGACTTGACCTCGCAGAACTCCTCCAGCCCGTACCGGCCCAGTTCCCGGCCGTTGCCGGACTGGCGGTAGCCGCCGAACGGGGCCAGCGGGTTGAACGCGCCGCCGTTGACGTCGACCTGGCCGGTGCGCATCCGCTTGGCCACCGCGACCGCCCGGTCCTGATCGGCCGAGAACACCGCGCCGGCCAGGCCGTAGATGGTGGAGTTGGCGATCTCCACCGCCTCGTCCTCGTCGGCGTAGGGCAGCACGGACAGCACCGGACCGAAGATCTCCTCCTGGGCGATGGTCATATCGGCCCGCACGTTGGCGAAAATCGTTGGCCGCACATAGAAACCGGTGTCCAGGCCCTCGACCGCGCCCGGCCCGCCACAGGCCACCGCGGCGCCGTCGGCGCGCCCCCGCTCCAGGTAGCCGGCCACCCGCTCGCGCTGCGCGGGCGAGGACATCGGGCCGATCCGGGTGCCCTCGTCCGTCGGGTCGCCCACGGTGTACTTGGCCGCCGCGGCCACCGCCTGCTCGACCACCTCGTCGTGCCGGGCCGCCGGGACCAGCATCCGGGTCCACGCGGTGCAGGTCTGGCCGCCGTTGATGAACGCGTTGGCCAGCCCCAGTTTCACCGCCTTGCCCAGATCGGCGTCGTCCAGGATCACGTTGGCCGACTTGCCGCCCAGCTCCAGCGCCACCCGCTTGACCGTGCCCGAGGCCACCTCGGACACCCGGCGGCCGGCCGCGGTGGACCCGGTGAAGGACACCATGTGCACGCCCGGGTGGGCGGCGATCGCCTCGCCCACCACCGGACCGATGCCGTGCACCAGATTCACCACGCCGGCCGGCACCCCGGCCTCGGCCAGGATCTCCATGAGGATGTTGGCGGTGAACGGGGCCACCTCACTGGGCTTGAGCACCACCGTGTTGCCCGCGGCCAGCGCCGGCACCACCTTCGCCACCACCTGGTGCAGCGGGTAGTTCCAGGGGGTGATCGCGCCGACCACGCCGACCGGCTCGCGCAGCACCAGCGAGTTGCCGATCTCCTCGGAGAACGAGTAGCCGCCCTCCAGCAGATCGGCGATGGCCTTGGAGGTGCCCACGGGCAGCCCGGCCTGCACCCGGCGGGCGAAGGTGATCGGCGAGCCCATCTCGGCGGTGATGGTGGCCGCGATCTCCTCGCCGCGGGCGGCCAGCCCGGCCGAGATCCGGCCGACGATCCGCGCCCGCTCGGCCACCGAGGTGGCGGCCCAGCGCTCGAACGCCTCGGTCGCGGCGGTCACCGCGGCGTCCACCTCGGCCCGGGTGCCGGCCGGGACGGAACCGAGGACCTGCTCGGTGGCCGGGTTGACCACCTCGATCCGGTCACCCCCAGCACCCTCGTCGAGAACGCCTGCGATGACATGACCAGTGCGCAGGGTGACCGGAGCGGCCATCGGTGGACCTCCAGAGCTGAGTCGTTCGTGTCGGCTACTCCACCCTAGGAGAAGTCCAGCTCGCCCGTCCGGGTGCGCTTGAGCTCGAAGAAGTACGGGTAGCCGGCCATCAGCACCGCGCCGTCGAACAGCTTCAGCGCGTCCTCGCCGCGCGGGATCTTGGTGAGCACCGGGCCGAAGAAGGCCACCCCGTCCACGTGGATGGTCGGCGTGCCCACGTCCATACCCACCGGGTCCATGCCCTCGTGGTGGCTCTTGCGCAGCTCCTCGTCGTACTGGGTCTCATTGGCCGCGTCGGCCAGTTCGGCCGGCAGCCCGACCTCGGCCAGCGCGGCCGGGATCACCTCGGCGAAGTCCTTGATGCCCTGGTTGTGGATCCGGGTGCCCAGCGCCGTGTACAGGTCGGGCAGCACTTCCTCGCCGCGCAGCTGCGCGGCGGCGATGCACACCCGCACCGGGCCCCAGCCGCGGCCGAGTAGCTCCTTGTACTGCTCCGGGAGCTCCTCGCGGCCCTCGTTGAGCACGGACAGGCTCATCACCCGGAAGTGCAGGTCGAGGTCGCGGTGCTTGGCCACCTCCAGGATCCACCGGGAACTGATCCAGGCGAACGGGCACAGCGGGTCGAAGTAGAAGTCGACCTTGGCGCGGTGCGACTGCTGCTCGGGTGTGGCGGAATCGGGGGCGACTGTGGTCATCTCCGCGCATCTCCAGACTGATCTCGTACAGCGATACGGCTTCCCATAACGCACAACCCGGGACACCGGGGAAGTCTTCCCGGCCGCCACTCCGATCGTCCGGTCGTGTCCGCCGCGGCACCCCCGAACGTGATTGGATGCGGAGAAGTCCCTATCCACCCCTTGACCAACCTTCGAGGTGACCTGTGGCCGCGCCCAACCTCACCCGCGAGCAGGCGGAAGTCCGCGCCGCGCAGCTCGACGTGCAGTCCTACTCGATCGAGCTGGACCTGACCGACGGCCACGGCCAGCCGGGTGAGCAGACCTTCCGATCGACAACGACGGTCCGCTTCGACTCCCGCGAACCCGGCGCGGACAGCTTGATCGACCTGGTCGCCGCCCGCCCGCTGCGCGCCGTGCTCAACGGCGCCGAGCTGGACCTGTCCGGCTACGTTGAGGACGACGGAATCGCGCTGCCCGCTCTGGCCGAGCACAACGAACTGCTCATCGAGGCCGACTGCCGGTACATGAACACCGGCGAGGGCCTGCACCGGTTCGTCGACCCGGTGGACGGCGCGGTGTACCTGTACTCGCAGTTCGAGACGGCCGACGCCAAGCGCATGTTCGCCTGTTTCGACCAGCCCGACCTCAAGGCCACCTATGCCATCACGGTGCTGGCCCCGGCGGACTGGAAGGTGATCTCCAACGGCCGCACCGACTCCACCGAGCCGCTCGACTCGGGCGCTGTGCGGCACAACTTCGCCACCACCGAGCTGCTGTCCACCTACCTGATCGCGCTGGTGGCCGGGCCCTACGCGGAGTGGACCGACGAGTTCACCGACGAGCACGGCACCATCCCGCTCGGCATCTACTGCCGGGCCTCGCTGGCCGAGCACATGGACGCCGAGCGGCTGTTCACCGAGACCAAGCAGGGTTTCGGCTATTACCACAAGGCCTTCGGCGTGCAGTACCCGTTCGGCAAGTACGACCAGTGCTTCGTGCCGGAGTTCAACGCGGGCGCCATGGAGAACGCCGGCTGCGTGACCTTCCTTGAGGACTACGTGTTCCGCAGCCGGGTCACCCGCTACCTCTACGAGCGGCGCAGCGAGACCGTGCTGCACGAGATGGCGCATATGTGGTTCGGCGACCTGGTCACCATGCGCTGGTGGGACGACCTGTGGCTGAACGAGTCGTTCGCCACCTTCGCCAGCGTGCTGGCCCAGTGCGAGGCCACCCAGTACAAGCACGCCTGGACCACCTTCGCCAACATCGAGAAGTCCTGGGCCTACCGGCAGGACCAGCTGCCCTCCACCCACCCGGTGGCCGCGGACATCCCGGACCTGCAGGCGGTCGAGGTCAACTTCGACGGCATCACCTACGCCAAGGGCGCCAGCGTGCTCAAGCAGCTGGTCGCCTACGTGGGCATCGAGAACTTCCTGGCCGGGCTGAAGGTGTACTTCGCCAAGCACGCCTGGGGCAACGCCACCCTGGCCGATCTGCTCACCGCGCTGGAAGAAGCCTCCGGCCGGGACCTGTCCGGCTGGGGCGCGCAGTGGCTGCAGACCACCGGCCTGAACCTGATCCGGCCGCGGTTCGCCGTCGACGCCGAGGGCCGGTTCACCGAGTTCGCGGTGTTGCAGGGACCGGCCCGGCCGGGCGCGGGCGAGCTGCGCACCCACCGGCTGGCCATCGGCTGCTACGACACCGACGCCTCCGGCAAGCTGGTCCGCACCCACCGGGTGGAGCTGGACGTGTCCGGCGAGCGCACCGAGGTGCCCGACCTGGTCGGCATCCCGCGCGGCAAGCTGGTGCTGGTCAACGACGACGACCTGACCTACTGCACCATGCGGCTGGACAACGACTCGCTGGCCTACCTGGTCGACCACATCGCGGAGATCGCCGAGCCGCTGCCCCGCACGCTGTGCTGGTCGGCCGCCTGGGAGATGACCCGCGAGGCCGAACTGAAGGCCCGCGACTTCGTCAGCCTGATCCAGGGCGGCATCGAGGGCGAGACCGAGGTGGGCGTGGTGCAGCGGCTGCTGCTGCAGGCGCAGACCGCGCTGTCCTCCTACGCCGAGCAGGAATGGGCCCGCTCCACCGGCTGGCCCAGCTACACCGCGCGGCTGCTGGAGCTGGCCCAGAGTGCCGAGCCCGGCTCGGACCACCAGCTGGCCTTCGTCAACGCGCTGTCCGGCTGTGTGCTCGGCGAGGACACGCTGACCGTGCTGCGCGGCTGGCTGGACGGCAGCGCACCGCTGCCCGGCCTCGGCGTGGACACCGACCTGCGCTGGCGGCTGCTGCACGCGCTGGTCGCGCACGGCGTGCTCGGCGAGGCCGAGATCGCCGCCGAGGAGCAGCGGGACGCGACCTCGGCCGGGCACCGGCAGGCCGAGCGGTCCCGGGCGCTGCGGCCGGTGGCCGAGGCCAAGGCCAAGGCCTGGCAGCGGGCGGTGTTCGACGACGAGCTGCCCAACGCGGTCAACGAGGCGATCATCTCCGGCTTCTCGCACCCCTCGCAGAAGGCGATGCTGGGCGAGTACGTGGCCAGGTACTTCGCCGAGGTGTCCGGGGTGTGGGCGCGGCGGTCCTCGGAGCGGGCCCAGCCGACCGTGCTGGGGCTGTTCCCGGCCTGGTCGGTCGAGCCGGGCACGGTCGAGGCGGCGGACGCCTGGCTGGCCTCGGCCGAGCCGCCGCCGTCGCTGCGCCGGCTGGTGCTGGAGGGCCGGGCCGGGATCGTGCGGGCGCTGGCCGCGCGCGAATTCGACCGGTCGTAGCGGCGGCGACAAGCCGCTGGTAACGGATCTTCATCCAATCGGTCACAAGCAGGCTCGTCATCGCTAGCATTCCTGGTCGTGTCGAACGCGATCTCCGCGGTGGCGAGCCTGCTCTGGCCGTTGATGGTCTTGGTGGCGCTCGTGGTGTTCCGCAATCCGCTGACCAGACTCATCCGGCAGCGCGACTTCACCGTGAAGATCGCCGGTCAGGAGTTGACGGTCAGCGATCTGAGTCAGCAGCAGACCACGCTGATCACCGACCTGCAGAAGCAGGTCGCCACGCTGGAGAAGCAGATCAGCGAGCTGGGCGGCAACCGCCCGGACGCGCCGGGCACGCCCGCGCCCGAACCGGCCAAGCCGGCCACCCCGCCGGCCGAACCGGCGCCAGTGTCGGTGCAGCCGCCAGCCGCGACCGGTGACCGGACCGGCGATCCCCCGCTGGATCTGGCCGCCGGGCCGGCGCCCTGGGACCGGCTGCCCGACGCCGCCGTCCCGGGGAGCAACGGCGCCGCCGCCCCCGTCGGCGTGCGGCAGGCCGAGCCGGACGAGGATCATCTCCCGGCCCCGCAGCCGGCTCACTCCCCGGCGATGAACTTCGGGCGGCCCAAGCCCAGCGGCGTGCTGTGGGTGGCCGACCGGCCGGGCGCCAACGCCCTGGAGATCGCCCGGCTACAGGCCAACAACGTGCACGTGGACGTGGCCACCAGCACCGCGCAGGGCCTGGAACTGCTGGCCAGCCACCGCTACGAGCTGATCGTGTCGGACATGGCCCGGGTGGAGAACGGCCGCGCCGTGCCCGACGCCGGGCTGCAGCTGGTCAAGCAGGTGCGCACGCTGGACCGGGACACCCCGCTGGTGATCTACGCCGACCCGAGGGGCCTGAACAAGTACGGCGCGAGCGCGCTGGACGCGGGCGCGACCACGGTCACCGCCAACACCTACGAGCTGGCCCGCGAGTTCGCCGCGCTCGGCATGGTCTGACCCGCCCGGCCAACCCCCGGACAACAGCCGAGCGCGGGCGCCCGGGTCGGGCACCCGCGCTCGGGCGGTCGGTTTTCTGTTGGTGCTTCAGTGCTTGGGGGCGGAGCCAGCCTGGTCGGTCAGCATGCGCAGGCCGCTGATCAACCCGCCGATCAGGTCGCCCTCCTTGAAGGACGCGACCATACTCATCACCGCGAGCTTGCAGCCGCGGTCGGCCAGCCGACGGTGCGACTCCTCGCCGGTGACGATCTCCAGCACCCGCTGACCGGGCGACAGCGCGACCAGCACGGCGTCGGTGGCGCCGGCGCCGATGGAGGCGTGTAGGCGCTCCGCGGTGGCGCGGGTGTCCTCGCCAAGGTCGCCGAGGTAGATGCTGAAGTCCAGGCCGGTCTCCCGGCTGGACAGGGTCAGCGCCTCGTCGAGGCGGGCCAGCTGCACCGGGGTGAACGGCACCGCCGGCGCCTGCGGCTTGACCGCGCGGGCGGCCGACAGCCGGCCGCTCACGGTCAGCGCCTCGCCGTAGGCCAAGCCGTTGCTCTGCGACGGCTTGGCCGGGGTGACACTCGCCGCGTGGGCGGGTGCGGCCTGCACCTGCTGGGTCTGCTCACCAGTTGCCACGGGCACCTCCGCGGGCGGTCTTCACCGGCTGGTCCGAGGTGGACACGGCGGCGGAGTCATCGTGTGCGTGCCCATGCGTGCCATGGGGACCCACGCCGGCCGGGTTGGCGGTCCACCACACCGGCTCGTAGCTCCACTCCTGCCCCGATCGATACCGCGGACTCCGGGCGAACTTGGGCCACAACGTCAGCAGGGCGATCACGCCGTAGAGGGCGGCCGGGATCACCACGTAGACGAGGACGGTCTGCACGACGGTCACGCGGAGTACGGTAACCGACTCGCCGCGAGCGCACGCACCCGGACCTGCCTCTACGCGGCTCGGAACAACCGCCGGGCCAGCACCAATGCGACCAAAACGACAAGACCGCCGGCGAGGGCGAACACCGCGCCGAGCGAGGTCAGCCGGGCCAGCGGTCCGGCCACGGCCGCGCCCAGCGGCATCAGACCCCAGGCCAACATGCGGTAACTGCTGGTCACCCGGCCCATCATCGGGGCCGGGGTGAGCCGCTGACGGCGAGTGGCGGACAACACATTCCAGCCGCCGGAGCCGACGCCGATCACGAAGTAGCCCAGCCAGACCGGCCAGGCCACCGGGGCCCGGCCGACCACCACGAATCCGGCGCCGAGCAGCAGAAGTGTGCCCATCATCACGCGCCCCTCGCCGAGCCGGGCGATCAGGGCGGGCAGCAGCCGGGCCACCAGCAGGGTGCCGATCGCCTGGGCCACCCACACGGTGGGCACCAGCGCCGCCCGCAGCCCCAGGCTCTGCACCGCGTACAGCGGCAGCAGCGCGTTGCCCGCACTGACCGCGGCGGCCACCAGCACCACCACCAGCACCAGGGACCGCAGGTCGGCATGGCCGAGCAGGAACCGGCCGCCGTCCAGCAGTTCCCGGCGGAAGCCGGTGCCCGGTTCGGCCGACTCCTGCCCCGGCGGCGGTTGGGCCGGTCGTGGCAGCCGGGCCACGCAGACGGCCGCGGTGGCATAGGTCAGCGCGTTGACCGCGAAGCAGGCCGCCGGCTGCCAGGCGAACAGCGCCCCGGCCAGCAGCGGTCCGGCCAGGTCCAGGCCGATGGTCTCGGCGGTGACGTAGTTTCCGTTGGCCTTTTCCAGCCGTTGCGGGCCGGCACCGCTCACCAGCAGGGACTGGAAGGCGGCGTCGGCGAAGGTCTCGCCGCAGGTCAGCAGGAAGGCGACCACGACGAGCACCGGCAGCCCGGCGTGCTGGGTGAACACCGCGACGGCCAGGGCGGCGACCACCACGGCCCGCAGCGCGTGGCAGGTGACGACGATTCGCCGCGGCTGGCCCCGGTCGACCAGGGCGCCCGCCGGGACCGCGACCAGCAGCCAGGGCAACACCTCGGCCACCGCGACCGCGGAGGCGGCCAGCGGGCTGTGCGTGCTGACCGCGGTGTAGAGCGGGAGCGCGGCGATCCGCACGCCGTCGCCGGTCAGCGCGGCGAACGCGGAGCCGATCAGCCACCGCAACGAAACGAGACGTCCCCCGTCCGGTTCGACCGGAATCACCCCGTCCGCTCCGGCGGCCGAATGGCCGCACGCTCATTGGCGGCCACCGCTGTGCCCCCCACGGTGACGGCCTATATCAAGCCAGTTCATAGCACGGACGGCCCGCACCCGAATATCACTCAGGGAGACCAACGATTGGGCCAAATGCAGGCGGTCCAGATGGCGGCACATGGTGCAGGGTTTGGCGGCTTGTCCGGGGAGAGGAATTCTCGTAGTTTTTCACCTGTACGGCTCTTGCGAACCTGCCTCTTCATCATTTTCCCCGGTCACGCAGCCCAGGAGGACACGGTATGTACACGGTCGATGCACCCAGCCGAGTGGACGTGCTCGCTCTTTCGGGTTTTTCGCCCGTTACCGAAAGTGACGGTACCCGCGTCACCGCGATGGGCACCCGGGTCACTCGTGAAGGGACTCGGGTGACCGCGCTGGGCACCCGCGTCACCCGCGAAGGTACTCGCGTGACCGCGCTGGCCGACTGGTCCACCCGGGAAGGCACCCGGGTCACCAACTCCGGCACCCGGGTCACCCGCGAGGGCACCCGCGTGACCCGGGAAGGCACCCGCGTCACCTCCAGCGGCACCCGCGTGACCAGGGAAGGAACCCGCGTGACCAACCTCGGCACCCGAGTGACCCGCGAGGGCACCCGCGTCACCGCGCAGGACGGCACCCGGGTCACCCGGGAAGGCACTCGCGTGACCCGGGAAGGCACCCGCGTCACCTCCAGCGGCACCCGAGTGACCCGTGAGGGCACCCGCGTCACTCGGGAAGGCACCCGCGTGACCTCCCGCACCGGCACCCGCGTGACCAGCCGGGGCACCCGGGTCACCCGCGTGACCCGCGAAGGCACCCGAGTCACCTCCTGCGGCACCCGTGTCACCCGTGAGGGCACCCGCGTCACCGCGCGGACCGGTACCCGGGTCACCAACGGCACCCGCGTGACTCGCGAGGGCACCCGGGTCACCCGCCAGGGCACGCGCGTCACCGCCTGAACGGCGGGGCCGCTCCGGTGGGGTTCGGCGTCAGTCGGTTCAGCCGGGCCGGTCAGTTCAGATCAGGCAGCCGGTCAGATCAGGCAGCCGGCTCGCCCAGGTAGGGCAGCCACAGCGGGTCGGCCTCGGCCACCCCGGCCAGCAGTCGCCAGTTCGGCCCGCGCGGCGCGCTGGGTACCGTGCGCAACCGCCAGCCCAGTTCCGACAACAGGTGATCCGCCTTGCGGTGATTGCACTTCGCGCACGAGGCGACGCAGTTCTGCCAGCTGTGCGCGCCACCGCGACTGCGCGGCACCACGTGATCGATGGTGTCGGCCCGGCCTCCGCAGTACGCGCACCGATAGCGGTCCCGGTACATCAGTCCGGCGCGGGTGAGCGGCACCCGGGCCCGGTAGGGAACCCGCACGTAGTTGCTGAGTTTGATCACCGAGGGCACCTGCACCGTCATCGACGTGGAGTGCAGGACCAGGCCGGCCGAATCCCCGTGCAGTACCTCGGCCTTGCCGCACACCACCAGCACCACCGCGCGCCGCAACGGCAGCGCGGTGAGCGGCTCGAAGGTGGCGTTGAGCAGCAGCACCCGATGGCGGCCCCAGGACATCGACGAACCGCGTTCGGCGCTTCCGGGAGGCTCTCCCGGAGGTGGCACGGATGCCAGCTCCGGCGCTGGCATTCGGCACACGCCTGTCCCTGGCACCTGCCATGGGGCAGTGCCTATCGGGATCGGTTGTCGGTCGGGCACGCGACCACCTCCACCGGTGCTGCCATAGTCGACCACACATGGACCTGGAAAAACACGCCAAAACGGTGACGTGTCCCACATGGTCCACTGGGAGTCGGCGAACTCTGGCAGTGACCAGGATATTCGCTCTCGCCCCACACCGGGAACCGAGGCCCCCGGGCCTATCGTCGGCCCGGTGAATGGGATCGACAACCTGCTCAACAGCGCCCCCGACTGCATCAGCCAATCCGGCACCTGGTGCTACACCGTCTACCAGGTCACGCACAACACCTGGCTGGCCGCGTCGGCGAACTGGTTACTGGCCAAACCGCTCAAAATCGTGATCATCGCGGTGTTCGCGTTCGGTGTCCGGCTGCTGACCCACCGGCTGATCGACAAGCTCACCCGGGACCGGGGCAGGGTCCCGGTGATCCTGCGCCCGCTGCGGGAGCGCGCGCCCGGCGCGCTCGCTCCGCTGATCTCGGAACGAAGATCCCAGCGCGCGAGAACCATCGGCTCGGTGCTCAAGTCGATCACCTCACTGGTGGTCTGGGGCATCGCGGTGATCTGGATCCTCGGCGAACTCGGTTTCAACCTCACGCCGATCATCGCCTCGGCCGGGGTGATCGGGGTCGCGGTCGGGTTCGGCGCGCAGAACCTGGTGAAGGACTTCCTGTCCGGGATCTTCATGTTGCTGGAGGACCAGTACGGCGTCGGCGACGTGATCGACACCGGCTCGGCCTCTGGCAAGGTGGAGTCGGTCGGCCTGCGCATCACCACGCTGCGCGACACCACCGGAACCGTCTGGTACGTGCGTAACGGCGAGATCAAGCGGGTAGGCAACTCCAGCCAGGGCTTCGCGGTGGCCGTGGTGGATCTGCCGGTGGGCTACGGCTCGGACGTGGATCTGGCGATATCGGTGTTGGAGCGGGTGGCCGGGGAGGCCGTGGCGCAACCGCCGGTGTCCGACGACGTGATGGAGGAGCCCAAGGTGCTGGGCGTGCAGCGCTTCGACGAGGAAGCGATCATGCTGCGGCTGACGGTGAAGGTGCGCCCGGGCCGGCAGTGGGCGGTGCAGCGGGATCTGCGCCGCCGGATCATGCCCGCGCTGGGCCAGGCCGGGATCGGCCCGCACGCGGCGGCGGTGAGCCCGGAGTGAACGGCGAGAGGAACAATGGCGCGGTGAGCACGCCGGAGAGTTTCTACGAAAGTGTCGGCGGCGAGGCCACCTTCCGCCGCATCGTCACCAAGTTCTACGAGCTGGTGGAGGCCGACGAGGTGCTCCGCCCGCTGTATCCCGGGGAGGATCTCGGGCCGGCGACCGAACGGCTGACGCTGTTCCTGATGCAGTACTGGGGCGGCCCGCACACCTATTCCGACCAGCGCGGCCACCCTCGGCTGCGGATGCGGCACGCGCCGTTCAAGATCGGCCCGATCGAGCGGGACGCCTGGCTGGCCTGTATGAAGGTCGCGGTGGATGAGGCCGGAGTGCCCGAACCGTTGCGCACTCAACTCTGGGATTATCTTGAGATGGCCGCACAGAGCCTGATGAACGCCTGGATCTGACCCGAAGGTCCCGACGCGCAGCGCGACGGTGCGGACACGACCCGACACCACGCACTGTGATCGCAACCACCAAGCCCGGATGATCTTGCCGAGCAACCAGAATCGTGCGGAGCAGGATGGCAGGATGGACCCTCGTGCGACGTTCAGCCGACCTCCAGACAGATCGACCCGGGGAGTCGACCTGGTGGCATGACGCGATTTTCTATCAGGTGTTCCTGCCCTCCTTCGCCGACGGCGACGCCGACGGCCTCGGTGATCTGGCCGGACTGCATTCCCGGCTGGGCTATCTGGAACTGCTCGGCGTGGACGCGGTGCAGCTGACCGGCGTCACGCCGGACGACACCGGCATGCTGGACAAACTGCTGGCCGACGCGGGCGAGCACAACATCCGGATCATGCTGGACGTGGCCGACTATGTCGGCCGGGACGCGGATCTGGGCCGCACCATGCGGGAACTGCTGGAACTCGGTGCGGACGCGCTGCACGTGGATCTTGGTCCCGACCCGCACGGCTATCTGCTCACCCGCGACGTGCTGGACCGGCATCCGTCCCGGGTGGCGATGGGCCCGTCGGACGAGTTGCAGCTGCGGTCCAACGACCGGCTGGTGGCCGCGGAATTCGACGCGGACCTGATGCGCCAGGCCATCGAGCGCTCGATGACCGGTTCGCCGGACACCATTCCCGCCTGGCGGCTGGCCCATCCGGACGTGTTGCGCCAGGTCACCCGGTACGGCGACGGCGACACCGGGCTGGACCGGGCCAAGGCGATGGCGCTGGTGCTGCTGGCGCTGCCCGGCGCGGTGTTCCTGTACAACGGCGAGGAACTCGGCCTGCCCAGCGTGGAACTGCCGGACTGGGCCTGGGATCCGCCGATTCCGCCGCCGGACGAGCGGGAACTGGACGGATCGCGCATTCCACTGCCCTGGGAGGGCGATTCGCCCCCGTTCGGCTTCACCGGCGCGCGCAGCGGCTGGCTGCCCATGCCCAACGAGTGGGGCCCGCTGAGCGTGGAGGCGCAACTGGAGGACGCCGACTCGATGCTGTCGCTGTACCGGCACGCCATCGAGGTGCGGCACACGCACGACGCGCTGCGGGGCAACGAGATCGAGTGGTACGGCGCGCCGCCGGGCTGTTTCGCCTTTCGTCGCAAGGGCGGCGGGCTGGTCTGCGCGCTGAACACCTCCGGCGCTCTGGTGCCGTTGCCCGACGGCGAGGTGCTGGCCGCGAGCGCGCCACTCCGAGACGGGCAGCTGCCGCCGGATGCGGCGGTCTGGCTGGTCTGAACCAGTCGCCCTCCGGGATGCTCAGCCGCCTTTCCCTCAGCCGCCTTTCCGGGTGCGCGCTCAGCCGCTTTCCTGGGGGGCCGGGCCGGCTCCGGCCACCGGGATACCGACCACCGGGGTCGGTGTGTCGTCGGCGGCCACCCGCCGGGGCATCACCACCAGCGCGATGGCCGAGCAGACCGCGCAACCGATCACGTACCAGCCGATCCAGAAGCTGGACCCCGTGGCGGACAGGATGGCCGCGGCGATCAGCGGCGCCGGGCCGCCTGCGATCACCGAGGCGAGCTGATAGCCAAGGCCCGCACCGGAATAGCGCACATCGGTGTCGAAGCTCTCCGCGATCAGCGCGGCCTGCGGCCCGTACTGCGCGTCGTGCACGACCAGCGACAGCACGATGCCCAGCAGCACCAGCCCGGAGACCTTGCTGTTCAGCAGGCCGAAATACGGGAAAATGTAGATCGCGGTGCCCGCGATGCCGAACGCGTACACCGTGCGTCTGCCGATCCGGTCGGACAGCCAGCCGAAGAACGGCACGGTGAACAGTCCCACCGCGGCGGCGACCATGGTGTAACTGAGCAGATCTCCTTGTACCAGGCCGAGATGCTTCGTGCCGTAGGTGAGCACGAAGGTGATGAACAGGTAGAACGGCGCCTGCTCGGACATGCGCACGAAGGCCGAGGACAGGATTTCCCGCCAGTTGCGCTTGATCGCGTCCCACACCGGAAGCCGCAGCACCGCACCGGTGCGGCGGACGTCGGAGAATTCCGGGGATTCCAGCACGCGCAGCCGCACGTACAGGCCGATGCCGATCAGCACGATGCTGAACAGGAACGGGATGCGCCACCCCCAGGTGAGAAAACCGGTGCCCGCCAACGAGTTCATCAGCTTGACCAGCCCGGTGGACAGCAGCAGGCCGATGGGCACGCCCAGTTGCGGCCAGCTGGCCATGAATCCGCGCTTGCGGCTGTCGCCCCACTCCATCGACAGCAGCACCGAGCCGCCCCATTCGCCGCCCACCCCGATGCCCTGGATGAGCCGCAGAATCGTGAGCAGCACCGCGGCGGACACGCCGAGCGTGGCGTAACCGGGCAGGCAGCCGATCAGCACGGTGCCGATGCCCATGCACAACAGGGTCGCGATCAGGCCGGTCTTGCGGCCGATGCGGTCGCCGAAATGACCGAAGATCGCCGCGCCGATCGGTCGGGCGGCGAACCCGACGAACTGGGTGACGAACGAGGCGAGCACCCCGGCGGCCGGCGAAATGTCGGGGAAGAACAGATGAGGGAACACCAGCGCGGCCGCAGTGCCGTAGAGGAAGAAGTCGTACCACTCGATCGCGGTACCGACCGTGCTGGCGACCACTGCGCGGCGCCGATGTCGCAGGGCCAGCCCGGGATCCGGGGGCATGACGTTCGGCACGGCATTGGGCGCGGCGCTCATGCGGACCTCCGGCGGCGAGGCGACGTGCAGTCAACCATCGAGCCGCCGGGAGGTCGCGTCAAGATTGTTTCTCCGCGAACCGATTCAGTTTGCCCGAATGGCCCATCCGGGCCACCGAAAGGGCTATTTCTTTCTCGGTTCCGAATTCCCGATCATGGTGAAAGATTCAGAACAGCAGCGGCAGCAGCGCGTGCCTGCGGCGCAGCACGGCGCCGAACCGGGCATCGATGCGCAGCCAGGAATCGGTCGCGGTGACCCGCACCGTGTCCGCTCCGGCGGACCCGGTATCGGCCAGGAAACCCATGCCGGACAAGGCGAACAGGCACCGCATCGGCACCTTCACCTCGTAGCCCGCGCCGCTGACGGTGAGCACGTCCTGATCCAGCAACGAGGTCGGCGCGGCCCCGTTGGGGCCGGGGTTCTCCCGGGCCACCGAAACGCCCCGGTCGGCCAGCGAGCTGACCACGCCGACCGGGAGTTCGTCCACCAGGGCCCACCCCTCGGTGGGCGGCAATGCCGCGCGCCACAACAGGTCCCGTGGCGGACCGGGGTCCACCCGCTCGCCGCCGACCACCGCCAGCGCGGCCAGCAGCTCGTTGCCGGACACGGTGATGTCGGCCGGATCGACCCGGCCCCGCACGGTGCGGGTGGCCAGCACGTCGAACGGGGTGGCCACCCAGGCGTCCACCAGTTCGGCGCCCCGGGTTCGCAACCGGACCACGGCCTGGCCGTCCAACCGCACCGACCGGGCCACGAACGCGCCGAGGTCGTCCCGGTCGGCCGGGTCGGGCACGTGCAGCTCAGCCACCACTGCCTCCGACGCGGTATCCGGCCAGGAAATCCCGTTCCGGCTCGGTGAGCCTGCGGATGCGCTGGCGGTCCAGGTCGTAGGGCACCATCAGGGTCTGCGCGGTGGCCACCGCGGCATCCTCGGCCGCTCGTCCACTGTGGACTGTGTAGTCCAGGGTGAAGGAGGCGGCGCGCAGCTCCCGCACGGACAGCTCGATCCGCACGGCGCCGCCGTTCACGACCAGGGGCATGTGGTAGTCCACCGCGAGGCGGGCCACCAGCAGTCCCCGGGCCATGTCCGGCAGGCCGAGCCGGGTGGCTTCCACGAACAACATCTCGACCCTGGCCTCTTCCAGCAGAGTCACCGTGTTCGCGTGGTTGACATGTCCGAACGCGTCCATGTCCGACCATCGCGGCCGCACCTCGGCTACGTAGACACCCAACGCCATCGCCCTTCTCCAGTCAGTGCCGGACAGTCAGTACCGGACCACTCAGTACCGGACCACTCAGTGCCGGACCATCGCGCGGATCTGCCGCGCGGCGACCGACAGCGTGGGCAGGTCCAGGCTGCCCACCCGGTTGATCTCGGACAGCGAGGCCCGCGCCCGGGCCAGCCGGGACGCGTTGGACTGCTCCCACTTGGCGATCTTCGCCTGGGCGTCCTCGCCGGGATCGCTGTGCCGCAACACATCCAGCGTGATGGCCCGCTGCGAGGAGTAGAGATCGTCGCGCAACGCCAGCCGGGCCAGCGCGTGCCACCGGTTGCCCCGCTGCAACTCGCTGACCGAACTGAGCATGCGCTCCATGCCCAGGTGCGCGGACAGCGTGTAGTACAGCTCGGCGGTCTCGATGTGGCTGCGCTCCACGCCCAGTCCGGCGTCCCGCTCGCCCAGTTCGGCCACCTCGGTGATGTCCAGCAGCACGAACGTGTCCAGCAGCGTGGACACCCGCCGGGCCAGCTCCTCCGGCACGCCCTGGGCGACCAGCTCGGCCGCGTCCGCCGCCGCGGCCGCCCGCTCCTCGCCGCGCAGCAGCTCGGGCACCCGGGGGGCCAGTTCGGCCACCACGTCGGCGAACCGGGCCAGCTCGGCGCCCACCGCGATGGGCTGCGGCCGATTGGACAGCAGCCAGCGGGAGGCCCGGTCCAGAAGCCGCCGCGACTCCAGCACCATCCGGTCGGTCACCGAGGTGGGGACCTTGTTGTCCAGCGCCTCGATGTCCCGCCACAGCGAGGGCAGGTCGAACACCCGGCTGGCCACCACGAACGCCCGCACCGCGTCGGTCGGGCTGGCCGAGAGTTCTTCGACCAGGCGGAACGCGTAGGACACCCCGCCGCCGTCGACGACCTCGTTGACCAGCACGGTGGAGATGATCTCCCGGCGCAGCGGGTGCGCGCCGATGGCGTCGCCGAACCGCTCGCGCAGCTGGTGCGGGAAGTACTCGGGCAGCCGCCGGGCGAAGGCCTCCATGTCCGGCAGATCGCTGGCCAGCACCGCTTCCTTGAGCGCCAGCTTGACGTGCGCCAGCAGGGTGGCCAACTCGGGCGAGGTCAGCCCCTCCCCGGTCTTCTCCATCTCCCGGAACTTCGCCGCGCTGGGCAGCGCCTCCAGTTCCCGGTCCAGGCCGTGTTCGGCCTCCAGGCGGGCGACCAGCCGGGCGTGCACGGTGAGCATGCCCGGCGCGTGCGCCCGGCCCACCCCGAGCACGGTGTTCTGGCTGTAGTTGTCGGCCAGCACCAGCCGGCCGACCTCGTCGGTCATCTCCACCAGCAGCTCGTTGCGCCGGTCGTGCTCCAGCCGGCCCTCGCGGACCAGGTGATCGGTGAAGATCTTGATGTTGACCTCGTGGTCGGAGCAGTCCACGCCCGCGGAGTTGTCCAGCGCGTCGGTGTTGACCTTGCCGCCGGTGTGCCGGGGGCCGCCGGTTTTCGCGAACTCGATCCGGCCGCGCTGGGTCAGGCCCAGGTTGCCGCCCTCGCCGACCACTCGCACCCGCAGATCCGCGCCGTTGACCCGGATCGCGTCGTTGGCCTTGTCGCCCACCTCGGCGTGGGTTTCCGCGGTGGCCTTGACGTAGGTGCCGATGCCGCCGTTCCACAACAGATCCACCGGGGCCAGCAGCACCGCCCGCATCAGCTCGGCCGGGGCCAGCTTCACCACGTCCTCGCCCAGCCCGAGCGCGGCCCGCACCTGCGGACTGACCGGAATGGACTTGGCGGTACGCGGCCACACCCCGCCGCCCTCGCTGATCAGCGTGCGGTCGTAGTCGTCCCAGGAGGAGCGGGGCAGCGCGAACATCCGCTGCCGCTCGGCGAACGAGGCCGCCGCGTCCGGGTCGGGGTCGAGGAAGATGTGCCGGTGGTCGAACGCGGCCACCAGCCGGATGTGCTCGGACAGCAGCATCCCGTTGCCGAACACGTCGCCGGACATGTCCCCGACGCCGACCACGGTGAACTCCTCGGCCTGGGTGTCCACGCCCAGCTCGCGGAAGTGCCGCTTCACACTCTCCCACGCGCCCTTGGCGGTGATGCCCATGCCCTTGTGGTCGTAACCGGCCGAGCCGCCGGAGGCGAACGCGTCGCCCAGCCAGAACCCGTAGGAGGCGGCCACCTCGTTGGCGATGTCGGAGAACGCGGCGGTGCCCTTGTCCGCGGCCACCACCAGGTAGGTGTCGTCGCCGTCGTAGCGCACCACGTCGGCGGCCGGCACAACCTTGCCCGCGTCCAGGTTGTCGGTCAGGTCCAGCAGGCCGGAGATGAACGTCCGGTAGCAGGCGATGCCCTCGGCCAGCCAGGCCTCCCGGTCCACCTGCGGGTCCCCGGTGGGTGCGGGCGGCCGCTTGACCACGAACCCGCCCTTGGCGCCGACCGGCACGATCACCGCGTTCTTCACGGCTTGCGCCTTGACCAGGCCGAGGATCTCGGTGCGGAAGTCCTCCCGGCGGTCGGACCAGCGCAACCCGCCCCGGGCCACCGGCCCGAACCGCAGGTGCACGCCCTCCAGCCGGGGCGAGTACACGAAGATCTCGAACCGCGGCCGGGGCTGCGGCAGGTCCGGAATGGCCCGCGGATCCAGTTTCACCGCCAGATACGGCTTGTCCTGGAAGTAGTTGCTGCGCAAGGTCGCGTTGACCAGGGTCAGCAGGCTGCGCAGGATGCGGTCGGAGTCCAGGCTGATCACCTCGTCGATCAGCTCGGCGATCCGGGTGGTCAGCGACTCGATGGTGACCGCGCGCTCGGTGGCCGGGATGCCCGGGTCGAACCGGGACTCGAACAGCCGGACCAGTGCGGTCGCGATCTCGGTGTGCCCGAGCACCGCGTCCTCGATGTAGTCCTGGCTGTACGGGGTGCCGGCCTGGCGCAGGTATTTGGCGTAGGCGCGCAGAATGCTGGCCTGCCGCCAGTCCAGGCCGGCCCGCAGCACCAGCGCGTTGAACCGGTCGATCTCGGCGTCCCCGCGCCAGGCCGCGGCGAACGCGTCCTGGAACCGGGTGCGCAGGTCGGCCAGGTCCTCCTCGGCCAACTGCTCCAGGGTGGCCGGATCGACCCGCAGGCCGAAGTCGAACACCCAGCACTGGGTGCCGTCCCCGCGGGTGATCTCGTAGGGCCGCTCGTCGAGCACCTCCACGCCCATCCGCTGCAACACCGGCAGCACCTGGGACAGCGTCACCCGCCCGCCGGCCAGGTACAGCTTGAACCGCCGCTCGCCCGGTTCGGCGTCCTCGGGCAGGTAGAACGAGCCGGTCAGATCACCGGCGCCGGTCAGCGACTCCAGGCGGCGCAGATCGGTCAGCCCGACCTCGGCCGGGAAGTCCTCCTTGTAGGCCTCCGGGAAGGCCGCGGCGAACCGCTGGCCCACCTCGACGGCGGTCTCCGAGGTGGGCGGCTGGCCGGTGTTGCCCGCGGCCCGCCACTCGGCCAGCACCGCGTCCACCATCAGGTCGTCCCAGCTGCGCACCGCGGCGGCCAGCTGGGACTGGATGGCGCCGGCGTCCGGGGTGAGCTGGTCGGTGGGATCGGTGTGCACCATGAAGTGCACCCGGGCCACCGGGGTCTCCCCCACCCGCGCGCTGTATTCCAGGTGGATGCCGTGCAGCTCGGCCAGCAGGATCTCCTGCATGCCAAGGCGGGTCGTGGTGGTGTACCGGTCCCGGGGCAGGTAGACCAGGCAGGAGAAGAACCGGCCGTAGGGGTCGCGGCGCAGGAACAGCCGCACCCGGCGGCGATCGGCCAGCGCCAGCACGCCGGTCGCGGTCTCGTAGAGGGTCAGAGCGTTGGTGGAGAACAGTTCCGGGCGCGGGTAGTTCTGGATGACGTCCAGCATCTTCTGGCCGGAGTAGGACTCCAGCGGGAAGCCCGCGTGGTGGATGGCCTCGCGCACCCGGCGCTCGATCACCGGGATGTCCAGCACGTCCTCGTAGAGGGCGGCGCTGGTGAGCACGCCGAGGAACCGGTGCTCGCCGTTGACGTTGCCGTGCTCGTCGAAGGTCTTCACGCCCACGTAGTAGGGGTAGGCCGAGCGGTGCACCGTGGACGGGGCGCTGGCCTCGGTGAGCACCAGCAACTCGGGGGCCAGCGCGTGCGCGGCCGCGTCCGGGCCCGCGGTGAGGTTGCGCGCGGCCAGGCTGTCCTGACGCAGCACACCGAGGCCGGAAGCCAGGATCGAGCGCAGCGCCGGCTGGCCCGCGTCGTCGACCAGCTCGTAGTGGCGGTAGCCCAGGAAGGTGAAGTGACCGCCGGCCAGCCAGCGCAGCAGATTGGCGCCCTCGGTGACCTCCTGCTCGGGCAGCGGCGGCGGGGTGTCCTCAAGGCTGTCGGCCAGGGTGCGGGCGGTGATCACCATCTTGTCGGTGTCCTCGACCACCTCGCGCACATCGTGCAGCACGCCGACCAGCCGCGGCTCGAGTTCCTTGGCCCGCTGGGCATCGGTGATCAGATCGACCTCGATGCTCATCCAGGATTCGACCAGGCTGCCGGTCGGCGGGTTCTCCGGATCGGCCCCCGGCAACACCTCCCGCAGCGCCCCCGCGACATCGCGGCGCACGACCACGATCGGGTGCATGACCCGCTGCACGGTGACCCCGCTGCGGGTCAGCTCGGCGATCACCGAATCGACCAGGTAGGGCATGTCGTCGGTGACGACCTGGATGACCGTGGCCGGGCACTCCCAGCCGTCGTCGACCGAGGTCGGGTTGACCACCCGGACGGCGGGGGCGCCCGCGACCCGGTTCTCCGCCAGCCTGCCGTTCGATCGGACCAGCCCGACCAGGTTGCCGGGTTGATCGTCGATGACCTCCTCGGGTGGGAGGTAGCGGTAGTAGAGGCGGATCAGGTCGGCCTGGTCAGGGGCCAACTCGGCGGCGCGATCGACCAATTCGTCGCGGATCTGTTCCGGGTTCGCCGGCTTCTGCTCGTCGTTCGTGCGGTCGTTGGCCGAACCGTGCATCGTGGTCATCGTTCCTGGTCTGGACGGGGACCCAGTCGAGGTCATTTCTTGGCAGCTCCACGCTTCTCGGCACCTCCTCGTGCCGGACGAACCCCTACCCTAGATGCCGCCGAATGATCACTTTCCGGTACGGGGAGTCCCTCACCAGCGAGCACGCATCTGAATCGAGCACTGAATCGACCCAGAACGAGGATTCCCCGGATCGAGTCGGGCGATCGGCTGAGTTCGGGGGGTGGAGTGGGTGCGAGGTTCCCCGGTTCGGTGCTTGCGGGGGTGGCCGGTTCGGTGGTGCGGGGGTGGCCGGTTCGAGGTCAGTTCGGCAGGTCCCAGCGCCGGTTTTCCCAGTCGGACTCGGCGTCGCTGTCCGGACTGCGGTGGCGCGCCTCGCCGGCCTCCCGCGGCGGGAGCCGGTAGCCCAGTTCCTGCCCGAGCGTGAGGGCCGGGATATCGGGAACCGAGGTGGGTCCGGGTAGCGAGGATTCGGACTCGCGCAGCGCGGAGTCGTCATCGGAGTCCCGGACGCTCTGGTAGGCCACCAGGGCCTCGGTGAGCAGATCCGCCAGCCGCATGGCCTCCCGCGGCCGGGCCCGGCGGCCCCTTTCGTTGCGGGGTGCCGTTTCCGGCTGTGGTGCCGCTTCGGATCGCGGTGTGGCCGCGGCAGCGTCGGCTTGGGCTTGCTCGGATTCCGGCAGGATCGGCTCGGTCGCCGGTTCCACGTCAGGCAGCCAGCCCAGATCGACCGGTCCGGCCGACTGCCACGGAGCGGCGCCACCCCCCGGCACCCGGGGGCTGAGCGGCCCGTCCGCGATGGGTCCGGTCGGCTCGTCCTCGTCGCGGTCGGCGGGGGTGGGTGCGTTGGGCCGGTTCCGGTCGGGCCGGCTTCGGTCGGGCCGGCTTCGGTCGGGCCGGTTCCGGTCGGACAGCAGGGGAACCACGTCCGCGGTCCAAGCCGGGACCGGATCCGGATCGGCTGCTCCCGGCACCGGACTTTCCGGCGGCGTGCTGGCCAGCGGCCCAGCCAAGGGCCCGCCAAGCGACACCGGAGCGGGCGGCGGCGCCTCGCCCGACGGCTCGATGAGGGCCGAAAACCCTTGCACCCCAGTGGATTCGAGATCGGTCGCGCTCTCGACAGCTGCCGGATCGGGCGCGGCGGCATCACCTGGGATGGCAGGGTCTCCCGCGTGGCCACCACCGGTGAATCCAGTGGTCTGCGGTCCGGCCAGATAGCTGTCGCCAGTGGCAGTGGGGGTTTCCGCACGGCTGCCCCCCGCGGTGCCGGTGGTTTCCGGGCGGTCACCACCCGCAGTTCCAGCGGCGACCGCATCCGCCAGTGCGGCGAGGTCGCTGGCCGAAATCCCAGTGACCCCAGCGAGATCGTGCACGGCGGCCGCGAGCATCGCCGCCGGATCGTCGCCGGAAGCCCGAGCCGCGGCGCGGCGACGGGCAGCCATTCCGGTGCCAGCGGCGGAATCCCCGCTCGCAGCTCCGGTGGCCGCAGCTCCGGTCGCCGCAGTGCGCCGGTCGCCCATGCCCCCACCAGCAGCCTCGCCGCCCGCAACTCCCGTCGCACCGTGGCCGCCCACCGCCCCGGAGGCTGTCTCGCCCGTGGCTCCGGTCGCCGGGGCGCCGTAGCCGCCAGCGGTTCCCGGCGCGGCCCGGCGGCGCCCGCCAGGCGCGTCATCGGTTCCCGGCACGGCCCGGCGACGCCCGCCAGGCGCGTCATCGGTCGCGGCACTGCCCTCTTCGCCGACCCCGGCGACCGGTTCTGTGCCCTCGCTGGCCAGAATTCCGGCAATCGTGCGCGCGCGCTGGCTCGCCGTCGCCGACTCGGCCCCGGTTGCGGGCCTGGCCAGCTCGGATTCGGCCCGCGCTTCCGCTGTACCGCCAGCGGCTCCAACGTTCGGACCGTACGTCAGCCCCGCGGCTCCAGCAGTCCCCACGGTTGGATCGTGAGCCGGTCCGGCGGCGCTCGAACGGCGAGCGCCGCCCGGCTGCGCAGCGGTATCGCCGCTCCCCGAAGCCATCGGGCCCGCGCCACCGGCATCCGGCTGCCCGGACCCGCTCGCGTTCGGTTCCGGCGCACGACGACGCCCGCCGGTTCCCGCACCCGGCGCGGCCGAGCCAAAGATTTCCCGGCCAGGCGCGGTCGCGGGCGAGCCGAAACCTCCCGCGCCGGCCACGATCCCGGGCGAGCCGAAGCTTCCCGGACCAGCAGCGGCCGCGTCGGGGTTCGTCGAGCTGCGGGCTGGGTCGTCGGGTTCGGGTGCGCGCCGCCGTCCGCCGCTGCCGGCCCGGACATCCAGGTCGGCCAGCAAGGATCGGGTCGGCGTCTCTTCCTCGAGCGCGCTGTGCCGCGACGCCGGATCGGTGGTGGGTTCGGGTGACGCTTCGGGGGTCGGCTCCGGTTGCTCCGTCGGTTGCGGAGTCGGCTGCGGAGTCGGCTGCGGAGTCGGCTGCGATGTTCGGCCGCGCAACGACGGGAGCTCCAACGAGCTCGGGTCAGGCATCGACGACCACGCGTCGCGCGGTGCGGGCGGCGGCTCGGCGGCGGTTGCCCACGGCGATGCGGGCGCCGGAATCCCCCAGCTCTCGCGCGGCTCGGCCGCGCCGGAACCACGAGAATCCGATGGCGCGCCGGTCGTGGGGTCGACCCGGGTGAAGGTCGGTTTGGGGCGCGACGCCCGATCCGGGGAGGCGGCAGGCGTTCCGGACGACTCCGCCGCTTCTCCGGCCCCGCCGAACCGATCCCACGGCGCGGATTCCGACGAACCGGCAGCCGAGGCGGGCGCCGTGAACTGCCCCGCCGAGGTGGACTCCCCCGCACCGGCCGATTCCGCCGCTTTCTCAGTGCTGGAAGGCTTTCCTGCCTCGCCGGTTGCCGTCGCGCCTGCGCCCCGGGCGGGCGGGTCGGCCGGGGCGAACCGGGCCCACGGCTCCGGCTGACCGGATGCCGCCGCCTGCACCGCGTCAGCGAATCGGGCCCACGAAACGGTTTCACTCGATGGGAAGGGCTGGCCGGGAGCCGAGGGCGCGGATTCGCTCGCGCCCGAGGCGGGCTTCCCGGCTTCGGAGTCGGCCGGTCGTGCGGGTTCGTCCGTTGGCTGCGGGCCTTCCGCGCCGCCGGAGGCGGGGGTTCGCGGCGAGGTCGAGGACCGACTCCAGTCGAGCGAACCGGCCGGATCGGTCGTCCCGGCCGTGGGTTCCAGCGACGGCGTGGGTTCCAGCGACGAGGCGAACCGGCTCCATACCGCCGGACCGGGCGCGGTTCCGGATTGCGCGGGCTGGTCGGTGATGGCGGATTCCGTTGCCTGGCCCAGAGTCTGGTGCTCCAGCGTGGCGGCTTCCTCGAAGGTGCCGAACCGGGACCAAGCCGCCGGGTCGGCGGAGGAGGTGAATTCCCGCGACCGGGTGGGAGTTTCGGGTTCCGGCGACGTGGAGGGAGTCCAGGCGTACGGGTCGGCCGAGTGAGTGGACTCCGCGGGTGGGGTGGGTTGCTGCGCGGATTCCGTTGTCCGGCCGGATGTTTCCGCTTCGGCGGCTGAGGTGAACCGGGTCCAGGGCTGCTGATTGGCCCACGGGGATGGTTCGTACCGGAACTCCGATGCGGAGTCCGCCGGGGTGACGGCGGTCCAGGCGGGCGGAGTCTGCGGCTCCGGCATCTCGCCGGAGAGGGTGGCCGACGGGAATTCGTCCCAGAGCGAGGAACCCGGCTCCAACGCGCTGGGCGGCATCGCCGGGTCGGCGGGGTTGTACCAGGGGGCCGGCTCGGCGGGGTGGGGCGACGCCGGCGGCTGGCCGGACAGCTCGGGGGCGGTAGGGGTTGTGAACTCGGGAGTGGCGGCCTCGGACGTGGTGGGTGTGGCGGTCTCGGGTGTCGCGAACTCGGACGTGACCGGTGGGAGCGCGCTGGACGAGGTTGTCATGCCCGACCTGGTTGATGCGGTGGGAAATTCTGGGGTCGCCGAGCTTCGTGGGGCGGCTTCGCTCGGGGCGGTCCGGCCCGGGGCGGCCGCGGTTTCCGCGGCGGCCCGGCGGGCGGCTCGGCCGGGGATTGCCGGGATTTCGGCGGCCGACTCGCCGGCTGTCCAGCGGGCGGCTCGGCCTGGAGTCGCGGGCGTGGCTGGAGTTTCGGCGGCCACGGACTCGGCGGCCACGGACTCGGCCGCCGCTCGACGGGCAGCACGGCCGGTCAGCGCGGGATCAGCTGGAGCTGCCGCGGCTCCAGACTCGGCGGCCGCCCGGCGAGCGGCTCGGCCCGAAGGCTCCGGTGTGGCTGGAGCTTCCGTGGCTGAAGCTTCCGCGGCAGCGGACTCGGCGGCCGCGCGCCGGGCCGCCCGGCCCGGAGTCGCGGGCGTGAGGGCACCGGAGGCGCTCGTCTGGGAGCGCCAAGCGGTGGGGGCGCCGGGTTCCGCGCCTTGGCCGGTCCCGGCCAGTGATGCCGCGGCCGGCTCCGCGCGCCCGGTTTCGCCCGGCGACGACGCGGCCGGGTGCGTGCCTCGGCCGGTTTCGCCGAGCGATGATTGCGAGCGGGACCGCGCCGAGCTCGGAGCGCCGGGGGCCGCGGTCCGGGAGATGGCGGCCTCGGACCAGGGATTGGGGCTCGTACCGGGATCGGTTGCGGCGCCTGCGGTTCGCGGGGATGAGGAGCGGGGATCGGTTGGGGCGGCAGAGAAACCGGGTTCGTCCGGAATGGCTCCGGACGCCGCGGATAGGCCCGGTATGAGTGGGGGGCTCGCCGCGGCCGGTGCGCGCGGGGGCTGGCTGCCGAAGCCTGTTTCGGCGAATGGTGTCGCGGCTCGGGTCAGCTGGCGGCTGGGCGTCGCCGCCGCCGGCTCCAGGACCGAGGTGCGGACGGTGACGGTCAGGCCCGCGGTCAGCGCGGCCCATTCGCCCGTGGCCAGGGCGCCGCGCAGCCTTGCCGCCCACGCTTCGGCCTGGGCCCGGGTCGTGTTGGGCAGCAGCGCGGCGAATTCGGCGGCGCTGACCTTGGCCACCGTGGCCTCGGCGGGCAGCGCGGGGCGGATCTGGCTGATCAGGGTGCCCAGGACGTGTTCCGGGGCCGGGGCGCCGGCGGGTGCCGACAGGCTGACCTGTAGGAGGCTGGTGGTGGGGGCGCCGACCTCCGTGGTCAGCGGATGGCGGACGCCTTGCACGTTCAGCAAACCACCTGGAGGTTGGTCGGTGGCGCGGCGGCGGGTGCCGGGGGCGCGGGACTCCGAGCGCGCGGTGGCGGCGGCGCCCGACGGAGTCAGCAGGCGGACGAAGTCTTCGACGTCGCGGGGTTCGCCGAAGGCGGCCAGCAGCGTGGTGCGGGCGGACTGGGCGTGCCGCCAGCGGCGCATGCGCGCGGTGTAGCCGGCCCGGACGCTGTCCAGGGCACCGGCCAGGTCGCCGACGCGTTCGTGCACGTCGGCCAGGGCGAACATGCTTTCCGCGTACAGCGTGTCCAGTTGGTGGCGCTCGGCCAGGACGTTGGTTTCGCGGAGTTGGTTGAGGGCGGGCGGAATCGACCCGGCGCGCAGGTGCACGCGCAGGGCGATGGCCATGCCCAGCCAGCCGACCGCGGCCGCGGCGGGGGCCCGGACCGGGCCGTCGAGGAAGCGCTCGGCCACCGCGCGGGCCTCGGCGTTCCGGCCCAGATTGATCAGGGCGTGCACCAGCTGCACGGCCACCCGCGCCGCCGCCTGGCCGCTGTCGGCCGACGGGCTGGTGAGGCCGAGGATCAGCTCGGCCCCTTCCTCCGCGGCCAGCAGCGCGGCCCGGGCGTCGCCGCGCCTGCGGTGCACGCCGGAGGCCACCGCACGGAGCAGCACCCGCAGCACCACCGCCGGATCGGCGCCGACCTCACCGTCCTCGGCGTAGAGCTGATCGGCCTCGGCCAGCGCGTCGTCCACCTCGCGGCGGGAGTCCAGGTGGGCCAGGCAGCCCACCAGTTGCACCAGTGCGGCGGCACGCAGGGCCGGGGTGGCGGGCGGGGCGGACAGCAGCGGGCGCAGCACGACCGCGCCGACCAACGGCAGCCCGGCCGCCCGGGCGCACCCGGCCAGCTCGGCCCGCAGCATGGCGGACGCGGGGGCGTCCGCCTGCTGCTCGGCCAACCGGATCCCGGCGATCGCCCGGTCCACCACCTGCAGGTGCCGGCCCAGCCGGCAGGACGCGGACACCGCGATCACCTCGGCTCGCAGCCGCGCCCGCTCGTCGTCCGGACCGGCCGCGGCGAGCGCCCGGTCAGCCATGGCCAGTGCCATTTCCGGTGCCTGCCAACGCAACGACCATGCAGGTCCGATGATCGCACCTGCATCGAGGTTCCCCCGCGTCCCGCCCATCGACGCCAAGCCGGGGTCCCGCTCAGCTCCGGGTCAGTTTGCGGTGAGTGACCCGGTGCGGGCGCGCGGCGTCCGGCCCGAGCCGGTCGATCTTGTTCGCCTCGTAGCCCTCGAAGTTGCCCTCGAACCAGAACCACGCCGCCGGGTTCGCGTCGGTGCCCTCCCACGCCAGGATGTGGGTGGCCACGCGGTCGAGGAACCACCGGTCGTGCGAGATGACCACCGCACAGCCGGGAAACTCCTCCAGCGCGTTCTCCAGCGATCCCAGGGTTTCCACGTCCAGGTCGTTGGTGGGCTCGTCCAGCAGGATCAGGTTGCCGCCCAGTTTCAGGGTCAGCGCCAGGTTCAGCCGGTTGCGCTCACCACCGGACAGCACGCCCGCGGGCTTCTGCTGATCCGGGCCCTTGAACCCGAACGCGCTCACGTACGCGCGCGAGGGCATCTCGGACTGACCGACGTGGATGTAGTCCAGCCCGTCCGACACCACCTCCCACACGTTCTTCTTCGGGTCGATTCCCGCCCGGTTCTGGTCCACATAGGACAGTTTCACCGTCTCGCCTATGGTGACCCTGCCCGCGTCCGGCTCTTCGAGACCGACGATGGTCTTGAACAGCGTGGTCTTGCCGACCCCGTTGGGGCCGATCACCCCGACGATGCCGTTGCGCGGCAGACTGAACGACAGGCCGTCGATCAGCACCCGGTCGCCGAAGCCCTTGCGCAGCTTGTCCACCTCGACCACGACGCTGCCCAGTCGCGGCCCCGGCGGAATCTGGATCTCCTCGAAGTCGAGTTTCTTGGTGCGCTCGGCCTCCGCGGCCATCTCCTCGTAGCGGGCCAGACGCGACTTGGACTTCGCCTGCCGCGCTTTGGCTCCGGACCGGACCCAGGCCAGCTCGTCCTTGAGCCGCTTCTGCAGTTTGACGTCCTTCTTGCCCTGCACGGCCAGCCGCTCGGCCTTCTTCTCCAGGTACGTGGAGTAGTTGCCCTCGTACCCGATGACCCGGCCGCGGTCGACCTCCATGATCCACTCGGCCACGTTGTCCAGGAAGTACCGGTCGTGGGTGACCGCCAGCACCGCCCCCGCGTAACTGGCCAGGTGCTGCTCCAGCCACAGCACGCTCTCCGCGTCCAGGTGGTTGGTGGGCTCGTCCAGCAGCAGCAGGTCGGGCTTCGACAGCAACAGCTTGCACAGCGCCACCCGGCGACGCTCACCACCGGAGAGCTTGTCGACCTCCGCGTCCGGCGGGGGGCAGCGCAGCGCGTCCATCGCCTGCTCCAGCTGCGAGTCCAGGTCCCACGCGTCGGCGTGGTCGAGCTCCTCCTGGAGCGCGCCCATCTCCTCCATCAGCTCGTCGGAGTAGTCGACCGCCATCTTCTCGGCGATCTCGTTGAAGCGGTGCAGCTTCCCGATGATCTCGCCGACGCCTTCCTCGACGTTGCCGAGCACGGTCTTGTCCTCGTTGAGCGGCGGCTCCTGCTGGAGGATGCCGACGGAGTAACCGGGCGAGAGGAACGCCTCGCCGTTGCTGGGGTGGTCAAGACCCGCCATGATCTTGAGCACGGTCGACTTGCCGGCTCCGTTGGGGCCGACGACACCGATCTTCGCACCGGGTAGGAACGCGGTGGTGACGTCGTCGAGGATGACTTTGTCCCCGTGCGTCTTGCGCGCCTTTTTCATGGTGTAGATGAACTCGGCCATGGTCGCGATCGTAGTTGCGTGACCAGAGGCCGCGTACGTCGGTTACCAGGAATGCGTCCGTCCGGAGTCAGCTATGGGCGTGGCGAACCGGGCTTGCCGAGCCTGGTGATGATCACCCCGCCCGGGCCAGTTCGGGCTCCTGGCCGGTCAGGGCCGCCTCAGGCCCGGACTCGGGCTCGCCGGGGGGCGATCCGCGCTGATCATCGGCCCGTTCGGCCTTGACCACGGCCGCCGTGGCCCAGCGCAGCCCGGGCCCGATCGTCCTGGCCTCCAGGGCGATCAGGTTGCGCCGCTCGCCGCGATCGTCGTCGTAGCTGTCGTCCACGAACTGGCCGACGGCCAGCACCTCCATGCCCTTGCGCAGCGAGTTGTTCACGTTCTCGGCCAGCGGACCGTGACAGATCACCCGGTGGAACACCGGGGGGCAGGCCACCAGCTCGTCCCCGGCCCGGCGCCAGCGGTTGACCGCCACGGTGAACCGGGCCATCGGCCGGTCGCCCCGGCGGGTCTGGCGCAGCTTCGGATCCCCGCAGAGGTTGCCGATCACCATCGTGTCCATCTTGACTACTCCCATCAGCTCGCCCGCGCCGACCGTCGGCGCGGTTCATTGACAACGTCCAGCCTGCCCGCGGCCGAGGGGTCCGTGGGGCGGTCGGCGCCGGCCTGTGGATAACTTTTGCGAGGATGGGCGAATGCGAGTTCTGGTTGTCGACGACGAGCCGGCGGTCCGCGAGTCCATCAGCCGCAGCCTGCGGTTCGAGGGCTACCAGGTGGAGCTGGCCGAGGACGGGTTCAGCGCGCTGGACACGGTGCGCACCAGCCGGCCCGACGTGGTCATCCTGGACGTGATGATGCCCGGCATCGACGGGCTGGAGACCTGCCGGCGGCTGCGCATCGGCGGTGATTCGGTGCCGGTGCTGATGCTCACCGCGCGGCGCAACGTGGGCGACCGGGTGGCCGGCCTGGACGCGGGCGCGGACGACTACCTGGTCAAGCCGTTCGCGCTGGAGGAACTGCTGGCCCGGGTCCGGGCGCTGCTGCGGCGGGCCGATCCGGCGGTGCCGGAGTCGCTGTCCTTCGCCGATCTGACGGTGAACCTGGCCGACCGCACCATCACCCGCGGCTCCCGGTCGATCGAGCTGACCAGGACCGAGTTCGATCTGCTGACCGTGCTGCTGCGCAACGTCGGGCGGGTCGTCACCCGATCGGTGCTTTTTCTCGAAGTCTGGGGATACGACTTCGGCAACCGATCCAACAGTCTCGACGTCTATATCGGATACCTGCGTCGAAAACTGGAAGCTGAGGGGGAGCCGCGGCTGGTGCACACCGTCCGCGGGGTCGGGTATGTACTTCGTCAGGCGGATTCACCATGAACCGGCGCGCCCGGTTCGACCGGGCGGACCTGCGGTGAGGCGCCCCACGCTGCGCGGTCGGCTGACCGTGGTGACCGCCGCCGCGGTGGCCATCGCGGTGATCGGCGTGTCCGTCGCGGCGTGGCTGCTGCTGCGTGATCAGTTGCGCTCGGAGGTGCAGAGCGACCTGTACGAGCAGGCCACCACGCTGGCCAAGCACACCGATCCGACCCGGCTGCAATCTCCACCCAGTTGGGTGAAATCGGATGTGAGCACGCTGTTCGGGGTGGTGTATCCGAACGGCAGCAGCAGGCAGCCGGTGTTCCAGACGGCCAAGCTGCCGGTGTCGGCCCAGGACGTGTCGGTCTCGGTGGGCGACTCCGGGCCGATCCTGCGGGACGTGCACGTGGACAAGGTGCACTACCTGATGCTGACCATGCATTCCGCCCGCGGGGACGCGGTGCAGCTTGCCGATGATCTGACCGATGTGGACACCACGACCACCAACTTCGGGGTGCTGCTGGGCGTGGCCGACGCGATCGGCATCGTGATCGCGGCCGCGCTGGGCTACGGGCTGACCGTGGCCGGGCTGCGGCCGGTGTATCGGGTGGCGGCCGCGGCCGCGCACGTGGCCGAGACGCAGGACCTGGCCACCGCGGTGCCGATCACGCCACGGGAGATCTCCGAGGTGGCCAGCGTGGCCGGCAGCGTGAACCAGATGCTGACCGCGCTGGGACTGGCCCGGGAGGCGCAGCGGCAGCTGGTGGAGGACGCCAACCACGAGCTGGCCACCCCGCTGACCAGCCTGCGCACCAATGTGGACCTGTTGTTGCGCGCTGAGCGGAATCCGGATCGGCGGCTGGAGCCGGATGACCGGGACCGGTTGCTGACCGACATCGAGGCCCAGATGCGCGAGCTGGATCACCTGATCGAGGAGATCGTCGAGCTGGCCAAGGACCCCAACAGCGCCGAGGAACCGGCCGAGCTGGATCTGGCCGAGGTGACCCGGGCGGCGGTGGTGCGGGCCCGGGCGCGCACCCCGGAGGTGACCTTCCGGCTGACCGACAGTCCGGCGCACGTCACCGGGCAGCGGCTGGCTCTGGAGCGGGCCGTGCTCAACCTGCTGGACAACGCGGCCAAGTGGAGCCCCAGGGGCGAGCCGGTGCTGATCGAGGTGCGCCGCTGGCACGGGCTGGCCGAGGTGGTGGTGTCCGACCGGGGGCCCGGCGTGCCGGTGGCCGATCTGGAGCGGGTGTTCGAGCGGTTCCACCGGACCGCGGAGGCGCGGTCGATGCCGGGTTCCGGGCTGGGCCTGGCGATCGTGCGGCAGGTGGCGCTGGCCCACGCCGGGCGGGCCTGGCTGGCGCCTCGGCCGGGCGGCGGCACCGAGGCGCACATCGAGATCCCGCACGACTGAGCCGATCCGGGCGCGACCGTGCCAGGTCCGGGCGCGCCCGGTCTCGGCTGTAAGCGAGACCACGTCAATGAGTGAGTGCTCACTCATTGACGTGAGTGAGCACTCACTCATACACTCGAAGCTATGCAGATGCAGTCACCTCACGCACCTCACGCGCACCGGCAGCGCGCCCCGGCGATGAACGCCGAGCTGCGCCGCGCCGCGATCGTCGCGTACACCCTGCCGCTGCTCATCGAGCACGGCCCGAACGTGACCACCAGTCAGATCGCCACCGCCGCCGGCATCGCCGAGGGCACCGTGTTCCGCGTCTTCAAGGACAAGCGCGAACTGCTGCTCACCTGCCTGCACACCGCGCTGGACACCGAGACCGAGGCCAACCTGATCGAGGCCGTGGATCGCGCGCTGCCGCTGGCGCAGCGGCTGACCAAGGCGATCGGCTACGCCAACGACTACCAGGCCCGGCTCTGGGCGGTGGCCCAGGCGCTGCAGGCCGCGGGCATCGACCCACGGGACGCGGACCCGGACCACAAGGACCGCGAACCCGGGCCGCCCGCCGGCTTCACCCGGGTCAGCTGGGCCATCGCCGGGCTGATCGACCCGGCCACCGATCCGGTGCGCATCGACCCGGAACTGGCCGCGCGAATGCTGCTGGGCCTGGCCTTCGCCGGCCGGATGCAGCGGGCCGGGCTGGGCGCCAGCATCTCCGAACCGGCCGAGATCGTCGACCTGTTCCTGCACGGAATCCTGCGAGCCACCAAGGAAGACAATGACTGAGCTGATGATCGAAGCGGAACGGGTGAGCCGGAGCTTCGGCTCGGTGCGCGCCCTGGACGAGGTGAGCATCGCGGTGCCAAGGGGCAGCGTGCTCGGCTTGCTCGGCCACAACGGAGCGGGCAAGACCACCCTGGTCAACGTGCTCACCACCCTGCTGCCGCCGTCCGCAGGCACCGCCCGGGTGGCCGGGTTCGACGTGAGCAGCCAGGGCAGGCAGGTGCGGTCCCGGATCGGGCTGACCGGCCAGTTCGCCGCCGTGGACGAGCAACTGTCCGGCGTGGACAATCTGGTGCTGATCGCCCGGCTGCTGGGCGCCAGCGGCCGGCAGGCCCGAGCCCGCGCCGTCGAACTGCTGGAGGTGTTCGGGCTGACCGACGCCGCCCGGCGCCCGGCTCGCACCTACTCCGGCGGCATGCGCAGGCGGCTGGATCTGGCCGCCAGCCTGGTCGGGCGGCCGGACGTGATCTTCCTGGACGAACCGACCACCGGGCTGGACCCGGGCAGCCGGATCGGCATGTGGGAGATCGTGGAGAACCTGGTCGGCGACGGCACCACGGTGCTGCTGACCACCCAGTACCTGGACGAGGCCGACCGGCTGGCCGACTCGATCACCGTGCTGTCCGCGGGCAAGGTGGTCGCCGCAGGCACCGCGGCCGAACTCAAGGCGCAGGTGGGCAAGCGGACCGTGGTGGTCACCCTGGCCGAGCCGACCGACGCCGAGAACGCGGTGGCCGCGCTGAAGCGGGCCGGACTGGCCCCCGTGCGCGACGAGGCCCGGCACGCGATCACCACACCGGTGGAGCGCTCGGCCGAACTGGCCGTGGTGGTCCGCGCGCTGGACGAGGTGGGCATCGAGGTCGGCGAACTGGCGCTGACCGAACCCACGCTGGACGACGTCTATCTCACCCTGGCCGACGCGGCCTGAGAATCGGAGCTTCGATGACCACGACAATCACGACCGTCAGCGCGCCAACGTCGCACGACGAGAACGCCGGGTCCTGGCACGGCGCGAGCATCGGCACCCAGATCATGGTGCTGGCCGGTCGCTCGTTACGGGCCGTCGTGCGCGACCCGCGCATGGTGATCTTCAGCTTGTTGCAGCCGTTGGTGATGCTGCTGTTGTTCAGCCAGATCTTCCGCAGCATCGCCGACACACCAAGCTTTCCGCACGGCGTCGGCGGCTACATCAACTACCTGATGCCGGCGATCCTGGTGAACACCGCGATGGGTTCGGCCATCCAGTCCGGGGTCGGGCTGGTGACCGACATGAAGAACGGGGTGTTGGCCCGGTTCCGGTCGCTGCCCATCGCGCTGGGTTCGGTTCTGGTGGCGCGCAGCGTGTCCGACGTGGTGCGCACCGCGGTGCAGTTGTTGCTGATGCTGGTCTTCGGCACCGTGCTGTTCGGCTTCAACCCCGCAGGCGGCGTGCTCGGCGTGCTGGCCGCGTGGGCACTGGGCCTGCTGGTCGGCTGGGCACTGGGCTGGATCTTCCTGGCCGCGGCGGCCTGGCTGCGCAACGCGGAAATCATGCAGATGGTGGGTTTTCTGCTGATGTTCCCGCTGATGTTCGCCTCCAGCGCGTACGTGCCGGTGACCGGTCTGCCCGGCTGGTTGCAGGCGGTGGCCAAGGTGAATCCGATGACCTCAGCGGTGAACGCGGCCCGGGATCTGGCGCTGAATTTGCCAGTGGGCAACGGGGTGCTGGTGGCACTGCTCGCCAGCGTCATCCTGGCTTCGGTCGGTTCCACCCTTGCGGTGATCGGGTTCCGTCGTCCGGGCTGATCAGTCCACAGTGGATGATACGGGTTGTTTCGGTTGGGGCACGGTCGGTTGCGCGTCGGCACGAGGGGTGACGCGCGGCCGTCCGGCCAGCAGCACCAGCGGCACGACCACCCCGGCGACCAACGCGATCCAGGCGCCGAGTCGTTGGTCGGCAAGGGGATTGGTCAGCCAGGGCAGGCCGAGCGAGGTGTAGAACGTCGCGCCCACGGCGGTGTTCGCGGTCAGCAGCAGCACCGCGAACAGCGCCAGGAAGGGCACAACGGCGGCCCACAGCCAGCGGTGCCGGATCGCCGCGCGGTGGAAAACGCAGCCCACCACAAGGAAAAGCGCGTTCATGGCCAGGTGGGCCCAGTGGTAGTTCAGTGCGGTACCGAACAATCCGGTGGTGTACAGGCCGTAGAACGAGCCGGCGAACAGCACCGGGGCCACCACCGGATGGGTCAGGAACCGTTGCGGCGCCGAGCTTTCGAACGCCACCAGCCACTCCCGGGGGCCGGGCTGGTCGTTGCCGGGCAGGGCACGCAGCGCCAGGGTGACCGGGGAACCCAGCACCAGCAACGCAGTCGCGGGCAGGCTCAGCGTCAGGTGCGCGGCCAGGTGCACGCTGAACACGGCCGGGGCGTACCGGCCGACGCCGGATGAGGTGGCCAGCAGCACCAGCAGGCAGCCGAGCAGCCAGGCCGTGGTGCGCGCGGCCGGCCAGTGCTCGCCGCGGACGCGCAACCGGCGCACACCGAAGGAGTAGCTGACCGCGAGCAGGATGGCCAGCACGCCGTAGACCAGGTCGAAGCGCCAGTCGAACAGCAGCCGGGCCGCGGTGGCCGGGCCGGGCAGGTCGTAGCCGATCTGGCTGGCCACCAGGCTGGGGGCGCTGGCGTCGGCGGCCGGCGGGGCGGTGCGGGACAGCGCGGCGGCAACGCCGATGGTCACGAACATGACCAGCAGCTCCACCCCGGCCAGCCGGAGCAGTTCGCGGCTGCCCTTTCCGGCCAGCAGCGCCCGCACCGAGCGTTGCCGTTGCAGGTAGCCCAGCACCCCGAGCAGCAGCAGGGCCACGATCTTGGCCAGCACCAGCAGGCCATAGGTAGTGGTGAACAGGTCTCCCGGCGACATCCGGACCATCGCGTTGAGCACGCCGGAGACGGCCATGACCAGCCAGCACACCGCGGCCAGCGCGGAGAACCGGCGGGTGGCCAGCGGCAGGTGCGCGCCGCCGCGGCGGGCGTGCGCGAGCAGCGCGACCAGGCCGCCGACCCACAGCGCGGCGGCCACCAGGTGGTAGAGCAGGCTGTCGGTGGCGATGTCGTGCGAGCCGCCGGCCGAGGAGTGGCCGGTGGCGGCCAGCGGCAGCAGTCCGGCCAGCGCGACCAGCCACAGCGTGACCGACCAGCCCCAGGTGAGCACCTGCGTGCAGGCGATGGCCAGGACCAGCGCGATGCCCGCGGTGAGCAGCCAGGCGCGGGGCTGATCGAGCTGGAACACCAGTGGGAACATGGCGTCGGTGGTCAGCCGGTAGACCGGGCGGCCCAGCGCGTCGGCCGCGGTGAACGGCACGGTCAGCAGCGAGCTCACGCACCACACCAGCGCCGCCCAGCCGGCCGTCCGGACCGCCGCGTAGCCATCCGCGGCCAGCACCCTCGAACCGGGCCGCGGCGGCACCAGGAAGGCGGCCAGCAGCAGGGAACCGATGCACACCGCCGCACCGACCTCGGTGAGCACGCTCAGCACGGCCAGGCCGTCCTCGGTGACCGGTCCGGCGTCGGGCAGGCCCAGCGCGGCATAGTTCTGCCCGCCGGAGGCCACGGTCAGGCCGGCGGCGACGATCGCGGCCAGCGCGCCACACACCACGAGCAGCGGGGTGAGGGCGGCGCGGCCACGTCGGGTGACAACGTCCGGGGGCACCCCATCAGACTAAGCGGGCGCGTTCGGCGGCTATCCGCCGACCACGGCCGTGACCTGGGCCACCTCCTTGTCCCGGGCCCGGCGGGCGATGACCACGGCGGGCGCCATGGCCAGCGCGATGAACCCGACCATGCCCAGCGCCACGGCCAGGTTGGAGGCCTGGGCGACGAAGCCGATCAGCGGCGGACCGGCCAGGAATCCGCCGTAGGCAATGGTTGTGACGAAACCCAGCTCGTGTTCGCCGCCGTGCCCGTCGGCCCGCCGCCCGGCCGCACCGGCCAGGCCGAGAGCGACCGGGAAGGCGAACGCCAGCCCGGCCCCGGCCAGCACGAACCCCAGGTACCCCACCCCCCACCAGGGGATCGACGCGGCGGCCAGGAAGCCGGCGGCGGCCAGCACCCCGCCGGAGGCGACCAGCCGGTGCGGGCCCCAGCGGCGCTCCCAGCGTTCGCCGAACAGCCGGAACAGGGCCATCGCGATACTGAACGCGGCGTAGCCGGTGGCCGCGGTCGCCGGAGCCAGGCCGCGTTCGCGCACCAGGAACAGCGCCGACCAGTCCGAACAGGACCCCTCGGCGACGGCCGAGCACAGCGCCACGATGGCCAGCAGCCACAGCACCCGCCGCCGGATGGGTGCGATCGTGGGTTTGCGGGCGGCCCGCTGTCCGGGCTCGGGCCGGGCGCCGGGCATGCCCCGGGTCACCGCGAGCACCCCGGCCAGGCTGACCCCGGCGACCACCAGGAACTGCCGGAACGGCGACCAGTCGGCCTGCGCGGCCAGGCTGGCGCCCAGCGAACCGGCCAGCCCGCCGAAGCTGTAGGCGGCGTGGAACACCGGCATGAGCGGCCGGTCAAGGCCGCGCACCACGGCCACGGCCAGCACGTTCATGGACACGTCGAGCATGCCCGCGGCCGCACCGAGCAGGAACAACGCGCCGCCCAGCAGCGGGATCGAGGTGGCCAGGCCCAGCAGCGGCAGCACCAGGCTGACCAGGACGGCGCTGGAGACCACCACCCACCGGCCGCCGAACCGCGCGCACAGCCGCCCGGCGAACGGGGCGGCCAGGATCAGCCCGATGCTGGTGCCCAGCAGGGCCAGGCCGAGGCCGCCGGGGCCGGCGTGGACCTGGTTGGCCAGCGCGGGCACCCGGCCGGACCAGGAGCCCAGCTGCACCCCGTTGAGGGCGAACACGATGAACACGGCCACGCTGCGCGCATTCCGCACCTGGGCTCCCCCTTACTGATCTTCGTCCACGGTAATGAACCCGACGGGCGCAGTGGTTGGGCCGAACGGGCGGATACACTCAGCGTGACCGTTTGTCCACTTTGCCGGACTCTCCGGTGGACGGTAACAACCGCGGAACCGGGAGCGATCACTCGACCGGATGGCTGCGGAAACGTCCCAGCGCCGCTGAACGATGTAGCCGTACGGGACGGATACCCTGCGTTTGTGCGGGGCGTCGCGTCCGGACACGCCCTCGTAGCTCAGCGGAAAGAGCAGGAGCCTTCTAAGCTCTTGGTCGCAGGTTCAAATCCTGCCGAGGGCACCGCTGCTCGGCGCCGGGCGGGTGATCCAAGGCCGAAGGTTCACCCCCGGGCGCCTGGTGTCCCGTGTGGACCGCGCTGGTCAGCCGCTCATTCCGCCGTCCACGACCAGTGTGCTGCCGGTGGTGAAACTGCTCTGCGCGGACGCCAGGTAGAGCATGGCGCGGGCGATCTCCTCGGGCTGGGCGTGCCGGCCCAGCGGGATCTGCTCGTCGAAGAACTCGGTGGCGTCCCGGCCGAGCACCTGGCCCAGCCGATCCTCAAGGCCGGACTGGAACGAGTTGGCCACCGGACCGGGGTGCAGCGTGTTCACCCGGATGCCCCGCGCGGCTGCTTCCTTCGCAACCGACCGCATCAGGCCGATCTGGGCGTGTTTGGCCGTGATGTAGGCCGACACCCCGGGATCGCCGCGCAACCCGGCCACGCTGGACACGATGATGATGCTGCCGCCGTCGCGCAGCGCGGCCAGGCCGTGCTTGCAGGCCAGGAAGGCGCCGCGCACGTGCACCGCGAGCACCCGGTCGAACTCCTCGACGGGGTACTCGGTCACCGGCGCGATCGGGCCGCTGATCCCGGCGTTGCTGACCACCACGTCGACCCCGCCCCAGCGCTCGGCCGCCGCGGCGAATCCGGCGGCGACGTCCGGCTCGCTGGTCACGTCGGCAACGTGGTAGCCGGCGCTTTCCTCGCCGAGTTCGGCCACGGCGGCGCGCAACCGGTTCTCGTCGGTGTCGGTCAGCAGCACCCGGGCGCCCTCGGCCACGAACAGCCGGGCGGTGGCCAGGCCGATGCTGCCCGCACCACCGGAGATGACACACACCTTGTCGTCCAGAAACGGCATGGCGACGATGGTGACAGTCACAACCCGTCCGCGTCTCGCGTGCGTTCTCACTGAGCGGAACGGTGATCGGGTTGGATCCGCGAGGGTTTTACCTCAGGTTTCGCATTCCCTGCGTTCGTAGCTTGACGCCCGAGGCAGTTGATCATAACCTGACGCCGCTGGCCGATCGGCCATTCGGCCTCACCTTTCGAAAGAGCGTTTTCGCCATGTCGCTCCAGTACGAGCACACCGAGGATGCCCGGTACGCGCTGGTCACCGGCGCATCTCGGGGCATCGGAGCCGAAGTCGCAGAACGCCTGGCCACGGAGGGCTACCAGCTCACCGTGTCAGCCCGGCATGAAGCGACGCTGGCCGACTCCGTGGAACGCCTTGCCCGCTTGCGTTCCGTGCACGTGCATTCGGAAGCGGTGAACCTGGCCGTGCAAAAGGATGTGCATCGACTCGTGCAGTCGCACAAGTATCAGTACGGCGAACTGGACGTGCTGGTGCTGGCGGCGGGCATGGGCAACATGTCCCGCACCGCCGATCTGTCCACTTGGGACGCTGACATCCGGTTCACCGTAGGCGTACGTTCGGCTTTTCTGCTGGTCGGCGCGTGCCTGCCGATGCTGCGCCGGGCCGCAGGGCGCAATCCGGGGCGGGGCGCACGGGTCATCGCGGTGGCTCCCGGACCGGAGTCCGGCCGGGCGCACAAGGACGCATTGGTTTCCCTGTGCGAGAAGTTGAATCACGACGAGGCGGACAACGGCGTGACCGCGACCACTATCTCCCCCGGTGAGCTGGACAACGAAATGACCATGTGGCAAGAGGGTCATGTGACCACCGAGGAAATGGTGATCTCGGCCGATGTCGCCGATGTCGTGGTGGCGTTGACCCAGTTGTCCGGGAATCTGGTCGCGCCGAATATCGTCCTGGCCCGGCAGAACAGTCGCGTCTTACCCGGTTAATCGGGAAAATACACGTCGAAATCGGCCAGGAGTTCCTCGTCCCGGCGAAGTTGTTCGCGGCTGCGTGCGCCCGAGCGCAGCGCCACGGCGTTGGCCAGGCCCTGTGCCACGGACACGAATGCCGTCAGTGAGCGGAACACCGTCACCCCGTCGGCGGCCAGGTAGAGCACCACATCGGCGTGCGGCACCAGCGGGGACCCCGGGTCGTCGGTGATCGCGATGGTGTGCAGGCCGGCCCGTTTGGCCTTGGCCAGCGCGTGCACCGTGACCGCGGTGTACCGGTGGATGGACACCGCGAGGAACACCTCGCCCTCGGCCAGGTCGCGCAGCCGGTCGACCAGCAGCCCAGCCGGCGAACCGGCCTCCTCGACCCGGTCGCGCACCATGCGCAGCAGGTAGGCCAGCAGGTACCCGACGGTGAAACACTTGCGCAGCCCCAGAATATGCACCCGGGGCGCCTCGGCGAGAAGTTCGACGGCGCGTTCCCAGGCGGCCCGGTCGATCCCGGCCAGGCTGCGCACCAGGTTGGCCTGGTCGTGTTGGGCCACCGCGGCCAGCAGGTCGGACTCCCCCACCTCGGCCGCCTGTTCGAAGCGGCGCACCAACTGCGCCTGGCCGGCCAGCTGCTCCCGGCACAGCCGCACCAGCGCCGGATAGCCGGACAGACCCAGCCCGGTGGCGAAGCGCACCACCGAGGACTCGTGCACCTGGGCGGCCCGCGCGGTCTCGCCGATGCTGCGCAGCGCGGTGGCCTCCGGCTCGGCCAGCAGGAGGTGTGCGATGCGCCGCTGGCCGACGGCCAGGCCGGGCAGCCGGGCCTGCAACTCGGCCCGCAGCTGCGGATAGTCCTGTGGGGGCACCCGCTCTCCCGATGCAACTCAAATTGCGTGCTAGCTTGGCGACGCAACTCAATCTAGCAGGAGGTGCGGCCGACCATGGCACGACACTCGGCGACCCTGGCCATCAACGAACAGATCCAGGCCCGCCGGGCGGCCGGGGAATCCGTGCTGCACCTGGGTTTCGGCGAGGCCGGGCTGCCGGTGCTGCCCCAACTGGCCGCGGTGCTGGCCGACACGGCCGGGGCCAACGCCTACCCGCCGGTGCTCGGCGAGCCGGACGCCCGGGCCGCGGCCGCGGGTTACCTCGGCCGCCGTGGTCTGCCCACCGACGCCGACCAGGTGATCTTCGCGCCGGGCAGCAAGGCGCTGCTGTTCGCGCTGCTGGCCGCGCTGCCCGGCGATGTGGTGTTGCCGCAACCGAGCTGGGTCAGCTACGCGGCGCAGGCCGCGCTGGTCGGCAAATCGGTCATCGGCGTGCCGGTGCCGCCGGGCAGTGGCGGAATCCCTGATCCGGCAAGGCTTTCCGCCGCTCTGGCCACGGCCGAGCGGCCCGGCGTGCTGGTGCTTACCCTGCCGGACAACCCGACCGGCCGGGTCGCCTCGCTCGAGTTGGTCACCGAGGTGTGCCGGATCGCCCGCGAACACGACCTGGCCATCATCTCCGACGAGATCTACCGCGACCTGACCACGGAAACCGTGCTCAGCCCGGCGGAGATCGCCCCGGAGCGCACCGTGGTGACCGGCGGGCTGTCCAAGAACCTGGCCCTCGGCGGGTACCGGATCGGCTTCGCCCGGCTGCCCGGAAACGGGCCGCTGACCGGGCTTTCCGATGACCTCGTGGGCATCGCCAGCGAGGTCTGGTCCGGGCTGGCCGCACCGATGCAGGCGGTCGCCGCCTACGCGCTGGCCGAACCGCCGGAGATCGTCGAGCACGTGGCCAAGAGCCGTCGGCTGCACACGGCCGTGGCACGCGCGGTGCATCAGGTGTTCGTGGCCGCGGGCGCGCAGTGTCCGCCGCCGCAGGCCGCGTTCTACCTGTACCCGGATTTCGCCGTGCTGCGGCCGAAATTCCGCACCGGCGCCGAACTGGCGGAGAACCTGTTGACCCGGCATGGAATCGGCGTGCTGGCCGGGGCGGAGTTCGGCGACGACCCGGCCGCGCTGCGCTTCCGCGCCGCCACCAGTCTGCTCTACGGCAGCACCGCCGAACAGCGCTGGGCGGCGCTGCGCGACGCGAATCCCGTTGCCCTGCCCTGGATTCGCGCCGCGCTCGACCAGTTGCGCTCCGGCCTGGCCGCGCTGTCCGCGGATTAGAGCGCGTCGATGCCGCGCTCGCCGGTGCGCACCCGGACCACGAGGTTGACCTCGGTGAGCCAGACCCGCTCGGCCGCGTCATCGGTGTTGTCCACCAGTTTGCCGATCACCCGCAGCAGATCGGCCACCTCGCCCTCGGGCGCGAGCAGATCGATCCGCAGGCTCGGCGTCATATCGCTGACGAACCGCTGGCCGCGGTAGATCTCCACGTGGCCGGGCTGGTGCTCGGTGTGGTACACCGACCCGACCGTCATCCCGCGGACTCCGAACAACGCCAACGCCTCCTTCAGCGAGTCGAACGTTGCCGGCCGGATCACCGCGGTGATCAGTTTCACCGGCCCCCCTTTCCATTGTCCGTCGCGTTTTCTCCGCTATTCCGGCTTGGCAGGCTCGGCCGGGGCGCGTTGCGGTCCGGGGGTGGCCACCGGGGAGGTCTGGGTGGTGGCCGCGTGCACCAGTGCCTCGTCCGGGTATGCCTCCTCCTCGTGCGCGGCCACGTCTCCGGTTTCCAGCACCTGATCGGGCATGCGCAGACTCATGAACAGGCCGAGGAATTTCAGGATCAGGAAGGTGATCAGGGCGTCCCACACGATCACCGTGGCCGCCGCGCCCGCCTGCCACAGCAACTGGATGGGATGGCCGTAGAACGCGCCGGCCGCGGAGAGTCCGCTGCTGGATCCGTTGCCCAGGTACACGATGATGTGCGGGTCGGCGAGCAGACCGACCAGCAGGCCGCCGGTCAGGCCGGCCACCCCGTGCGTGTGGAACACGCCGAGGGTGTCGTCGACCTTCTTGAACAGCTTCAGCCGGCCGAGTTTGTTCCAGGACAACCAGACCGCGGTCGAGGCGATCAGTCCGATCAACAGCGCGCCGAGCCCGTTGACGTAGCCGGCGGCCGGAGTGATCGCGACCAGGCCGGTGATCATGCCGTTCACCGAGCCGAGGAACGTCGCCTTGCGTTGCGGGCTGGCGAACAGGTCCAGCAGCAGCCAGGTGAGCAACGCGACAGCGGTGGCCAGGTTGGTGTTGAGCACCGCGGTCGAGGCGTCCGCCCCGGCGAAGTACGGGTCGCCGCCGTTGAAACCGTTCCACCCCAACCACAACACGCCCGCGCCGACCGCGGCCATGGGCAGGTTGTTGGGGACCGCGCGGGCCCGGTCCCGGGCCAGCCGGGGCCCGATCACCGCTGCCGCAACGAATCCGGTGGTGCCCGCGGCCAGGTGGATCACGTAGCCGCCGCTGTAGTCCAGCGCGCCGCGCGCCGCCCACCAACCGCCGCCCCACAACAGGAAGGCGTTGACCGAGTAGGCCAGCGAGGACCACAACGGCACGAACAGCAGCCACACCTTGAAGTTCATCCGGCCGATCACGCTGCCCAGGAACAACAACGGAGTGATCGCGGCGAACACGAACTGGAAGTAGGCCAGCGTGGTGGTGGAGAAATGGAACTGCGGCATCAGCCCGTTCAGGCTGGGAATGACAGCCTGCCCCTGAGTCGCGTCGCCGAGCAACGTGCCCGGTTGACCGACGAACGCGGCGAGAATCCCCGGGCCGAGTTTCAGCACATTCCCGAAGCCCATCTTGAAAACCCAGAGCACCCACACGACCAGCACGAGGGAAAATCCGGTGAACGCCATCAGCATGGTGTTCACCGCCCACTTCTTCTGCACGATGCCCGCGTACAGCACGGCGATGCCGGGCAAACTCATCAGGCCGACCAGGGTGGCGGCGACCAACTGCCAGGAGTTGTCTCCGGGGACCAACCAACTCGGATACGGTGACATGATTGCGCTTCCTCCCCGCCGGGGAGGATCGGCGGCCTGGCCGCCCCGCCCGGCTCACCACGAATGCTCTGGCCAACGCTGAAGTCCGAAGCTCTGGTAGTGTCCGAGCGGAATGTTGCGGTCAGATTATCGGCGGTTAATTCCAGATATCCACCGGTGAATGCGGCCACAAACGATCGAGAAAAAGGCCACAAAAGCCGTATTTTGCGCGTTCTCCGCCGCTCAGCCGGAGTTGACGTCGCCCAGGCCCGGCTCGGTGCGCGCGGACAGTCCGGTGCGCGGGTCCAGGCCGAGCAACCGGCAGGTGGTGCGCCACATTCGTTGCTGCGCCGCGGCCCCGGCCGCCGCCCGGGGCAACGGATGCACCCGCCTGCCGCGCAGGTACGCCCCGTTGGGCACGCCGGAACTGGTGCAGGCGAACAACACCGCGTCCACCATCAGGCCGCGGGACAGCGGCGCCTGGGCCGCGCCCGCCTCCACCCCGGCCGGTTGCATGGCCACGCTGCGCGCGTCCGAACCGCGCAGCCGCGCCGCGATGGTCTGGCCGAGCATCATCAGCGCCAGTTTCGACTCGGTGTAGGCCCATGCCGGGTGATAGCGCCGGCCAGTGGCCGGGTCGTTGCCGCGCACCGTGCCCACCCGGTGCTGGTCGCGCGCCACCTGCACGATCCGCCCGCCCGCGTGCCGGCGCACCAACGGCAGCAGTTCCAGCGCCACCATGGCCGGGGCCAGGTAGTTGACCTGCCAGGTCACCTCGTTGCCGTCCTCGGTGATGGTGCGCACCCGAGGCGGCAGCAGGTCCACCGCGTTGACCAGGGTGCCCACCCCGCCCAGTTGCAGGCAGCGGTCGACGAGCCCGCGCGCCTGCGCCAGACTGGTGAAGTCGGCGGCCAGCGGCACCACCCGGCAGTCCTCGTCCAGCGCGTCCAGCTCGGCGGCCAGTGCCTTGATCTCGTCCCGGTCGGGTCCGTGCAGCAGCAGGGTGCTGCTGAGGCCGAGCAACCGGCGAGCCACATCGCCGCCGAGCTCCCCCGAGGCACCCAGTACCAGAGCACTGCGCCGCAGCGAACTCATGCCACTGGCATCGAAGAAGTGGACCTCGAAGTTACTCCCAGCTATCAATCTTCACCCAAAGGGTGGTAGTCGCTCTTCCGATGGGCGACACTCCGGCCCACCGCGGAGGCACCCTGGCGAATACCCGCCAGAAGCGCCTGCGATTGTGGTGCGGTCGGCGTTCACAGGGCACAGTAGAAGACAACAGAGTTTGCACGTGCTGTCGTACCGGGAAGAAATCCACGGTACCCAGGGCGATGAGGTGAAATATGGACACACAGCGACGGGACCGGGTCGTCGTCGGTGTGGACGAGGGAACGCAGAGTGCCCTCGCCGTCGAATGGGCCGCGCGGGAGGCGGAGGCGTCCGGCCTGCCCCTGGCCCTGGTGCACTGCGAAACCGATCGATATGCCGCCGCGGTCATCGATCCGGGCATCGTGCCCGCAATGGAACTGGGCGTGCGGCAGGTCGACGCGCAGCAACTGGTGGACGACACGGTCACCGCGGTCCAGCGAATCGCGCCATCGGTGGACATCATCACGCACATCGAACCGGGCAGCCCCGTCGGCGTGCTGTGCCGGCAGGCCGAACGCGCGGCCATGGTGGTGCTGGGCAGCGAGGGGTCGGGCCTGTTCGCCGAGCTGGTGTTCGGTTCGGTGTGCGGTTCGCTGGCCGTGCGCAGCCGCTGCCCGGTGGTCGCGGTGCGGGAGCATCCGACCCGGATCGGTGAGGACGCGCCGATCTCGGTCGGCGTGGACGGCACCGACATCTCCGCTGCCGCAATGGGTTTCGCCTTCAAACTGGCCGACCGGCACGGCGTCGGGGTGCGCGCGGTGCACGTGCTGCCGCCCTCGGTCAGCCGGGATCCGGAGGAGCAGGAGAAGCACCGCTGGCGCGCGGCGGAATCCCTGGCCGTGCTGGCCGAACGTTATCCACATGTGACCATCGACGCCGAGTACCCGATCGGTGACCCGGTGAACGTGTTGTCCGCCCGGGCGGGCAGTTCCCGGTTGCTGGTCGTCGGTTCCCGCGGCCGGGGCGTGGCCGCCGGGCTGTTCTCCGGTTCGGTCAGCCAGGCGTTGCTGCGCAACGTGCGCGGGCCGATCGCGGTGGTGCGCAAGGACCGTTAGCCGCGCTCAGCCTTCGATCAGTTCCTTGCGCAGCACCTTGCCGGTCTGGTTGTGCGGCAACTCATCCAGGAACACGACCTCGCGCGGAACCTTGTAGCGGGCCAGGTTCGCCTTCACGTAGTCGCGCACGGTGTCCTCGTCCAGCGTGCTGTCCTCACCGCGCACCACGAACGCCTTGAGCCGCTGGCCGAAATCCTCGTCCGGCACCCCGACCACCGCAGCGTCGCGCACATCTTCCCGGCCCAGCAACAGATTCTCGATCTCACCGGGGAAGACGTTTTCCCCGCCGGACACGATCATGTCGTCGTCCCGGCCGTCCACGAACAGCCGTCCGGCGGTGTCGAAGTGGCCCAGATCCCCACTTGCCAGCATGCCGCGCAGCCGGTCCCCGTCCCCGCCGCCGCTGTACCCGCCGAAGGCCAGTTCGCTGCCCACGAAGATCCGGCCGGACACGCCGGTGCGGGTGATCGGCCGGTCCTTGTCGTCGAACAGCCGCACCACGCAGCCCCGCGGCGGCTTGCCCACGGTGCCCGGCGCGGACCGCAGCTCGGCCGGGGTGGCCACCGTGGCGACCGCGACTTCGGTTGAGCCGTAAAGGTTGTAGAGCACCTCGCCGAACGCCTCGGCGGTGCGCTCGCACACGTCCGGGGTCAGCGCCGAGCCCGCGGTGAGGATGATGCGCAACCGCGAGGTGTCGTAGTGATCCAGCGTTTCCCTTGGCAGTTCGAGGATCCGGCGCAACATGGTGGGCACCAGCACCAGTCCGGTGCACCTGTTCTCCCACACCATGCGCAGCGTCTGCTCCGGGTCGAACCGGCGGCCGACCACCACGGTCGACCCGAGCGCGAAGGCCAGGATCAGGTGGGACAGCCCGGTGGCGTGGAAGACGGGAGTGCCGATGAACGTGGCTTCCCTGGCCCGCCAGGGAACCCGCTCCACGAAGTGGGTCACGCCGAACACCGAGCGCACCTGCCGGGCCGCGCCCTTGGGCGTGCCGGTGGTGCCGCTGGTGAGCAGGATCAGCGAACCGGCCGAGGACGGATCGGGCCGGTCGGCGCCGTCGGACGCCTCGATCAGCCGGTCCAGGCTGCGCTGCGCCGGTTCGTCGGTCCAGCCGAGGTAGCGCGGGATCTCCTCGTCCACCGACCGCAGCAGTTCGGTGAACTCCGCGTCGTGCACCAGCGCGGACACGTTCTCCCGCTCGGCCACGTCGGCCAGCTGCTTGGCGCCGAAGCCGGTGTTCAGCAACAGCATCCGGGCGCCCAGCTTGGCTCCGGCGAGCAGACAGTCGATCAGCCCGCGGTGGTCCCGGCACAGCACCGCGATCACCGCGTCGGCGCCGAGTCCGGCACCGGCCCAGGCCCGGGCCAGGGCGTTGGAGCGCCGGTCCAGGTCTCCGTAGGACAGCGTGCCGCGCTCGTCGACCAGCGCGGGCGTGTCCGGCCGACGGCGGGCGATCACCCGGGCCGGACCGGCCAGCGGGCCCAGGGTGCGCACCGCGAGCAGCATGCGCAGCCCGTCGTCGGGCCGCAGCGGATCCATCAGCCCGGCCCGCAGCAGGGCACCCACACGTTGCGGCAGCTCCCAGGGTCGCATCACCCCATCTTCACTCAGCGGTCCGCTTCCCGATACCGCAGTAGACATTTGCCGTGCGGGTTGACCGAGGCGCCGAACGCCCGGACCTGCTTCACCGACGGGTCAAACACGGCCGCAGCATGACCAAGCTCACCTGGGTGTTGACACGTTCCGGCTGGTCGGCGGCCCGGAATGTCAGAGGCATGGCGCATCATTCGAGGGTGCTCGCCGCGCTGATACCCGGACCCGCCCGGTCCGGTCGTGTGCGACTGCTCGGCGAGGACGGCACGTCCCTGGACACGAACCCCGACTCGGTACCCGATCTGGCCGCGCGGGTGGCCGAGATCGAGCGCGAGCACCGGCCGCGCTGGCTGTGGCCGTGCATCGCCGAGGGCTACCCGGCACTGCTGGCCGCCGGGGTGCGGGTGGACCGCGGGCACGACGCCCTGCTGGCCGAGGGCATCCTGCTCAACTACCACGGGCAGCACGGCCAGCCGCGCGGACTGGCCGCGGCCTGGGCCCGCACCCAGGGCCTGCCGGCACCCGCCGATCCGCCGCCGGCCCGGCCGGACAGCCAGCCCGCGTTGTTCGAGCCGGAGCCCGAGGCGCTGCCCGGTGGCGCCGACCCGATGGACGCGCTGATCGCGGTGTACCTGGCCCAGCGCAAGCAAATGGCCGCCACCGAACACCCGGACCGGGTGCGGCTGCTGGCCGCGGCCGACTCGGCCGGCGCGCTGGCCGCGGTGGAGATGAGCCATCACGGCCTGCCCTGGCGGGTGGACGTGCACGAGGCGATCCTCACCGACCTGCTCGGTCCCCGGCCGCCCGTGGGCGCCCGGCCGCGCAGGCTGACCGACCTGGCCGAGCGGGTCAGCGCCGCGTTCGGCGGCCTGGACGTCAACCCGGACGCGCCGCCCAGCGTGGTGCGCGCGTTCCGCCGGGTCGGCATCGACGTGCCCTCGGCCCGGGCGCGGGTGATCGAGCAGGTCGACCATCCGGCGGTCGAGCCGTTGCTGGAATACAAGGAACTTTCCCGGCTGTACTCCGCACACGGCTGGCACTGGCTGGACGCCTGGGTCCACAATGGACGATTCCGGCCGGAATACGTTGTCGGTGGGGTGATTTCGGGCCGGTGGGCCACCCGCGGCGGGGCCGCGTTGCAGTTGCCCAAGGTGCTGCGCTCGGCGGTGCGGGCCGAGCCGGGCTGGGTGCTGGTGTCCGCGGACGCCGCACAACTGGAGCCGAGGGTACTGGCCGCGCTGTCCCGGGACGACCGGCTGGCCGAGGTGTCCGCGGACGCCGATCTGTACGCCAGCCTGGCCCGCGACTCCTTCGCCGACGACCGGGGGCGAGCCAAGATCGCCATGCTGTCGGCCATGTACGGCGGCACCAGCGGCGAGGCCGGGCCGCTGCTGGCCATTCTGCGCAAGCGTTTCCCGGACGCGGTGAACTACGTCGAGGACGCGGCCCGCTCGGGCGAGCAGGGGCGGATGGTGCGATCCCGGCTGGGCCGCACCTCCCCGGCGCCCGGGGCCGCGGTGCGCGACTGGGGCGCCGACGGGGTCGAGCCGACCGGGGCGGACGAGCGGCGCTCCCGCCAGGCCGCCCGGGAATGGGGCCGGTTCACCCGCAATTTCGTGGTGCAGGCCAGCGCGGCCGACTGGGCGGCCGCACTGCTGGCCGGGCTGCGCGGCCGGCTGGCCGGTCAGGCGCCGACCGCGGAACTGGTGTTCTTCCAGCACGACGAGGTGCTGGTGCACTGCCGGGCCGAGGACGCGGACACCGTGGTGCACGAGGTGTCGGCCGCGGCGGAATCGGCCGGAGCACTGGTGTTCGGCCGCACCCCGGTGCGTTTTCCGTTGGAGGCCACGGTGGTCGACTGCTACGCCGACGCGAAATGACCGCGCGCCAACGGAACGCTCAGCCGCGTACCAGCGCGTCCGGGGTCAGCTCGCGCACCGAGCGGTGGCCGGACAGTCCGAGGGTCAGGTCGAACTCGGCCAGCACCGAGCGCAGCACATGCCGCACCCCCTCCTCCCCGGCCAGCCCCAGCCCGTACACGTAGGGGCGGCCCAGCAGCACCGCCCGCGCGCCGAGGGCCAGCGCCTTGAGCATATCCGCGCCGCCGCGGATGCCGGAGTCGAACAGCACCTCCAGCCGGTCGCCGACCGCGGATGCGATGGCGGGCAACGCATCCAGCGCGGCCAGCGCCCCGTCCACCTGGCGGCCGCCGTGGTTGGACACCACGATGCCGTCCACACCCTCGGCCGCGGCCCGCCGTGCGTCGTCCACGTGCATGATGCCCTTGAGCACGATCGGGCCGTCCCAGTGCTCGCGCAGGAACGGCAGGTCGTCCCAGGTCCGGTCGGCGCCGGTGAACATCGGCACCCAGCGCAGCACCGCGGCGATCGCGTCCTCCTCCGGCGGCGTGTCCAGCTGACCGCGGAACACCGGGTCGCTGAACGGAACCGCGGTGCCCACGCCCCGGATGAACGGCAGGTAGGCCTGGTCCAGGTCGGTCGGCCGCCAGCCCAGCGTCCAGGTGTCCAGGGTGACCACCAGGACGGAGAAACCGGCCCGCCGGGCCCGGTCCAGGATGCTGGCGCACACCGCGTCGTCGTTGGGCCGGTACAGCTGGAACCAGCGCGGCCCCTCGCCACTGGCTTCGGCGACCTCCTCGATCGAGTAGGAGGACGCGGTGGACATGGTCATCGGCACACCGAGCGCGGCGGCGGCACGGGCGGTGGCCAGTTCGCCGTCCGGGTGCACGATGGACTGCACGCCCACCGGGGCCAGCACCAGCGGCGCGGGCATCTCGGTGCCCAGCACGGTGGTGCGCAGCGCGCGATCGGTGGCGCCGGTGAGCATCCGGGGCACGATTCGCCAGTGGTCGAAGGCGGCCAGGTTGGCCCGGTGGGTGGCGCCCGCGCCGGCCGCGCCCGCCACGTAACCGAACGCCCCGGCCAGCAGTCGTTGCCGGGCGACGTCTTCCAGCGCGGAGACGTCGGTGGTGAACGGCGGGACACGCTCGGCCAGCCCCTGCAGATAGATCTCGCTCTGGTAGTCGGCCGGCTGCCCAGTCACGTTGGCTCCTCTCCCGGGTCTGACGATGCTGGTGAGCACTATCGCAGCCGACGGATCATGGCGATGCGTTCGGCCACGCCGAGGCCCGCGGCGCTCTCGGCCGCCCACACCGCGCGCAGTTCCGGGCCCCATCGAGATTCGGGTAGTTCGGTGAACCCGTTGGCCGTGTACCACGGCGCGTTGAAGGGCACCGCACGAAAAGTGGTCAGTGTGATGGCCGGACAGCCGGTGTCGCGGGCCCAGTCGCAGGCCGCGGTGAGCAACGCGGTGCCGGTGCCGCGGCGGCCGTGCGCGGGTGCGACCGAGATCTCGGCCAGATGGGCGCGGCCGTCCAGTTCGTCCAGCGCGGCGAACCCGATCGGCGGGGTGCCCGCGACCAGCACCGCGCGGGCGGCGTGCAGCAACTCGGCCGGGTCGTCGGGGGGCAGGTGGATGCCGTGCGCGGGGAACAGCTCGGTCGCGGCGGCGCTGATGGCGATCAGGGCGGGCAGTTCGACGGGTGCCCAAGGGCGGACGTCGGTCATGACCGCATGCTGGCAGTGATCACGATGACGAGCGGTCACCCGGACACGACGGAGCGAAAGTGATCTAGCCCACAGAACCCCACGATGACGGTAAAAATGCGCACACCATAAGGATGAACTTGTCTGGAGAAAATCCACTTTCAGTAGCATGAAGGTGGCGAAAACAGCTCACCGTGACCGGCCCAACACAGCACGTCGATGCTGGTGTGACCGGCGAGGAGCGGGATCACAGCGTCACTCCGTAGGGTGACAGAGCGCTGGTGTGACGTTCCGGGATGCCGAAGCGATTGCCCAGTCGCAGGGCGAAAAAAAGCCGTTGCGGCGCGTCATACCCAAGGCGTGTCGCCCGTCCCTGGAATGACTGCACTGACAAGGGAGACACCTGGTGCTCGCACCGCGCTCCGACAGCTCCGACACGACTGGAGGTTGGGGGAAATGACAGCCCGCAAGGAATGGTCGGTGGACTGCCGGGACGTGGCCGGACGCAAGCGTGAGCTGACCGTGTTCGCCAGTGGCGGACACATCGTGCTGGTCGCGCCGCCCGGGGAGACCGCGGTCCTGGCGCCGTTGGAGGTCGGTCGGCTGCGCGCGATCCTGCGCGAGGCCGCGGTGGACGCCTCGGTGCCCACCCAGCAGAGCTGACCCGGTTGGCCCGTCGGCCTGGCTGATCCGCTCGGTCCGGCCGACGCATGACATTTGTCAGCCCCAAAACATGCTGACTAACACCCACATCGCGCCGCTGCCGATGACACGATTCATGGCATGCACACCTCACCCGCCCACGATCCGTCCGGCCCACCGGCCGGAGACGGTGCTACCCCGGCCCGCCCGGCCGGCACGCTGACCCTGCGTGCGCCTGCGCACCGGGTGCACCGGCGCGCCATCCTGTGGTGGACGCTGCAGGCCGCGCTGGGCTGGGTGGTGATCATCGGCGGTCAGGTGGCCTGGCTGGAGCTGGCCGATCCGCCGCCCGGCTGGCTGCCGCTGACGTTGACCGTGTCCGGGGTGCTGGCCGTGCTGCACCTGGGCGTGATGCCCGCGTGGCGATATCTGGTGCACCGCTGGGAGGCGACGCCCGAGGCGGTGTGCACCCGAAGCGGCTGGCTCAACCAGGAGTGGCGGATCGCGCCGATCGCGCGGATCCAGACGATCGACACCAAGCGCAGGCCGCTGGAGCAGTTGCTGGGCCTGGCCACGGTCACCATCACCACGGCGTCGGCCGCGGGCCCGCTGGAGATCGTCGGCTTGGCCACCGACGACGCGGCCGCGCTGGTCGAGGAGCTGACCGCGACCACCCAGGCCACCGAAGGCGACGCGACATGACCCCCGGCAGCGGCGGTCACCGCACCGCGCAATCCGACGAATCCGCGATCGCACAAGGCAATCACGCGACCGGCGCGGCCGAATCGGCTGCCCGGCGACCGAGTTCAGGCTCGGCGCCGAACTCCGTGCGGCCGACGGGATCTGGCCCAGAGCAGCCGTCGGCGCTCGGCACCGAGCCGCCGGCCGGCATCGACGCCGCGCGGCAAACCGAACCGGGATCGGCACCAGATCCCGCGCGGCGAACGGGGTCGTCCGGCGCCGGCCTGGATCTCCCGGCCGCGCCCGAGGCCGAACTGGAACAGCCCTGGCAGCGGGTGGACGTGCGGGCCATCCTGGTCAAGCCGTTCAACGAGATCCTCGGCTTCATCCCGGCGCTGATCGGCCTGCTGTCCATCAGTCACCACAGCACCGAGCGCATCCTCTGGGGCCTGGCCGCCATCGCGCTGCTCCTGCTGCGCGGCCTGCTGCACTGGGCCACCACCCGCTACCGGATCACCGAGGACAAGGTCGAGTTCCGCACCGGCCTGCTGCTGCGCCAACGCCTGGCCACCAACCGCGACCGGGTCCGCACGGTCGAGGCCACCGCCAAGTACGGGCACCGAATCTTCGGGGTCACCGCCGTCCGGGTGGGCACCGGCCAGCACGAGGACAAGCGCCACCGCCCGATGACGCTGGACCCGGTCACCAAGGCCGAAGCCGAACGCCTTCGCCGCGTCCTGCTCCGTCGCACCGCGCCCGTCGCCGACCCGGCCACCGGGCAGCAAGCCGCACCGGCCCAGCCGGCTCGGCAACTGGCCGCGCTGGACTGGAAGTGGCTGCGCTACGCCCCGCTGACCCTCTCCGGGCTCGCCGCGATCGGCGTGCTGGGCGGCCTGGTCTGGCGCCTGATCAACGAGCTCGACATCAACGTGACCAAGTTCGGTCCGCTGCGGGCCGGCCTGCACTGGGTCGAGAACACCCCGACCGGCACCGTGATCGTCTTCGGCGTGCTGGCCGTCCTGGTCGTGGTGCTGATCGGCTCGATGATCGTCTACACCTTCCAGTTCGCCGGCTACACGCTGACCCGCGAACCCGACGCCACCCTGCACGTCCGGCGCGGGCTGCTGGCCACCTCCGCGGTCACCATCGAGGAGGCCCGGCTGCGCGGGGTCGAGGTCAGCGAACCGCTGCTGCTGCGGGCCGCCCGCGGCGCCCGGTGCAACGCGGTGGCCACCGGGCTGCGGCACAGGTCCGGCAGCCACATGCTGATGCCGCCGGGCCCGGCCAGTGAGGCCAACCGGGTCGCCCGCGAGGTGCTGCGGGTGCGCCGCTCCCCCACGCTGGCCGCGCTGGTCCGGCATCCGCGCCGCGCACTGACCCGGCGGCTGGTGCGGGCCGTGGTCCCGGTGCTGGCGCTGGCCTTGCTGCTCTGGCTGGGCGAGCTGTTCGGATGGTTACCGAACTGGCCCTGGCAGGTCGCGCTGATCCTGCTGGTGCCTGCGGTGGCGCTGGGCTGGGACCGGTTCCGCAACCTCGGTCACGGTCTGACCACCCACTACCTGGTCACCCGACTGGGCTCGATGGACCGCCGGACGGTCGCATTGCAGCGCACCGGGATCATCGGCTGGCGGATCCGCCGCTCGTTCTTCCAGCGCCGCGCGGGCCTGCTCACACTGACCGCGACCACCTCGGCCGGCCGGGGCGGCTACCACGTGCTGGACCTGGACGAGTCGACCGGACTGGCGCTGGCCGACCAGGCCGTCCCCGGCATCCTCGAACCGTTCCTGGAGCACCGGTGACCAAGACGGCGAACGGGGCGCTGACCGGCCCGGCGACCAACCTGGCAGCCAACGTCAGGTCGGCCAACGCGTTGACCAGCAGCGGTTGGTCGTACCACGGGGCCGGGCCAGGCCGGGTTAGGCTGCCCGGATGGTAGATCACCTGGTGTGGATCGATTGCGAGATGACCGGGCTGGATCTGGGCAAGGACGCCCTCATCGAGATAGCCGCCCTGGTCACCGATGCCGAGCTGAACATCCTGGGCGAGGGCGTCGATGTCGTGATCCACGCGGACGACGCGGTCCTGGACGGGATGCCGGACGTGGTCCGGGACATGCACGCACGCTCTGGTCTGACCGAGGAGGTCCGGCAGTCCACGGTGAGCCTGGCCGCCGCCGAACAGCTGGTGCTGGACTACATCCGCGCGCACGTGCCGGACGCGGGCAGCGCGCCGCTGGCGGGCAACTCCATCGCCACCGACCGCGGCTTCATCGCCCGGGACATGCCCGAGCTCGACGCCCACCTGCACTACCGCATGATCGACGTCAGCTCGATCAAGGAGCTGTGCCGCCGCTGGTATCCACGCATTTACTACGGTCAGCCCGCCAAGGGGCTCACGCATCGGGCGCTGGCCGATATCGGAGAATCCATCCGCGAACTGCAGTACTACCGCCGGACCGTGTTCGTGCCCGTGCCGGGGCCGTCTACCAGCGAAATCGAGACGGTGGTCGCCGATCTTCAGGACGGAGAGAACGCAACTCGAACAATCGATTCGGAGACCGAGCCACCGAGCGGCTAGTATCGATGGTCGCCGCTCGTTGGCTCCGATCCGGACGCCGGCCCGCGGCCATGGTGAGTGTAGTTCAGTTGGTAGAGCACCAGGTTGTGATCCTGGAAGTCGCGGGTTCGAGCCCCGTCACTCACCCCAACAGGCCAGCGGACGTTTCGCCCTCTGGCCTTTTACTTTGAGCACCCCGGCGCGTCTATCCCGGCGCGAGGGGCCGTTTCAGGGTGCAGACGATGCTCCACTCGAAATAGTGGTCGCCGTCCTTACCGTAATCGCTGAAGCGGTGGGCGACCTGAGCGCGTTGCACCGAGGAGCCCACGATCTCCCACCCCTGTTCTCCGTAGGCCTTCGACTGACGACGCGCCTCTTCGATCACGGCCGGCAGCGACTCGTTTGTGTAATGGACGAAGGTGGTCTCCCACTTCTGCGGATACCACTTGCCGTCTGACGCCAGCCACCAACCGGGCCCGGGAGAAGGGGTGTTCATGCCCCGGCACCCTACAACGTTCAGGCCGCAGACGAATGAATGAAACGTAACCGACGCATTGCTCAGCCGCCGAACGCGGGCGTCGAGCTACGTGTTGGCGTTGCCGGCCTTCCACACCGGCCAGGGGACGTTCCAATCGCCGAGCCCCTCGGCGCCCGGCAGCGTCGACCCCACGGTGTGGACGACCTCGACGATGTCGCCGCTCTTGCTGTGGTCGTAAAACCACTCCGCGTTGCTCGGGCTCACATTCAGACACCCATGGCTGGTGTTCGTGTGGCCCTGAGCGCCGACAGACCAGGGCGCGGAATGCACGTAGACGCCGCTGTACGAAATCTGCGTTGCCCACTCGACATCGGTGCGATACCCGTTGGGCGAGTTGACCGGCACCCCGTAGGTCGACGAGTCCATGATGATGTGCTTGAACCGCCCACCGACGATGTAAAAGCCGTTGGCCGTGGGGGTGCTGTCCTTACCCATCGAGGTCGGCATCGTCTTGACGACTTCGCCGTTGACCCGCACGGTTACCATCTTGTTGGTGTCGTCAGCCGTCGAGATGACCTC
>DASZNF010000059.1:0-4703 GCA_035551355.1 Pseudonocardiaceae bacterium | reverse complement strand
CCCGGCGGCAACTCGCCGGGCCCGGAGGCTGCTGGAAAACCGGGGCCCGAGGGCGGCGCCGAGGCCGAAGGCTGGGAGGTGATCCCGTGATCGCGTCCGAAAGCGCTCCGCGCGTCTACCGGGACCTTGCTCGGCGCGAGCATGCCGGCTGGATCATGGGTCTGACGCCCGCGCAGGCCGCGTCCTGCGTCGCCCTGGCCGTGCCCGTGCTGTGGACGTTCTCCGCTGGCCGGTTCCTGGACGGATTCGTTCTCGCAATCGTGTGCGGTTGCGCGGCGTGTCTGGTTGTCGTTCCGTTCCGCGGCCGGCCCGCGTTGCGCTGGCTGTGGCACCTGACCTGCTACCAGGTGGGTGTGTTCACCGGCTGGTCACGATGGCAGTCGAAAGCGGCGAGCGGCGCGCCGGTCGCACTCGACGAGCCGGATCTACCCGGTGTGCTGCAACGCTTGACGTTCCCGGACGGACCTCGATTCCGTGATCACGGCCGGGTCTGCCTGATCCACGACACCGCCGACGCACGGTGGGGCGCGACCGCCCGGCTGACTCACTCCGGGGTGGGCATGCTTTCTGACACCGAGTGCGAGCGAGTGGCGGCCAGACTGGGCAACCTGCTGCTGTCCGTCGGCCACCGCGAGGTGATCGACCGGTTGTCGCTGCTGGTGCGGACCGTCCCGGACGACGGCACCGAATACGAGGTCTGGCGCACCACACACCAGGTGTCCGCCGCTCCGCGCCTGGCGGTGACCGCCACCGATGAACTGGACCGCGCCGTCGGCTCGGTGTCGGTCCGCCACGAGCTGTTCGTGACGGTGTCCGGCCGCGAAGACGCTCTGCGCAAACCCGCCGCCGCCGCGGGCGGCGGTGTGACCGGCCGGGCGCATGTCCTCTACCGCGTCCTCGACGGTCTGGAGGATCCACTCAAGGCGCTGGGCGTGCGGACCGTTCAGTGGCTGTCCGGCGACGTACTGGCCGAAGCGATCCGCACCGCGTTCAATCCGGCGGCCTCGGCAGCATTGACCACCGGGCACCTCAATCACAGCCGCCCACCTGGTCTGCCGCTGGCCGCTGCCGGCCCTACCCACGCCCCGGCCCCGGCGGCCCGCTCCTACACCCACGACGGCTTCACCACTGCCTCCTACGCGGTGCTCATGCCGGAGTCGGGCACGGTGTTCGGATCGCTCGGGCCGTTGCTGGCGGTCCGCACCGCGGGCGAGCGCCGCACCCTGGCCATCCACTACGAGGTCCTCGACGCTCATCACGCGTCGCGATCGGTGCGCGGCAACAGGTTCCGCGCAACCGTGCTGACGGACTGGAAGCGCACCAAGGGTTTCAGCGCGACAGCAGCCGACGAACGGACGGCCGCCGGGGCGCGTACGCAAGAACGCGCGGTGGCTGCCGGGAATTCGCTGGTGCGCTACACGGTCGCGGGCTCGGTCACCGTGCCCCGGCACTGGAACATCGAGGATCACGCGGCCCGGCTGGAGAACGACGCCGCGGGACGATTTCGGCTGCTGCGCCTGGAGCTCGCGCAGGACAGCGCCTTCGTCGTCGCCTGCGTCCCGGTCGGCATCGGGCTACCCAGACTGCGAGGCGGACAATGGTGAGCCGCACGTCCGAACGGTCGGCTGCGGCCCTGCTGTCGACGTTCGCACCGTTGCCCGCGACAGAACGCGACCAAACCCCGGTCCCGCCGCGTAAGCGGATCAATCGACCGGCCACCCCTCGCCGCGGTCGGCCACGACCGGGCGAGGGCTGGGCCGCCGTCGAGGCACCGACACCGGTCTACCAGGCCGCCACCCACGAGATCGGCGGACTGTTCCCGCTGCTGGCCGCGAACGGGATTCCGGCTGTCGGCGCCCGCATCGGCTACGACACCTTGTCTGGCGGCGCGTTCTACTGCCACCCCATCGAATGGGTGCTGATGGGGCTGGCGACCAACCCCAACCTCGTGCTGTTCGGCGAACCCGGCCGCGGCAAGAGCAGCACGGTGGTCGCCTTCCTGCTCCGGATGATGTTGTTCGGCCTGAAGACGCTGATCAGCGGCGACGTCAAGGGCGAGTACTCACCCCTGCTCGGAGCCCTGGGCATCACGCCGATCGTGCTCGGACGCGGCAGCCCGGCCCGCCTCAACGCCCTGGACCTCGGGCCGCTGGCCTCGCGCTGGCCGGGCTGGACAGCGGCGCGGCAGCGCGAGGAACTCGACGGTGTGCTCGGCCGATGGGTCACCCTGCTGGTCGCCCTCGCCGAAGCCCAGGGATACCGACCGACCGTCACCGACGAAGCCGTGCTCTCCCAGGTACTCCGGCGACTGGTCGGCGCTGCCGACGGCTATACGCGCCTGCGCCCGGTGACCATCCCGAACGTGGTCGACGAACTCACCGATCCCGACGAAGCGCTGTGGCAGGCCGCACGGTTCGCGGGCCGCCGCGAGTTTCTGGACCACCTGCGGTCGATCACCGACGCCCTGGCCAATCTCGTCTCCGGGCCGCTGTCCGGTCTGTTCGACGAGGAGACCAACTTCGACCTGGACTGGGACGCTCCCGCGCAGTCAATGGACCTGTCCCGGCTGCGCACCCGCGGCGATCAGGCCATCGCGGTCGCGTTGACCTGCCTGGGCTCGTGGTCCAGCCTCGTCACGGATCTACAGGACGACGGCGAAATCCGCATCGTCGTTCGCGACGAAGTCTGGCGGCAACTGCGCCTGGGCTCCCGGGCCGTCCAGGCCGTCGACTCGGACCTGCGGTTGAGCCGCGCCGAACGCAAGATCCAGATCCTGGTCGCGCACAAGCCATCCGACTTCCTGTCGGTCGGCAACGCGGGCAGCCAGGAAGTCGCGATCGCCAAGGACCTGCTCGCCCTGTGCTCCACCAGAATCCTGTTCGGACAGTCCACCCGGGTCGCCGACGATCTCGCTTCAGACTTCGCGCTCAGTGCTCGAGAACAGGAAGTCACCACCGGCTGGGCCATGGAACGCCAGGGCCGCGCCCTGTGGAAGATCGAAGGCACCCCCGGCTACAAGGTGCAGACCGTCCTGTCCTCGGCGGAACGTCGTGCCTTCGACACCAACGCGCAGTTGCGCACGCGAGCCCGGTAGGTGTCGGATGTTCCTCCAAGCCAAGGAAAGCACGCATTGGTTGTCCGTCGTAGCCGCCGGATTCGGCACCACGGTGCTGCTCCCAGCGGCGCTGCTCACCACCGTCGTCCTGACCACGAGCAGTGGTCTAACGGGTGGCGGGTGTTCCGGCGCGGGCGGTCCGGGTGGAGGTGCCCAGCGGGTCGACGAAAAGGCGTTCAGCGCTGAGCAGATGACCAACGCAAACACCATCGTCTCGGTCACCGTGAACCGGCGCCTGCCCGAACGCGCCGCCGTCATCGCGGTGACCGCGGCACTGGTCGAGTCCGACCTGCGCAACGTCGCCGCCGGCGACCGTGACTCGGTCGGCCTGCTCCAGGAACGTCCCAGCCAGGGGTGGGGCACGCCGGAGGACATCCTCAACCCGGCCTACGCCACCGGCACGTTCCTCGACCACCTCATCGCCGTGCCGAACTGGCCATCGCTGCCGCCGGGAGCGGCCGAGCAGGACGTCGAACGCTCCGCCTACCCCGACCGGTACGCGCCCGAGGAGCCCACGGCGACCCAACTGGCCGCCCGATTCTGGACGACAACTCCCGACGCTGTCGGGATGCTCACCGCGGACGACACGTCGGCCGGCTGCCCGGATCAGGGCGCGGCGGACACCCCGTCGATCGCGGTATCGCTACCCGAGAACTTCGCCCTGCCGCCGGACCCGCGGCAAGCAGCAGTCGTTTCCTACGCACTGGCCCAGATCGGCAAACCCTACGAGTGGGGAGCCAAGGGCCCCAACGCCTTCGACTGCTCCGGACTCGTCCAAGCTGCCTGGGCAGCGGCCGGTGTCGCACTCGACGCCGGCACCACAAGCCAAGTACACGACGGCAACGCGGTGCCGGGCCTGGACGCCGTCCAGCCGGGAGATCTGCTGTTCACCCCGGGATCTCTGGGCAGCGCAAGCAATCCCCGGCACGTCGGCCTGTACATCGGCCACGGCCTGCTGATCAACGCCTACGACACGAAGACCGGAGTGATCGTCCAACAACTGTCCACCTGGACCGGCCACGTCGTGGTCATCCGACGCCCCGCACCAGCAGCGATCTCCTGAGGCAGGCACCATGACCCGCTCATCTCCCGCACCAGACCGGGACCTCGCCTTGGTCGGCCTGCTGGCCGCCGCACTCGCTGTACTGTTCGCGGTCGCCGCGATCCTGATGCTCGGAGCAGCCTGCCTCACCGCGCTCCACGGCGGACCGTGGCGAATGCCGGCCATCAGCCGCTGGGCGCCGCACGCCCTGATGGTGCTGGCCCATCCCCGTCGGCCCGGCCATGCGCTCGGCCAACCCTGGGCCACGCAGGTTTCCGCCCACCCGGCGCAGTACTGGATCATCACCCTGCTGATCCTCGTCCTCGCGGCAGCGATCATTACGGCCGTCGCGTTGCCGACCTGGCGCCGATTCGGCCCGTCGACGACCGGCCACGCCACCCGCGAGGAAATCCACGCGGAACTATCCCCGTCCGCGGCTCGCTCCACCGCGGAATGGACCCGCCCGAGCCTCACCGCCGCCCAACGCGCGCGAGTCCCGGTCGACGAGGTCGGCGCACCGCTGCACCGTGGCCCGCACGGCGAAGT
>DASZNF010000058.1:0-83176 GCA_035551355.1 Pseudonocardiaceae bacterium | reverse complement strand
CGCAGCCCGATGCCCTCCTTGAGGTAGTCCATCTCGTAGAGGTGCTCGCGCCACTTGCGGTCCAGCACCGAGAGCACGACCCGGCGCTCCAGCTCGCGCATGGCGCCCTCGCCGACCATGCTCTCGATCTCCCGCTCGCGGGCGGCGTAGCAGGACCGGGCGTCCTCCAGAACCCCCTCCAGCAGGCTTTCCTTGGTCAGCTCCTCGATCTGGTCGTCCTCGACCAGGCTCTGCCAGCGCAGCTGCACCGGGTAGAGCGTCTTCAGCGCGGTCCACAGCTGGTCGAGGTCCCAGTCCTCGGCGTAACCCGAGGAGGTCGCGCCCTCCACATAGGCGCTGAGCACATCGGTGATCATGTGCTCGACCTGGTCGTGCAGGTCCTCGCCCTCCAGCACCCGGCGGCGCTCGGCGTAGATCACCTTGCGCTGCTCGTTCATGACCTCGTCGTACTTGAGGACGTTCTTGCGGATCTCGAAGTTCTGCTGCTCAACCTGGGTCTGCGCGCTGCGGATGGCCCGGGTGACCATCTTGTGCTCGATCGGCACGTCGTCGGGCACCCGCAGCCGGGTCATCACGACCTCGACCATGTTGGCATTGAACCGGCGCATCAACTCGTCACCGAGGGAGAGGTAGAACCGCGACTCGCCCGGGTCACCCTGGCGGCCGGACCGGCCACGCAGCTGGTTGTCGATGCGCCGCGACTCGTGCCGCTCCGTGCCCAGCACGTACAGGCCGCCGGCCTCGCGCACGTCCTCGGCGTCGGCCTTGGACTGCTGGGTGATCTCCTCCAGCACCGAGTGCCAGGCGGCCTCGTACTCGTCGGCCGTCTCCACCGGGTCCAGGCCGCGGTCGCGCAGCTCCTGGTCGGCCAGGATGTCCGGGTTGCCGCCCAGCACGATGTCGGTGCCTCGGCCGGCCATGTTGGTGGACACGGTGACCGCGCCCTTGCGCCCGGCCTGGGCCACGATCAGCGCCTCCCGATCGTGGTGCTTGGCGTTGAGCACCTCGTGCGGGACACCCATCTTGACCAGCTGCTTGGACAGGTACTCCGAGCGCTCGACGCTGGTGGTGCCGACCAGCACCGGCTGGCCCTTCTCGTGCCGCTCGGCGATGTCCTCGGCGACCGCGTCGAACTTGGCCTCCTCGGACTTGTAGACCAGGTCCGGCTCGTCGGCGCGGATGCGCGGACGGTTGGGCGGGATGGTGACCACGCCGAGTTTGTAGATCTGATGCAGCTCGGTCGCCTCGGTCTGGGCCGTACCGGTCATGCCGGCCAGCTTCTCGTAGAGGCGGAAGTAGTTCTGCAGGGTGATCGTGGCCAGCGTCTGGTTCTCGGCCTTGATCTCCACGCCCTCTTTGGCCTCGATGGCCTGGTGCATGCCCTCGTTGTAGCGGCGGCCGGCCAGCACGCGGCCGGTGAACTCGTCGACGATGAGGACCTCGCCGGTGCGGACGATGTAGTCCTTGTCCTTGGCGTAGAGCTCCTTGGCCTTCAGGGCGTTGTTCAGGAAGCCGACCAGCGGGGTGTTGGCCGCCTCGTAGAGGTTGTCGATGCCCAGCTGGTCCTCGATGAAGGCCACGCCCTGCTCGGTGACGCCGACCGTGCGCTTGCGCTCGTCCACCTCGTAGTGGGTGTCCTTGCGCATCATCGGGGCGAGCCGGGCGAACTCGGTGTACCAGCGCGAGGACTGGTCCGAGGGGCCGGAGATGATCAGCGGTGTGCGGGCCTCGTCGATGAGGATGGAGTCGACCTCGTCGACGATCGCGAAGTTGTGGCCGCGCTGCACACACTGGTCCAGCGACCAGGCCATGTTGTCGCGCAGGTAGTCGAAGCCGAACTCGTTGTTGGTGCCGTAGGTGATGTCGGCGTTGTAGGCCTCCCGGCGCTGGTCCGGGGTCATCTCGTTGAGGATGACGCCGACCTCGAGGCCGAGGAAGCGGTGCACGCGGCCCATCCACTCGGCGTCGCGCTTGGCCAGGTAGTCGTTGGTGGTGACCAGGTGGACGCCGTCGCCGGGGAGAGCGTTGAGGTAGACCGGCAGGACCGAGGTGAGGGTCTTGCCCTCACCGGTGCCCATCTCGGCGACCTGCCCGAGGTGCAGCGCGGCGCCGCCCATCAGCTGGACGTCGTAGTGGCGCTGGCCCAGGGTGCGCTGCGCGGCCTCGCGGACCACGGCGAACGCCTCGGGCAGCAGCTCGTCCAGCGACTCGCCGTCGTCGTTGTACCGCTTGCGGAACTCTTCGGTCTTCGCCCGCAACTCCGCGTCGGACAGCTCACGCAGGTCGTCTTCCAAGGAGTTGATGTGCACTGCGATATTGCGCAGGCGCTTGAGCATCTTGCCCTCGCCTGCGCGGAGCAGTCGGTTCAACACCATCCTGGTCGACCTCACTTGCTGTATGCCGATGGTCACTGCGCCCGTGGCCGGGCATGCCACCGCTCATCGTAGGCATGCCCGGACACGCCGTGTACCGGCACAGGGATATTCGCCCGGATACACCGGTGGGGACATGACTCGTTCGAAAAGACCAACGAACGAGCCGCCGCCCTGAGTTCCACCGGAGTACCGGTTGGCGGGTCGATTGGGAGCCCGTCCACCCGTTCGGGTGGACACGGCCGTGTCGAATACGACTTCCTGAGCTGCGTGTTCGCGACAGACGGAGTTGGTTCGCCACGAGCCGAGTGCGTTCGCGGCGGGAGGAGATTTTCGCGCTGGGCTTCGCGATGAGCGGGGTGTTGTGGCGGTTACCGCTCGGTCGCGATGTATCGGCGCGCCGACGACAGGTCGGCTCGTGAGGGTTGTGCGTCGGCACCGTCGTGTCGACGCGGTGAACTACGGCGGATCTGGTGGCTTCGGCCGGGATTCGGCCAGCCGGCCGGGCTGCGCCGCGATGGGTCAGCCCGGCCCGGACGGCGACTCAGGCGAGGCGGATCACGCCGTAGTCAAAACCCTTCCTGCGATAGACGACGCTGGGCTGGCTGCAGTCGACGTCGAAGTAGAGGTAGAAGTCGTGGCCGACCAGCTCCATCTCGTAGAGGGCTGCGTCCACGGACATGGGCTTGGCCTCGTGCTCCTTCTCGCGCACGATCTGGCCGGGAAGGCGCTCGGCGGCGTCCTCAAGCCCGTCGTTCCAACGCTGCTCGGGCACCGTGGCGCTGCCGAAGGCGGTCGGCTCCGGCTGCTGGTCGAGCAGCGCGGTGGGAGCGGGGGCGCGGAGCGCGGCGCCGTTGGTTTCGGCCGGCGCGTCGGTCATCTGGGCGGTGGCCTGGCCGACCGAGGTCGGGCAGCGGCGCCCATAGTGCACCTGGCGGCGGTCGTGTATCCGGCGCAGGCGGCTCTCCAGCTTGCTGGCCGCGCAGTCGAGTGCGGCGTAGAAGTCTCCGGCGGTGGCTTCGGCGCGGACGACCTGTCCACGGAGCCTGGTGGTGATCTCGACCCGCTGACAGGACTTGTGCTGCCTGCGGTTGGGTTCGTGGAACAGCTCCACGTCGCAGTGGATCAGCTTGCGGTCGTACCGCTCAAGACGTGTGAGCTTCTCTTCAACGTGGCTGCGATAGTGATCGGGCACCTCGACGTTACGGCCCTTCACCACGATGTCCATACACGACCTCCTCGCGCTGCGAGATTTGGACTGGAGCGCCGGAAAGAGAGGACAACGAGCACCAAGTCAGAGATCACCGGAGAGTGATCGCCAGGAGTTGGTCAGTGCACGCCCGGCGCCAGGATCATTCGGCCTGTCGCCTCCTTCCCGTAGGCCAGGATGGCTGATAGCGGAGCACGTTAGCCCCGGATCGCCGCTGGCAACAGCCCCCGGGACGGGGGATCTCGTAAAATCACCCAGGGTGACGTAAGGGTCCGGGCAGCAGGCGATTCGCGACCGCCACGGGCCATCGTCACCGGATGGTGAGTGACGAATTCACCCCTGCGGCGCAAACCCGCCGTAGCCACCCGCTTCCCTGTCACAGCGGCGAAAGTCGGCACGGGCGGCTTCATACCCTGACAACGTGACCATACCGTGACCGGTTCCCGGTTTGTCGGCAAAAGTTCACCCGGTTGCCCGCTCGTCGACTCCCATGGGTTGGGAAGACAACCCATTCGGGGGATACGCGGGGGTGACCACGACCGGCCGCCGCCGGTCCGCGCCGCGTGTGCGGCCCAGGCTGCCGAGCGGGCGGGCGAGCGGGTCTCCGGCCTCCTTTCTGGATGATCAGACGGCTTTGTGGATGACCAGGCGGCTTTGTGGATGACCAGGCGGCTTTGTGGATGGTCAGACGGCGGTCAGGGTGAGGACGGCGGTGACGTTCAGGCCCGCGGCGGTGAGTTCGGCGGCGCACGCGGTTGCGGTGGCACCGCTGGCGATCACGTCGTCGAGCAGGATCACCGGGGTACCCCGGGGCGGGGAGCCCTCGGGCCGCAATCGGATGCGACCGGCCAGGTTGGCCGCACGGGCGGCCGCGGTCAGGCCGACCGAATCGCGGGCCGGGCCGGCCAGCCGGAGGGCCGGCGCCACCACCGCCGGATGACCCGCGGCGGCCAGTGCGCAGGCGACGGCTCGGGCCAGCCGGACCAGGTGCCAGCCACCGCGGCGACGGGCCTCGGTCGCGCGCGATGGAGCCGGGACCAGCCACCAGGTGCCGTCGACGTCCGGGCCGGCGCCGGGCAGCCAGGGCAGGACGGCGGCCATGGTGCGGCCCAGCACGCCGGCCAGGTCACGGCGGCCGCGTTCCTTGTAGGCCAGCAGCGCGGTGCGGGCGGCGCCCTGGTACTCGGCGAGCGCGAACGCGGGCGGGCCGTGGGCCAGGCCGGGGCGGCGGACCGGGAACGGCCCGGCGAAGGTCGCGGCGCAGCGCAGGCAGATGGGGATGCCCCGCTCGCCGCAGCCCGCGCAGCGGATCGGCAGCACGAGGTCGACCAGCACGGCCAGGACGGTGATCACCAGCTTGGCCAGCCGCGTGGGCAACGGGACCGCGAGCCTGTCGGGCGGGCGGCCTGCTCCCGCGGGCTGCCTGTTACTCCCGGGCGGACGGTCAGGCCGTGCTGTCGGGCTGGTGAGAGTGGACGGCCAGAGGGCACGGGCGGGCATGGGGCGGTGGTTTTGGTTGGTCATGGGACCACAGTGCCCGGCATGATCAGGTCGCCGTTGGAGCTGTCCACAGGTGGGCGAAATTATCCACAGGGGTGGATGACCGGTGGCGCCGCGCGATCAACCGGGGTAAAGGGGGATGACGCCGTTGTCGGTGTGCTGGATGGACTGCCAGATCTCGGTCGTGTCCGAGGTTTCCCACAGACCGTTGGCGTCGGCCACCACCACCGGGCGACTGGGGGCGCCGGTCACCGCGGTCACGGGGGCGGTCAGGTTGGTGGTCAGGTAGGGGTCCAGGACCAGACCGTCCAGGCTCAGCTTCACCACCGGGAGCCTCGGCATACTCGTGGCCACCACCAGGTCCGTGGCATCCAGCCAGTCCACACTGGTCACGCCGGACAGGGTGTCGCCCTGCAGCTCGGTCACCTGTTTGATGGCCACCGAACCGGCCAGGGACGTCACCACGGCACCGACGAACACGTGGCCGCCGGCCACCACCGCCACCCGGGTCCCGTCCCGGGACAGGCGCAGGTCCGTGATCGGGCCGTCGCCGGCCAGGGCCGAGGAGTCCACCGGAGTGGCCTGCCAGACGCCGGCCGAGCTGTTGTTGTCGACGCGGACCACCTGTTGATCAGCCACGGTCCAGACCTCGCGGCTGGGCGAGCCGGTCACGTCGCCCGGCGCCCAGGTCGGCCGGGTCATCTGCTGGGCGTTCAGGTCGACGTAGCTGAGCATGCCGCCGAACTGGCCCACCCGCAGTGCCTCGCCGGTGCCGGGAATGGCCACCACGGCCGCCAGTTCCGAGCCGTCGGCGGACTGGGCGGCGGTCCGCACCGTGAAACTGCCATTGCCGGCCTGGCCGGCCACCGGGTCGCCGTCCTTGAGCGAGTAGACCCGCCCGTGCGCCACGGTCAGGCCGGGCAGGTTCGCGCTCGGCCCGGGCAGCGGGTACACCGGCAGCTCGCTGAACCGCCAGTCCAGATGCCCGGTCACCAGCGGGTTCGCCTCCGACTCCACCCGCACCACACCATCGGTCTCGGTGTGCAGCGACGCCACGATCTGGGCCACCATCAGCTGTTTGGTGTGGTCGGTCTCGGTCGGCACATGGTCCAGGTTGACCAGGATGGCGCCGTCGTCGGTCTGTTCCACCGTCGTCTTCGGGGTCACCCCGCTGGGAACGGCCGAGTTCATCGCGCCGTGCACGGCCGCGCTCGGGCCGTCCAGCAGTAGGTCGACGATCCGGGCCGGCAGCCCACTGGTCGGTTCGGTGGTCACCCACCGCAGATCCGGCACCAGCTGGCTGAACGACGGGTCGTAGAAGTAGATCGGCACCTGGTGGTAGTTGACCTGGAAGAAGCTGTACGGGATCACCAGCCCGTCCGCGGGCCGCACGATCCGCCACTGCCCGTCCCGTTGCCGGTTCACCTGGTAGGACGTCTGGAACTCCCCCGTCCCCGCGGTGAACGACCCGTCCGGGTTCAGCGTGCCCACCACGCTGGCCCGCACCGTGATCATCTGCTGGTTCGGGTCCTTGGTGGACGAGGGAAACGTGTTGAAGTCGGTGGAGATGATCTGCACCGACGCCTTCGGGTTCCACCCGGCCCGCGAACCCGGCGCCAGGTAGGCGGCGGCCGCGGCGTAGTCGCCGGTCGAGTCGGCGGTGTTGTCCAGGAAGTCGCGCACGATGTCCGGCGGCGACAGGCCGTTCTCCGGCTGTGGCACGGCGGCCTGGTTGTCCTGGCCCAGCCCGATGTTGGCCGGTTGCGGCAGGGTCTGGGTGGGGATCGCGGCGCACCCGCCGACCACCAGCAGGGCCGCGGCCAGCAGCGCGGGCAACCGGGCGGACCTCACCGCACCTCCAGATGGATCGCCGGGTCGGCGGGCGGTTCGGTGGGGCCCGGTGGCTGCGCGCCGGGTGGGGCGGCGCCGTTCGGCGAGCCGGGCTCGGCGTCCGGGTCGGCCGGGAACCCGGTGGTGGGCTCGTCGGCCCGCGCGAGGCTGGACGGGGGCATGGGCACTGGGCTGCTGGTCAGTTCGATGTCCGGGCGGCGGGGCAGGGTCAGCCGGAAACACGCGCCCTGCCCGTGCTCCGACCACGCCTCCAGCCAGCCGCCGTGCAGCCGCGCGTCCTCCAGGCTGATGGCCAGGCCGAGGCCGGTTCCGCCGGTGCGCCGGTTGCGCGAGGGGTCGGCACGCCAGAACCGGTTGAACACCAACTCTTCCTCGCCCGCCCGCAGGCCCACCCCGTAGTCGCGGACGGCCAGCGCCACCGCGTGGTCGTCGTAGCCCACGGTCAGCCGCACCGGCAGGCCCTCGCCGTGGTCCACCGCGTTGGCCAGCAGGTTGCGCAGGATCCGCTCCACCCGCGGGGCGTCCACCTCGGCGGTGACCTCGACCTCGGGCAGCTGCAGCTCGATCTCGGTGGTGGTCGCACCAACGATGCCGGCCACCGACGCCGCCGCGCTGCGGGCCAGGCCGCGCACGTCCACCTGCTCGGCCGACAGCTCCTCCACCCCGGCGTCCAGCCGGCTGATCTCCAGCAGGTCGCCCAGCAACGCCTCGAACCGGTCCAGTTCGTCCACCATCAGCTCGGTGGACCGGGCCAGGCCGCTGGGGAACTGCTCGCGGGAGGCGTGCAACACGTCCGCGGCCATCCGCACCGTGGTCAGCGGGGTGCGCAGCTCGTGCGACACGTCCGAGGTGAACCGGCGTTGCAGCTGGCCGAACTCCTCCAGCTGGTTGATCTGCTCCTGGATGCTCTCAGCCATCTGGTTGTAGGACTCGGCCAGCCGGGCCACGTCGTCCTCGCCGACCACCCGGACCCGTTCGTCCAGGTGCCCGTTGGCGAACCGCTCGGCGATCTCCGCGGCCCGGCGCACCGGCCGGACCACCTGGCGCACCACCAGATTCGTGATGCTGGCCAGCAGCAATACCAGGACAAGGCCACCGGCCACCATGGTGCCCTGCACCACGCCGGTGATGTGCTGTTCCGGGGTCAGCGGGAACAACAGGTAGAGCTGCATCGGCTGGGACGCGCCGACCACCTGATCGCCGATGACCAGGAAGGTCACCGCGCCGGACTCCCGGGGGACCGTGGTGATCTGGGTCTGCGCCTGGGTGCTGGACAGCACGGCCTGGCGCAGCGAACTGGGCACGTCGGCGTACGGGCCCGCGGAGACCGTGCCGTTGGTGTTGCTGTCCAGGCTGTCGTCGGCCAGCACCGCCTCGAAGGCGCCGGCCGAGGCCGAGGCCGTGGTGGCCGCCTCGCCGCTGCCGCCGGTGCTGGTCAGGCTGTTCCACGCGGTGAGCAGCCGGGCCTGCACGTCGTCCGAGCCCGGGTTGACCCCGCGCAGCTGGTCGCTGGCGCTGCGCAGGGAGGTGACGAACTGGGTGTCGGCGGCCTGCTGCTTGGCCGCCAGCAGCCGGTTGGTGATCTCGTTCTCCAGCACCATGCCCAGCACGAACACCACCGCCGAGCACAGCGCCAGGGTGCTGACCACGACCCGCACCTGCAGCGAACTACGCCACAGGGCGGGGAATGCGGCCACCCGGCGCCGCAGCACGACGGCGGTCCGCCTGGCCACCCGCAGCGCGCGCCGCACGGCCAGGCTCATGGCTGGACTCTTCCGGTCACGGAGGGCCGGCCTTGTAACCGACCCCGCGCACGGTCAGCACCACCTCGGGGTGCTCCGGGTCGCGCTCGACCTTGGACCGCAGCCGCTGCACGTGCACGTTGACCAGCCGGGTGTCGGCGGCGTGCCGGTAACCCCAGACCTGCTCCAGCAGCACCTCGCGGGTGAACACCTGGCGCGGCTTGCGGGCCAGCGCGACCAGCAGATCGAACTCCAGCGGGGTGAGCTGGATGGCCACCCCGTCGCGCTGCACCTCGTGGCCGGGCACGTCGATGGTCAGGTCGCCGATGGTCAGCGACTCGGCCGGCTCGGACTCGGTGCGCCGCAGGCGGGCCCGGATGCGTGCCACCAGTTCCTTGGGCTTGAACGGCTTGACCACGTAGTCGTCCGCGCCGGACTCCAGACCCAGCACGATGTCCACGGTGTCGGTCTTGGCGGTCAGCATGACCACCGGGACACCGGATTCGCCGCGAATCGCCTTGCAGACGTCGATTCCGTTCATGCCGGGCAGCATCAGGTCCAGCAACACCAGATCCGGCTTGAACTCACGCAACGCGGGCAGTGCGCGGGCGCCGTCGCCGACCACCGCGGTGTCGAAGCCCTCGCCCCGCAGCACGATCGTCAACATTTCCGCCAACGCCGGATCGTCGTCAACCACCAGCACACGTGCCTTCATGGGCAATATCGTCGCATTGCCGGTCAGGGGGCTGTGCGGCACCTCGGCTAAGTCGTGCGCCATTTCCTCGATTGTCCACATCCGGCCGGGGTCAGGCCAGTAACGCTGCGGCCAATTCCACCGGATCAGCGCGTGTCACGCCGTCGGCCACGTGCCATGGGGCCAGCCAGTTTCCGGCCGCGAGCTGGTCGTAGACCTTGGCGCAGCGGGATTGCAGGCCTCCATCGGATTCGAACCGATCGCGGGCCCGGTCGGCCTCGGTGCTCTCCCGGTACGCGGCCCGGTCGGCGGCGACGTCCACCGGCACGCGTAGCAGAATGTGCGCGTCCGGTGACGGCAATGCGAATCGGTCGATTTCCAGTGCCCGCACCCACTCCACGAACTCGCCATGCGCGTCCTGCTGCAGCCGGGCCGCGCCATAGGCGGCATTGGACGCCACATAACGGTCCAACAACAACACGTCGTGAGCCGCGAGCGCGGAAGTGATTTCCTCCCGGGCGCCCAACCGGTCGAGCGCGAACAGCACCGCCATGCCGTGCACCGAGTCGGCCAGGTCGCCCAGGCCGCCGTGCAGCGCGTCCCGCACCAGGTCGGCGGTGACGCTGCGGTCGTAGCGGGGAAAGGCCAACCGCGCCGTGGTGGCCCCACGCGCGGTCAGCGCCTCGATCAGCCCGTTGGCGAGGGTGCGTTTACCCGCCCCGTCCAGTCCTTCGATGACAACCAGTCTGCCCACGTGGGCCATTGTGGCCGACCGGTGTAGCCGATCAGCCGCCGAACCAGCTGAAGACCGGCGCGGTGACGTCGCCGACCACGCCGGTCACGGTGCCGACCAGGCCGCCGTTGTTGGACGTGGTGGTCGATCCGGACGACGAGGAGGAGCTGCTCGGGGTCGAGCTGCTGGTCGACCCGCCGGTGTTGCTCGACGTGCTGCTGCTCGACGACGAAGAGGACGGCGTCGAGGAGGACGGCGTGGACGCCGACTGGGTGGACGCCGTCGAACCCGAAGTCGAGCCGTTGGTCGGCGTGGTGGCCGGGGTGCTCACCACGGGGGCCGTGTTGCCGGTGGCCCGGTGCGTGGTGTCGGTCTTGGGCGCGATCGTCACGGACTTGGGCGTGGCCGCCGGGGTCGACGCGACGTGCGTGCTGGTCTGGGTGCTCGGCTGCGCGGCAGCGGGCTGGCCGGCCACCGTGCCGTCGGCGGCGAGCACGTCGCCGTTGGCCGAGCCGGCCAGGGTTCCGGTCGGGGTGTCGCCGTGGTGCAGCAGCAGGCTCCCCACGGCCGCGCTGAACACCATCACGGCACCGGCCGCCACCCCGGTCAGGGTGCGCCGGGTCATGCCCTCCTGGCTGGGCGTGTCGTGCCCCTCGCGCTTCAGCAGCGCCGCTACCGAGATGGGCCGCTGCACGACCGGATGCACGTCGGTCGGGGTGTCGTCCCCGTACCGGTCGTAATCCCGGTCGAACCATTCACCGTGAGTATTGGAACTCACCTGCACTACCTCCGTCCGGTGGATGTCACCGTTCAGACTCATCGATCTCGTACCAAAGCGCTACTGTGCGTCGCCTTTATAGCACTGTTATCTAGCGTCCGTCACCCACTTGTGAGCAGGTCCCCCGCCGACCTGGTGGCCGGCGGGGGACCTGCCCGTGGTGACCTCGATGAATCCTCGGAGGGGACTCAGTACCGGTAGTGCTCCGACTTGAACGGACCCTCGACATCCACGTCGATGTACTCCGCCTGCTCCTTGGTCAGCTTGGTCAGCTCGACCCCCAGCGCCTGCAGGTGCAGCCGGGCCACCTTCTCGTCCAGCTTCTTGGGCAGCCGGTAGACCTCTTTGTCCCACTCCTCCGGCTTGGTGAACAGCTCGATCTGCGCAATCACCTGGTTGGCGAAGCTGTTGGACATCACGAACGACGGGTGGCCGGTGGCGTTGCCCAGGTTGAGCAGCCGCCCCTCGGACAGCACCAGGATCGAGTGCCCGTCCGGGAACACCCACTCGTCCACCTGCGGCTTGATGTTGATCCGCCGCACACCCGGCTGCTTGGCCAGGCCGGCCATGTCCAGCTCGTTGTCGAAGTGGCCGATGTTGCCCAGGATCGCCTGGTGCTTCATGCCAGCCATGTGCGCGGCGGTCACCACGTCCTTGTTGCCGGTCGTGGTGATGATGATGTCGGCCTCGGCCAGCACCGTCTCCAGCCGCTTCACCGGGTACCCGTCCATCGCCGCCTGCAGCGCGTTGATCGGGTCGATCTCGGTGACCACCACCCGCGCGCCCTGGCCGCGCAGCGACTCCGCGGCCCCCTTGCCCACGTCGCCGTACCCGCAGATCACCGCGGTCTTGCCGCCGATCAGCACGTCCGTACCCCGGTTGATGCCGTCGATCAGCGAGTGCCGGATGCCGTAGCGGTTGTCGAACTTCGACTTGGTCACCGAGTCGTTGACGTTGATCGCCGGGAACAGCAGCTCGCCCGCGGCGGCCAGCTGGTAGAGCCGGTGCACACCGGTGGTGGTCTCCTCGGTCACACCCCGGATGCCCTCGGCGACCCGCGTCCACTTGGTGGGGTCGGCGGCCACCGAGTTGCGCAGCACCTCCAGGATGACCTTCCACTCCTCGGGGTCGTCCTCATCGGGCTGCGGGACCACGCCCGCGGTCTCGTACTGGACGCCCTTGTGCACCAGCATCGTGGCGTCGCCGCCGTCGTCCAGGATCATGTTCGGACCGGCGCCGTCCGGCCAGGACAGCATCCGCTCGGTGGCCCACCAGTACTCCTCGAGCGTCTCACCCTTCCAGGCGAAAACCGGGACGCCTTTGGGCTCCTCCGGCGTGCCGTGCAGGCCGGTGACGATCGCTGCCGCAGCATGGTCCTGAGTGGAGAAAATGTTGCATGACGCCCAGCGGACCTCGGCGCCGAGCGAGACCAGCGTCTCGATGAGCACCGCGGTCTGCACCGTCATGTGCAACGAGCCGGACACCCGCGCGCCGCGCAACGGGTACGCCTCGGCGTACTCCTGGCGCAGCGCCATCAGACCGGGCATCTCGTGCTCGGCCAGCCGGATCTCCTTGCGCCCGAACTCCGCCTCCCCCAGGTCGGCAACGGCGAAATCGATGCCATTGCGAGTCTGCAACCGGTCGAATCCGACCTCGGTCATGGCTGTTTCCCTCCCAACTTTTAGTTTCGGTCAACCCTACCGGCCCACTTGTGGCGTGCTCAGGCCGTAGCTTGTCCCTCATGCCTACGACCGACAGCTGAGAAAGATGGTGCGAGAAGTGCTCCTCCCTGGACCGGACACGCGAGTGGTGGAACTGCGCGTGCACGGCATCCTGGGCACCACCCCGGAGGACCTGGTCGACTCGGTCGCCGCGGTCGACGTGGCCGGGGACGGAGTGGGCCGGCTGGTCCGCCCGGCCGACCGGCTGCGCAGGCCGGCTCCGGGACCGGTGCTCAAGGCCGAGGGCCGACCGCTGCCGCGCACCCTGGAGGGTTACGTCTGGGGCGCCATGACCTCGGGCGGCGCGGCCAAGGCCATCTGGGCCCTGCTGTTCCCGTTCTCCCTGGCCAACGTGGCCTCCTGGATGCTGCCGCCGGTGCGCGAGGGCAGCCGGATCGCCCGCGCGCTGTCCTGGTGGTGCCGTGCGGTGCTGCGGCTGGCCGCGTTGCTGCTGACCATGCTGCTCGTCGGCCAGGTGGCCGCGGCCGCGCTGGACCTGTTCGCCGCGCAGTGCCTGGCCCCGGGCGCGGGCTGCCTGCACGCCGTCGCGCCGGAGTCGTTCCGGGACCTGCCGATGCTGCGCACCGCGATCGGCCTGCTCCCGATGCTGATCGTGCTGTACGTGGTGACCCGGGTGTCCCGGGTCAACTGGAAGGTCGACGTACCCCCGCCCCGAGCGCCGGAGCCGGACGCGCCGCACGTGCTGTCCGGGCTGCCCGGCACGGGCCGGCTGGCCGACCCGGACGCGCCCGCGCTGCGCGCCCTGCACCTGGCCGGCGGGCTGACCGTGATCGCGCTGCTGGCCTTCGGCGGCCCCGGCGGCCCGCTGCCCGGCCTGGCCGCGCACGTCTGCTGGGTGGCCAGTCTGGTGCTGCTCGGGCTGTGCCTGCTGGGCGCGATGATCTTCGTCGACCCGACCGGGACCCGTGGCGAGCCGACCCGCAGGCTGACCAGGTTCGGACTGCGGACCGGGACCCGCCGCACCCTGATCGCGCTGTCCCTGCTGCTGGTGCTGGCGATCGTGCCGGTGGTGCCGCATCCGAACGGCACGCTGCCCGGCACCAACGCCACCCTGCAGGACCTGACACTGGCCCTGGCCGCGGCCTGCGTGCTGCTCGGCGTGCTGCTGGCCCCGCTGGCGCTGCTGGCCCGGCCGGGCTGGGCGGCCCAGCCGCGCCAGCTGCGGCCGTGGGCCGGCGGCTGGATCGCCGCGCCGTTCCTGACCGTGGCCTGCTTCCTGGGCGGCGGGTTCGGCGCCGGGGTGGGCATCGTGGTCCGCCAGGCCCTGGGCGGCGCGCCGCTGGCCCTGCCCGACGGATACGCCTACCTGACCCTGCTCTGGGGCGTCGCGGGCGGGCTGGCCGTGCTGGGCGCGGTGCTGCTCGGGGTGGTCATGCTGGTGCGGCGGATCGTCGCCAAGCGCACCAAGCAGGGCGTGCCGCCGATGGTCGGCCTGCTGCACAAGGACCGGCCGGCCGACGCCAGCAAGGCGGCCTCGGCCTGGTGGTGGGCCGAGCGGGAGCGTCGGCACGCCCACCACGGGGTGGAGGCGCTGGCCGCGGTGCTGGCCATCGGCGCGCTGGTGTCCGGGGTGCCGTGGCTGTCCGGGGCACTGCCGCCGACCTGGTCCGAACCGCTGTCCGGCATCGGGGTGACCGCGCTGCTGTTGCTGGCCGGTTCGCTGCTGCGCGAGGTGTACGTGGCCGCGCGCAAGCCCGACACCGCCCGGCACCTGGGCGGCCTGGCCGATCTGGCCTGCTTCTGGCCGCGCGAGGCGCACCCGGTGGTGCCGCCGTGCTACGCGCTGAAGGTGGTGCCGGAGCTGGCCGACCGAGCCGAGGAATACCTGGCCGATCCGGCCACCCGGGTGGTGCTGACCGGGCACAGCCAGGGCACCGTGCTGGTCACCGCGGCCATGGCGCGGCTGATGTCCCGCACCAGTCCGATCGAACGGGAGCGGCTGGGCATGGTGGTGGCCGGTTCGCCGCTGCAGTGGGCCTATCCGCGGGCGTTCCCGGCGGTGGTGCCGCACGACGGGCTGGTGCACATGTTCGGGCTGATGGAGGGCCGCTGGCGGGCGATGTGCCGGGGCACCGACCCGATCGGCGGCGGGCTGACCACCTGGGAGCGCCAGGTGGTCAACGGCAAGCTGATCGGCGTCGGCTTCCAGGACGACGGGCAGGCCTGTGGCGCGCTGCCCACCGCGACCGAGGGGCCGACCGGCGCGCTGGTGCTCGGCGGCGACCACTGGCTGCCCGACCCGGAGCGCAGCCCACGGCCGGGCCGGCGCTGGGCGCCGGGGGTGCTCAAGCACCACGACTACTACTCCGATCCGGAGTGGGACCGGGCGGTCGCGTGCGCGGCCGGGCTGGAGTCGCCCGCGTCAACCACCGACCAGCCGGTGCTGTTCCGGCTGCCCGGCCAGAAGCGCCGCGCGTAGTAGCCGATCGGCGAGCTCCGCCTGCTCGTCCTCGGCCAGCAGACCGGCCGGGGCGAGCACGTAGCGCTCGTCCACCATGACCCGGGCGTGCCGCAACACCGGGCGCAGCAACGGATCGGCACGCAGCGCTTCCTCCACTGTGGACAGTTGGTCGGGACTGGCATGGCGGAACACGCCGCCGGACAGCACCAGCAGCGCCGCGCCGCGCGGCCCCAGCCGGCCCTCGACCAGCCGCAGGTGGCGGCGCAGCGCCAGGATCGCGGCCAGCGCGGCGATCCGGGTGTCCACCGCGGTCTCGGCGGCGTCGGCCGGGAGGAAGTCCACCGCGTGTGCCCGGCGCCGCGCCGCCGGCCGCAGCGTGTCGGCCTCGGTCTCGGTGAGCAGCCGCTCGGCCAGCGCTTCGGCCACCACGCCAGGGGCCGACCAGCGCATGCCGATATCGCCCTCCACGGTGCGCCGGTCGGCCGGCAGCGCCACCGCGTGCTGTTCCGGCCCGGCCGGTGCGGACACCGCCGAGTAGACGTCCGTGGTCGCCCCGCCGACGTCGGTGACCAGCACCGCGCCCGACTCGGACGCCTCATCGGCGGCCAGCAGCGCGGCCAGCCGGGCCACGCCGACCAGCACCGCGTCCGGGGTCACGGTGCGCACCAGCCGGGCGAACCGGCGGCCCCGGGACAGGCCCCGGCCGCCGATCACGTGCTCCAGGAACACCGAGCGGATCGCCGCGCGGGCCGGGCCGGGCGCCAGCTCTCCCACGTCCGGCAACACATTCTCGGTGACGATGACCGTGCGGCCCTTGGCCCGCAACAGTTCGGCAGCCTCGTCGCGGGCGGAAGCGTTGCCCGCCAACACGATCGGGCAGCCGATCCGGTTGGCCGCCAGCCGCCGCGCGTTGTGCAGCAGCACCTGGGTGTCACCACCGTCGGTGCCACCGGCCAGCAACACCACATCGGGCCGCGCCGCCCGCAACTCGCGCAAGCCGGGACCGTCCAGTTCGCCCGCGGAAACGTGCACCACCCTGGCCCCGGCCGACAACGCGACCCGGTACGCGGCCTCCGCGCTGACCAGCCGCTCCTGCCCCACCACGGCCAGCCGCAGCCCACCGCCCGCGGACGAGCAGGCCAGCACCGGGGCGCCGGCCGCGCCGAGTTCGGCGGTCACCGCGTCGATGCCCGCGCACACCTCGGGCGGGGTGGTGGCGTGCTGCGCGGTGCCCGAAAGCCGCCCGTCGGCGTCCACCAGCGCACCCTTGGTCCAGGTGGAGCCGACGTCCAGGCAGAGGATCGGCACGCCCTACTTCTCCGACCAGGACCCCTCGGCCACCGGGCTGCGGTCGCGCAACGGCTCCCACCAGGCGCGGTTGTCGGCGTACCAGCGGATGGTCTCGCGCACCCCGGAGTCGAACTCGATGCTCGGCGCCCAGCCCAGCTCCTGCCGGATCTTGGCCGAGTCCAGCAGGTAGCGGCGGTCGTGGCCGGGCCGGTCGGGCACCTCCTGCTTGAGCGAATCGGGCAGGCCCAGTTCGGCCAGCACCAGATCGGCGATCTGCGCCACGCTGGCCTCCACCCCGGTGCCCACGTGGTAGGTCTCGCCGACCACACCCCGGTCCAGGATGGCCTCGATGGCCCGCACGTGGTCGACCGCATGGATCCACTCCCGGCGGTTGTCCTTGGACTTGTAGACCGGCAGCGCGGCCCCGTCCAGCGCGCGGGTGGTGAACAGCGGGATGACCTTCTCCGGGAACTGGTGCGAGCCGTAGTTGTTGGCGCAGTTGGAGATGGTGATGGGCAGCCCGTAGGTCTCGTGGTAGGCGCGTACCGCGTGATCGGCCCCGGCCTTGCTGGCGTTGTAGGGCGTGCGCGGCCGGTAGGGCGAGGTCTCGGTGAACGCTTCCTCCGCGTCCAGCGCCAGATCGCCGTACACCTCGCAGGTGGACACGTGGTGGAACCGGGCAACGCCGACCTGCCGGGCCGCGTCCAGCAGGGCCTGGGTGCCCAGCACGTTGGTCCGGAAGAACCGGCCCGGGTCCAGCACGGCCAGGCTGTTGTGCGACTCGGCGGCGAAGTTGACGATCACGTCCACGCCGTTCGCCCGCAGCGTGTCCTCCACCCGGGCCTGATCGCCGATGTCGGCGTGCACGAACCGGATGTGCTCCCGCACGTCGGTCAGGTTGGTTTCGGTGCCCGCGTAGGTCAGCGCGTCCAGCGCGACCACGGTGTCGTCCGGATGCTCGGCCACCCAGTAGCGGGCGAAATGCGAACCGATGAAACCGGCGGCCCCGGTCACCAAGAGCGTCGTCATGCCGCAGACGCTACCGGCAGGCAGGAGCGTCGCGCGCCGAACCGGTTGGATCGGCGCACGGTAACCACGGGCATACACCGCGCGTGGCAACATAGTGGCCGTGCGCGACAGGCTCGAACCGCTCTACACCGAACTGGACCGCAGTGCCGATGCACTGCGCCGACGGGCCGACCTGTTCACCGAGAACATCCGCATCGCGATGCTCCGCGTCGGCGAGGAGCCGACCGAGGAACACCGCGCGCGGCGGATGGAGTATCTGATGGCCCTTCACTATCTGGCCAAGAAGAGTTACGCCCAGGCCGACAATGATTTCGAGGCCGCCGAACGCTGGCAGGACATCAGCGATCGGTTCATGAGCCGGGCGTACGGCCTGGAGGACTGAGCTCTCTCGAGGGTGGCTCACAACGGCCCGGCCACCCTCGAGAGAACTTCCAGTCGAGTTCAGTCGCGGCTCCACTGCTGGTTGGCCTGACCGTTGCAGGTCCAGATGATCACCGGAGTGCCATCCGTGGTGCCCTGGTTGTCGGCGTCCAGGCACAGCCCGGACTGCGCGCTGGTGACGGTGCCGTTCGAATTGATCGTCCACTGCTGGTTGGCCTGACCGTTGCACGGCCACAGCTCGACCTTGGTGCCCGGCGCGGTCTCCTGGTCGTAGACGTCCAGGCATTCGGTGGCGCCCTCGGTGCGCAGTTGCCCGCCGCTGGTCAGGGTGAATTCCTGGCCGATTCCGTTGTGACAGTCCCACAGTTGCTCGGCGGTGCCGGGCAGATAGACCTCGCCGCCGTTGGTGTCCAGGCATTTCCCGGACTGCGCGCCGAGGAGTTCACCGGTCCCGCCGGCGCCGCTGGCCGGCGTCGCGGAGATCAGGCTGACACCACCGGCAGGCACGGTCGCGGTGTAGGTGCCGTTGATCGTGCCCAGCGAGGTGCCAGCCCACAGGTCGGTGACCGTCGCCGCGCCGGACAGGCCCAGCGCGGGCAGTGACACACTCTCGCTGTGCGCGGCGTTCGCGTCGGTGTTGAACACCGCGATGTCGAAGGCGCCGTTGGTTTCCCGCTTGCTGAACACCTGCTCGTTGCCCGAATCCACCACTCGAGCGGCCGGAATGGTGTCCTGATCGATGCCCAGCATGGCGGAGTTCTTCAGCAGCGCCAGATCACCGGAATCCAGGTGGGTCAGGTCGGTGCCCAGGATCAGCGGGCTGTCGGCCATCGCCCACAACGACAACTGAGTCTGCCGCTGCGGCACGGTGAGACCGTCGTTGTCGCCGTTGCCGACCTCGATGGAGTCGTAGTCGTTCCAGGCGCCGGGCTGGCCGTAGGGCTGCCAGGCCGCGGCCGGGTCGAACCGGGAGGCCACGTTGGCGTAGTCGGTCTCCGGATAGCTGCTGCCGTTGGATTCGCAGCCGTAGCACTCGATGTCGCCGGTAGTGCGCCAGCCGTTGGCCAGCGACTCCCAGGTGGTCGCGTCCGAAATGGACAGTGAGTTGGACAACTCGAGCGCCATCGGCCGCCCGGTCTGGCGCAGCGCGGCCGACCACGCCTGCACGTCCGGGATGTCGAACGAGCCGACCCCGTCCAGCTTCACGTAGTCCACGCCCTCACCGGCCATCTGATCGGCCCAGCCGTTGATGAACGCCTGCGCGCCGGGCTTGGTGTAGTCGATGCCGACCATGCCGCCGCAGTTGTAGTTGTTCTCGCCCACCGACGGTTCGGCGATACCGGCCGCGGTGTCCGAGGTGCCCTGGATCGGCGTGTTCGCCGCGACGGCGGCCTTGGCGATGCCCGGCGTGACGTACAGGCCGAACTTCAGCCCGTCGGCGTGCACATGCGCCGCGGTGGCGGCGATTCCGTCGACCCCATCGGAATCCGGGAATTTCGCCGGGTCGATCGCCCAGTAGCCGTTGCCGTCCACGGCCGGTCCGGTACCGCTGTCGCAGATGTAATAGAAATCGTCCAGGTTGATCCGGTCGAATCCGTATCCGGCCAGTCCGCTGGATTTCAGCGCGTCGGCCTGCGCTTCGATCTTCGCCTCGGTGGGATTGGTCCGGATGAAACTCCAGCTGCTCCAGCCGAGCAGCGGAGTCAGCGCCAGACCGTTGTTCTCCGCGACGGCATTCGGCGCGGCGAAAGTGATCAACGCCGGTGGCACCAACAACATCGCGGCCAACCCGGCCAACCCGACCCGCGACCTGCGAAAAATGGACGGCATGATTTCACCCCTTTGTGAAACCTGTGCGCTCGCTGTGACTGAATCGACGGTAGCCCGGTACGCGGGTTACCAACCATGAACAGAAATTGACTGTCAAATCCGGGCACCGAACGGCCGATCAAGTGGCACGGCGACCCGACGCGGCGGCGCCGTCCGGACTGCGCCTGTTGCTGGCCGGACCCGAATCTTCAAGCGGGCCGTTTCACCGCGGAGAACGCGCCGGAACCGGTCAGGCTTCCGCGGTCGCGACCGTGACCGGCGTGCGATCCAGATCCGGTTCCAGATAGATCAGTTTCGCCGAGGGCGCCGCGCCGCGCACCCGGGCCTCGGCCGCGTCGATCGCCGCGGCCACCTGGGCCAGGGTCAACTCCGGCACCAGCGCGATCTTCGCCGCCACCAGCAGTTCCTCCGGACCGAGATACTGGGTGCGGATGTGGATCACCCGCTGCACCGTCTCCCGCTCCAGCTCGCGGACGATGGTGGCCAGCACGTCCGGCGGGGCGCCCTCGCCGATCAGCAGACTCTTCATCTCCACGATCAGCACCATCGCCACCACCCCGAGCAGCGAGCCGATGCACACCGTGCCGATGCCGTCCCACACCGGATTTCCGGTCAGCACCGACAATCCGACGCCGATCAGCGCGAACAGCAGACCCAGCAGGGCGGCGGAATCCTCCAGCAGCACCACCGGCAGTTCCGGCACGGTGGCCCGGCGGATGAACGAGAACAGGCTCGCGCCCTTGCGCAGTTCCCGCGATTCCCGCATCGCGGTGCGGAAACTGAAGCCCTCCAGGCCCACCGCCAGCACCAGGATCACCAGCGCCACCACCGGAGACTCCAGCGGATGCGGGTTGGCGATCTTCTCGATTCCCTCGTATATCGCGAAAATCGCGCCCAGGGTGAACAGCAGCAGGGCCACCATGAACGCGTAGAAGAACCGCTCCCGGCCGAAGCCGAACGGATGCTCCTGATTGGCCCGCTGCTTGGACTTCTTGCGCCCCAGCAACAACAGCCCCTGGTTGGAGGTGTCCACCAGGGAGTGCACCGCTTCGGCGAGCATGGAGGAGGAACCGGTGAACACGAAGCCGAGGAACTTCGCGGCCGCGATCCCGGCGTTGGCGCCCAGCGCGGCGAGAACCGCCTTCGTCCCGCCAGCTTCTGACACGTTCGACTCCTCCTGTGTTCGGCGGTGTCCGAGCTAGTCGGTGCCCGCGGTCGCCCGGAACACCTGGGCCCGTTCGGCGCCCACCGGCACCACGGTCACCGGGCCGTCATGACAGTCGTGCGCGGGCAGCCAGGCCGAATCCCCGCAGCGCAGCTCCAGCACCGCGCCGTCCGGGGCGGTCAGCTCGACCGCGCCCGCGGTGCACACCAGCACCTGCGGACCGGAGTGCCGCAGCTTCACCGCGGCCGGATCGTCGGAGTCGGTCCACTCCAGCCGGGACAGCTCGAACTCCGGGGCGTCCGTGCCGTAGCGCAGGATGTGGTCCTCCACCGGCTCGCCGCCCAGCACCGGCATGTCGCCGTGCGAGAAGTCCACCACCCGCAGCAGTTCCGGCACGTCCACGTGCTTGGGGGTCAGCCCGCAGCGCACGATGTTGTCCGAGTTGGCCAGGATCTCCACCGCCGTGCCGCGCAGGTAGGCATGCAGGTTGCCGGCGGCCAGGTAGACCGCCTCGCCCGGGCCGAGCACCAGCCGGTTGAGCAGCAACGCCACCAGCACACTCGAATCACCCGGGTAGCGCTCGCCCAGCTCCAGCACGGTGCGGCAGGTCAGATCGAACTCGCCGTGCTCGCGCACGTGCGCCACGCAGGCGTCCAGCACCTCGGGCAGCAGCTTGTCCAGCACCGCGGAGGGCAGCGTGATCCACGTGGTGAACAGCGCCCGCAAACCGGCCGCGTCCGGCTGCTCGGCCAGCAGGTCGACATAGCGGTCGATGGCCGGGGTGGCCAGTGCGCGCAGCAGCCGCAGGGTGCGCGCCGGATCGCGGAACCCGGCCAGCACGTGGAACTCGGTCAGCGCGCACACCAGTTCCGGCTTGGGCGTGGGATCGGGATAGTTGCGGCTGGGCGCCAGCCGGGGCACCCCGGCCGCCTCCTCGCGGGCGAACCCCTCCCGGGCCTGCGCGGCCGAGGGATGGGCCTGCATGCTCATCGGCTCGTCCGCGGCCAGCACCTTGAGCAGGAACGGCAGCCGGTTGTCCCAGCGCCGGGCGAACCCCACGCCGAGCTGGCCGGCCGGATCGGCGGTCACCAGCTCGGTCAGCGAGTGTTCCACGCCGTCGGCGTCCCGCACCACGGACGGGTCGTCCGGGTGCGCGCCCATCCACAGCTCGGCCTCCGGATGCGGCGCGGGCGCGGGCCGGCCCTGGAGGAGCGCGATGGTCGTGCGCGACCCCCAGGCGTACGGTCGCACCGCGTTGCGCATCAGATGCACGTCTCTCGTTCCCCTTCGTACGGCCAGTGCCCTCGGAAGTCGGCCCGGGCTACGCGAACGCCGCCGCGTGCCGGCCCGGACCGCCGAGCGAACCACCGGCCAGACCCAGGTAGACCGCGGCCAGCTCGACCCGCAGCGCCAGCACCGCGGCCCGCACGCTCGCCTCGCCGGACGTCCCCTCGGCGACCTCCAGCACGTCGGCCCCGGGCAACAGCTCCGTCGCGGCCCGGCGCACCGACTCGGCCTGCTGGTCGTCCCGCACAGCCAGCAGCACCACGCGCAGCAGCAGACTACCGGGCGAATCGTCCGGATCGGCAAAAATGTCCTGCTCGGCTCCGCCCCGCACCGCCGCCCGGTGCAGCACCGTGCGGCTGCCGAACTGCGCGTAGTCCGACGCGGTGGCCACCACCCCGGCGAACCCGGCCAGCGCGTCCACCGCGTGCCCGGCGACCGCGGTGGCCACCGGGTCCAGCCCGCACAACACCGGGCTGCGCTCGGCCAGCCGCAGCGCCAGAGATTTCGCCGGATTAACAAATGACTCGTAGCCGGCGTGATCCCGCTCGGCCTCTTTGTCCAGTTCGTCGGCCAGCAGGTCCAGATCGGTGCGCAGCAGCCCGAGCGTGTCCAGCAGCAACAGGCCCGCGGCCAGCACCCGGGGGAAGCCGAAACCGACCGGGGTGGGCACCCGCGGCGGCAGCAGCCGGGCGGTACCCGCGGCCGCCGCGGCCACCGGTCCGTCGGCCGGACCGGTCAGCACGAACTGGGCGCCGTAACGGCGGGCCCGGTCCACCGACTCGGCCAGCACGTGATCACCCGGGTCGTCGGTGTGTCCGAACACCACGTCCAGCGGACCCACCCAGGAGGGCAGCGTGTCCGCGCGGACCAGCGGCACCGGGCAGGCCGGGCCCAGCAGTGCGATCAGCAGATCGACCACGGCGCGGCTGATGCCGGGCCGGGTCAGGAACACCACCGCCCGCGGCCGGCTCCCGGACAGCTCGGCGATGCCCACCTCGGCGCCCGCCTCCACGGTGGACCGCACCTGCGCGCCGGCCGCCGCGGCCGCACGCAGGCAACCGCCCGCCGCGCCGTCGGCATCGGCCAGCCGGCCCGGATCGTCCAGCAGGCGCTCGTCCAGCATGCTGCTCACCCGACCGGATCCGCACCGGACTTCGTGGCCGGTGGGATCGCCTCGTCCAGCAACAACACCGGGATGCCGTCGCGCACCGGGAAACCCCGGCCGCACGCGGTGCAGGTCAGCACATCGGCCTCGGGGTCGTCGGGCGAGCCGACCAGCAGCGGCGCGTGGTCGGTCGACGGGCAGGCCAGGATCTCCAGCAACTGCGGATCAAGCTGCACGGCCACGATTCCTCCTCGGCTCTCCCGGCGGCTTTCGCGCCGACCGCCATTCTCCCGTACCGCCCGACCGGCCAGTAGCCTGCCCCGCGCGTCCGGCCTTCCCCGTCCGCCCGGGCAGGACCGCGCCACCGGCTCAGCCGCGGACGATGGACAGCACCTCGTCCCGCAGGACGGCCATGTCCTCCTCGTCCTTGCCCTCCACGTTCAGCCGCAGCAGCGGCTCGGTGTTGGACGGACGCAGATTGAACCAGGCGCCGTTGGGCAGCTCGATGGTCATCCCGTCCAGCTCGTCCACCAGCACGCCTTCGCGATCGGCGAACGCGGCCCGCACCGCGGCCATCCGGTCGGCCTGGTCGTTCACCGTGGAGTTGATCTCGCCGGAGGCCGGGTAGCGGTTGTACTCGGCGGTCAGCTCGGACAGCGGCCGGTCCTGGCCGCCCAGGGCGGCCAGCACGTGCAGCGCGGCCAGCATGCCGGTGTCGGCCCGCCAGAAATCCCGGAAGTAGTAGTGCGCGGAGTGCTCGCCGCCGAAGATCGCGCCGGTATCGGCCATGGTCTGCTTGATGAACGAGTGACCGACGCGGGTGCGCACCGGCTTGCCGCCGTGCTCGGACACGATCTCCGGCACCGAGTGCGAGGTGATCAGATTGTGGATCACCGTGCCGCCCGGCTCCTTGGCCAGCTCGCGCACCGCGACCAGCGCGGTGATCGCGCTCGGGCTCACCGGATCGCCGTGCTCGTCCACCACGAAGCAGCGGTCGGCGTCGCCGTCAAAGGCCACCCCGGCGTCCGCGCCGACCTCGCGCACCTTGGCCTGCAGATCCACCAGATTGCGCGGGTCCAGGGGGTTGGCCTCGTGATTGGGGAAGGTGCCGTCCAGCTCGAAGTACATCGGCACCACGTCCACCGGCAGCCCGGTGAACACGCTGGGCACGGTGTGCCCGCCCATGCCGTTGCCCGCGTCCACCACGACCTTCAGCGGCCGGATCGTGCTCAGATCGACCAGGTTGCGCAGGTAGGCGGCGTACTCGGTGAGCAGGTCCCGCTGCGACACCGAACCGGCCGGCTTGTCCGAGGCGGGCACCCCGGCCTCCACCTCGGCCCGGATCTGGGCCAGGCCCGAGTCCTGGCCGACCGGCGCGGCCCCGGCCCGGCACATCTTGATGCCGTTGTACTTGGCCGGGTTGTGGCTGGCGGTGAACATCGCGCCGGGCAGGTTCAGGTGGCCGGAGGCGAAGTAGAGCATGTCGGTGCTGGCCAGGCCGATGGACACCACGTCGAGACCCTGGGAGTTCACGCCCTCGGCGAACGCGGCGGACAGCTGCGGGGAGGAATCCCGCATGTCGTGGCCGACCACCACGGCCGAGCCGCCGACCAGCCGGGCGAACGCGGCGCCGACCTCCCGGACCAGGGGCGCGTCGAGCTGTTCCCCCACCACGCCGCGAATGTCGTACGCCTTGACGATGTCGGACAGGTCGCGCACACCAACTCCAGGTTTGGTCCGGGTCCGAGCGGCTGCTCAGGTGTCCCGTCCGAGCCTACCGAGATCGATGCGACCGCGACGGCCAAACCCCGCGCGAAAGCAACCGGCGTACCGGTTCAGTCGTCCACTGGATCAGGGAGCACCCGCAGGTGACCCCGCCGGCCCGCGGCCGGTGCCGAGCTCGGCGGTTCCAGGGGCCGTTCGCCCCGCCCCGCCTCGCGCACCGCCTCGGCCAGCGCGGTCAGGTCGTCCACCGATGGCTCGGGAGCCACGAACTCACCTTCGTGCCGGACGACTTCCCAGCCGAGCGGGGCGGTGAGCCGCAGGGCGTGCTCCTCACACAGGTCGTAGCTGTGTGGCTCGGAGTACGTGGCAAGTGGCCCGACAACGGCAGTGGAGTCGGCGTACGCATAGGTGAGCGTAGCAACGGCCGGGTTCACACACCCGGTCCGCGAGCAACGTCTCACGCTCCGCACAATGGCCGACGATAGCGCCTCGGACCGACAAGCGGGGGCCAGACACACGGGCGAGCGGCCGGGCACTTTGACGGCCGCGTTGACTACGCTGCACACCGTGAGGGCACGCAGCACGCAGGGTCGACGGCGGCACCGCCGGGACCGGCACGGCCGGGGACTGCGTGGACAGCTGTACCCAGCGCATCTACCTGCGGCGCGCAGCCGGGCGGAGCGGTTCGACAGCCTGGTGCTGGAGGCGCTGGAGCCGATCGAGGCCCGCTGGCGCTCCGAGCTGACCGACCTGGACGTGGCCGTGGACGACGTGCCCGATCTGCGCGTCAACACCGACCACACGCTGGTCTGGGAGGACGGCGTGGTCGAGGAGGGCGACGTGCCGCTGGCCCGGCTGGTGCCGGCCGGCGTCGACCGGCGCGGCCAGCCGACCCGGGCCCGGATCGTGGTCTACCGGCGGCCGCTGGAGGTGCGCGCCCGGGACGGCGCCGACCTGGCCGACCTGGTGCACGACGTGCTGGTCGAGCAGATCGCGGCCTATCTGAACCTGGACCCGGACGTGATCGAGGGCGACGGCTGAGCTCCGGCCCGGCCGCGCGGCCGCTGGGTCACCCGGCCTCGACCTGTTGGGTCACCCGATCTGTTGGGTCACCCGATCGTGGAGAAGCGGCTCGGCCGCTCGATCGGGCTCGCCGCCGCATTGCCGGGCTCAGGCCGAGCGGCGGCCGACCGGGATCGCGGTGACCGCGGCGAACAGCCACGCCGCGGCCTGTACCAGCAGCAACGCATCGCGCAGGGTGGTCGGCTGCTCGATCCGGATGTCCGCGCCGTTGAGTGGCACGGTGACCCCGACCAGGTGACCCCAGGCCCGCACCACCGGGGCGGGTGTGCCGTTCACCGTGGCCTGCCAGCCCGGCTCGTCCTCCGCGGCCAGCACCAGCAGCCGGTTGGCCGCCCCCTCGGACACCCGCAGCGCCACGTTGGGCGGGGTCGCGGCCACCGGCGAGATGCCCACCGCGCCCAGCTCGGTCGGCGGCGTGCCGCCGGACACCGCGCGCCGGGCCAGGTCCTCGGAGATCAGCGTGGCCGCCCCGCCGGCCAGCTGCAGCCGCAGCACCGGCCGGCCGGTCGAGGTCGCGGCCACCGGCGCCACCAGATCACCGGCCGCTTCCCGCAGCGGGGCCACCTCGCGCTGGTCGGGCAGCACCACGAACAGCACGCCCGCGGTGACCGCCTGGGCGATCGCGGTCTGCACCGTGGTGTTGTTGCCCGAGCGCAGCTGGCTGTCCCAGTCGGCCAGCCGTTGCGGTGACCCGGCGACCGGGGCGGTGTCGTCGTCGCCGAACTCGGGCATCCGCCCGGCCGTCTGCCGGGTCGGCTCGCCGTCGGCGGCCAGCACCAGCACCGAACGGCCGGACTGGCTCAACTCGGCCGTCTCGGCCTGGCTCAGCGCGTCCGGGTTGCCGCCACGCAGCGGACCGGACCGGCCGGCCAGCAGCGAACCGGTGGCCAGGGTGAGCAGCGCGAGCACGCCGAGCCCGGCCAGCACCCGGGTGAGCGGCCCGGCCCCCCGCCGGGCGGCCGCGGTGCGGCCGGCCGGCCGCAGGCGCACCGGCTGGGCCGCGATCAGCACGGTGTAGAGCAGGCCGCAGCCGACCAGCAGCATCGGCGCGGCGGTCCAGAAGTGCTGCGCGGTCAGCCCGCTCAGCGCCACCGCGGACACCAGGGCGAGGGCGGCCACCCCGGCCGCGCCCAGCACCACCAGGCCCAGCGCGGGCAGCATGGCCCGGCTCGGGCGCAGCACCAGCGCGGCCACGAACAGGATCAGCACGGCCAGTCCGGCCGGCCACCAGGCGCCCGGGCCGCCCGGATCGAGCAACAGCAGCTGGGCCAGCCCGGTGCTCTGGTCACCCGTCTGGCTGGCCACCCCGGACAGCAACACGACCGGGTGACTCAGGGCCACCGCGGGCCAGGGCATGAGCAGCGCCAGCGGCATCAGCACCACGGCGAACAACGCGGCCGCCCGGCGCCGGCCCCGGCCGGGCGCGGCCGGCACGGCGACGAAACCGGCCAGCGCCAGCACGATCAACGCGGCGTGCAGCAGCGGCACGAACGCGCCGATCGCGGCGATGCCGATGCTCGTCCCGGCGGCCGGGGACAGCAGTGAACTACGGGTGTGCGCCCGGTTCACCGGCCCGGTGATGGTGGCGAGGCCGGCCAGCACCGGGGGCAGCAGCAGATGCGCGACCACCACGTCCAGCCGCCCGGCCGACACCGCGGCGGTGGCCGGGGGCAACAGCGCGTAGCCCGCGGCGACCAGCGCGCGGATCTCCCGGCGGACCGGCAGCCGCTTGCTGGCCAGGTAGGCCAACAGCCCGGCGAGCGGCGCGTCGCCGAACAGCAGCACCGCGACCGCGGTCGGCGGGCCACCCAGTGGAGTGAACAGGACGCCGAGGACACCCGTCAGGGCCAACGCGGCGGGCGGGGACGCGGCCGTGCCGCCGGAAATGCCCTGCCAGGACGCCAGGTAGGCCGACCAGATTCCCTGGCTGGAGGGCAGCGGCAGCAACCCGCCCCCGGACGGGTCCCAGCCGAATCGTCCCCCGTTCGTGAGCAGCGAGACCACGGCCAGCAGCACCACGATCAGCACCGGCGGGGCCAGCAGCAGCTGCCGCAGGATCCGGCCCCGGCCGATCTCGATGAGCACCAGTTCCTGCCGGGGCGCGGCCTGCCCACGCGGCACCGGCGAGGGCCGCGGCTTCGGACTCGGCCCGGAGCCCGTCCCGGCCAGCCCGGCCGACCCGGCCGACCCGGGACCCGCAGCGGCTTCAGCATCCCCAGCCGATCCGGCATCCCCAGCCAGCCCGGCCGACCCGGCACCCGCAGCGGCTCCCGCATCCCCAGCCGATCCGGCACCTCCGGCCGGCCCGGCCGTTCCCGCGCGGCTCCCGGCGAACCCCGCGCCACCGGCGAGCTCGGCGGTCAGCGGCACCACCACGGCGGTCGTGGGGCGGCGCAGCCCGGCCGCCTTGCTCCGGCCGGCCCGGGCCCGCAGCGCGCCGCTGGGCACCGCCCCGGCCGGCACCGCGGCCGGCCCGACCGGCCGCCGCGGGGCCTGCTCGGTGTCCTCCGGCGCGGTCCACTCGCCGCCGCGCGCGGCTTCGGGCAGCCGGCCCAGCGCGTCGTCGGCCGCATCCGGCAGCGTCCAGTCCGGCGACCCCCGGCCGGCGGGCATCCGGCCCAGGGCCGCGTCCTCCACCGCCCGCCGGCGCACCCAGCCAGCCAGCCAGCCGCGCAGCAGGTTGCGCAGCCGGGTGGTGCGGGTGGTCAGCAGCCCGCGTACCTGCCCGGCCGGGCCGATCTCCTTACGCGCCGCCCGGGCCGCGCGTAGCCCGCCCCGGCCGCGCAGCAGATAGCCCAGCGCGTACAGCTCGGCCCGGGCGTCGCCGACCCGGCGCAGCAGAGTGAATCCGATCGCGCGCAGCAGTCCCAGCAGCATGAGCCGGGGCAGGCCGATGACGAAGGCCAGCCGCCCCCGGTTGACCAGCAGGGTGCGCAAGCCGTGCGCGCGGTCCACCGACCGGACGCTGGGCCCGGCGGCCGCGTCCGCGGTGCGCAGGCCCCGGGTGGCCGCGCGGGCGTGCCGCAGCCGGGCCGAGGGCACGGACAGCACCACCCGGCCGGACCGGTTGACCCGCCAGCCGAAGTCCAGGTCGTCGCGCAGCAGCGGCAGCGCCGGGTCGTAGCCGCCCAGCTCCTCCCACACCGACCGGTTGACCAGCGCCCCCGCCGAGGACACGGCGAGCACCTCGGTGCTCTGGGCCAGCCCGCCGCGCTCGCCCATCCGGTTCCAGTCCGGCTCGGTCGGCCCGAGGCCGGTCTGCCGGTGTCCGGAGGCGTCGGTGGACAGCCCGGCCTCGACCACCAGCCGGGGGTCGGCCCAGTCCAGCGCCAGTGGCCCGAGCAGGCCCACCGACGGAGAGACCTCGGCCTGGGTGAGCAGCACGCCCAGACAGTCCGGCTCGGGCGCGCAGTCATCGTGCAGCAGCCAGAGCCATTCGCCAGGATCACCCCACCGAGTGACAGCCGCGTCCAGTGCGGCGCGCACCGCCTCGCCGAATCCGGTGCCCCGGTCGAGGGTGAGCACCCCGTCCAGCACGGCCTCGGGCCCGGTCGCCGCCTCGGTGAGCAGCGCCGGGGTGCGATCGGTGGATCCGGTGTCCACCGCGATGATGTGCCGCGGTCGTGGCCGCAGCCGGCGCAGCGCGGACAGGGCGGGTCGCAGCCAACTCGCCCCGTCGTGACAGACCAGCACGGTCAGCACCGGCACAGTTCTCAGGCGACCGGGCACCACGCCCGGCGTTGAGCCGCTCACCGGTGTCCAACGACCGCGAAGGTCAAACGGCGCGCTTTTTCAGCTTCCGGCGTTCCCGCTCGGACAGCCCGCCCCAGATGCCGAACCGCTCGTCGTTGCCCAGCGCGTACTCCAGGCACTCCGAGCGCACCTCGCAGACCTGGCAGATTCGCTTGGCCTCGCGGGTCGAGCCGCCCTTCTCGGGGAAGAACGCCTCCGGATCGGTCTGCGCGCACAGCGCCCGGTCCTGCCACTCCTGTTCCTCGTTCATGTCGAACAGGTCCACGACCGACACGCCCATCCGCTCGGTTGGCGTGTCGTCCTCCCACTCGGCTTCACTCACCGCCTTTGTGGCGTCCACGACATGGTCGTCTTGCGTCTCCCACATTTCCCCGTCCGCCTCCTCCGCTTTCTGCACTCCCCGATGGCGGACACCATTCACCGCCTCTCCCGCGGCAAATGACACCGATGTGATTACACCCGTGTAGTGCCAGGCGGTCAAGCGAAGTCCACACGTCAGGGGGACCCCCAACCTGGTTGATCATGGAGGTGACAGCCCGGCGAGTAGGGCCGTTCGACCCTGTTCAAGCCCGGCCCGACGCCGCCGGATGACCACCGGGCAGACTGGGCGGCGTGAAGCGATTCGCACACATGCCAAGTCCGGTGTTCTGGGGCATCGTCGCCGTGGCGATTCTCGGTGGCGTGCTGACCACCCTCAGTTCGAACACCGCGATCGTCGCCGGCACGGTGTTGCTGGTCCTCGGCGGCTGGGGCATCTCATTGTGCCTGCATGAATTCGGCCACGCGCTGGTCGCCTACAAGGGTGGCGACCACTCGGTGCGGTTCAAGGGCTATCTGAACCTGGATATCCGCCGGTACACCGATCCGGTGTTCAGCCTGCTCATCCCGCTGCTGTTCCTGCTGATCGGCGGGGTGCCCCTGCCGGGTGGCGCGGTGTGGATCGACAACCACGCGCTGCGCTCGCGCGGAATTCGCTCGATGGTGTCACTGGCCGGGCCGCTGTCCAACCTGGTCATCGGCATCGTGCTGTCGCTGGTGGTCCGGCTGCTGGCCAACACGGCCAACCCGCCCGCCGCGCTGGCCGAGGGCCTGTCCTACCTGGCGCTACTGCAGATCCTGGCCTTCCTGCTCAACATCATCCCGGTCCCGGGCATGGACGGCTGGGGCGCGATCGAACCGTACATGTCCTACGAGGCGCAGCGGTTCGGCCAGCAGGTGCGGCCCTACGCCCCGTTCGTGCTGTTCGTGCTGCTGATCGGCGTCTCCGGGGTCAGCACGGTGTTCTTCAACATCACCGACTCCATCTTCACCGCGGTGGGCGGCAGCGATCTGCTGGCCGAACTGGGCCAGCAGAACTTCCTGTTCTGGCGGCACTGACCCCAGCCGTGACCCCGGCCACCCCGGGCCACATGCGAGGATTGATTCCTGTGAAGGTAGTTGTGCTGGTTGGCGGCGTGGGCGGGGCGCGGTTCCTGCTCGGAGTGAAGGCCGCGCTGGGGATGGAGCCGATCGGGCCGGCGCAGGACTCGCCGCACACGATCACCGCGCTGGTCAACACCGGTGACGACGTGTGGATGCACGGGCTGCGGGTCTGCCCGGACCTGGACACCTGTATGTACACCCTGGGTGGTGGCATCGACACCGGGCGCGGCTGGGGCCGGGCCGGGGAGACCTGGGCGGTGCGGGCCGAACTGGCCGGTTACGGCGCCGACCCGACCTGGTTCGGCCTCGGCGACCGGGACATCGCCACCCACCTGGTGCGCAGCCGGATGCTGCGCGGCGGGGAGTCGCTGTCCGCGGTGGTGAACCGGTTGTGTCAGCGCTGGCAGCCGGGGGTGACGCTGCTGCCGATGAGCGACGACCGGGTCGAGACGCACGTGGTGATCGACGTGCCGGGCGTGGAAGGCGAACCGGAGGAGCGGCGCGCGGTGCACTTCCAGGAGTGGTGGGTGCGCTACCACGCCGAACTGCCCGCTCACTCGATCGTGCCGGTGGGCGCGGCCGAGGCGGCGCCGGCGCCGGGCGTGCTGGAGGCGATCGCCGAGGCCGACGCGGTGCTGCTGGCCCCGTCCAACCCGGTGGTGAGCATCGGCACCATCCTGGCCGTGCCGGGCATCCAAGCCGCGCTGCGCGCCACCGACGCCCGGGTGGTCGGGTTGTCCCCGATCGTGGGCGACCGGCCGGTGCGCGGCATGGCCGATGCCTGCCTGACCGCGATCGGCGTGCCGACCACGGCCGCCGCGGTCGGCACGCACCTCGGTTCCCGTGCGGACTCCGAGACCGGCATCCTGGACGGCTGGCTGATCCACGAGAAGGACACCGCCGAGGTGCCCGGCGTGGACGTGCGCGCGGTGCCGCTGATGATGTCCTCGACCGACGCAACGGCGGAGATGGCCCGGGCCGCGCTGAAGCTGGCCGGGGTCGAGGTATGAGGGACCACGCCAGTCCCACGCTGGAGTTGTTGCCGGTCACCGGCTTGCCCGAGTTCCGCCCGGGCGACGATCTGGCCGCCGCCATCGCCGACGCGGCCCCCTGGCTGCGCGATGCCGACGTGCTGGTGGTGACCAGCAAGATTCTGTCCAAAGTGGAGGGACGACTGGTCGCCACCCCGGTCGATCCGGAGCAGCGCGAGGCCGCCCGGCGCGCCCTGGTCGCCGACGAGGCGGTGCGCGTGGTGGCCCGGTTCAGCAACTTCGTGATCACCGAGAACAAGCTGGGCATCGTGCAGGCGGCCAGCGGGGTGGACGCGTCCAACGTCAAGCAGGGCGAGGTCGCGCTGCTGCCGGAGGATCCGGACGGCTCGGCGGCGGCGCTGCGGACCGCACTGCGCGAGCGGCTGGGCGTCACCGTGGGCGTGGTGGTCACCGACACCATGGGCCGGGCCTGGCGGATCGGTCAGACCGACGCGGCCATCGGCGCGGCCGGGGTGACCGTGCTGCACCGCTACGCGGGCACGGTGGACCGGCAGGGCAACGAGCTGGCGGTCACCGAGGTGGCGCTGGCCGACGAGATCGCGGCCGCGGCCGATCTGGTCAAGGGCAAACTCGGCGCGGTGCCGGTGGCGGTGTTGCGCGGACTGGCCCTTGAGGACGACGGTTCGGTCGCGCGGGACCTGATCCGCCCGGTCGAGTCCGACCTGTTCCGGCTGGGCGCCAACGAGGCGATCGAGCAGGGCCGGCGGGAAGCGGTGCTGCTGCGCCGCTCGGTGCGGACGTTCACGGCCGACCCGGTGGACGCCGGCGCGGTGCGCCGCGCGGTGGGCGCCGCGCTGACCGCGCCCGCCCCGCACCACACCCGTCCGGTGCGGTTCGTCTGGCTGCGCAACCGTCCACTCAGGACGAAGCTGCTGGACGCGATGCGCGCCGCGTGGCGGTCCGACCTGACCGGCGACGGCCGCACCGAGGAGTCCATCGACCGCCGGGTCTCGCGCGGGGATCTGTTGTACGGCAACGGAGAACTGGTGCTGCCGTTCCTGGTCACCGAGGGCGCGCACGAGTACCCGGACGACCGGCGCAACGCGGCCGAGCAGACCATGTTCACCGTGGCCGGCGGCGCGGCCGTGCAGGGCCTGCTGGTCGCGCTGGCCGCCGAGGACCTGGGCTCGTGCTGGGTGTCCTCCACGATCTTCGCGCCCGAGGTGGTGCGCTCGACGCTGGATCTGCCCGCGGACTGGCAGCCGCTGGGCGCGGTGCTGGTCGGGCATCCGGCCGACGGCCCGATCGCCGCGCGGCCGGCCAGGGACCTGGCCGACGGGCTGCTGGAACGGTGAGCGCCCGGCGGCAGACCGAGACCGGCGACGGCCCACAGCCCGGCAACGTCTCGCGACCCGGCAACGGCCCCGACGCCGGGCTCGGCCCGCACGCCGACGCGGTGGCCACGATGACCGGCTGGCAGCCCGCCGATCCCGGCCAGGAGTCGTTGCGCCAGGCCTATCTCGGCTTCCTGGCCGCCCGGCCGGACGCCTGCGCCCGGTCCTGCGCGGCCGGGCACCTGACCGCCTCGGCCGTGGTGCTGGACCACACCGGGCAGCGGGTGCTGCTCACCCTGCACCCCCGGGTGGGCCGCTGGCTGCAACTGGGCGGGCACTGCGAACCGGCCGACGCGACCCTGCGGGACGCGGCGCTGCGCGAAGCGACCGAGGAGTCCGGCATCACCGGACTGCGTATCGCGGACGAGCCGATGCACTTGGCCGTGCACCCGATCACCTGCTCGCTCGGCGTGCCCACCCGGCACTTCGACGTGCGCTACCTGGTGCACGCCCCGGCCGGCGCGGTCGAGGTACGCAGCGACGAGTCCGACGATCTGCGCTGGTGGCCGGTGCACGAACTGCCCGAGGACACCGAGGAGATCGCCGCCCTGCTCGCCCTGGCCGGAATCTGACGCTTAGCCGCGGACCGAGCGATCGTCAACCGCGCCCATCGCGAACCGGACTGCCGCACGCCACGCTGGCCGGACCGGGCCGTCGCCAACCGCACGAACCGGGCCGTCACAGGCCGCGATAGTCGCGGACCGGGTAGCGCGGGCCGAACCGGGGCCGTTTCACGCCCACCACCTCCAGGTAGCGCACCGCGCGCTGCCGCTGTGGCGAGTAGGGGGCCAGGACCTCCAGCATGCCGTCGTCGTCCAGCGGCCGGCCGACCAGCGCCTGGCCGACGATGCTGGGGATGTGGAAATCGCCCACGCTGACCGCGTCCGGGTCGCCCCAGGCCCGCTGGGCCACCTCGGCGGCGGTCCACACGCCGATGCCCGGCACTTTGCGCAGCAGCGCCCGGCCCTTCTCGCCGCGCAGCCGCACCGCGTCCTCCAACCGGTGGGCCACCGACGCGGCGGCGATCAGCGTGCGCCTGCGGGCGCCGTCCACCCCGGCCCGGTGCCACTCCCAGTCCCGGATCCCCGCCACCGCCCGCGGCCCGGGTGGCACCCGCAGGCCGATCGGCGCCGGGCCGGGCGCGGGCGTGCCGAACCGGCGGGCCAGTTCGCGCCAGGACCGCCGGGCCTCGATGCCGGTCACCTTCTGCTCCAGCACCGCGGCCAGCAGCACGTCCCACACCCGGCCGGTGGCGCCCAGCCGCAGATCCGGGAGCTGTTTGCGAGCCTGTTCGATCACCGGGTGGTGCGCGGTGAAGCCCGCGTCGTCGTCGGCCGCGCCGAGCAGGTCGGGCAGCCCGTCCAGCAGCCACTCCGCGCCGTCACCCCAGGCCGTCGCGGCCACCGTGGCCGTTCCGGCGCCGCGCAGGGCCAGGCTGCCCGGTCCGTCCGGGGTGTTGCCGGCCAGCCACCACGCACCGTCCACAGTGGACTTGAGAGTGGGATCACCACTGCCCCGGCGCAACGGAGCCAGGGTGCGGGCGATGTCCAGCGCGTGACCGGCCTGCCAGGTGCGGGTCGATGGCTCGGTGCGGGACATGTCAGGAGCATCGTAGTCGTCCGACCGGCGACTTTCCCGCCTGAACTGACGCGGGACCCGGAAAGGGAATAGTCTTGGCAGTGCACCCGGAGGACCCCGGGTGCCAGGCCCGCCAGCGGGTCTGGGCGGTACCGGCGCTGAGCTGGTATGAAACGGAACGCAAGTCGGTGCTGCCCGCGCGGCATCGGGCGCAGGGGAGGTCAGGCATGGACCCCCGCGATCGGGCGGAGGCGACGCTCGCCAGGGCGCGCGCACGGGGCGCCTTCGTGGTAACGCCGGATGACGCCGTATCGCCGATGGACGCGGCCAACACGCTGCAGATCCCCCGGGCCGTGGTCGACGCGCTGGACTCCGAGAATCCCGACTCGACCATGGTCATCCCGGCCGACACCGCGAACGGGCAGCAGCCAACCCAGCCGCTGCCCCCACGGCAGCCGGCCCAGTCCCCCGCGCTGGCCGAGGACAACCCCAACACGCAGCCGCTGCCCGCCGCGGCGCAGAAGCCGTTGACCCGGCACATCCAGCCGGTGATCCGGCCCAGTTCCGGGGAGCCGCCCGCGGCCCGCAGGCCCGCGCCGCCCGAAGAGGAGAACCGGCCGCAGCAACCGCGCGAGATGGGCGGGTTGGTGCCGACCGTGCAGCAGCCGGGCACCCAGCGCAGCATGCTGTCCCGCCGCCTGGACGGCAGCCAGTAAAGCGGCCCGCCGACTCCACGAGCGCGGCGCCGACGCGGCTGCTTCCCGAGCGCAGCAGCAATGCAGCTGCCTCACAAGCACGTCGCCAACGCAGCTACTTCACGAGCGCAGCGCGGACACCGCATCCCGGATGGTCAGCCGGAGCGCGTCTCCAGCTTCAACCGCAGCGCCAACCCCAGCCGAATGACCAGCAGCACCGGCAGCCACTGCAGCCCCCGATGCCGGTCAGCCAGATATCGGTACGCGCTGTGGTGATGCTCAGCCAGCATCCGCGCCGACGCGCTCGACGTCGAGTGCCCACCGATGTGGGTGACCTCCGCGTCCGGCACGTACACGTTCGGCCATCCCGCCCGGGCCAGCCGGTCCCCGAGATCCACGTCCTCGAAGTACATGAAGTACCGCTCGTCGAAGCCATGCACCGCTTCGAATGCCGAACGCCGCAGCAGCAGGCAGGAGCCGGACAGCCAGCCCGCGGTCCGCTCGGTCACCGCGCTGTCGGACTGCCGGTAGGACCGGCTCCACGGGTTGCCCGGCCAGATCCGGCCCAACGCCGCGTGCCCGACGCCCCGGCCGAGCGAGGGCAGCAGCCGCGCCGAGGGGTAGACCTTGCCGTTGGGCTCCCGGATCAGTGGGCCGAACGCCCCGGCCGCCGGCCACCGCTGGGCCGCGGCCAGCAGCGTGTCCAGCGAGCCGGGTGACCATTCCACGTCCGGGTTGGCCACCACCACCCAGCCGTACTCCGGCCCGAGCGCGCGCACTCCGCGGTTGGCCCCGCTGCCGTAGCCGAGGTTGCCGCCGGTGCGCACCAGCTCCACCCCGTCCCGCTCGGCCGCCCGTTCCGGGGCGCCGTCGGTCGAGCCGTTGTCGGCCAGGATCACCCGCACCGGTTTGCTGGTCGCCTTGGTCAGGCTGTCCAGGAAGCCGGTGAGCGTGTCGCCGGGCGAGTAGGTCACGGTCACCACGGCCAACTGGTCGCCATAGGTCGCTGCGGTCACGGGCGACCATTGTGCTCGCCCGCGCACTCAGCGGCGTCGGCGGTACAGGTGATACGCCCGGTCGTACGCTTCCCGGTGCTTTTCCGCGCTGGTCGCCCAGGAGAAGTCCTTGGATCGGCGCAGCGCGGCCTCGGCCAGTTCGGCCCGGCGGGCCGGGTCGTCGAGCAGGTCGGTGATGGCCGCGGCGATGTCCCCGGCGCCCACCCCGCAGTAGGCCACCGCGTCCCCGCCCACCTCGGGCAGCGCCAGCCGCCGGGTGGTCAGCACGCACGCCCCGGAGGCCATCGCCTCCAGCACCGGCAGCCCGAACCCCTCGCCAAGACTGGGATAGGCGACCACCTCGGCACCGCCGAGGAAGCCGGCCAGCGACTCGAACGGCAGGTAGCCGGCCCGGATCACCCGCAGCCGGTGCGGCACCGCGTCCAGCGCCCGCTCCACCTGGCTGTCCCAGCCGGGCTGCCCGGCCAGCACCAGCGCGGGCGGGTTGGGCCGCCCCTGGCAGACCTGGGCGTAGCCGCGGATCAGCGCGGGCACGTTCTTGCGGGGTTCCAGCGCGCCGAGGAAGGCGAGGTAGGGGGTGTCGCTCAGTTTCAGCTGGTCGCGAATCTCCGCGGTCTCTTCCGTCGACGGCGGGTGGAAGTGCTCGGTTTCCACGCCGTGCGGGGCGATGTGCAGCCGGGCGCGGTTGGCCCCGGCCACCCGGACCAGTTCGGTCGCGGTGGCCACGCTGGGCACCACGCATAGTTCAGCGCGGCGCAGCGAGGCCCGGGTCCAGCCGCGGAAGAACCGGGCCTTGACCGAGGAGTGCAGCACCGCGTCGGTGAAGAAGGTCGCGTCGTGCAGGGTCACCACCGAGGCGGCCGGCGCGGCCAGTGGCAGTGTGTAGTGCGGAGAATGCAGAACGTGAATACCGAGTCGGCGGATCAGCCGGGGCAGTGTGGTCTGCTCCCAGGTGAGCCGGGCGGTCCGGGTGGCCACCGACTCACTGGCCGCGACGACCGTGGCCCGCGGCGCGAGGGTGCCGTACAACGCCAGGTCGCGCGGCTGGCACACCACCGACAGCGCGGTGCCGTCCGCGTCCAGCGCGGCTACCAGCGCGTCCACGTACCGGCCGACCCCGCCGCGGTCGGCGGGGACCGCGGTCGCGTCGACCAATACTCTGGGTTGAGCGCGAGACACGCCTCGCAGCGTACGGCGCACACGCAGCGCGACGCTGCCGAACGGTGGAAGTGACAACCCGTAGCTCAGCCGATCGCCGATACGGACGAATGCCGGTGGCGTTCAGCCCAGTCCGATCTTGGCTGCCTGGTACAGCTCCAGGTGCAGGTGCCACATCTGCTCGGCCGCGTGCGCCCAGGTGAACCGGGCGGCGCGCAGCTTGGCCGCCTCGGCCCGGGCCTGGGTGCGGGTCTCGTCGGCGAACACCAGGCGCAGCGCGTTGGCCAGCGCGGCCGGGTCGTTGCGCCGGGCCATCAGCCCCGTCCCGGCGGCCACCTCGATCAGCGCGGGCGCGTCGGAGTGCACCACCGGCACACCCACTGACATCGCCTCCAGCAGCGGCAGCCCGAACCCCTCGGCCAGGCTGGGCACGGCCAGCACCGAGGCGGCGCGCAGCACCACGCCCAGTTCCTCGTCGGTCAGCTCACCGAGTTGCACCAGTTTGCTCGGCGGCAGCCCGCGGGCCTGGGCCACCGAGGCCAGGTCCACCCCGCCCCAGCCGGTCGGCCCGGCCACCACCAGCGGCAGGTCCGGCGCGGTGGGCCGGCTCATCGCCTCGACCAGCACGGTCAGCCCCTTGCGCGGTTCCACCGTGCCGACCGCGAGCACGTACCGCTCGGGCAGGTGCAGCCGGAACCGGATCTCCCGGGCCTTCTGTTCGTCGGCCGGTGTGGCCAGGGCCTTGGGCGTGCCGTGGCCGATCACGTGCACCCGGGCGTCCGGCGGCGCGTGCTGGGACAGTTCGGCCACCACCGCCGAGGTGGGCACGACGATCGCGCTGGCCCGCCGCACCGCCCGGGTGATCACCTTGCGGTGCCAGGCCGCGCCGCGCCGGGTCAGCGTCTCCGGATGGGTCCAGGGCACCGTGTCGTGCACGGTGACCACCAGGCTGTGGCCGTGTTTGGCGGCGGGCGGGGCCAACGGGGTGGGCGCGTGCACCGCGTCCCCACCGGGCCAGAAGGGCAGGCCGTGCTCCCAGGCCGCGGTGAGCGCGCGCGGCGGCAGCGGCAGCACCGTCGGGCCGTCCACCCCGGGCAGCAGGGCGGCCGACGGGTCGGCGTGCCGGGCGACCGCGGTGGTCACCGTCCAGCCCGCGGGCGCGGCGGCGGCCAATGCGGTGGTCAGCTCGCGGGTGTAGCGGCCGGTGCCACCGGGCACAGGCGCCAGCAGTTGTTCGGCGAGCACAAGCAACTGGGGCACGGTGACCACCCTCCCATCCGGGGCCGATAATCTCATCCGGTGGCCAGCCAGGGCGCGCGCAGCACCGTCATCGTGGTGACCTGGCGCGGCCGTGCCCATCTGGATCGTTGCCTGGACGCGCTGGCGAAACAGGATCGTCCACATCAGACGGTCGTGGTCGACAACGCCTCCGCCGACGGCACCGCCGAGCTGCTGGCCGCGCGCACCGAAACCCTCGATGTGCTGCGGCTTTCCCGCAACCGCGGTTACGCCGGCGGCCTGGCCGCCGCGGTGCCCCAGGTGCGCACCCCGTTCGTGGCCTGGTGCAACGACGACGCCGCCCCCGCCCCGGACTGGCTGGCCCGGCTGGAGGACGCGATGGACGCCGACTCGGCGATCGCCGCGGCCGGTTCGGTGCTCACCGGCGAGGACGGCGAGATCTCCTCGGCCGGGGTCCGGCTGACCGTGGACGGTCACGGCGCGGACCTGCTGACCACCGGCGGCACGGCCTTCGGCTTCTGCGGTGGCGCGGCGCTGCTGCGCACCAGCGCGCTGCGCCAGACCGGCGGGGTGCCGGCCGGTTTCTTCTGTTACTACGAGGACACCGACACCGCGTGGCGGCTGCGGCTGGCCGGGTTCCGGGTGATCGGCGTGCCCGAGGCGCGCGCGGTGCACGTGCAGGGCGCGAGTTCCCGGCCCGGTTCGTTCCGGTTCCACCGGTGGAACGAGCGCAACCGGCTGTTGATGCTGCTGCGCTGCGCGCCGCGCTGGGTGGCGCTGCGCGCGCTGCTGACCTTCGCCGCGCTGACCGCGATGCTGCCGGTGCGCAGACTGGCCCGGCGGGAAATTCCGCAGGCGCCGAACTTTACCGTCCGCTTGCGCGTGGTGGTGTTGGCTGAGGTGCTGGCCAGGCTGCCGGCCACTCTGGTGGCCCGGTTGGGCGTGCGCAGGCGGGCCAGCGTGGGGCGGACCGCGGTGTGGCGAGCCTGGGCCGGACGAAGCTGACGGGTGCCTGTTCGGTCCGGGTTGCACCGATAGTGCAGTCTTAAGCTCTGAGCGGCATGGCGAAGGGAGTGGGGCGTGCCCGAGGCTACGGGGGCGACGTTGCCGAGCGTGTCGGTCATCGTGGTCAACTACCGGGGGGCCGAGCACACCATTGCCTGCCTGCGGGCGCTGCGGGCGGAACTGGACTACCCGGCCGAGCGGCTGCAACTGGTCTGTGTGGACAACGGCTCGGGCGATGGCAGCCTGGCCCGGCTGCGGGCCGAGGTCGACGGGGTCACCTACGTCGACGCCGGGGAGAACCTGGGCTTCGCCGGAGGCTGCAACCTGGGCGCCCGGCACGCCACCGGCGAGGTGCTGGCGCTGCTGAACAACGACGCGCGCCCGCACGCCGGCTGGGTACGGGCCGCGGTCGACGTGCTGCGCGCCGACCCGACCATCGCGTCGGTGGCCAGCCGGGTGCTGGACTGGTCGGGCGAGAATGTCGACTACGTCGACGCCGGGCTGACCTGGTACGGCATGGGCTACAAGCCGCACTCCGGCAAACCGTTGGCGGAGCTGGGTTCCGGCGAGCACGAGCGACCCAAGGACGTGTTGTTCGCGACCGGTTCGGCGATGTTCGTGCGGGCCGACGTGTTCCGTGCCATCGGCGGGTTCGACGAGCGGTTCTTCATGTTCTACGAGGACGTGGACCTGGGCTGGCGGTGCAATCTGCGCGGCTGGCGGGTGCGCTATGTGCCCGAGTCGCTGGCCTACCACCGCCACCATGCCTCGGTGTCCGAAGTGGACGGCAAGGACAACGCCCGCGAGCTGTATCTGTTGCAGCGCAACGCGTTGGCCATGATGTACAAGAACTTCTCCGACGAGACACTGGCCAGCGTGCTGCCCGCGGCGATGGCGCTGACCGCGCGCCGGGCCACCGCGCTCAACGACGTCGACACCAGCCAGTTGGAGATCGTCAACCGGGATCCGGCCGCCGGCGCCGAACCCACCGAGGTGACCATCCCGCGCGCGGCCTTCGCGGGTCTGCTGGCCATCGACCGGTTCACCGAACTTCTGCCCGAGCTGATCCCGGCCCGCAAGGCCGAACAGGCGGCGCGGGTGCGCACCGACGCGGACCTGGAACCGTTGATGCGCAAGGCGATCGAGCCGGCCAACCCGCAGCCGCGTTACCTGGCCGGGCACCAGATTCTGCTCGAGGCGTTCAATGTCGAGGAGGCGTTCCACCGGCCCCGCCGGATCATGGTGCTCACCATGGACGCCATCGCGCCCCGGATGGCCGGACCGGCGATCCGGGCCTGGCACATGACCGATCTGCTGGCCGCCGAGCACGATGTCCGGCTGGTCACCACGAACGCGAACTTCGAGCGGATGCCCGCCGCGTTCCCCGTCCACCACGTCCTCCGCAAGGACCTGGCCGCGCACGTGGCCTGGGCCGACATCGTGGTGGTGCAGGGCCACGCGCTGGAGATGATGCCCGAGCTGAAGAAGGCCGGCTCGCGCACCCTGGTGGTCTGCGACATGTACGACCCGGTGCACCTGGAACTGCTGGAGCAGGGCAGGCAGGACACCGGCGAGAAGCGGGCGGCCAACCTCAAGTCGATCCTGGCCGCGCTGGACGCGCAGTGGCAGCGCGGCGACTTCTTCCTGTGCGCCTCCGAGCGGCAGCGCCACTTCTGGCTCGGCCACCTGGCGGCCAGCGGCCGGCTGACCCCGGAGCTCTACGACGCCGACCCGTCCGCGGACTCGCTGCTCGCGGTGGCGCCCTTCGGCCTGTCCGGCAAACCGGCCGAGCGCACCGGTCCGGGCCTGCGGGCGGGCGTTTCCGGCGTTGGCGAGCAGGACAAGGTCGTGTTGTGGGCGGGTGGGGTGTACAGCTGGTTCGACCCGCTGACCCTGATCCGCGCCATGGCCGCGCTGGGGCAACGGCACGCCGACGCCAGGCTGGTGTTCCTGGGCATGCGGCACCCCAACCCGGAGGTGCCGGAGATGGACATCGGCACCCAGACCCGGGTGCTGGCCGACCAGCTCGGCGTGACCGGCTCGCAGGTGTTCTTCAACGAGGACTGGGTGCCCTACGGCGAGCGGCAGAACTGGCTGCTGGACGCGAACTGTGGTGTGACAACGCATTTCCCGCACGTGGAGACCACCTTCGCGTTCCGCACCCGGGTGCTGGACTACCTGTGGGCCGGGCTGCCCATCGTGACCACCGACGGCGACTCGTTCGCCGATCTGGTCCGCCGCGAGGAACTGGGCGTGGTGGTGCCGCCGGAGGACGAGGCGGCGCTGGCCGACGCGCTGGAGCGGGTGCTCTACGACGAGCGGTTCGCCGCGGGCTGCCGGGAGCGGATCACCCGGGTGCGCGAGGAGTTCACCTGGGATCGCACGCTGGCCCCACTTCTGGCCTACTGCCGAGACCCGCGCCCGGCCGCGGACCGGCTGTCCGGCTCCGGGCCGCTGGTGCACCAGCCACCGCTGGGCGCGGCCGGGGCACTGCGCCGGGACGCCGACCTGATCCGTGAGTACCTGGCCGAGGGCGGCGCGACCGAGGTGGCCAAGCGGGCGTACGGCCGGCTGCGCCGGCTGGCCAGGCAACGAGTGTCCGGACGGTCCGATGGTGCGTAGCCCCCGCCGGCTGCGGGTGCTCATCGACGGCACGCCGCTACTCGGGCAACGCACCGGCGTCGGCCGCTACACCGCGGCCCTGGCCGAGGAACTCGCCTCCCGGTCCGATGTGGACATTCGCGCGGTGGCGTTCACGTTGCGCGGCTGGCGGGCGTTGCGCTCGGTGCTGCCACACGGAGTGTGGGCCCGCGGACTGCCGTGTTCGGCGAATCTGTTGCGACAGTGCTGGTTGCGCTCCTCGTTCCCGCCGGTGGAACTTATCGCCGGATTCTCCGATGTGGTGCACGGCACCAACTTCGTGCTGCCGGTGGCCCTGCACGCGGGTGGCGTGCTGACCATCCACGACCTGGCTTTCCTTGACGCGCCGGAGGAACTGCCGCCCGGCGACCGCGAGCTGCCCACTCTGGTGCGCCGGTCCGCGCAGCGCGCCGGGGTGGTGTGCACGCCGACCCGGGCGGTCGCCGACGCGGTGCGCGAACGGCTCGGCGTGCCCGAGGACCGGGTGATGGTGACCCCGCTGGGCGTGGACCCGGCCTGGTTCGCCGCCCACCCGCCCAGCGACGAACTCCGCGCCCGGTTGAACCTGCCCGCCGAGTATCTGTTGTTCGTCGGCGCGGACGGGCCGCGCAAGGGACTGGATTTCCTGCGCAAGGCACACGCCTCCACACCCAGCCTGCCGCCGCTGGTGCTGACCGGACCGGGACCGTCCGGTATGGACGGTCGTACGGTGCGCACCGGATACCTGCCCGAGGTCGATCTGCGCAGCGTGGTGGCAGGCGCGGCCACGGTCGTGCTGCCCTCCCGGGACGAGGGATTCGGGTTGCCGGTGCTGGAAGCGTTGGCCTGCAACGTGCCCGTGGTCTGCTCGGACGTGCCCGCGCTGCGTGAGGTGGCCGGCGACCAGGCCAGCCTGGTGCCCTACGGCGATCCGGAGGCGCTGGCCGCCGCGCTGACGCACGCGCTGGAGTCGCCGCCCGCATCCGAGGTGCTGGCCGCGCGGCGCGGACACGCCTCCGGCTTCACCTGGCGCCGCTGCGCGGAAACCACGGTCGACGCCTACCGACTGGTGAGCGGCTGAGCCCTCAGCCTTCGGTCACACCGGTCACACCGGTCGCGCTTCGGTCACACCGGTCGCGCGGCGCACCAGGTCGAGCACCTTGGCGTCGAGCCGGTCGGCCACCGCCGACGCGTCCGCGTTCTCGTGGTGGGCGATCGAGCTGGCCACCGTGTCGTAGGAGACGCGAGTGCCGCCGCCGGCCCGTTCCTCGACCAGGATGGTGACCGGCACGTAGGAACCGATCCCGGGCACGTGCCGGGTCATCCTGGTCATGGTGACCGGATTGCCGGCGAGGATCCGGACCAGCTTCCGGCCGGCCTGCTCACCCGGATCCGGGTCCTTGGCCAGCGCCGCGCCCTGGTCGAGGTGCAGGAAACGCAGCAGGCCGGAACCACCGGCCGCTTCGGCGATCAGCTCGCGGTATTCCGCGTACGTGGTACTGGCCGCCATCTTGGCGAACAACGCCGGGAGATCCGGCTGGCCGATACCAGCATAGAGGCCGTCGAGCACCTCGGCGAACGGCGAATCGGTGTCGATGACGTGGCGGCGCACCGCCACCGTCCGGACTTCCTCAGACGCCATGGGCTGCCTCCCGGAGTTCAGGAGGCGAGCATATCCCGATTCCGGGTGAGGAATTCGGTCAATGCGGCGCGCCACGGGCGCAGCGGGGTCAACCCGGCCGCCCGCCACGCCGCGCCGGACAGCACCGAGTAGGCCGGGCGCGGCGCCGGGCGCGGAAAGTCCTTGGTGGTACAGGGTTTCACCCGTTCCGGATCGGCGCCCAGTTCGACGAACACCGCCCGGGCCAGGCCGAACCAGGTGGTCTGCTCGGCGTTGGTGCAGTGCAGTACCCGCTGCCCCGGCCCGTCCCCGCCGGCCACCGCCCCGGCCAGTTCCAGCAGCCCGCCGGCCAGATCGGACGACCAGGTCGGCGACCCGTGCTGATCGTCCACAACGGACAGCTCCGGCCGGTCTTTTTCCAGTCGCGCCATGGTTTTCACGAAGTTGCCGCCGGTCGCGCCGTACACCCAGGCGGTGCGCACCACCCAGGACCGCGGCGCCCCGGCCAGCACCGCCGACTCCCCGGCCAGCTTGGTGCGCCCGTACACCGAGCGGGGCCCGGTCGGGTCGGACGGCTCGTACGGGCGGTCGGCGTCGCCGGGGAAGACGTAGTCGGTGGACACGTGCAGTAGCGGCACGCCGTGGCGGGCGCAGGCCGCGGCCAGCAGTCCCGGCCCGGTCGCGTTGACCGCCTCGGCCGCATCCACATCGGACTCGGCCGCGTCCACCGCGGTGTATGCGGCCGCGTTGCAGACCACCGGAGAGGCCTGGTCCGCCCGGGCTTGTTCGACCAGTTCGACGATCGCGGCATCCAGCGCGGCGGCATCGGTGATGTCGAGTTCGGCCGAACCGGGGGCACGCACCGTGCCGAACCGGGTACCGGCGGTGGCCAGGTCCGCGCCCAACTGCCCGCGGCCACCCGGAACCAGCAGCGCCAGCCGCTCCGAGTTCGCCCTGTTTGCCCGCATTCCTGCCCCGTTCGTCCGCGAAGTCCTCGTCGAAACTGAAGTTTTACACGTTTGACGCAACCTCCCGACGTTGCCATACGTATTAACCAGTGAGATCAGGTGGGATCTTTTGGGGCCGTGGAGGTAAGTCGGGGTGGACGTCGACACGACTGACGATGACGCACGCGAGGAGCCGACCGAAGTGGTCGGACCAGCCGAGTTGGAAGCGCCGACCGAGGTGCTCGATCCGGTGGTGCCCCAGCAGCGATCGTCGTTACTGGGCAAGGTCTTCCGGGGGGCGGGCCGCACCGCGCTGGTGATCATGTCGGTCACCGTGCTGGCCGGATCGGGCTACGCGTGGCGCGGCGCGCAGTACCTCAACAACGGGATCGCCACCACCAATGTGTTCGACACCGCGGGCAGCCAGCCCACCGACGGCGCAGGCGCCGGCCTGACCGCACCGACCCTCACCACCGACCAGAACATCCTGCTGGTCGGCATGGACAGCCGCACCGACGCGCACGGAAACCCGTTGCCCGCCAGCGATTTCACCATGCTCAACGCCGGCCCGGACACCGGCGAGATGAACACCGACACGATGATCCTGGTGCACATCCCGGCCGGCGGCGGCCAGGCGACCGCGATCTCCTTCCCGCGCGACTCCTACGTGCAGATCGCCGGCGGCTACGGCAAACACCGGCTGAACTCCGCGTTCGCCTACGCCTACAACGCCGAGAAGAACCAGCTGCGCGCGCAGGGCCACACCGACGCGGCACAGATCGAGGTGCAGGCCAAGGAGTCGGGCCGACAGAACCTGGTGGCCACCATCGAGAACCTGATCGGCGACGCGGTGACCATCAACCGCTACGCCGAAGTCAACCTGTACGGGTTCTACCAGCTCTCCGAGGCGGTCGGCGGGGTGCAGGTGTGTCTGAAGGCGGCCACCTACGACGACCAGACGCACGCCCACTTCCCGGCCGGCGAGCAGACCGTCAGCGGAGTGCAGGCACTGAACTTCGTGCGCGAGCGGCACGACCTGCCCGGTGGCGACCTGGACCGGATCGTGCGGCAGCAGGTTTTCCTTGGCGCACTGGCGAAACAGATCCTCTCCGCCGGAACGCTGGCCAGTCCGTCGCGTTTGGACGGTCTGATCAGCGCGGTGCAGAGCGCGGTGACCATCAGCTCCGGCTGGGACATCTTCACCTTCGCGCAGGAGATGCAGGGCCTGTCCAGCGGCGCGGTGCAGTTCCTCACCATCCCCACCGGCGGCGGCATCACCGTAGGCGGCGCGGACATGCTGGAGGTGAGTCAGAGCAAGGTCGCGCAGTTCGTGCGCGAACTGATGACCGACGGCGTCACCCCCGCGGGGGCTACCAGCAGCGCCGACACGCCCGGCGCCACGACGCCGACCGACACCGCGGCCGACCCGACCACGCCCAGCACCGGCTCCGGCGCGATCGGTTCGACCGGCCCGACGGACACGAACGGGTCGGACACCACCGACACCACCGCCGACGGCAGTCAGGTGATCACCGCAGATGGGACACCCTGTGTGAACTGACCCGGGAACCGGGCGGGCCACGATAGCCTGGTCACCGGGACCGCAAGGGGAGGGCACAAGGGTGGACGAGGACGAACAACGGCCGGAGCACGTCGACTGGTTCGCCGACAACAATCCACCCGGCGAGCCCGAACCCGAACCCGCCACGACCGACCCCACCGCGGTCGGCTCGGTCGCAACCGGCTCGGCCGCAATCGACTCGGCCGCGGCCGGGGACGCCGCCGCCGGGCCCGCCGAACCGGATTCCGCGTCGCCCGATTCCGCCAGGCCGGATTCCGCCACGCCCGATTCCGCCGCGATCGAGGACGACGATGCGCCGACCGAGGTGGTGCCGGTCCAGCGGCGAAAGCGCGGCGGGGTGATCCTGGGTCGCACGGTGGTGGCCGTGGTGTCCGCGCTGGCCCTGGTGGCCACCGGCGTCGCCTGGTTCACCCTGGAGCAGTTCAAGGCCAACACCAACACCACCGACGCGCTGTCCGCGGTCAACAGCGGGCAGGACGACATCGGAGCCAGCACCGCCCCGGCGCCGCCGGCCGACGACGGGGCCACCGACATCCTGTTGGTGGGCAGCGACAGCCGCACCGACGCCCAGGGCAACGAGTTGCCCACCAGCGTGCTCACCCAGCTGCGCACCCAGTGGGACGCCGGGGTGAACACCGACACGATCATGATCCTGCGGGTGCCCAAGAACGGCGGAAAGGCTTACGCCGTCTCGATTCCGCGCGACACCTACGTGAACATCCCGGGCATCGGCCCGAACAAGATCAATTCCGCGTACGGGCTGTCCAAGGCACGCAAGGATTCGGCGCTGGCCGGTTCCGGCATGAGTCAGCACGACATCGAGGCGCAGGGCGGCCAGGCCGGCCAGGAGGCGCTGATCGAGACGGTGCAGAACCTGACCGGGATCCGCATCGACCACTACGCCGAGGTCAACCTGTACGGGTTCTACCTGCTGAGCAAGGCGATCGGCGGGGTGCCGGTGTGCCTGAAGCACGCCACCTCGGACAAGGACTCCGGGTCGAACTTCTCGGCCGGCGAGCACCTGATCTCCGGGGCGGACGCGCTGTCCTTCGTGCGGCAGCGGGAAAACCTGCCCGACGGCGACCTGGACCGGATCGTGCGCCAGCAGGTGTTCCTGGCCGCCGCGGCCAAGAAAATGCTCTCCGCCGGGGTGCTGGCCAACCCCTCGGCGCTGGCCGGGCTGATGGACACGGTGCACAAGTCGCTGGTCACCGATCCCGGGCTGGATCTGCTCACGTTGATCGAGCAGGCGCAGAGCCTGGTGTCCGGGAACGTGGAATTCGTCACCATCCCGGTGACCAACACGAACGCGCGCAGCCCCAGCGGGCAGAGCATCGTGAGCGTGGACCTCAACCAGGTTCACCAGTTCGTGGCCAGCCTGGTCGGCTCGGCCACCCCGGCGACCTCCACGCCCGCGACCGCGCCGCACACCAGCCCGGTGCCCGCCGCGCCCACGTCCGCGCCCGCCGCCACCGCCCCGGCCGCTCCGGCCGGAGCGGCCAACGAGCCGACCGCGCCGGTGACCGTCGACGGCACGCGCTGCGTGGACTGAGCCGGCCGAGTGCGTTCTGCGTGGGCGAAGCCGCCTGAGGCACACTGGACGGCGTGAGCCTGACCGAGAAACTGTTCCGCCCGCTGCTGGGCCTGCCCGCCCGGCCGCTGATCACCCAGTACGACGACGCGGACGGCAGCCGGGTCGAGCTGTCCCGGGCGACCGTGGCGAACTGGGCGGCCAAGACGGCGAACTGGCTGCGCGACGAGTGCGATGTGGAGCCGGGGATGCCGGTGTCGGTGGCGCTGCCCGCGCACTGGCAGACCGTCGGCGTGCTGCTGGGCGCGTGGTGGTGCGGAGCCCGGGTGGTCACCGAACCGGCCGGTGCGGCGGTCGCTTTCGTTGCGCCGGAAGCAAAAGCCGAGGGCGCGGAGCTGGTCGCCGCGGTGGCGCTGGACCCGCTGGGCCGCGGTCTGACCGGCGAACCGCCGGCCGGAATCCTTGACTATCTCAACGAAATCCGCGTGTTCGGCGACGATTTCCAGCCCTGGCAGCCGGTTTCCGGCGACACCCTGGCCCTGGCCGACTACACCGTCGACCACGCCATCGCCGAGGCCCAGACCCGCGCCGCCCACCACAACTTCACCGCCGACTCCCGAATCATGTCCACAATGGACTGGGCGGATCCGGATGCAGTGCTGACCGGCCTGCTGTCCGTGCTGTCCTCGGGCGCGGCCCTGGTCCAGTGCGCCCACCCCGACCAGACGAAACTGGCCGCCCGCGCGGAAACCGAGCGCACCACACACACCCTCCCCTGACCGGGTCACAAGGCCCCGGGTCTTTCTCAGCATCGGCGACAACCGGGCCGAAGCGTCACCCGGCCGGCCAGGCGGTCAGCAGGTCGGCCGGGCCGAACGCGGCATCCAGCTTCCGGGTGCCGACCCCGGACCGGGACACCGCAAGCAGTGGCACCGGCTCGGTGCTGATCCGGTCGCGATGTCGTTGCAGGGCAACCAGATCGTGCTGATCGAACGCGCTGTGCTCCAGCCATTTGACGGAACCGAGGAACAGCAGCCGGTTGGCCACCGGCGCCCGGTCCGCGCCGACGATGTCGATCTCCACGTCGTTGCTCCGGGTCCAGTAGCCGCCCACCGCGGGCGCGACCGGGATGCCGCGCGCGGGCAGCAGCCGGGCCAGCGATTCGCGCACCAGCGGCTCGACCGCGCGGCCGCGCCAGGTGGTCCAGCGCGCCTCGATCCGGGCCAGGGTGAGATCCGAGCGCATCCGGTCGATCTCGGCCAGATGCGGCCCCAGGAAGGCCAGCCAGAACCGCAGATAGGCATCGGTGATCCGGTACCGGCGCTCCTTGCTCGGCTCGGTGCTCAGCGGTAGCTCGCCGGCCACGATTCCCTTGCTGATCAACAACTCCAGCGCCCGGCTGAGGGTGGAGTGGGCGATGCCGCCCGCGGCCCGCGCGATGTTGGTGAAGGTCCGTTCGCCCGCGCCGATCGCGGTGAGCACCGCGCGGGCCTGGGTGTGCTCGGGAAACTCGGCGGCCAGCGACAGCTGCGCGGACACCAGCAGCGGGCTGACCGGGTTGGCCAGTTCCCGGACCAGGAACGCGCGCACGGATTCCCCGGCGCGCCAACGGGAACACACGATCGGCAGGCCGCCGGTGACCAGCGCCGCGTCGATGGCCGACGCGGGCTCCAGGCCGGTCATGGCGGCCACGTCGGCCGGATTCAACGGCCCGATCGGCATGGCCATGCCGCGCTGGTGGAACGGCCTGCCGTGGGAGTTCAGCGCGGCCATCATGGCCAGGTCGGAGCCGATCAGCAGGAGCAGCACCGGTCTGCGGGAGAGCTCCCGGTCCCAGACGCGCTGCAGCACACTCTCGAACGCGCCCGCCTCGTCCATCAGGTAGGGCAGTTCGTCGATGACCAGCACGCTGGGCTGGTCATCGGGCAGGATGCCGGCGAGCTGCCGCAGCGCCGCCGCCCAGTTGCCGGGCACCGCGTCGGCGAAGACGTCCGCCTCCGGCAGCGTGGACTCGGCGACGGCGGTCGCGAACTCGGCCACCGGGTCCCCGCCCGGGCCCGCGTCGGCGGTGTGGAAAACGCCGGGCACGTCGGCGCGGCGCAGGAACTCCTCAACCAGCGCCGACTTCCCGATCCGTCGCCGGCCGTGCAGGATCAGGCAGCGCCCGGGCCGGTCGGCGCCGATCCCGGCCCGGATCTCGGCCAGGGTCCCGGCCAGCGCGGCCAGCTCCCGATGCCGCCCGACGAACGTCATGCCCACCTGCCAATGGTTGCCCACAGAATACTTCCAACAGCGATACTATCGTTCGCGCAACCACATCGAGCTGGTCTTTTGTTATTGATCATCCACTTGGGTCAGCAAGACGATCGCATCCGATGTAACGAGTGCGGCGACTGGTCGATGTGAACGGCAAGACCTGGGGAGGTTGAAGGATGAGCGTGCAGCACCCTGCCGCGGAGCGGATCCCGGCCGAAGGCGCGAAGGCCGCGGAGCGGATCCCGGCCGAAGGCGCGAAGCGGGTCCCGGCCGAGAGCGCCGAACGGGTTCCGGCCGGTGCTCACCGGCTCGAAAGCCACCGCGGGCTTCGCGTCGCCGGTCGCTGGTACTACGTGGTCACCATCGTCACCGTCGGCATGTTCGCCTGGGTGCCGTTCGCGCACGCCGCCACCCGGCTGCGCACCCGCCCGGCCCGCCTGCTCGCACTGGCCTACGCCATCCTCGACGTGCTGCTCTACGTCCTGATCTCGCTCACCCCGCGGACCCAGCCCGGGCACACCAGCGTGCTGGGCACGATCGGCGGACTGCTCGCGGTCGGCGTGGCCATCGTCGGCTGCGTCCAGCTCGGCCCGCTGCGCCGGCAGATCTGGGAGGGCGCGCCCGCCCCGGACGAACCGGTGCTGGACCCGGCGGTGCAGGCCGCGCTGGCCGCACGCACCCGCCGCGAGGAGTCCCGGCGGATCGTGGCCGACGACCCGCTGCTGGCGCACGAACTGCACATCGGCCGCCCGGACATCACCCGCGGCTATGACGACGGCGGCCTGGTCGACCTGAACAGCGCACCCGCCCAGGTGATCGGCTCCGTGTGCGACATCCCGCCGACCATCGCGTTGTCCATTGTGGACACTCGCAACCGGCGCGGCGATCCCTTCGCGAATGTGGACGAACTACTGGTGCTGGCCGACATTCCGGTCGGCGTCTGGGACCGGATCCGCGATCGCGCGGTCCTGCTGTCCCAGTAGACACGGTAAATCCGGCCGGGCCGCAACCCTTGCCGGCTCAGCCCTTGAGCAGCGAGCGGCCCATCACCATCCGCTGGATCTGGTTGGTGCCCTCGTAAATCTGGGTGATCTTCGCGTCGCGCATCATGCGCTCCACCGGGAAGTCCCGGGTGTAGCCGGCGCCGCCGAACAGCTGCACCGCGTCGGTGGTCACCTCCATGGCCACGTCCGAGGCGAAACACTTGGCAGCACTGGAAATGAAGCCCAGGTTCGGCTCGCCGCGCTCGGCCCGGGCAGCGGCCACGTACACCATGTGCCGCGCCGCCTCAACCTTCATCGCCATATCGGCCAACATGAACTGCACGCCCTGGAACTCGCCGATCGCCTTGCCGAACTGCTTGCGCTCCTTGACGTAGGCCACCGCCGCGTCCACCGCGCCCTGCGCGATGCCCACCGCCTGCGCGCCGATCGTGGGCCGGGTGTGGTCCAGCGTGCGCAGCGCGGTCTTCAGGCCGGTGCCCGGCTCACCGATGATCCGGTGTTCCGGGATGGCGCAGTTCTCGAAGTAGATCTCCCGGGTGGGCGAACCCTTGATGCCCAGTTTCTTCTCCTTGGGCCCCACCACGAAACCCGGGTCGTCCTTGTGCACCACGAACGCCGAGATCCCGTTGGCCGGTTTGGCCGCGTCCGGGTCGGTCACCGCCATCACCGTGTACCAGGTGGACTCGCCGGCGTTGGTGATCCAGCACTTGGTGCCGTTGAGCACCCAGGTGTCGCCGTCCTTCTTGGCCCGGGTGCGCATGGACGCCGTGTCCGACCCGGCCTCCCGTTCGGACAGCGCATAGGAGGCCATCTCCCCACCGGCCACCGAGGACAGCACCTCCTGCTTGAGCTCCTCGGAGGCGGACAGGATGATCGGCATGGTGCCCAGCTTGTTCACCGCCGGGATCAGCGAGGACGAGGCGCACACCCGCGCCACCTCCTCGATGAGGATGCAGGTGGCCACCGAGTCGGCGCCGTCGCCGGCGTAGGCCTCCGGGATGTGCACCGCGTGGAACGCCGACTTGACCAGCGCGTCCCGCGCCTCGATCGGGTATCGCTCGGCCTCGTCGACCTCGGCCGCGAACGGCGCGATCTCCTTCTCGGCCATCGCGCGCACGGCCTCGCGCAGCGCCTCGTGCTCGTCGGCCAGCTGATAGGTGCCGAAGTTCGCGTCCACGGTGATTACCCTCCGGTAGCTTCTCCCACTGGGAATGTTAGTCCTCGTTCACCAGAGAGTCGCGCAGGGCCGCGTCCTTGGCCAGCACCATGTGCTGCAGATCCTGTTGGAAATCCGCCATTTTCGCGCGCAGCCCGGCATCCGCGGCGGCCAGCACGCGCACCGCGAGCAACCCCGCATTGCGCGCCCCGCCCACCGACACCGTGGCCACCGGCACTCCGGCCGGCATCTGCACGATGGACAGCAGCGAGTCCAGCCCGTCCAGGTATTTCAACGGCACCGGCACGCCGATCACCGGCAGCACCGTGGCCGAGGCCACCATGCCGGGCAGATGCGCCGCCCCGCCCGCCCCGGCGACGATCACCCGCAGACCGCGGTCGGCCGCGCCGGCGGCGTAGTCCAGCATCCGCTGCGGGGTGCGGTGCGCGGACACCACGCTGACCTCGTAGCCCACCTCGAACTCCTTGAGCGCCTCGGCCGCGGCCCGCATCACCGGCCAGTCCGAGTCGCTGCCCATGATCACTCCGACCAGCGGCTCGCTCATGTGGTCGCCCTCCCCTTGTGGTCTGTCGCGTGGATGTCGTAGCCGTCGGCCCACTGGGCGGTGCCCAGCCAGTGCGCGGCCAGGGTGGCGATCCGCCGGGTCTCGGCCACGTCGTCACCCAGAACGGTGACATGGCCGAGCTTGCGGCCCGGCCGCTCGCCCTTGCCGTAAAGGTGGGCCCGGGCCTTCGGGAACCGGGCGAACAGGTGGTGCAACCGCTCGTCAACACCCATCTTGGGCAGCGGGTCGCCGCCGAGCACATTGCCCATCACGGTGATCGGCGCGCGCGACTCGGTCGACCCCAACGGGTAGTCCAGCACGGCCCGCAGGTGCTGTTCGAACTGCGAGGTGACCGCGCCCTCGATGGTCCAGTGCCCGGAGTTGTGCGGCCGCATGGCCAGCTCGTTGACCACGATGCCCTGCTCGGTCTCGAACAACTCGACCGCGAACACGCCCACGATGTCCAGCTCGCGGGCCACCCGCAGGGCCAGCTCGTGCGCGGCGTCGGCGATCTCCGGGGCCAGATCCGGGGCCGGGGCCAGCACCTCCACGCAGATGCCCTCGGACTGCACGGTCTGCACCACCGGCCACACCGCGCCCTGCCCGAACGGGGACCGCGCGGCCATCACCGCCAACTCGCGGGACATCACCACCCGCTGCTCCACCATCAGCGGCGTGCCCGCGGCCAGCAGCTCGGCGACCAGCGTCTCAGCCTGCCCGGCATCGTCGAGCAGCCACACGCCGCGCCCGTCGTACCCGCCGCGCACCGCCTTGAGCACACACGGCCAGCCGTGTTCCCCGGCGAACGCGATCACGTCACCGGGGGTCTCCACCGGCGCGAACGGCGGCACCGGCAGGCCGAGCGCCGTCAGTTTGCGGCGCATCACCAGCTTGTCCTGGGCGTGCACCAGCGCGTCCGGACCGGGATAGACGGTGTGCCCCTCGGCGACCAGGGTGCGCAGGTGCTCGCTGGGCACGTGTTCGTGGTCGAAGGTCACCACCTCGCAGCCGGCCGCGAACGCGCGCAGCGCGGCCAGATCGGTGTGCTGGCCGAGGCTGATCTCGGGGGCGACCAGGGGAGCGGGTTCATCGGCCGAGACGGCGAGCACGCGCAGGGACTGACCGAGGGCGATGGCCGCCTGATGGGTCATCCGGGCGAGCTGGCCGCCGCCGATCATGCCGACGACGGGAAGGCCGGTACGTGGGTCCACAGAGCGGCGAGCCTACTTCGCGCGGCTGACCAGCCCAGAGCCGGGCGGCCGGTATCCCGGCCCGGCCGGGATTTAGAGCCGGGCCAGCGCGGTCAGCAAACGGCAGGCCCCGGCGTGCGTTGGCGGCAGCCGCTCCAGCCATACCGGCGGCGCGCCGACACAGCGCAGCTGCGGATCGATGCCCAGCCGGTCGGCGGCCAGGGTGCGCACGGTGGCCGTCCGGCGCGCCAGTTTCGGGCTCCGCTCGGCCAGCACCCCGATCGTGGACGAGCCGAGCGCGGTCAGCGTCTGCCCGCCGTCGAACACCCCGGTCAGCACGTCGGCCAGCAACACCATGGCGGCCAGCCGGGACCAGCCCGCGGTCTCCCGCAGGTCCGGCGCGACCACCACCAACACGTACCGCTCGCGGGCGGGCACCCCGGCCGCGGCCGCCTCCCGGTACACCTCGCGCAGCCGGGCCCGCAGATAGGCCGGACTGGACAGGCCGGTCAGCCCGTCCGCGACCTCGGTGTGGGCCAGCTGGCTGACCAGCACGTCGGCCCAGGCCAGCGCGGTGAGCCGGAGCAGCCGGGCGGGCACCGCGTCCGGATCGGCCGACACCAGCCCGTACTTCATCGAGGGCATGGTCAGCACCGCGTGCAGCGCCGCCACATCGTGCAGCGTCTCGGCCAGACCCGAGCCCGCGGTCGCCCGGGCCCTACCCAAACGGGTGAGAGCCGGGGCAAGATCCAGATCGGCCAGCGCGGTCTGGCAGACCACGTCGACCTCGGCCACCGCCCAGTCGTTCGGGAACGGCCAGCCACTTGCCAGACTGGCCGTGCGCCACTGCGAACGCAGCTGGTGGAACGTTTCCGGTGAGTCGCCACGCCAGCGCCGCGACGACATCTCTCGCGTTCCCACCGCCTCGTATCCTCCTACCGGTCGAGTCCCCGACCCGATCAGTCGGTCTTGACTACCAGACGTCACCGGGCAATGGTCGTGACGGCGGATCGAGGATTTCTTTCGGGCGGCGGGCGAACTCCGGCGTGGCGGGTGGGTTTCCGGTCCGTCACACTGGGCGGCGCGCTCGTGAGCCGGGACACGCGCTCGTGAGCCGGGACAACTGCGCGAGGAGGGGACCAGACTGTGGCCGCCGTGTCCGCCGAGGTCCACGGACCCAGCGACGCCGAGCTGATCACCGCTGTGCGCGAGGGGGACGTCCGGGCCTACGGCTCGCTCTACGAGCGGCATGTCACCTCCGCCTACAACCTGGCCCGCCAGCTGGCCCGGTCCACGGCCGAGGCCGACGACCTGGTGTCCGAGGCGTTCGCCAAGGTGCTGGACACCCTGCGGGGTGGCCGCGGTCCGGACTCGGCCTTCCGCGCCTATCTGCTCACCGCGCTGCGGCACGTCGCCTACGACAAGACCCGCCGGGACCGCAAGGTCGAGCTGACCGAGGACGTGACCACGGTCAGCGGGATGAGCACCGAGAAGATCAGCGAGCCGTTCAAGGACACCGCGGTCGCCGGGCTGGAGCGCTCGCTGGCCGCCAAGGCGTTCGCCCGGCTGCCCGAACGCTGGCAGGCGGTGCTCTGGCACACCGAGATCGAGGGCCAGTCGCCGGCCGAGGTGGCCCCGCTGCTGGGCCTGACCGCCAACGGCGTGTCGGCGCTGGCCTACCGGGCCCGGGAGGGCCTGCGCCAGGCGTACCTGCAGGTACACCTGGCCGAGACCACCGAGAACCGCTGCCGGGACACCGTGCACAAGCTGGGCGCGTGGACCCGCGGCGGCCTGTCCAAACGGGAGACCACCCAGGTCGAGACGCACCTGGACGAGTGCGACCGGTGCCGCGCCCTGGCCGCCGAACTGGCCGAGGTCAACGGTTCGCTGCGGATCTTCATCGCGCCGCTGGTGCTGGGCGCGGGCGCGACCGGCTACCTGGCCCTCACCGCGGGCGCGGCCAAGGCCACCGCGGCCGGGGTCACGGTCGCCGGGTTGTCCGCCGGTGCGGCGGCCGGCGCCGGAGCCGGGTCCTCCTCCGGAGGTGGCGCGGCCGGTGCGGCCAGCGCGCTGCCCCGCCAGTTCCTCGGCGTCGGCGCCTCGGTGGCCGCGCTGGCCGCCGCCCTGGTGATCGCGCTGACCGGGGCCAACACCCAGCAACTGCCCCCGGCCGCGGCCCAGCCCAGTCCACCCGCGCCGACCCACGCCCAGCCGCCGGCCAACAACCCGCCGGCCGCGCCCAAACCCAACCCGCCCAAGCCGAGCGCACCCAAGCCGCAGGCCCCCGCCCCCAGCGCACCGGCGCCGTCGAGCGCCCCGCCCGCGCCGCAGCCGACCCTGCACGCCAGCGGGCCCAGCCAGCCGATCACCCTGACCCCCGGCGGCGGCCCGGTCGACCTGCCGATCACCGTGCAGAACACCGGTCAGGGCCCGTCCCAGCCGGTCACCGCGGCGCTGAACCTGCCGCCCGGGGTCAGCGCGGTCGGCCCGTCCGGCTCCAGCGGGTCCACACACCCCAGCGCGGCCACGGTCAGCCCGCAGAGCTCGGGCCACACCGTGTTCGCCGACGACCTGGTTTATCCGCGCAACCACGCCAAAGCCCAGCCCGTGGCCGACTCCACCGGCGGTCAGGTCGCCTGCCCGGGCGGCACCGGCAGAGTCAGCTGTTCCTCGCCGAGCGGGTTGCAGCCGGGCCAGTCGGTGGTGCTGATGTTCCGGGTGGAGGCCGCGCCGGGCACCAAGAGCGGCACCATCACCGGCACGATCAGCTCCAATTCCGAGGTGAGCGTGCAGGTCGCCGTCCAGGTCACGGTGCCGCCCGCGCCGCAGGACGGGCTGTCGCTGACCGCGCACCAGGTCAACGACCAGTCCGAGAACTGGCTGTGGAACTGGGACTTCTACCCGCTGCTGGACATCACCGCGACCAACACCGGCGGCACCACCAAGCCGCTGGACATCACCGTGGACCGCACCGGCACGCAGACCGCGACCTCCGCCGACCCGCCCGTGCTGTGCCAGGGCGATGAACACCAGACCGACTGCCGCACGCTCGGTTCGGTTGACCCGGGCCAGACCGTGCACCTGCGCATCCGGCTCTACGACCTGCCCTACGACCCGCGGAACGACGACGGCCACGACACGGTGACGGTGACCGGGCAGCTGGGCAGCGCCACCCGGACGGTGAGCGTGCCGGTGGTGGAGTGCCCGTGGGCGCTGCCCTGGCCGGGCGAGTGGGCGAGCCCGCCCACGCCCCCGGGCGAGAGCATGACCGATCCCAGCTCGCCCACCCGCACCACCACGCGGACGCCGACGGTCACGCTCACCCCGCCGTCCCTGCCGTTGCCCACCGGTCCGACGGCCCCGTCCGGCCCGGCCACCAGTCCGACGACGAGCACCCCGGACAGCACCGAACCGCCGAGCACGACCAGCACGCCGAGCGCCCCCGCGCCCACGTCGCCGACCTGCTCGAACACCGGTGACGGTCCGGGCGGCGGGCACGTCCGGCCCGGCGGCCCAGGCGGTCTGTGCGACCTGTTCGGCCTGGTTCCCTGACCGGCTCGTTCTCGCCGGAGGCAGGCCCCGGGCTCAGTCCTTGACGGGCCCCGGGCTCATCGCTTTGGCGGGCCCCGGGCCCATCGCCTTGGCGGGGACCGGCCTTACCCCGACCCGTGCCTTGGGCGGGATCAGGCCCTGGCGGGGTCAGGCCTTCGACGGGGGCAAGCCTTGGGCGGGATCAGGCCTTGGGCGGGCCGATGCAGGCGACCTTGACCGGGTTCACCCCGGCGGGCACCCAGTGCGTGGCACCGCTGGCCGTGGCGCAGGAATTCGAGCCGCCCGGCCCGTTCTCCTCGGTCAGCACCGCGAACGGCGCGGTCGCGCAGGGCGCCTTGAGGTAGTTGTTGTCCAGGCAGTCGCCCTGCTTGATGTCCAGCGTGAAGCAGTCGACCGCGCTGGGCGCCTGGATGGCCAGGTACTGGTGGCTCTCGCAGCCGCCGACCGTGCTGACCTGCTTGGCCAGCACGAAGTCCGAGTCGGCCGCGCCGCAACTGGCCTGCTTGCTGACCGCGTACTCGTCCCCGGCCACCGACGCGGTGACGCAGGTGCCCGGGGTGAGGGTCAGCGTGGTGGTGCCCTCGGCGACCGGCGCGGTGGTGGTGCTCGGCGCCGTGGTGGTCCGCCCCGCGTTCGATGGTGCGGTCGCGGTGGGGCCGGCCGGACCGGCCTGCTGGGTGGTGTGCTGCCGGTCGTGCAGCACCACGATCGCGGTGACCACCCCGCCGATGATCACCAGGATGGACACCACGGCAACCAGGATCCGGCCGACGCTGCGCTTGCGCCTGGGCGGCGGTTCGCCACCGCCCCAGCCGCCGTTGCCGCCGGACAGCCCGCCGTAGGACATGGCCGGGAACTCGTAGGTCGGTTGCTGCCCGTAACCGCCGGGCGCGCCGCTGCCGGGGGCCCCGGCAGGCCCTCCGCCGCCGGGTGTGCCCGACCCGCCGCTGGTCGGCTGGCTGCCCGGCCAGTTTCCCGGTGCGGGCTGCTGCGGATAACCCGAAGGCGGGTACGGACCGGACATCGGGACCTTTCTCCCTTCCACGGACCTCGACTACCTCGGGTAGCCACAGGCGCAGACCATCACACTATGTCGCATTCTCCACACCCGAACCGGTGGCATTGGAAAACACACAGCAACCCTGGTCATGGTGCTGTGAGAATCCGGTGCGGTGCGTCGCGAAACGGTTGCGGAAAGGCGTCGATCAACCGTGGGGTATCGCCCCGCGAACGCGACCGGACTTTTGTCTCGGTACAGTCCTAATGTGTCCCTCGTCAAGAGTGCGCTCAAAGCCATTCCGGAACCGTTGCGCTCGGTGCTGTTCAAGCACCGGGAGATGCTGAAGTTCGCGGTGGTGGGGGGCATCTGCTTCGTCATCACCATGGTGGTCAACTACGGCCTCAAGCTGACCGTGCTGGCCGACAAGCCGGTCACCGCGCTGGTCATCGCCGTGATCGTGGCCACGATCGCGTCCTACATCCTCAACCGCGAGTGGTCCTTCCGGACCCGCGGCGGCCGCGAACGCCACCACGAGGCCGCGCTGTTCTTCCTGATCAGCGGCATCGGCGTGGTGCTCAACTCGCTGCCCGAATACATCTCCCGCTACGGGCTGGAACTGCAGGTCCCGCACGTGTCCCGGCTGGTCCAGGAAGTCTCCGACTTCACGAGCGGGATGATCATCGGCACCCTGATCGCCATGCTGTTCCGCTGGTGGGCATTCAAGAAGTGGGTTTTCCCGGCGGAAAACGCCCGGCAGGCACGGATCCGCCGGCTGCGCGCGGTGCGCGACAACGACGACGACCCCAACACCCGCGTCGCCTGATCGACTGATCACCCGGACGGGTGACCGGACGGACCCGGCCGACCGGCCCGATCGGGGCCGCCCTCGGATCAGCGCGGGCTGGGCTCGGACCGCCATGAGGTGGCCACCACGTTCTGCGCGGAGGCCACCGGCAGGAAGATGGCGAACGTCGCGGGCCGGGACACCGCCAGCTCCAACCGCCCGCCATCGGCGTCCACCAACGCCCGGGCCAGCGCCAGCCCCACCCCGGTCGACCCGCCGCCGGACACCCCGCGCTCGAACACGTGCGCGGCCAGCTCGTCCGGCACCCCCTGACCGGAATCGTTGACCTCGACCACCACCGTGCCGTCGTCCCGGCGCGCGGAGATGGTCACCGCGCCCATGCCGTGGCGCAGCGAGTTGTCCAGCAACACCCCGATGGCCTCCCGCAACCGGGCCGGGGTGGCCCGCGCGACCAGCCGGTCGGGCACCCGCACCCGCAGCGACCGCCCCTCGGCCCGCAGCAGTTCCCGCCACTCGGCGGCGATCGCGGGCAGCTCGGTGGCCAGGTCGATGGGCTCGGCCCCCACCGAACGGGCCGCACTGGCCGCGGCCAGCAGCTCGTCGAGTACCTGGGCCAGCCGTTCGGCCTGCTCCAGCGCGGCCGCGCCCTCCTCGGCGGTGTCCTCGTCGGGCACCGCGGCCAGCACCTCAAGGCGCAGTTGCAGCGCGGTCAGCCGGCTGCGCAACTGGTGCGAGACATCGCCGACCAGGTCGCGTTCCCGCTGCACCAGCTGGGCCAGCGCGCCGGCCGAGGTGTCCAGCGCGGCGGCCACCATGTCCAGCTCGGCCACCCCGTAGCGATTGGGATCGGGCCGGAAATCACCGGCGCCGAGCCGGGCCGCGCGGTCGGCCACGTGCCGCAGCGGCTGGGTGAGCCGCCGCGCGGTGACCGTGGCCACCACCGTGCCGGTGCCCACCGACAGCAGGACCAGCAGCAACACCAGAATGCCCACGTCGGCCTGCAACTGGCGGGTCTGCGCGGCGGGCACGGACAGCTCGACCGAGCCGCCGTGCACGATCGGCACGCTCACCGAGATCACGTCGTCGCCCGGGTCCGGACCGGAGGTGAGCCGGCCGGTTTCCGGGGTGTCCAGGATGATCTCCGCGTCGGTGGGCACGCCGGTGCGCATCCGGTCCAGCGCGATCGTCCGGGCGCCCGCGGTCAGCACGTCGTCGACGTTGTTGGCCACGGCCTGGGCGTTGTCGGACAGGTCGGTGCGCTTGAGGTTCTCCACCACCTGCAGGGCGCTGTAGCCCAGCGGGATGCCCAGTGCACCGGCGGTCACCGCGACCGCGAGCAGAATGGCCAGCAGGATGCGCCGCCGCACCGGACTCCCTTCTCAGTGCTACTCGGAGTTGAACCGGAACCCGACCCCGCGCACCGTGGCGATCCGGCGCTCGGCCGAGCGCGGGCTGCCGTCCCCGAGTTTGCGGCGCAGCCAGGACATGTGCATGTCCAGGGTCTTGCTGTTGCGCAGCTCGGGGCCGTTCCACACCTCGGACAGGATCTCATCCCGGGTGACCACCTGACCGGCGTGCTGGATGAGCACCCGGAGCAGTTCGAACTCCTTGTTGGCCAGCTGGATCTCGTCGCCGTCCACGGTGACCAGCCGGGCGCCGAGGTCGAGGCGCACCCCATTGACCTCGACCACCTCGGGTGCGCGTCGGCGCAGCAGCGCCCGGATGCGGGCGAGAAGTTCGGCCAGCCGGAAGGGCTTGGCCACGTAGTCGTCCGCGCCCGCGTCCAGGCCGACCACGAAGTCGACCTCGTCGGCGCGCGCGGTGAGCATCAGCACGGGTAACCCACGTCCGGCCGAACGCAGCCGCCGGCAGACCTCGAGACCGTCCATGCCGGGCAGGCCGAGGTCGAGCACGAGCAGGTCTATCCCGCCCTGCCCGGCCGCCGACAGCGCACTGGGCCCGTCGACCACCACCGACACCTCGTAGCCCTCGCGGGTCAACGCGCGGGAGAGGGGGTCGGCGATCGCGGGATCGTCCTCGGCCAGCAACACCGTGCTCACCCGCTCAGAGTATTCGTGACAACATCCGAACCGTGTCAATCGACGAAAGCGATCCGGCCGGACCGTACGCGGCCGACCTGGAGCTGGCCCTGACCGTGGCCGACGCCGCCGACCAGCTCACCGCGTCCCGATTCCAGGCCCAGGACCTGCGGGTGGAGCGCAAACCCGACCGGACCCCGGTGACCGACGCCGACCTGGCGGTGGAAGACCGCATCCGCGAACTGATCGCCCAGGCCCGATCGGGTGACGTGGTGGCCGGGGAGGAACGGGGCGGCGAGGTCGGTGCCGGGCGGGCGTGGCTGGTCGACCCGATCGACGGAACCAAGAACTTCCTGCGCGGGGTGCCGGCCTGGGCGACCCTGATCGCCCTGCTGGTGGACGGAAACCCAGTGGTCGGCGTGGCCTCCGCGCCCGCGCTGGGCCGCCGCTGGTGGGCCGCCGCCGGGCACGGCGCCTGGACCCGGACAGGAGGCGCCTGGACCCGGACAGGAGAGGTCACCCGGCCGATCTCGGTGTCCGGTGTCACCGATCTGGGTGACGCCTACCTGTCCACCACCCATCTGGGTTCCTGGGTGAAGCACCACTCGCGGGAGAAGTACCTGGCGCTGGTGGACGCATGCTGGGAAAACCGCGCGTTCGGTGACTTCTGGCAGCACTGCCTGGTCGCGGAGGGCGCGATCGACCTGGCCGCCGAGGCCATCGTCAGTCCGTGGGACGTGGCCGCGCTGCAGGTGATCGTGGAGGAGGCCGGGGGGCGGTTCACCGATTTGGCGGGCCGGGCCACCCACGACGGTGGTTCGGCGCTGTCCTCCAACGGCACCCTGCACGACGCCGCCCTGAGCGCACTGTCCTGATCGCGCACTGTCCTGACCGGACACTGTTCTGGCCGGACACTGCCCTAGCCGGACACCGCCCGGTCACGCAGTCCCGTCCGCGCGGTCCTGAGCACGGCGGTGAGCCGCGGTCCTGAGCACAGCGCTGAGCCGCGGTGGAGCGGATTGGGGTAACGCGGCCGGACCACCCCAATCGTGGTGAGCAGCCATCGTCACGCGATCGTGGTGAACAGCCATGCGCTGCTCGAACGGATTGAACGGCCAGCTGCTACCCGATCGTGGTGAGCGGCGACCAACGCCCGATCGTGGCGAATGGCCGTCATTGTCCGATGGTGGCGGACGATCCGGCGTCAGTCGGTGGTGACGGGTGTGGAAGACGGCTCGGCGGATTCGGCCTGCCTCACGGATTCGGCCTGCCTCACGGATTCGGCCTGGCTCACGGGCTCGGCCTGGCTCACGGGCTCGGGCTGGGCGGCAGCATCCGGCGGGACAGCAGCGCCCGCCTGAGCGGCAGGCTCCGGCTCGGACACGGGCGCGGCCGCAGGCTGGGACTGTGCCGCGGGCTGGGCTTGTGCCACTGGCTGGGCTTGTCCTGCTGGCTGGGATTGGGCCGCAGGCTGGGGTTGTGCCGCTGGCTGCGCTTGTCCCCCTGGCTGGGCTTGGGCCACCGGCTGGGGTTGGGACGTGGGCCGGGGTTGGCCGGTCACCGGATCGGTGGGCAGCACGCCGACCGCGCCGCGCACCACCTGGGCCCAGGCCAGCCGCCCGAACAGGTAGTGGCAGGCCACCTGCTCGTTCCCGAACCGCGCCCAGTCGTACCGGTTGCCCTGCTCGCGCCAGAACACCTCCCAGCCGACCGTGCCGTCCTCGTCCGGGTGCTCGTCGCGCAGCAGGCACCACGTGTTGTCCGCTTCGGCCCCCACCGACACCACCTCGGCGGGCACGCCGACCGCGGTCAGCCAGCGCACGATCGAGTCCGCGTTCATTCCGCTCCCAGCTCCTCCAGGTAACCCAGCGCCACGAGGTCCGCGACCGGATAACCGGCCCGGTACCGCACCCCGCCGCCCGGCTGGTCGAACCACGCCGCCGACATCGCCTGCCACACCGGTAGTTCGCGCAGCACGCGATAGCGGTGGTAGCCGGCGGTCAGCGCGTCCGGCGGCAGCGAGCGGCGGCGGAACGGGGTGCCGTCCGCGGCGAACACCCGCCCGTCGGCCGATCCGAACCGGTCTACCAGCGTGCCCTCCGGCAACACCACCGGCTCACCCGCCGCACACCCGCCCTCCGGCCGGAACTCGCCGGGCGGCCAGGCGTATTCGGCGGCCTGGCCCAGTTCCGGTTCGGCGGGCCGGACCAGGAATCGGTGGTCCCAGTCGCGCTCGCTGCCACCGCCGAGTGGGTCGTAGCTCTCGGTCAGCGTCCGCACGGCGGGGTGGTCCGGGCCGAGTCCGGCCGGGTCGAGTTCGTCCGCGACACGGTCCGGTTCGATCGGGTGATCCTGCAGGGTCAGGGGTTCACCGGTTGGTGGAGTCGGCGTTTGGGAGCCGGGCGGGGGCGCGAGGCGGGCCTCGATCAGCTGGCCCAGCACCTCGGTGTCGTCCACCAGATCGGACCGCGGGTGGTCGTGCGGCGGGAAGCGCAGTCCGGCGGCGTAGTCGGTTTCCGCCGGGGGCGGCGGCAGCTGCCGGGTCGGTTTGCTGCTGGCCACCGGAAGATGGCCGATCGGGAACAGGTACACCAGGAACAGTGCGACCTCGCCGGACGGGGGTGCCGCGGGCGTAGGCCGGTCGCTGACCCCACCCGATCCGGCGAGCGGAGCGGCCGGGCGCGGGGCGGACAGGTTGGTGCGGCGGGCGGTGCCGGGTGCGCCGGCCGCGTCCACCTCGCCGTAGAAGTCGGCGCCCTGGCCGGTCCGGCTGGAGCTGGCCGAGGGTCCCCGGGTGGGTGAGGCACCGACGAAGCCGCCACCGCCGGCTACATCGCCTCGTACCGGGCCCGCGGTCGGCGCCCAGCCACCGCCCGCGCTCCCCGCGGCAGGCCCGCCGAGCCCAACGCCGCCGACCGCACCGGCCGCGCCGCCACCGGCCAGCCCCGCGTCGAAGGTCGGGGCGACACCGGGCTGGGCCGGGATGCCGGCCGGTGGGGTGGGCGCGAAGTCGCTGATCGGGGCGGGTGCGGCAGCCGCGGACGGGGCCGAGGCCAGGGACTGCACGGTGGTCCCCATCGGGGGTGTCGGTGCACCCGTGTCGGTGAGGCCATGGCCTTGGGACGAGCCGAGAGTGGTCGGGGCGATGGACACCGGACCGGTGTGCGCGCCGGGGTCGACATCGCCGGCCGAGCCCGGGCCGAAGCCGGAGCTCTGGCCGAGACCGTGGCCGCCTCCGGGGAGGCCCGCGATCCCTTGCCCACCGGACAAGCCTTGCCCACCGGACACACCCGGCACGCCCGGGACGCCGACCGCCCCCTGGCCCCCGGCATCGCCCGGACCGCCGGGACCGTTCTGGCCGTGATCGCCCAGCGGCTGCCCGGTGATCTGCTGCCCGGCCCCGGCCAAACCGGTCACCTGCTGCCCCGCCGCGCCGGTCAGATCGTGGACCTGCTGCCCCGCCCCGCCGACGAGGTCTGCGGCCCCGTGCCCCGTCTGCGAAACCAGGCCCGTCACGTTCTGGCCGGTCGCCCCGACCAGGTCGCCCGCGTGCTGTCCGGTCGCCCCGACCAGGCCCGAGGCCCCGTGCCCGGTCAGCCCGGTCGTCGAGTCCACTGTGGACGTCAGGCCGCTGACCAGCCCGCCATGCCCGCCCGCCGGGCTGGTCGGGTTCACCAGCGCGGTCGAGGACGGCATGGTCACGCCGGAGTCCAGCCGCACCGCCTGGGTCAGGTTCTGGTGCACGTTGGCCACATTGGCCGCGGTTCCGCGCACCGCGGTGTTCAGGCCCAGCAGCGCCGTGGGGTGCCCGGCCGAGGCCGCTTCCCTTGCCGCGTCATCGGTCTTGGCCAGGGTCACCAGGTGCGAGACGATCTGCGCCTTGGCCGCGCCGATCTGATCGGCCGCGTGTTCCAGCCGGTCGGCCGCCGCGTTGCAACCGGCCACGGTACTGGTCAGGTGGCCGGAATCCGGTGCCACGAAACCATTCCAGTGCGTCCGCGCGGCATCCCCGGCATCACCCCGCACCGCGGACAGCGCCTTGTTCGCGGTCCCGTCCGCGTCCGCGCTCACTCCGGACATCCGCGTCCCGGCCTGCCGCCACGCCTGGGCGCTGGCCCGCATGGCCTCCTCGTCCGCCTGTGGCCACTGCACACCGGTCTTGGCCGCGACACCGGCCAGTTCGGTGGGGAGTTCGATGCCCATCCCCTGCCCCCAAATCGGGTCGGTGTGGCCGGAAAGCCTGTCTGGTAAGGAAAGTAAGTCAGCTCAGCGAGTCGGTGTTGGTCTGCTCCACCTGTTCGTACGCGGTCGCCGTGGCGTGCAGCCGATCGCCCACGTCGGACAGCTTGCCGGGCAGCCCGCCCAGCCGGTCCAGCGTGTCCGAGGCGCCCTGCACGTGGCCGGACGCGAAACTGCGGCCCACCTCGTCGTCGCCCCAGCACTCGCCGTTGTCGGCCAGCGTGCCGGACAACTCGCGGTGCACCCCGGTCACCTGGTCGGCCAGGCCGGGGAACTCGCCCGCGTGCTGGTGCAGTTTGGCCGGATCGGCCTGGTAGCCGCCGCTCATGCCGACCGTCCCCCGCGCGAGGCGTTGTCCATCCAGGTCATCTCCTCGAAGCTGCCCTCTTCGTCGCCGCCGCCGGCCGACGCCCGGCGCGGTCCGCGCACCGGCTGGGGTTCGGGCTCCGGCGCGTACTCCTCGGGCCGCAGGTCGGCCGTGCCGGCCAGCACCACATTCGGATCGACGTCCGGGGGCAGCGCGGGGGCCAGCGCCTGCCCGGCCCGGGCCGACGCCTTGGCCGCGGCCGCGGTCACCGCGCGCACCACGACCTTGGACAGCTCGGCCGCCGGATATCGCTGGTAGGCGGCGTCGGCGATGTCCAGGCCGACCAGATTGCCCTGCGGCCCCACCGTGGCCGTGATCAGCCCGTCCGGGCTGCTGGCCTTTTCGTTGATGGACAACAGGGTCCGATGTACCGACGCAAGTTGTTCACGACTGCGCCGATAGTCGGCGAGCAGCGCTTCAACCTGGTCCCGGTGGTCGGTCACGACGGCCACCTCCGGTCTCCTCGTTGCCGGGCATGGTCGTTGGTCGGGACTTCGACGCCCCGGCCGCCGGTCCGGTTCCACCCGTGCGCGAAAACTTTCCGGGGAAATTCTGCGCCAGGGTGGCCGCTCCGGCCAACACGATCACTGGTGCGCTTCGCCGTGGGTGTGCCGGAAGTCGTCGTTCGGGTTGTCGTTGACCTCGCGGTAGAGCAGCGAGTGCACGTACTCCACGTCCGGGATGTCGTCGAACTCCAGCGGCTCGTCCGACGCCGACTCGATGATCAGCGTGCCCGCGCCCCACATCCGGTCGATCAGCCCGTGCCGGAACTGCACGCTGTTGATCCGGGACAGCGGGATGTCCATGCCGGTGCGGTTGAGCACACCCTCGCGGGTCATCACGCGGTCGGTGGTGACGATGAAGTGCGTGGTCTTCCAGCGCAGCAGCGGTGAGAAGGTCAACCACACGATGACCACCACCGCAATCACCACGATGGCGATCCACGCGGCCAGGTGCCAGGACTGTTTGCCGACCAGCGCGGCGAGAAACGCCCCCGCGCCCACGACCACCAGCAGGACCAGCACCGGCAGGATCAGCATCTTCCAGTGCGGGTGCTTGTGCAGCACAACCTGCTCGCCCTCGGTCAGCAGATTGTCGGGATACGCCATGCGCCAACGGTACCGGCGCGGGCCAGGCCGGGGTGGCAACCCGGCACGGGTGTTGCGGCGTCGATATTCGCCGGTCTTCGAATGGCGGGTCCCGCCGTTCCAGCGGCCGGTTTCGCCCGCCGGTCAGTGCTGGGCGCGCAGGTGCACCACGTCCCCCGCGGACACGGCCCGGGGGCGGCCGTCCTCGGTGCGCAGCACCAGAGTCCCGTCGTCCTCCAGCGACTCGGCCACGCCGAGCAGTTCGGCCTGGCCGGGCAGTTCCACCCGGACCCGCTCGCCGAGGGTGGCCGAGAATCGCCGGTACTCCGCGCCCAGCCCGATGCTCTCCGGATCGCCCCCGGCCTCGCGGAACGCCTCCTCCAGCAGGCCGATCTCCGCCAGCAGGTGGGCGGCCAGTTCGGTGCGGTCCAGGGTGGTCGCGCCCTGCTCGGACAGACTGGTGCCGGGCAGCCCGCCCGCGCCCAGCGGCACCCCCTCGGGCAACGGCAGCACGTTCAGGCCGATGCCCAGCACCACGCCGAGTTCACGTTCGGAGTCGATCTCGGCCAGGATCCCGGCCGCCTTGCGCCGGTCCGGCCCGAGCAGCAGATCGTTGGGCCACTTCAACACCGGTTCGCTCGCACCGGCCCAGGCCGCGGTGCGGGCCACCGCGACCCCGGCCAGCAGGGTCAGCCAGGGCACCCGGGCGCGCGGCACACCGGCCGGCCGGAACAGCACGCTCAGATAGAGCCCACCGGCCGGGGACACCCAGCCCCGCCGCTGCCTGCCCTGCCCCGCGGTCTGCTCCGCGGCGATCAGCACGGTCCGGTCGGGAGCGCCCTTCCGGGCGGCTTCGGCCAGGTCGGCGTTGGTCGATCCGGTGCTGGCGACCACGTCCAGCGTGGTGTACGGACCGTGCGGGGCGACCAGCCGGGCGCGCAGCGCGGCCGCGTCGACGGGGGTGCTCATCGCCTGAATATAGGAGCCCGGGTCAGACCCCGCCCACCGGTCGGAGCGGGACAGCGGGCGGGGTCCGGCCATATCATCGGACCTCCAGTTCGCTGGAGGTCAAGGCACCCCGGGTCGGCGGCGTGGTGATCTGGGCAACGCTCGCCGCACCGGGTGTCCGCGCAGTGGCTACAGTCGCCGGTTATGAGCAGCGCGACCGTGCCCACTGGCGAGCCGAACGCGAGTTCTGCGGCCGAAGGCGCCACCGACCCGGACATCCACACCACCGCCGGGAAGCTGGCCGACCTGTATCGGCGCAACGGGGAGGCTGTGCACGCCGGCTCGGCCCGGGCCGTGGAGAAACAGCACGCCAAGGGCAAGAAGACCGCCCGGGAACGGATCGAGCTGCTGCTGGACCCGGGGTCGTTCATCGAGCTGGATGAGCTGGCCCGGCACCGGTCGACCAATTTCGGCCAGCAGAACAACCGCCCCTACGGCGACGGCGTCGTGGTCGGCTACGGCACCGTCGACGGCCGTCCGGTGTGCGTGTTCAGCCAGGACGTGACCGTGTTCGGCGGGTCGCTGGGCGAGGTGTACGGCGAGAAGATCGTCAAGGTGATGGACCTGGCGATCAAGACCGGCCGGCCGATCATCGGCATCAACGAGGGCGGTGGCGCGCGCATCCAGGAGGGCGTGGTCTCGCTGGGGCTCTACGGCGAGATCTTCCGGCGCAACACCCAGGCCTCCGGGGTGGTCCCGCAGATCTCGCTGATCATGGGCGCGAACGCGGGCGGGCACGTGTACTCCCCGGCCCTGACCGACTTCGTGGTGATGGTCGACAAGACCTCGCAGATGTTCATCACCGGCCCGGACGTGGTGAAGACGGTGACCGGCGAAGAGGTCACGCTGGAGGAGCTGGGCGGCGCGCGCACGCACAACACCAAGTCCGGCAACGCGCACTACATGGCCGCCGACGATGACGACGCGATCAACTACGTCAAGGAGCTGCTGAGCTTCCTGCCTTCGAACAACCTGTCCGACCCGCCGGTGTTCGACGAGCTGGAGGGCCTGGCGCCGGGGTCGATCGAGGAGAACCTGACCGATGAGGATCGCGAGCTGGACACGCTGATCCCGGACTCGGCCAACCAGCCCTACGACATCCACGACGTGCTCACCCGGGTGCTGGACGAGGGCGAGTTCCTTGAGGTCCAGCAGATGTACGCGCCGAACATCGTGGTCGGCTTCGGCCGGGTGGACGGGCACAGCGTCGGCGTGGTGGCCAACCAGCCCACCCAGTTCGCCGGCTGTCTGGACATCGCCGCGGCGGAGAAGGCGGCCCGGTTCGTGCGGACCTGCGACGCGTTCAACGTGCCGGTGCTGACCTTCGTGGACGTGCCCGGCTTCCTGCCCGGCACCGACCAGGAGTGGAACGGCATCATCCGGCGCGGGGCCAAGCTGATCTACGCCTACGCCGAGGCCACGGTTCCGCTGGTCACGGTGATCACCCGCAAGGCGTTCGGCGGGGCGTACGACGTGATGGGCTCCAAGCACCTCGGCGCGGACGTGAACCTGGCCTGGCCGACCGCGCAGATCGCGGTGATGGGGGCGTCCGGCGCGTCGAACATCGTGCACCGCCGGACACTGGCGGCGGCCGACGAGCGCGGCGAGGACGTGGACGCGCTGCGCGCCAAGCTGGACCAGGAGTACGAGGACACGCTGCTCAATCCGTACGTGGCGGCCGAGCGTGGGTACGTCGACTCGGTGGTGCCGCCGTCCTACACCCGCGGGTACGTGGCCCGGGCGCTGCGGATGCTGCGCGACAAGCGGGAGACGCTGCCGCCCAAGAAGCACGGGAACATCCCGCTGTGAGCCGGTCGTCGGTGCCCTCGGACGGGAGCTGCGATGAGTGACGAGACGCAGGAGCCGGAGCAGGCTCCGGCCCGGCCGCTGCTGCGCATCGTGCGCGGCGAGCCGGACGATGTCGAGGTGGCCGCGCTGACCGCGGTGGTGGCCGGGCTGGCCGGTTCGGGCGGGCCGGAACCCACGCCCGAGCGGCGATCGGCCTGGGCGGATCGGGCCGCCCTGGTCCGGCAGCCGCTGCCGCACGGCCCGGGCGCGTGGCGCGCCTCGGCCTTCCCGCGCTGAGAACGGCCCACAACTACCGCACCGAAAGTGCTCGGCGTGCCTGGCGCGCCGAGCACTTCTGTCCGTGACCGCGACGCTTTGAGCCGCGGCGGACTCCGCTGCGCTGTGCGGTGCGTCACAAACGGCTCTCAATGACTCCCACCCGGAGCACTCCACAAGATATATTCCATGTGGAATATACGAGCAGGATTGATCTAGTCGGAGCGCCCGTTGAAGTCGAGCAAGACGCTGACCCCGCTCGCCCTGGCCGCGCTGGAGGTGCTGCACGAGGGTCCGCATCACCCGTACGAGATCCACCAGACGATGCTCGAACGCAAGATGGACCGTCTGGTCAAGCTCAGCCCGGGCACGCTCTATCACACGATCGAGCGACTCGACCGGGACGGATTCGTGCAGGTCGTGGAGACCACCCGCGAGGGCAAACGGCCCGAACGCACCACCTACCGGCTCACCGACGCCGGCCGGGACGCCTTCGCCGAACGCCTGCGCCACCTGATCGCCACCGTCGCCGAGGAGTACCCCTCGTTCTCCGTGGCCGTCGAGCTCATGCACACGCTCGACCAGGAGGACGCCGTGCGCCAACTGCGCGTCCGGGCGCTGGATCTGGAGGCTCGCCTTGCCGCCCTTGACGTCGCCTGCGTCCACCTCGCCGACATGGACCTGCACCCGCTGTTCTGGCCGGACATTCGCCTCCGCCACAAGCTCGTCGCCACCGAACTCGATTGGGTGACCGACCTGATCGCCCAACTCGACAGTGGAGTCCTCAGCTGGCCCGTCGGCGAGGGCGCGGGCACGGCCGGAGTGACGGAAACCCGCCCGGCGAGCGATGAACCACATGAGCCAGCGCTAATAGAGGAAACCCGATGAACAAGAGACCCAACCCATGGGCCGCCATGGGCGCACTGTGTATCGGCCTGTTCGTGATCCTGCTGGACAGCACGATCGTGAATATGGCCATTCCGGCCATGATGACCGGCCTGCACGCCAGCCTGAACCAGGTGGTCTGGGTCAACAGCGTCTACCTGCTCACCTTCGCCGTCCCCCTGCTGCTCACCGGCCGGCTCGGTGACCGGCTGGGCCGCAAACCGATGTTCATGGTCGGTCTGGCCGTGTTCACCGCGTCCTCGCTGTGGTGCGCGCTGTCGGGCAACGCCGAGATGCTGATCGCCGCCCGCGCCGTGCAGGGCCTTGGCGCGGCCATGATGAACCCGCAGACCATGGCCTTCATCACCAGTCTGTTCCCGCCGGAGAAGCGCGGCGCGGCCATGGGCGTGTGGGGCAGCGTGGCCGGGCTGGCCACGGTCGCCGGTCCGCTGCTGGGCGGCCTTCTGGTCGGCAGCCTGGGCTGGCAGTGGATCTTCGTGGTCAACGTGCCGATCGGCGTTGCCGGGCTGATCCTCGCCGCCTTCCTCGTCCCCGGCGACCAGGTCCGTACCAGGCACCGCTTCGATCTGCTCGGCACCGCGCTGTCCGGACTGGGCCTGCTCGCCCTGGTGTTCGGCCTGCAGAACGGCCAGCAGTACCACTGGGGCCGGGTGCTCGGCCCGATCACCATCGTCGAGTTGATCGTGCTGGGCGCGCTGTTGCTGGTCGGGTTCGTCTACTGGCAGCGGCGCAACGAGGACGAGCCGCTGGTGCCGTTGTCGTTGTTCAAGTTCCGCAACTTCGCCACCTCGAACGTGGCCAACATCATGATCGGCTTCGCGCTGACCGGTATGTTCCTGCCGCTGGTCATCTACCTGCAGTCGGTGCTCGGCCTGTCCCCGCTGGCCTCCGGCGTGGTCACCGCGCCCATGTCGCTGCTGTCGGGCATCGTCGCCCCGTTCGCCGGCCGGCTGATCAACCGGCTGGGCGGCAAGTACATCGCGATGACCGGGTTCCTCGCGCTGACCGCCGGTCTGGCCGTGGTGGTCGCGGTGATGCGCTGGCACTCCAGCCCGTGGGTGCTGCTGCCCGGCCTGCTGATCGCCGGGTTCGGCATCGGCTGCGTGTTCTCCCCGCTGGCCGCGCTGGCCACCAGCGAGGTGCCGATGCCCCGGATCGGTGCCGCCTCGGGCATCTTCAACACCGCCCGGCAGGTCGGCGGCGTGCTGGGCAGCGCCGCGGTGGGCGTGCTGTTGCAGGCCCGGCTGGCCGTGTCGCTGAAGGCCGAGGCCGGGCACACCGGCGCGGGCACCGTGTTCCAGCTCGGCTTCACCGACGCCGCCCGGGACACCCTGCTGCTGCCGGCCGTCGTCCTGTTCGTCGGCGCGCTGGCCTGCGTGCCGATGCTGCGGGTGGTCCACCGCAGCGTGCCGAAGCCGGTGGAGACCCCAACGCCCGAGCCTGTCTAAGCTCCCGGCTCGTGAAATTCGTTCTTGCCTCGGCGTCCCCCGCCCGGCTGGCGGTGCTGCGCGCCGCCGGGGTGCAACCCGTGGTCCACGTGTCCGGTGTGGACGAGGACGCGGTGGCCGCCGCGCTGACCGACCCGTCCCCGGACGAGCTGGTCGGCGCGCTGGCCACGGCCAAGGCCGAGGCGGTGCGGGCCGAGATCGCCGGAACCCACCCCGACGCGGTGGTGGTCGGCTGCGACTCGATGCTGCACATGAACGGGCCCGACGGCCCGGAGGTGGTGGGCAAACCGCACACCGTCGAGCTGGCTCGCAAACGCTGGACGGCGATGGCCGGGGGCACCGGCGAACTGCTCACCGGGCACGCCGTGGTGCGCATCGACGGCGGCCGGCCCACGCGGCGGACGCGCGGGGTGTGCCGGACGGTGGTTCGATTCGGCACCCCGTCCGAGCGCGAACTGGACGCCTACCTGGCCACCGGCGAACCGCTCGCGGTGGCCGGCGGGTTCACCCTGGACGGGCTGGGCGGCTGGTTCGTCGAGGGCGTTGACGGCGATCCGTCCAGCGTGATCGGCATCAGCTTGCCGCTGACCAGAGCACTGCTGGGCGAGGTCGGGCTGAGCGTGGTGGACTTCTGGGGCGACCAAGCAGGCTGACCCACAAGTGACGTTGGTCGCCATCGCAGGGGGGTTACTTGTACGTAGACTCCGCTGCAAAGGCCTCCCACCCGTATCGGGTGGCGATGGGTGGCAGCACAAGGAGGTAATGGCGTGCCCGAGTCGGCTGCGGCTCCCCAGTCTGCGACGTTGCGCAAGGTCCTGGTCGCCAACCGGGGCGAAATCGCCGTCCGGGTCATCCGGGCCTGTCGCGACGCCGGCCTGCGCAGCGTCGCGGTCTACGCCGACCCGGACCGGGACGCCCCGTTCGTGCGCGTCGCCGACGAGGCGTTCGCGCTGGGCGGCAACACCCCCGGCGAGAGCTACCTGTCCATCGAGAAGGTGATCGACGCGGCCAAGCAGGCCGGCGCCGACTCGGTGCACCCCGGCTACGGCTTCCTGTCCGAGAACGCCGACTTCGCCCAGGCCGTGATCGACGCCGGGCTGACCTGGATCGGCCCGGACCCGCAGGCCATCCGCGACCTCGGCGACAAGGTCACCGCGCGGCACATCGCGATGAAGGTGGGCGCGCCGCTGGTGCCCGGCACCTCCGAACCGGCCAAGGGCCCCGAGGAAGTGGTGGCCTTCGCCGAGGAGCACGGCCTGCCGGTGGCCATCAAGGCGGCCTTCGGCGGCGGCGGCCGCGGCCTGAAGGTGGCCCGCACCAAGGAAGAGATCCCCGACCTGTTCGAGTCGGCGGTGCGCGAGGCGGTGGCCGCGTTCGGCCGCGGCGAGTGCTTCGTGGAGCGCTACCTGGACAAGCCCCGGCACGTCGAGGCCCAGGTGATCGCCGACAAGCACGGCAACGTGATCGTGGTCGGCACCCGGGACTGCTCATTGCAGCGCCGCCACCAGAAGCTGGTGGAGGAGGCGCCCGCGCCCTATCTCTCCGACGAGCAGCGCAAGACCATCCACACCTCGGCCAAGGCGATCTGCAGGGCCGCCGGCTACTCCGGTGCGGGCACCGTGGAGTACCTGGTCGGCCTGGACGGCACCATCTCCTTCCTGGAGGTGAACACCCGGCTGCAGGTGGAGCACCCGGTCAGCGAGGAGACCTCCGGGCTGGACCTGGTGCGCGAGCAGTTCCGCATCGCCGCCGGGGAACCGCTGCGCATCACCGAGGACCCGGCCCCGCGCGGGCACTCCATCGAGTTCCGCATCAACGGCGAGGACGCGGGCCGCAACTTCCTGCCCGCGCCGGGCACGGTCAGCCGGTTCATCGCGCCGGAGGGCCCGGGCGTGCGGGTGGACTCCGGGGTGGAGTCGGGCAGCGTGATCGGCGGGGCGTTCGATTCGTTGCTGGCCAAGGTGATCGTCACCGGGGAGAGCCGGGAGCACGCGCTGGAGCGCTCGCGCCGGGCGCTGGCCGAGATGGTGGTGGAGGGGATGGCCACCGTGCTGCCGTTCCATCGCGTGGTGCTCGACGACCCGGCGTTCATCGGCGACGACAACGGTTTCTCGGTGCACACCCGGTGGATCGAGACCGAGTTCGACAACACCATCCCGCCGTTCGAGGCGCAGCCGGCCGAGGCCGACGAGGAGACCCCGAGGCAGACCGTGGTCGTCGAGGTCGGCGGCCGCAGGCTGGAGGTCTCGCTGCCCGGTGACCTCGCGGTCGGTGGCGGCGGCAAGGCGGCCGGGAAGGCCGCGCCGCGCAGGCGTTCCGGCGGCAAGAGCGCGGCCGCGGTGTCCGGCGACGCGGTGACCGCGCCCATGCAGGGCACCATCATCAAGATCGCGGTCGCCGACGGTGACACGGTCTCGGCGGGCGACCTGGTCGTCGTGCTCGAGGCCATGAAGATGGAGAACCCGGTCACCGCGCACAAGGACGGCACCATCACAGGGCTGTCCGCGGAGGCCGGCAGCACGATCTCCCAGGGCAACGTCATCTGCGAGATCAAGGACAGCTGACCCGATCCGCGTAACGGGGCCCCGGCGAACCGTCGGGGCCCCGTTCGCGATCGCACACGATGTCGGCCATACCGCCCATCGGCCGCCGAACCCGCTCCTACCGTCGGCGACCATGGACACCCGCAACGGGGACCTGCGCCTGCAGCCACAGGCGATTCCGCGGCTGAAGCTGGCATACCAGCAGGCACTCGGCCACCTCGAGGCAGTGCTTGCCGACGCCAGGAGCGGGTTCCGGATGGAGCGGCCGGCGATGATGGACGACGCCAGCACGGGGTTCCAGACCGCGTTCAACAGCTACACGGGCGATGGGTCCGGCTCCATCCGTGAGCAGGTCACCGCGTTCGAGCTGCGGCTGCGCGAGGCCATCGACAAGCTCGGCGCCATCCAGCAGGCGTACGACCGCAACGAGACCGGTACCGCCGCCGTGCTCAGCCGTCAGCTGGAGCCCTGATCCCGGTGTCGCCGGACCAACGCCTGATCGGCCAACGCCTGATCGGCCAACGCCTGATCGGCATGGACCTGATCGAGCTGCGTGCGCTGGCCTTCGGCGGTGATCCAGCGGGGGCCGAGCAGGTCGGGCAGCGTCTGAGCAGGGCGGCGGCCGCTCTCGAGCAGGTCTCGGCGTCCCTGCAGCGGGCCGCATCCCAGGCGGGTCTGGGGTGGCAGGGGCGAGCCTCGGATGCGGCCCGGACCGGCAGCGCCGGGCACGCGCAGTGGGCCCGTACCGCCGCCGCGCGGACCGCCGCCGCCGGCGGCAACGCCTCCGCGCAGGCCGCCAGCGCCGCCTACGTGCGGGCGAACATGCCCGACCCGGGCGTCCGGTCTGCGGCGCTGGGTGCCGGTGGCAGCCCGGTGGGGGCCAATCCCGTCGGGACCAACCCCGTCGGGACCAACCTCGCGCAGGCCGAGGAGGCCCGCCGCAACGCGCAGCTGCGGGCGGTGGAGCTGCTGGAGGGCCACGCCGCCACGTCGGAGGCCCAGCGCCCGACCGGGGCTATCGAGGCGCCGCCCGGTGGCCCGGCCGGAGCAGCGACCACCACCGCTGGCCGTGGCACCGCCACCGGAGCCCGGGCACCCGGCCGCATCGCCGGACCGGCCACCACGGCCGCCGAGGGAACGCCCCCCGCACGCCCGTTCACGGGTGACCGATCGGCCTCGGCGGCCCGCCCCGGCGAGCGCGCCGGTGCCCCCGGCAGCGGGACCGTCGGTGCGGCCGCACGCGCCGGCGCACCGCTGACCCGCAGCGTGAACGCCACGAACGGCGGCCGGCCACCACCGGGACCCGCCGGACACGAGGTCCAAGGGCCGGTTGAGGCCGCGGGCACCGGTCCGGGGGTGCTCGCGGCGGGCCCGGCGCGCGCCGGTCCCGCCGTCACCGGGCGGCGACGAGGCCGGGCGCGGGGAGTTCACGCCGAGCAAGCGGGTGTCGGAGCCGGGCGCGGCGGGGGGCCACCCGCGCTGCCGGCCCGTCACGGCGCCGGCGTCAACCAGGCGACCGACCCGCAGGCCGGCCAGGGCGGCTCCGGCGAGCGCAACGGGCATCGGTTGCGTGAGGGCGCGGAGGCCGGCGGCGGGATGGCCGCTCCCCTCGGTGGCGCGGTCGGCAGCCCGACCCGCGGCGCACCCTCCAGGTCCGCGCACCGGCGCCTCGGTTTCCTGATCGACGAGGACTGCGCGTTCGACGGCGACCCCGGCGACAGCGGATGGGTGAGCCCACCGGTGATCGGGGCGTGACCGGCCCGCGTGACCGGCACCACCAACGGCACCACCACCGGCACCGAACCGAGAGACTGGAGCGGGCACTATGACCACGGCCTCGCCGATCGATCGCACCCGAGGCAGGCATCCGGGACGCCGCGTGCTCACCGCCGTTGAGTTCGACGTGCTGTGGGAGTGGCTCGGCCTCGGCGCCACGCCGGTCGTCCTGCGGCTGAGCTCACCCGGACGGACGCACGAGGAGCGCCGAGGGATCGTGGCCAGCGGCTGGAACGGGCTGCGGAGGCGGGGGCTGGCCGACGTCGACGGCGCCGACCCCGAGATCGTCCGGATGATGCACCTGCTGGCCGCTCCGACCGAGCAGGTGGAGCTGCGGATGCGGCTGGGACGTGAGCTGCGGGTGCTCGCGGCGGGACGCCCCGGCGCCGCGGCGCTCGCCGTGCGCCAGGACGAGACGGTCACCCTGGGCAGCGCCACGGATCCGGTGGCCGCCGCCCTCGAGTCGCTGCCGCCGGAGCCTGCGGGCCCGGGCGGATCGGTCACCCTGCCCAGCGCCGATCTGGAGTCCGCGACCGGCCGGGCAGCTCGCGGCAGGAACGTCGCCGAGGTGCTCATCGGGCGGGGCGTGCCGGAGTGTGACGCCGCGCTGCTCGACGGGGTGCTGCGGGCCGGTACCCGGCGAGGCCAGCTCAGCGTGCTGGCGGCCGACCCGTGGGGTGTGCTGCACCGCCATCGCAAGGTGCTGGGGCTGGTCGACACCCCGAGGGGGCGCTACCTGATGCACCGCGAGCCCGCCGACGACGGAGCCGAGTGGACCACCCTGGCACCGGTCGAGCTCTCCCGCCTGCGACACCGGGTGCGGCTGCTGCTGGACGAGGCCCGCGACCGGGCAGCCCGGGACTAAGGCGGCCTAGCGTCAGGACACCGGCGGGTCAGGCCTTCAGCACGACCGGTTCGAGGATGTCCGGGCGCGCTTCCGGGGCCGAGGAGCGCCGGGCGTCCGCAGCTTCGTCACTGGGTTCGTCCTGCGAGCGGCGCTCGGCCTCGACGCGGGCGATGTAGACCTCGATCTCGCGCTCGATCGTCTCGTTGCTCCACCCCAGCACCTCCCCCATCAGCTGGGCCGCCGCCGGGGCGGACTCCAGACCGCGGTGCGGGTACTCGATGGAGATCCGGGTGCGCCGGGTCAGCGCGTCCTCCAGATGCAGCGCGCCCTCGTGGCTGGCCGCGTACACGATCTCCACCTGCAGGTAGTCCGGCGCGCCGGGTACCGGGGCGAGCAGCTCACGACGCCCGTCGGCGACCGCGAGCACGTGGTGCAGCAGCGATCCGTAGCGGTCGAGCAGGTGCCGGATCCGGTGCGGGTGCAAGCCGAACTGGGCGCCGATCTGGTCGGACTGGTTGACCAGCGCGTGGTACCCGTCGGCGCCGAGCAGCGGGACCCGGTCGGTGATGGACGGGGCCACCCGCGAGGGGATGTCGGCCGCGGCGGCATCGACGGCGTCGGCGGCCATGACGCGGTAGGTGGTGTACTTCCCGCCGGCGATGGCCACCAGACCGGGAGCGACCCTGGCGACGGCGTGCTCGCGGGACAGCTGCGAGGTGTGCTCGCTCTCGCCGGCCAGCAGCGGGCGAAGGCCGGCATAGACGCCTTCGATGTCCTCGTGGGTCAGCGCTGTCGTCAGCACCCGGTTGACGTGGTTGAGCACGTAGTCGATGTCCGCGCGGGTGGCGGCCGGGTGCGCGAGGTCGAGGTTCCAGTCGGTGTCGGTCGTGCCGAGGATCCAGTGCGCCCGCCACGGGATCACGAACAGCACCGATGACTCGGTACGCAGGATCAGCCCGGAGTCGGACACGATGCGGTCGCGGGGCACCACCAGGTGCACGCCCTTGGACGCCCGTACCCGGAATCGGCCCCGGCCACCGGACAGGCGCTGCAGCTCGTCGGTCCAGACCCCGGTGGCGTTGACCACAGCGTGCGCGAAAACGTCGGCCTGGGCCCCCGTCTCGCTGTCGCGCAGCCGCACCCCGGAGATCCGGTCGGCCTCGCGCAGGAACCCCACCACCTGGGTGGAGTTGCGCACGATCGCGCCGTAGTGCGCGGCGGTGCGGGCCACCGTCATGGTGTGGCGGGCGTCGTCGGCGATGGCGTCGTAGTAGCGGACGGCGCCGATGAGCGCGTCGCGGCGCAGCGCCGGGGCGAGCCTGCGGGCACCGGCACGGGAGAGGTGCTTCTGGCGGGGCACCGAGCGGGCGCCGCCCATGGTGTCGTAGAGGGCCAGCCCGGCCGCCACGTACGGCCGTTCCCAGAGCCGGCCATGCAGCGGGTATAGGAAGCTCACCGGCTTGACCAGGTGCGGAGCGAGCCGGTTGAGCATCAGCTCCCGTTCCCGCAGCGCCTCGCGGACCAGCCCGAACTCCAGCTGCTCGAGATAGCGCAGCCCGCCGTGGAACAGCTTCGAGGAACGTGACGAGGTGCCCGAGGCCAGGTCGCGAGCCTCCACCATGGCTACCCGCAACCCTCGGGTGGCGGCGTCCAGCGCGGTGCCGGCGCCCACCACCCCACCGCCGATGACGACCAGGTCGACGTGCTGGCCGGCCAGTGCCTGCCAGCTCTGTTCGCGTTGCTCGGGCCCGAGCTGGCCAAGACCCGGTAGCTCCACCTCTTGCCGCACGGTCCTCCCCTGGTTCGAGCCTCAACGGTACGCGGGCGGCGTTACGAGCGTGTCGCGCACCGGTGCGCGCACGGGGCACTTGCTCTACGGTGCGGTTCGTGACTCAGTACGTGGCCGCGATCGACCAGGGCACCACGTCCACCCGGTGCATCCTGTTCGACCACGATGGACAGCTGGTGGCCTCCGCGGGTCGGGAGCATGACCAGATATTTCCCCGGGCGGGCTGGGTCGAACACGACGCCGTCCAGATCTGGGCCAACACCCGCGAGGTCGTCGCCGCCGCGCTGGCCAAGGCCGACGTCGGCACGTCGGACATCGCCGCCGTCGGCATCACCAACCAGCGCGAGACCACCGTCGTGTGGGACCGCGCGACCGGCGAGCCGATCCACAACGCGATCGTCTGGCAGGACACCCGCACCGACCAGATCTGCCGCGACCTGGCCGGCGACGAGGGTGCCGCGCGGTTCCAGGATCGCACCGGCCTGCCCCTTGCGACCTATTTCGCCGGCCCGAAGGCGCGCTGGATCCTGGACAACGTCGAGGGGGCGCGGGCCCGCGCGGAGAAGGGCGAGCTCGCGTTCGGCACGATGGACACCTGGGTGCTGTGGAACTCCACCGGGGGCCCGGACGGCGGCCTGCACCTCACCGACGTCACCAACGCCTCCCGCACGCTGCTGATGGACCTGCGCACGCTGGCCTGGGACGATTCGCTGTGCGAGGAGATCGGGGTGCCTCCTGCGATGCTGCCGGAGATCCGGTCGTCCTCGGAGGTGTACGGGCCGGTACGCGCCAAGGGGGTGCTGCCCGGGGTACCGATCGCCGGCATCCTGGGTGACCAGCAGGCCGCCACGTTCGGCCAGGCCTGCCTGGAGGTCGGCGAGGCCAAGAACACCTACGGCACCGGCAACTTCGTGCTGCTCAACACCGGTACCGAGCCGCAGCGCAGCGAGCACGGGCTGCTCACCACCGTCTGCTACCGGCTGGGCTCTGAAGCGGCGGTCTACGCGCTGGAAGGCTCCATCGCGGTCACCGGCTCGCTGGTGCAGTGGCTGCGCGACAACCTCGGCATGATCGGCTCCGCCTCCGAGATCGAGTCGCTGGCCGCCTCGGTGGACGACAACGGCGGCGCCTACTTCGTACCGGCGTTCTCCGGGCTGTTCGCACCGCACTGGCGGGCGGATGCGCGAGGCGCGATTGTGGGGTTGACGCGGTTCGTCAACAAGGGCCACATCGCCCGCGCCGTGCTGGAGGCCACCGCGTTCCAGACCCGCGAGGTGATCGACGCGATGAACGCCGACTCCGGGGTGGCGTTGACCTCGCTGAAGGTCGACGGCGGGATGGTGGCCAACGAGTTGCTCATGCAGTTCCAGGCCGACCTGCTCGGGGTGCCCGTGATCCGGCCCGTGGTGGCCGAGACGACCGCTCTGGGCGCCGCCTACGCCGCGGGGCTGGCCGTCGGGTTCTGGTCCGACCCCGGCGAGATCAGGGCGAACTGGGCCAAGGACAAGCAGTGGGACCCGTCCATGGACGACGGCGAGCGCGAGCGGCTGTACGGGCAGTGGCGCAAGGCCGTCACCCGCACCTTCGACTGGGCCTGAGCGCTGCTGCTCTTGCCACCGCCGCCCGCTACTTCCTGACGCGCTTGCCCTGCCCGACGGTGGCCAGCAGCACCAGCAGCCCGGCCTGCCCGAGGGCACCGGGGGCGATCGGCGGCGCCGCCCCGACCGTCTTGGTGATCGCCAGGTAGACCCGGTCGAGGATGGAGCGGTAGACCCAGGAGTTGGAGTAGACCGCGTCGAGCTCGCCGACCTGGTAATTGTCCGCCACGTGCTCGTAGATGCCGAACCCCGACGCCGCCAGCGCCAGGCCGGCCAGCACCCGGGCCGCCACGATCAGCTTCGGGCGCGACGAGGTGGCGCACCCGATGGCCGCCGCCAGCACAACCAGCACCACCCAGGGGATCAGCTGGACGGTGTTGCTCCAGTGCCGTTCGGCGGCCAGCTCGTAGGCGATGGCCAGCACGCTCAGCGCGGCGAGCCCGAGCAGGCCCCGCCGCAGTAGCCGCGCGGAGCCGGCCGGGCCGGGGTCGCCCGGTGCCGTCACGGAGTGAGCGCGGACACGATCTTGTCCACGATGCCCGGTCCGGGGTTGTACTTGGCGAGGTTCTGGCGCAGCTTGCCCAGGTTGGGGTCGTTGGCCGGGTACGGCCGGTACTCGATGACCTCGTCGGTCCACCGCTTCGGGTCTGAGAGCCCGGCCTTGGTGAGCGCCGAGAAGATCTGCTCCTCCGAGGCGGTGTTCGCGGACACCTTGTTACCGGGTGCCACCGCGCCGGAGGTGGGTGCGGCGGAGGCCGGTGCGGGCGAAGCCGGCGCTCCGATGGCGGGCCCCGCGTACGTCGTGGTCGGAGTGGCCGTCGAAGCGCTCTCGCCCGAGCTGCATCCGGCCAGCGCGAGCCCCAGAACGGTAGCCCCCGCAAGCACGCCCACCCGCATTCTCGCCACGATGTCCACTCCCCTGTCTGTATTGGACCGAGCACTGTTCGTCAGACCCAGCAGTTCTGGTCTGGGCCAGCCGCCGATAGCCGCCGGTCGACGATCACCCATAGATCACTAGTGAGGATGCTAGCGGTGGCTAGTCGAGATCCCCGTGGCGCATCAGCTGGCGGGCGGCTTCGGTGATCGAGCCGGACTGCGACGGGTACACCGAGAACGTGGTCGCCAGGTCGTCCACCGTGAGGTTGTTCTGCACGGCCATCGCGATCGGCAGGATCAGCTCGCTGGCCACCGGCGCCACGACGACCCCGCCGATCACCACCCCGGTGGCCGGCCGGCAGAAGAGCTTGACGAACCCCTTCCGCAGGCCCTGCATCTTGGCTCGCGGGTTGGTGCCCAGCGGGAGCATGACGGTCCGGGCAGGCACCTCACCGGAGTCGATGGCGGCCTGGCTGATGCCCACGGTCGCCACCTCGGGGCGGGTGAACACCGCGGCGGCGACCGTTTTGAGCTTGATCGGCATGACGCCCTCGCCGAGCGCGTGCCACATCGCTATCCGTCCCTGCATG
>DASZNF010000057.1:0-41545 GCA_035551355.1 Pseudonocardiaceae bacterium | reverse complement strand
CCAGCAGGTCATCGACCAGGTCGAGACCCTCGCGAACGAGCGCGCCAAGTCGCTGTTCGGCGTCGAGCACGCCAACGTGCAGCCCTACTCGGGATCGCCCGCGAACCTCGCGGTGTACGCCGCGATCTGCCAGGCCGGCGACACCGTCATGGGCATGGCGCTGCCGGACGGCGGCCACCTCACCCACGGCTGGGGCGTCTCGATGACCGGCAAGTGGTTCCGGCCGGTCCGCTACGGCGTGCGGGCCGACACCGGCCGCATCGACCTCGACCAGGTCAGGGAGATCGCCAAGCGTGAGCGGCCGAAGCTGATCTTCTGCGGGGGCACCGCGATCCCCCGGACGATCGACTTCGCCGGCTTCGCGGCGATTGCTGCCGAGGTCGACGCCGTGCTGGTCGCCGACATCGCCCACATCGCCGGCCTGGTCGCCGGCGGCGCGCACCCGTCACCGGTCGGGCACGCGACCATCGTGTCGACGACGACGCACAAGACGCTGCGGGGCCCGCGCGGTGCGATGCTGATGAGCACCGAGGAGCACGCCGCGGCGCTGGACAAGGCGGTGTTCCCCGGACTCCAGGGCGGCCCCCACAACCACACCACCGCCGCGATTGCGGTCGCGCTGCGCGAGGCGGCAACGCCGGCGTTCCGCGACTACGCCGGTCAGATCGTCACGAACGCCATCGCACTCGCTGACGCCCTCTCGGAGCGTGGCTTCGACCTGGTCTCCGGAGGCACCGACAACCACCTGATCCTCATCGACCTCACCAACAAGGGCGTGCCGGGAAAGCCTTATGCCAAGGCGCTCGACCGGGCCGGTCTCGTCGTCAACTACAACACCGTGCCGGACGACCCGCGCAAGCCGTTCGACCCGTCCGGCATCCGGATCGGTACCGCGGCGGTGACCACGCGGGGGCTGGGCGTCGAGCAGATGCCGGCCATCGCGGAGTGGATGGACCGGGCGGTGGCCGCGGCGGACGCGGGCGATGAGCCGGCCATCGAGCGGGTCGCGGCCGAGGTGCGCGAACTGCTGGCCGGTTACCCGATGCCCGGCTGGAACTGAGTTGACCGGACCGAGCCGGTTCGCCTGGTTGGGTCCCGGGCCGGTCGGAGACTGTTGAACTGGGGCGGCGGAGCTGCGGTGGCCGCCGCCCCAGTTCAGCTCAGCGCTCGGCCGGTTCCTCGGCGTGCTCCGCCTCGTGGTCGCGGGCGCGCTGGTAGGACTTCTCGATCTCCGCTTCGGCCTCGTCCCGGCCGGCCCAGGTGGCGCCCTCGACGCTCTTGCCTGGTTCCAGGTCCTTGTAGACCTCGAAGAAGTGCTGGATCTCCAGCCGGTAGAACTTGTTCAGGTGGTGGATGTCCCGCAGGTGCTCCTGCCGAGGGTCGTCGGTGGGCAGCGCGATGACCTTGTCGTCCGGGCCCTTCTCGTCGGTCATCCGGAACATGCCGATGGCCCGGCAGCGGATCAGGCAGCCCGGGAAGGTGGGCTCCTGGACCAGCACGAGGCAGTCCAGCGGGTCGCCGTCCTGGCCGAGGGTGTCGTCGATGTACCCGTAGTCGGCGGGGTACTGGGTGGCGGTGAACAGGGTCCGATCCAGGCGGATACGGCCGGTCTTGTGGTCGACCTCGTACTTGTTGCGCTGTCCCTTGGGGATCTCAATGGTGACGTCGAAGTCCACGCCGGTCCTCACTTGCCTCGCAGCTGTTATTCGGTACCCCATAGTGTGGACCACGCAGCGCACCGGATCTGACCGACGGTCAAGGAGACCGGTGTGACCTTGCCCCCTTGATCCGACTGGCGCACCCGAGCAGGAGGCCCGCGTGCAGGAACCGGGTGGACCCGGCGGAGAGTGGCCGGACCTGGACAGCGACGAGAACGTGTCCGAGCCCACAGGTGCGTCCGGGGGGCGGTCGCCGAAACCGCGAACCACTCCGTCGAGTGAACCCGAATGGCCGGATGAACCGGACGATTCAGCCTTTCCGGCCTTTCCGGCGACGGATGAATGGCCAGCCGAGGAGGACTCGGAGCCCGGGTCTGGATCGGGGGCCGGGTCGTCGGGCGCGGGAGCGAGCGCGGGGAAAACGGAGGCTGGGTCCGGTTCGGCGGCCGGCGATTCGGGTACCGCTGGGGCCTCGGACAATGGCGCCAAGGCGAGCTCGGGTTCGACGGCTGGTTCGGGGGCCGGTGGCACGGGGGCCGGTGGGGCGGCGGAGCGTGGCTCCGGGGTGGGATCGGGTGCTGGTTCGGCGGCGGGTGAGCAGGCTGCCCGATCCGATGGTGAAGCCGCCCGATCCGATGGTGAAGACGAGCCGGAGAAGGCCGAGCGGGCCGATGCGAATTTGGCCGGACGCGGCCTGGCGGACGACGGGCGTGCGTCCGAGGCCGAGGTAGGCGCGATAGGCGAGGTAGGCGCGGAAGGCGGGGGCACCGGCGACGAGCGGCAGTCCGGTGGGCGCGATTCCGGCGTCGGGTCGGGCGACGAGAGCAAATCCGGGTCCGGGGTCGGCGAGGGGGCGTCCGGCGAGCAGTCGACGGCCGAGCAGTCGACGGCCGAGCGGCGGCTGCCAGCCGAGGAAACTGCCGAGATCCGTCGCCCGGACAAGGAGACGACCGGTCGTTCGGCCGAGGAGACGTCGGCGCTCGGGAAGGCCGCACTTGCGCAGCCCGCGGCCGAGACCGCCGGGATTCCGCGTCCCGGTGCGGACGAGGTAGCCGGAAAGGGAGCTGGGGCCGCGGCCGAATCGAGCGCCGCGGACGACTCGACCGAAGCGACCCGGAAATCGGGAAGCGCCGATGACTCGCCCGCCAAATCCGGAGGCGCGGACAAGGCGGCACCGAAATCCGGAGGCGCCGAGACGGCGGCATCGGGATCTGGAGGCGCGGACACGGCGGCACCGGGATCCGGGAGCGCCGAGACGGCGGCACTGGAATCCGGGAGCGCTGAGGAGACGGCGGCGCTTGATACCCCGGTTCAGGAAACAGCGCCGCTGCGTCGCCCGGAGCGGGCCGAAGCGGAAGCCGAGCCCGCGGACGAGAAACCGTCGAGGCCCGCCGATCCACCGACCCAGAAGTTCGTCCCCGCGCCGCGGCCGACGATCTCGCGCCGGGGGCGGCCCGCTCCGCCACCGGAACCGGAAGCCGTCGAGGCGGCGGAATCCTCGGCCGCCTCGGCCGAGGCGTCGCTGGTCGACGAGCGGCCCGGCGCGGACAGGCCCAGCGACAGACAGCCCGACAGTGGGCAGCCCAGCGACAGACGGCCCGGCGATGAGCTGCCCGGCGATGAGCAGTCCGGTGACGAGCAGTCCGGTGACCGCGAGTCCGCTGATGAGCGGCCCGGCGACCGAGGTCCTGCTGACGAGCGAGTCGAGGACCGGGAATCGGGCACGGAGTCGACCGGCGATCGAGAACGGGCCGCCGACCGGCCTGGCGACTTGGCGCTTGGCGCCGGCCGACCTGGCGATCAAGGGCCTTCCGGTGAGCGGCCGGGCGACGAGCGGCTCGGCCGTGGGCGGGCGGGCGGCCGGATGTCCGGCCGTGATGGTTCCGGTGACCGGTCCGGTGACCGAGAGCCTGGCGACGGACTGCCCGGCGATGAACGGTCGGACGACGAGCGCCACGACGGCGGGCGGGCCGATGAGCGGCCCGGCGAGGAACGTCTGGGCGACGAACGCGACAAGAGCGAGCGCGACAAGAGCGAACGGCGCGAGGACGAGCCGGTCGCCGAGGCTCCGGCCGATGTCGACGGGGCCGATCTCGACGGGGCGGATCTCGCTGAGGCCGACGAGGCTGGGGCCGACGAGGGGGCGGCGCGCGAGGACCAGGCTCCAGCCGTCCCGTTGCGGCCGCGGGACGTCTCGGCCACCCAGATCCTGCCCGCGATCCGGGACGACCGGGAGCCCGAGGACCAGGTCCCCGAGCGGGCCGGGCGGGCCGACGTTGACGAGGGTCCGCCGACTGAGGCGTGGGATCGCGGCGAGCTGGAGCAGCTTGAGCGGGAAGACCGGGATCGGGCCGGGCGGGCCGACGTTGACGAGGGTCCGCCGACTGAGACCTGGGATCGCCGCGAGCTGGAGCAGCTCGAACAGGAGGACCACGACCGGGCCGACCGCGAGCGAACCGACCGCGAGCGAACCGACCGGGATCGGGCCGAGCGGGCTCGGGCCGAGCGCGACCGCCGGGCCGGTGATGACCAGGGCGCGCCGACTGAGACCTGGGACCGCCGCGACCTGGAACGGATGGAGCGCGAGCGGGATCGCGCCGACGCCGAACGCGACGAACGTGGGACCGACCGGGATCGCCGGGACTCCAGCGAGATCGGTCTGCGCGCAGAGCCGGACGGCCGTGCGGACGGCAAGCGGGGCGAGTCCGGAGGCTCGGGCTCGGGCGCGCAGCAGACCTCGCCGTTGCGGCCGGGTGCCCGGCCGCCGAGCGGTGGGCCCCAGGGAACGGGACAGTCCTCGCAGGGACTCAGTCCGCAAGGCTCCGGTCAGGCCGGGACCGGGCAGCAAGGTTCCGGGCAACAGGGCTCCGGGCGGCCGGGCGGCGATCAGCAGGGCGGCGGACCGCAAGGGCCGGGCGGACAGGGCACGGCTCGGGAATCCGGGGCCCAGGCACCCAGCCCGGCGGAGACCACCCAGTTCATCCCCGCCCTGTTCGGCCCAACCCAGCAGGGCTCCGGCCGGTCGGGAACGACTCAGCAGGGACCCGGCCAGTCCGGGACGACTCAGCAAGGGGCCGGCCGGCCCGGAACAAGCCAGCAGGGCTCTGGCCAGCCCAGTTCGTTCCAGCAAGCCCCGCAGGGGCCCGGCCAGCAGGGCCAACCGGGCCAGCAAGGTCAGGGCCAAGGTCAACAGGGCACCACCCAGCACGGCCAGGGACCCGGGCAGGGCACCACCCAGCAGGGCCAGGGACCGGGGCAGCAAGGGCGCGGCCCGGTGCCGCCGCCCTCGGGCGCCGAGGCCACCCAGCACATCCCGGTCTTCCGGGACACTCCGCGCCGCCCGTCGCAGGCCGATATGCAGAGCACGCAGTTCATCCCGCCGGTGCGGGACGACGACACGCGGGCGATGCCACGCCGGGTCGGGCCGTTGCGGATCGGGCCGACCGAGCCGCGGCCGCCGGCCGGACCGAACCAGCGCACCGACACTCGCCGGCCCGGGCCGCCGCCCACGCCCGCCCGGGGCCTGCCGAGCCAGAGCGCGCCCCCACCCACCGACTACGACTCGGGCTACCACACCGGCACCCACACCGGCGCCGACTACGACTCGGACTACGCGGACGAGCAGTCCGCGCCGCGGCCCAGCCGGTCGCGGCGCGGCGGAAAGCCGTTGCTGATCTCGCTGGGTGTGCTGCTCGGCGTGCTCGTGGTGGTCGCGGGGCTGTTGATCGGGTCGCCGGGGGTGCGTCGCGCGGTGGGGCTGTCCGGCTCCAGCGCGACCGAGACGGAAGGGGCGCCGTCGCCGGTGAACTTCTCCCAGTTGCTCGCCCCGGCCACGGGCGGGCAGTCGGGGGCGCCGACGGCGTCGGGGGTCAACGCGCAACTGTCCGCGCTGGCCGCGAATCCGCAGTTGGGCACGTTCACCGGGACCGTGCTGGACGCCAGCACCGGCACCGTGTTGTACGACCGCAACTCCTCGAACGCCCAGTTGCCCGCGTCCACCAACAAGGTGCTCACCTCGGCGGCCGCGTTGTTGTCGCTCGATCCGCAGTCCACATTGGACACAACGGTGGTCGCGGGCAGCGATCCGGGCACCGTGGTGCTGGTCGGCGGCGGTGACCCGACGCTGAACTCGCTGTCCGCGCCGCAGGATTCGGTCTACCCGGGCTCGGCGCGGCTGGACGATCTGGTCGCGCAGGTCAAGAAGGCGCATCCGGGCGCGATCAGCCGCATCGTCATCGACACCAGTGCCTACTCCGGTCCGGTCTACGGCCCGGGCTGGGCGCAGAGCCCGCCCTACGACGACTACACCCAGATGGTCTCGGCGATGATGGACGGCGGCCGGCTGTCCCCGGCCAGCATGAGCAACCTCGGGGACACCCCGCGGACCCAGGCTCCGGCCCAGGCGCTCGGCTCGGCGTTCGCCTCCCGGCTCGGGGTGAGCGCCTCGGCGGTCACCGTCGGGGGTACCGCGCCCAGTGGTGCGCAGGTGCTGGGCACGGTGCATTCCGCGCCGCTGGAAGATCTGGTGACCAATCTGCTGCAGATCTCGGACAACCTGCTCGCCGAGGCGCTCGGCCGAGCCGTGGCCAAGGCGGACAATCAGCCGGAGTCCTTCCAGGGCGCCACCACGGCGGTCAAGGACGTGTTGCAGCGCAACGGGTTTGACATCAGTGGACTGTCCCTTTCGGACTCAAGTGGACTGTCCACTCAGGATTCTGTGCCTGCTCGCCTGCTCGCGCAGGTGTTGCGGGTCGCGGCCAATCCGGACGGTTCCTCGGACCCGCGGGTGGCCAGATTGCGGCCGTTGCTGACCGGGCTGCCGGTAGCCGGGGGGAGCGGCACGCTGTTCGACCGGTACCTCACCGCGCCGGCGTCGGCGGGCCGGGGCTGGGTGCGGGCCAAGACCGGCACGCTGTCCGACCAGAACGTGAACACGCTGGCCGGAGTGGTGCTGGACGCCGACGGGCGGGTGCTGGTGTTCGCGCTGATGTCCGGCGGCGCGGCCGGCCCCACGGCCGCGGACACGCTGGACGGGATGGCCGCCGCCCTGCACGGCTGCGGCTGCACCGGATAGCCGGGCGGGTTTCCAACGCGGAACCCCGCGGTGCGGCGGTAATCCGAGCCCAGCGCGGGGTTACCGTCCGGTTTCCGACCCGTCCCCGGGCCCGTGGTCTCGGGTACCGTCGCTGGTGTGAAGCCCGCATTGGCAGCGTGGTCCCGCCCGGCCGGTCCCGCGGGGTCGGCCGAGTCCAACTCCCCGGTGGACTGGTCCGTCGCGGTGAGCACCGGCCAGGCGCTGGCCAGAGGCGGGCCGGTGGTCGATCCCGAGGACGCCCGCGCGGCCGTGGCCGATCTGCGCTCGGTCACCTCCGCCGCCGAGGAGCACGTGCGGCAGCTCACCGGGCTGGGCATCGGGTTGCCGCTGCACCCGGCCGAGGTGGTCGACCGGCCGGACTGGGTGCGGGCCGCGGCCGGTGGCCTGGCCGCGCTCACCGATGGCGCGCTGCCGGTGGCCTACACCGGGCCGCTGTCCGGCGTGTTCGCCGGCACCGCGGGCATGCAGGCCGGGATGGTGCTGGCCTTCCTGAGCTCCCGGGTACTCGGCCAGTACGACCCGTTCGGGGTGCCCGAGCAGACGGACGACGTCTCCGACTCCGGGCGGCTGTTGCTGGTCGCGCCCAACATCGTTGCGGCGCAACAGGCCTTGCAGGTTTCCGGGGCCGATTTCCGGCTCTGGGTGTGCCTGCACGAGTGCACCCACCGGCTGCAGTTCACCGCGGTGGACTGGCTGCGCGACTACTTCGCCGCCGAGGTCGGCAAGCTGCTGTCCACCGTCGACGAGGGCGCGCTGGACGCGCTGGGCCGGCTGCCGGAGATCGTGCGCACCGCGCGCCAGCGGTTCCGCTCCGGTGCGGCCCGGTCCGGGCCGGTGGCGCTGATCGAACTGGTGCAGTCGCCCGAGCAGCGGCAGGTGCTGGACCGGCTGCTCGCCCTGTCCACCCTTCTGGAGGGCCACGCCGACCATGTAATGGACGCGGTCGGGCCCGAGGTGGTGCCCTCGGTCGAGGTGATCCGGCAGCGGTTCACCCAGCGGCGTAAGGGCGGCGGGCTGCTGGACCGGGTGCTGCGCACACTGCTGGGGGTGGAGGCAAAGGTCCGGCAGTACGCGGAGGGCTCGGCGTTCACCAAGCAGGTGGTCGAGGCGGTCGGCATGGACGGGTTCAACGCGGTGTGGACCGCGCCGGACACGCTGCCCACCCGCGCGGAGATCACCGACCCGGACGCCTGGCTGCACCGCGTCCACGGCTGACCCAGACCCGAGCACGGGCCTGAGCCGCCGCGGCGCGCACGGGCCCGGGTGGGGGACGATTCAGGGGTGCAGGAGCCCGAGGTGCCGGACGCGGTGCCGTTGACCCGTGCCGCGGTGCGACGGCTGCTGGCGGGTGCGCGCTCGGCCGGGCACCTTGACTCCGGATCGCTGGCGGTCGCGGTGTCCGGTGGGGCCGACTCGCTGGCCCTGGCCGCGGCAACGGCCTATCTGGCGCCGTCGCAGGAACTGGCCGTGCACGGGCTGATCGTGGATCACGGGCTGCAACCGGATTCGGCCGCGGTGGCGGAGAAGGCGGCGGAGCAGTTGCGCGGGCTCGGGCTGGCCGAGGTGCGCGTGCTCCCCGTTCGGGTGACGGGGTTCGGCGGGATGGAGGCCGCGGCCCGGCGGGCCCGGTATGCCGCGCTGCGTGCCGCCCGGCCCGCCCCGGACGCCCTCGTGCTGCTCGGGCACACCCTCGACGACCAGGCGGAGACCGTGTTGCTCGGGCTCGGCCGGGGCTCCGGGCCGCGGTCCATCGCGGGCATGCGGCCGCTGGACCCGCCGTGGGCCCGGCCACTGCTCGGACTACCCGGACGGGTGACGATGGCGGCTTGCACCCGATTGGGTTTGTCCCCCTGGCAGGACCCGCACAACGCCGATCCGCGGTTCACCCGGGTGCGACTGCGCAATGAGGTGTTGCCGCTGCTGGAGGACGTGCTCTCCGGCGGGGTGGCGCCGGCGCTGGCCCGCACCGCCACCCAGTTGCGCGAGGACGCCGACGCACTGGACGCGTGGGCCCGCACGGTGATGGAGACAGATGTCACACCCGGTCAGCGCGCCGTGCCCGCCGACGGGCTGATCGACTTGCCCGTGGCGGTGCGGCGGCGGGTGCTGCGCCTGTGGCTACTGGGCGAGGGTGTGCGCGAACTCACCGACCCCCAGCTGCGTGCGGCTGATGACCTGCTCGGAAACTGGCGTGGTCAGGGCGGTGTGTGGCTACCCGGTGGGTTGGTCGTGCGGCGTGCGCATGGCAGGCTGCACCTCGACCGCGGTGACGACTGAGGAAACACGCGGGAACGTTTGAGTAGAGGGGAAACCAGCTCGTGTACGAGGGCGACATCGCCGCCGTGCTCATCACCGAGCAGGAGATCGCGCTGAAGGTGGACGAGCTGGCCAAGCAGATCGTCGCCGACCGTCCAGACCGATCGGGCGGGGACCTGTTGCTGGTCGGAGTGCTCAAGGGCGCGGCCATGTTCATGACCGACCTGGCCCGGGCCTTGTCCGTGCCCACCCAGCTGGAGTTCATGGCGATCAGTTCCTATGGCGGACGGGCCACGTCCTCCGGGGTGCTGCGCATGCTCAAGGGGCTGGACCGGGACATCGCGGGCCAGCACGTGCTGATCGTCGAGGACATCATCGACTCCGGGCTGACCCTGTCCTGGCTGCACAAGGACCTGGCCTCGCGCGGACCCGCATCCCTCGAGGTGGTGACCCTGCTGCGCAAGCCGGAGGCGGCCAAGGTGGATGTGCCGGTGCGCTACGTCGGGTTCGATATCCCGAACGAGTTCGTCGTCGGCTATGGCCTTGACTACGCAGAGCGGTACCGTGACCTGAAGTACATCGGAACTCTGGACCCAAAGGTGTACGCCTAGGGCGTAATGGACCCCGACTCGGGAACGCACGAGGGGCCTGCGCCGTTGCAGGTGGTGACGGCGACGGTCGTCGGAGCGGCAGTCGGAGAAGTCCGGCGTGGCCGGGCTCGCGCTGAGTGCGGGCGCGGACCGACGAGCCGACCGGCCGCTGGCGGTATCCTGGGAAGGTCCGGGGTACCGGTCCGTCCGGAGGCTGGGCTAACCCGGTCGAGCGCGAGTTTGGGAGGGTCGAGGCCACCGGCCGTAGGTGAATGGACCGTAAGCGTCTGCTACGCAACCCGCTGCTGTGGATAGTGGCGTTGTTGCTCGTGTACTACGCCTTCAGCACGTTGTTCAACTCCACCCGCGATTACACGCAGGTGGACACGTCGGTCGCGCTTACGCAGATCGCCGATCACAACGTCACGAACGCCACGATCGACGACAAGGAACAGCAGCTTCAGCTTGACCTGACCAACCCGGTCCAGGGCGACACGAAGATCATCACCTACTTCCCGAGCGGGAACACGGTCCAGGAGATCTACGACAGCCTCAAGACCACCAACACCAAGTTCGACACCAAGGTCACCCAGGGCAGTTTCTGGACGCAGATCCTGATCTACCTGATCCCGCTGGGCCTGTTGGTGCTGGTCATGTGGTTCATGATGAACAGTGCCCAGGGCGGCGGCAACCGGGTGCTCAACTTCGGCAAGTCCCGGGCCAAGCAGCTCAACAAGGACATGCCCAAGACCACGTTCCAGGACGTGGCGGGCGCCGACGAGGCGGTCGAAGAGCTCTACGAGATCAAGGACTTCCTGCAGAACCCCGGGCGATATCAGGCGCTGGGCGCCAAGATCCCCAAGGGCGTGCTGCTCTACGGCCCGCCCGGCACCGGTAAGACGCTGCTGGCCAGGGCGGTCGCCGGTGAGGCCGGGGTGCCGTTCTACTCGATCTCCGGTTCGGACTTCGTGGAGATGTTCGTCGGTGTCGGCGCCTCCCGGGTGCGTGACCTGTTCGAGCAGGCCAAGCAGAACTCGCCGTGCATCATCTTCGTGGACGAGATCGACGCGGTCGGCCGCCAGCGCGGCGCAGGCCTCGGCGGCGGCCACGACGAGCGTGAGCAGACCCTCAACCAGCTGCTGGTCGAGATGGACGGCTTCGACGCGCGCGGCGGCATCATCCTGATCGCGGCCACCAACCGGCCGGACATCCTGGACCCGGCGCTGCTGCGCCCGGGCCGGTTCGACCGGCAGATCCCGGTGTCCGCGCCGGACATGCGGGGCCGCCGGGCCATCCTGTCCGTGCACTCCAAGGGCAAGCCGTTCGGCCCGGACGCGGATCTGGACTCGCTGGCCAAGCGCACCGTGGGCATGTCCGGCGCCGACCTGGCCAACGTGATCAACGAGGCCGCGCTGCTCACCGCGCGAACCAACGGGCACGTGATCTCAGGGGCCGCGTTGGAAGAGTCGGTGGACCGGGTCATCGGTGGCCCGGCCCGCAAGAGCCGGATCATCTCCGAGAAGGAGAAGAAGATCACCGCCTACCACGAGGGTGGGCACGCGCTGGCGGCGTGGGCCATGCCCGACCTGGAGCCGGTGTACAAGCTGACGATCCTGCCCCGCGGGCGAACCGGCGGGCACGCGTTGGTGGTGCCCGAGGACGACAAGGAGCTGATGACCCGCTCGGAGATGATCGCCCGGCTCGTGTTCGCCCTGGGCGGACGCTCGGCCGAGGAACTGGTCTTCCACGAGCCGACCACCGGCGCGTCCTCGGACATCGAGCAGGCCACCAAGATTGCCCGGGCGATGGTCACCGAGTACGGCATGAGCGCCCGGCTCGGCGCCGTGAAGTACGGGCATGAACAGGGCGATCCGTTCCTCGGCCGGTCCATGGGTCACCAGGCGGACTACTCGCTGGAGGTGGCGCACGAGATCGACGAGGAGGTGCGCGCGCTGATCGAGGCCGCGCACAACGAGGCCTGGAGCGTCCTGAACACCTACCGGGACGTGCTGGACAACCTGGTCATCGAGCTGCTGGAGAAGGAAACCCTGCAGCGGCGCGACCTGGAGCGGATCTTCTCCGCCGTGGAGAAGCGGCCGCGGATCACCGAGTTCAACGACTTCGGTGGCCGCACGCCCTCGGATAAGCCGCCGGTGAAAACGCCAAGGGAACTGGCCAAGGAGCGCGGCGAGCCGTGGCCCGAGCCCGAGGACCAGCGGACCCCGGTGGGCATCGCCCCGGGCGGCAACGAGCTGCCCGGCCGGGTCGGTGGCACCGGAAGCGGTGGCAACGGCAACCAGCCCTACCCGGGCGGCGGTCAGACCGGCGGTCCCAACGGCTACGGCAGCTACCCGCCGCCCTACACCGGTGGCAGCGGCTACCCGGGTGTGAACGGGGTGGCCGGCGGCCCGCCGAACTACGGCGCCCCGCCCGGCTGGACCCCGGCCACCACGCCACCGGGCCAGCCGTGGAACCCGAACCAGCAGCCCGGCGAGTCCGGGGAATCGGGCGAGCAGCAGGGCGGTGAGCAGTCCGGACCGCGGTCCAGTGACGAGCAGTGAGGCCGACGGGGTCGTGGACCCCACGACGGGCGTGACCGGGCAGCCGGCACGCCCGTCGGTGGTGCCCGCACCCGGTAACGGGCGGGTGTTCGACCAGGCCCGGGCCGAGTGTGCGGTGCGCGAGCTGCTGCTGGCCTGCGGCGAGGACCCGGACCGGGAAGGCCTGCGGGAGACCCCGGGGCGAGTGGCCCGGGCCTACCGGGAGTTGTTCGCGGGCCTGTTCATCGAGCCGGACTCGGTGCTGGCCAAGACCTTCGACGAGAGCCACGAGGAGCTCGTGCTGGTCACCGACATCCCGATGTACTCGGTCTGCGAGCACCACCTGCTGCCCTTCCACGGGGTGGCGCACGTGGGCTACATCCCCAACGAGAAGGGCCGGGTGACCGGGCTGTCCAAGCTGGTCCGGCTGGTGGACCTGTACGCCCGCCGCCCGCAGGTGCAGGAGCGGCTGACCTCGCAGGTGGCCGACGCCCTGGTCCGGCGGCTCTCGCCGCGCGGGGTGATCGTGGTCGTCGAGGCCGAGCACCTGTGCATGGGCATGCGCGGGGTGCGCAAGCCCGGCTCGCGCACCACCACTTCGGCGGTGCGCGGGCAGCTGCGGGATTCGGTGTCCTCCCGGGCCGAGGCGATCGAACTGATCCGGGCGCGGGACCGATGAACACGCGGGTGGTGGACTCCGGCCGCACGCCCGGGCAGCCGGACGCGGCGGTCGCGGTGTCCGGTTTGCCGCGCCCCGGCCGGTGCTTGCTGATGGGTGTGCTCAATGTCACACCGGATTCCTTCTCCGACGGTGGCCGGTACCTGGCCGTCTCCGACGCGGTGGCCCACGGCGTGGCCATGCGCCGGCGCGGCGCCGACCTGATCGACGTGGGCGGCGAGTCCACCCGGCCGGGCGCCGACCGGGTCGAGCCGGACGTGGAGATCGACCGGGTGGTGCCGGTGATCCGGGCGCTGGCCGAGCAGGGCGTGCCGGTCAGCGTGGACACCATGCGGGCCCAGGTGGCCGAGGCGGCGCTGAGCGCGGGCGCCCGGGTGGTCAACGACGTGTCCGGCGGCCTGGCCGATCCGGACATGGCCCGGATGATCGCCGAGCGCGGCGCGCCGTGGATCCTGATGCACTGGCGTGGGCACAGCCGCAACATGAACAAGCTGGCCAGCTACACCGATGTGGTCGCCGACGTGCGCGACGAGCTGTCCGCGCGGATCGACGCGGCGCTGGCCGCCGGGGTCGCGCCGGAGGCGCTGGTGCTGGACCCGGGGCTGGGCTTCGCCAAGAACGCCACGCACGACTGGGCCCTGCTGCACAACCTGGACGCGCTGTTCGCGCTGGGCTTCCCGGTGCTGGTCGGCGCGTCCCGCAAACGCTTTCTCGGCCGGCTGCTGGCCGATCCGGACGGAACACCGCGCCCGCCCGGCGGCCGGGAGGACGCGACCGCCGCGATCTCCGCGCTGGCCGCGGCGGCCGGTGTGTGGGGGGTGCGAGTGCACGACGTGGACCGATCGCTGGACGCCATCGCGGTGGCCACGGCGTGGACCAGGGGGCATGCCCAGTGACCGACCGGATCACGCTGACCGGCCTGGCCGTGCGCGGCAACCACGGGGTGTTCGAGCACGAACGCCGGGACGGCCAGGACTTCCTGGTCGACATCACGGTGTGGCTGGACCTGGCGGCCGCGGCCGAGTCCGACGACCTGGCCGACACGCTGCACTACGGCGAACTGGCCCAGCGGGCCGCGGAGATCGTCGGCGGGCCGGCCTGCGACCTGATCGAGACGGTGGCCGCGAAGGTGGCCGAGGACGTGATGACCGACCAGCGGGTGCATGCGGTCGAGGTGACCCTGCACAAGCCGTCCGCGCCGATCCCGCTGACCTTCGCCGATGTGGCGGTCACGGTGCGCCGGTCGCGGCGCGGCGGACGGGCCGGACAGGGCCGGGTCGTGCCGGTATGAGCGTTGCGGTGCTGTCCCTCGGGTCGAACCTGGGCGACCGGCCGGCTTGCCTGCGGCTGGCCGTGACCGGGCTGGGCGCGGCGGTGCGCGCGGTGTCCCCGGTGTACGAGACGGCGGCGTGGGGCGTGACCGACCAGCCGGATTTCCTCAACGCGGTGCTGATCGCCGAGGACCCGTCATGCGACGAATGGGGCTGGCTGGCCCGGGCCCGCGACCTGGAGGAGCAGGCCCAGCGGGTGCGCACCCGGCATTGGGGCCCGCGCACCCTGGACGTGGACGTGGTGACCGTGGACGTCGACGGAAAGCCGGTGCGCTCAACGGATCCGGAGTTGTTGCTGCCGCATCCGGGCACGCCGAGCCGGGCCACCGTGCTGGTGCCCTGGCTGGCCATCCGGCCGGACGCGGAACTGGCCGGTCAGGGCCGGATCAGCGCGCTGCTGGCCGCGCTCGATCCGGCCGAGGTGGCCGCGGTGCGCTGGTTCGGGGCCGCGCCGTGAAATACACCCGCTGGCCCAACCTGGCGGTGATCGTGGTGATCGCCGGGATCGCGGCGAACCTGCTGCTCATCGCCGACTACGACGCCCTGCCGCCGCTGCCGCTGTTCGCCGGGGCCACGTTGTTGCTGCTGGCGTTGGCCGAATTCGCGTTCTCTTTCGTGGTGCGTTCCCGGGTGTCGGGCAAATCGGAGGCCGGGCCGCTGCCCGCGGCCACCGGGCTGCGCGCGCTGGCCCTGGCCAAGGCGTCTTCGGTGCTCGGCGCGCTGATGACCGGCGCGTGGCTGGCGCTGCTGATCTATGTGCTGCCGCGTAAGGATCACCTGACCGTGGGTTCCGGCGATCTGCGTAGTGGCCTCGTTGGCCTGATCAGCGCAGTTGCGTTGGTGGCGGCCGGGTTGTGGCTGGAATATTGCCTCCGGACGCCAGAGGATCAGGACGGACGATCCGACCAGTCGCACCGCTCTCCTTCGGAGTAACCGGCAGGGCCGATCGGCCCAGTAGTCAGATGGGTAAGGGCACGACCCGGTATCAAGCTGATAACCGACCGGTACGGTGTCTGCCATGGTCGACGATCGAGACTCGGAGGAGGACGCGCCCGAGCCTCGGTTCGACACCGGTCGACTACTGCTTGTAGCCGTACTTGTACTGGCCGTCGTGTGCACCGGCGTGCTGGTGGTGACTTCCAGCGCGGCCTTTCTCCGGCTGGGCGTGCTGGGCGGCCTGTGGGCCGCGATGCTCGGCGTCTTCCTGGCCACCCGCTACCGCAAACAGGTGGTGGACAAGGAAACCGAGGCCGCCGAACAGCAGTCGGTGTACCAGTTGGAGCTGGAGCGCGAGGTGGCCGCGCGGCGCGAGTACGAGCTCGAGATCGAGGCCGAGACCCGCCGCCGGATCCAGGAGGAGAGCCGCGACGACCTGGCCGCGCTGCGCAAGGAACTGTTCAACCTGCGGGAGACGCTGGAGCGGCTGACCGGCGGTGAGGTGCTGGTCGAGCGCTTCGCGCTACGCGCCCAGTCGACCCGGATGCGCACGTTCGGCGAGAACGGCCCGCCCATGGTCACCGCGGGCATGGAGGAGTCGCGCCGCGGCATCGCCGCCGGGCAGGCCAAGGCCCGGTCCGTGCTGGCCGGCGACACCATCAACGCCGGCACCGAACTGATTGAGATGCCCGCCCGGGTCAACCCGCCGCCGCAGCGACCGGCCGCGGGCCGACCGGGACCGTACCGGCCCGAGCCCGCGCGGCCGGGCAACCGCCCCGGTGAGCCGGTCCGGCAGGGACCGCGCCGGGAGCCCGCCGACCGCCGCGACACCATTCCCTCCCCGTCGCCGGAACCTGGGCCGATGCGCCCGGGCGGGCTCGACGAGGACGCCCCGGATCCGCGCGACCCGGCGGCGACCAAACTGAGTGTGCGCCCGGTGGGCCGCGAGTCCGGTTTTCAGCAGCCCGCGCCGAGGCGGCCCGAGGAACCGGGTGGCCGGCGCCGGGCCGACGGTCCTCGGCCGGACCGCCGCCCCGAATCGCGTCCCGACCCCCGTCTCGAGCCACCGCGGGCCGAACCGCCGCGGGCGGATCCGTTGCGGGTGGACGCCAACCGGCCCGAGCGGTCCGAACCGTTGCGCCCCGGGCCGCTGGCCCGGGGCGATCAGGGTCGTCCCGGGCCGGCTCGCGCCGATACTCGCGCCGAGGCGTTGCGGGCGGATGCGCTGCGGGCCGAGTCGTTGCGCTCGGAATCGTTGCGGCCCGAATTGTTGCGGCCCGACGGATTGCGCCCCGAAGGGATGCGCCCGGAAGGGATGCGGCCGGAAGGAATGCGGCCGGAGGCGTTGCGGGGCGACGGCCCGGAGCCGCGCCGTGCTCGCCGAGGTGAGCCGCGCCCGGCGGACACCGTGCGCGAGCCCGCGCCGTCGCGCCTGGAGGACACCGGTTCGCAGCGCCTCGACCTGCGGCCCCAGCCGTCGGCCGGCCGGGACCCGATGGTCGACACCGGTTCGCAGCGGCTGGACCTGGTCGGTCCCGGTGCCGAACGGGTCGGCCCGCCCGGACGCCGGTCCAAGCACCTGGAGCCGGTGCGCGAACCGCAGCATTCGGAGGCCGCGCGCGATTCGCAGCGTCTCGATTCGCCGCGTCACGATTCGCAACGGCTCGACTCGGCTCGCCTGGATTCCCAGCGCCTGGATTCCCAACGCCTGGACTCACAACGCCTTGATTCGCCGCGTCTGGATTCCCCGCGCGTTGATTCGCAGCGGCTCGACCCGCCCGGCGGTCACCGTCGCGACGAGGCTCCGGCCCGCGAGCCGCTGCGCCCGGTGCGTGGTGCGGGCTGGTCGGCCGGTGCCGATCGGCCGGTGCCGGACCGTTCGTCGCGGCACCGCACCGAGGACACGCCCGCCCCGCTGCACGCCGTGCCGCAGGCCGAGCCGGACGCCGGCCGGGGCGGTCACCGCCGAGCCGAGGACCGGCCGGGCAGCTGGCAGCCCGCGCCCGAACTGCCCGCGCCCGAACCGGAAGAGGACGACGACGCCGGTGCGCACGCCGCGGGCCGCTCGGTGACCGAACTGCTGGCCGCGCACGGCGCGGAGGACTCCGGAGTGCGCCGGCGCCGCCGCCGGGCCGACTGACCCCGTCCACCTGCCTGCGCCGGTTCGCCCGAGTTGTCCACAGATGCCGGAAATCCAGTTTCGGACCCCTGACCAGCATCGATAGACTGGAAAACGGGGGCGCCCCGCGAACCGGCACTCGTTCACTGTTCGGCTGCTGGGCGAACTGGGTTATCCACAGGCGCCGGAATTCGGTCCGGGCAGCTGATCGACATCGTTAGGCTGGAACCGGGGGGCGCCCCTGCGGATTGGACGCTCGCTGATCCGCCGCCATCGTGCCGGCAACCCGCCGCCGCCAGGCCGACCAACCCGCCGCCGCCAAGCCGACCAACCCGGCCGGACACCGTCCAGCACCTGGGTGAAGCTGGTCACCCGGGCCGCGCATGTCCGATTCTCGGACGTTACGCTCGCCGCGTCGTCTGGTACCCGTGCGCCGTTCGGGACTGGAACGAGTGAGGAGCCAGCACCACCATGACCAGGACACGTCGCCGTGACCACATCCATGGATCGCGGTCATGAGCAAGCCCGCCCGTCTCGCGGTCGGGGTCATTTCCGCCGGTCGGGTCGGCGCCGTGCTGGGGGCGGCGTTGCATCGCGTCGGGCACCACGTGGTCGCGGCCAGCGCGGTCTCCAAGGATTCCGTCGGCCGGGCCGCCGAGCTTCTTCCCGGGGTCCCGTTGGTCTCACCCGATCAGGTGGCCGCGCGGGCCGATCTCGTGCTTCTCGCCATTCCGGATGACGCGCTGGCCGGCACGGTGCGCGGGCTGGTCGCGACCGAATCGCTGCGCGCGGGCCAGATCGTGTTGCACACCTCCGGCGCGCACGGCGTCGACGTGCTCGCCCCGGCCGCCGGGGTCGGCGTGCTGCCACTGGCCGTGCATCCGGCGATGACCTTCACCGGCCGTCCCGAGGATCTGCAACGGATCGCGGCCTGCAGTTTCGGCATCACCGCGCCGGACGCCGAGGAGACGGCCTGGCATGTGGCCGAGGCGCTGGTGATGGAGGTGGGCGGCGAGCCGGTGCGGGTGCCGCAGGCGGCCCGCCCGATCTATCACGCGGCGCTGACCCACGGCGCGAATCACCTGATCACGCTGGTCAACGAGTGCGTGGACCTGCTGCGCTCGGCCGGGATCGGCGGCACCGGGCCGGGCGCGCCGGAGCGGCTGATCGGACCGTTGCTCTCGGCCGCACTGGACAACGCGCTGCGGCACGGCGATCGGGCGCTGACCGGGCCGGTGGCCCGCGGCGATGTCGGCACCGTGCGCACGCACCTGTCCGCGCTGGCCGACACCGCGCCCGAGGTGCTGCCCAGCTATCGCGAGCTCGCCGCGCGCACCGCGACCCGCGCGGTGTCGGCCGGACTGTTGTCCCCAGGCGCCGCCGACGAGGTGCGGGCCACGTTGCGCGAGGAGCCGTGATGAGCCCGGCCGTGTCCGCCACGCCGAAGTTCCGCCGGGGCGAACTGACCGTCCACAGTAGACCCACAGACCTGACCGCGGTGAGCAAAGCCTTGCGCCAGGCCGGAAACCGGATCGCGCTGGTGCCCACCATGGGCGCGCTGCACGCCGGGCACCGGGCGCTGATCCGGCAGGCCCGCCGGGTGCCCGGGGTGGTCGTGATCGTCTCGGTGTTCGTCAACCCGCTGCAGTTCGGGCCGACCGAGGATCTGGCCCGCTACCCTCGGCCGTTCGAGGCCGATCTGGCCGCGTGCGCCGAGGAGGGTGTGGAACTGGTGTTCCACCCCGAGGTCGAGTCGATCTACCCGCCCGAGGGCGGCCAGGTCACGGTGGCGCCCGGGCCGTTGGGCGACCAGCTGGAGGGGGCCAGCCGGCCGGGGCATTTCGCCGGGGTGCTCACCGTGGTGAACAAGCTGTTCCACATCGCACGCCCGGATTTCGCCTACTTCGGCGAGAAGGACTACCAGCAGCTGGTGCTGGTCCGCCGGATGGTCCGCGACCTGAACATGGACGTGTCGGTGGTCGGGGTGCCGACCGTGCGGGAACGCGACGGGCTGGCCCTGTCCTCGCGCAACGTCTATCTCGACGAGTCCGGCCGGACCACCGCGCTGGCCCTGTCCGCCGCGCTGACCGCGGGCGCGCACGCGGGACCCGGCGGCGCCGACGCGGTGCTGGGCGCCGCGCGGGAAGTGCTTGCCGCCCAACCGGAAATCGACCTGGACTACCTCGAACTGCGCGCCGAGGACCTTTCCCCGGCGCCCGAAACCGGACCAGCCCGGCTGCTGGTGGCCGGACGGGTGGGCAGCACCCGGCTGATCGACAACGTGCCGGTACTGCTGCACGGCCCGGAATGACTCGCGGACAGGGAGGCACGCGATGTTGCGCACGATGCTGAAATCGAAGATCCACCGGGCCACGGTGACCCGGGCCGACCTGCACTACGTGGGTTCGGTGACGGTGGACGAGGACCTGATGGAGGCGGCCGATCTGTTGCCCGGGGAGCAGGTCACCATCGTGGACATCACCAACGGGGCACGGCTGGAGACCTACGTCATCACCGGGGAACGGGGCAGTGGGGTGCTGGGCATCAACGGCGCCGCCGCGCATCTGGTGCAGCCGGGCGACCTGGTGATCCTGATCGCCTACGGGATGATGGACGACGCCGAGGCGGCCGCCTACCGGCCCCGGGTGGTGTTCGTGGACGCCGACAACCGGGTGGTGCAGCTGGGCGGCGACGCCGGGCACGCGCCGGAGGGTTCGGGGCTGAGTTCGGACGCGGTGTCCGCCGGGTTGTCCTCGGCGGTGGAGGAAACGGCGGATGCCGCCGGGCTGGATGCCCTGCTGCGTGCGGGAAACTGAGGACCGGACGTGCTGCTGTGCGTGGATATCGGCAACACCAACATCGTGCTGGGCCTGTACGAGGGGCGCGGCGACGAGGCGAAACTGGTGGCGGACTGGCGGATGCGCACCGACGCGCGGATCACCGCCGACGAGCTGGCGCTGACCATGCGCGGGCTGCTGGGCCGGCACGCCGGTGAGGTGACCGGAGTGTCGGCGCTGTCCACGGTGCCCGCGGTGCTGCGCGAGCTGCGGGTGATGTTCGGCCGGTACTACGCCGAGGTGCCCAAGGTGCTGGTCGAGCCGGGCGTGCGCACCGGGGTGCCGCTGCTGATCGACAATCCGCGCGAGGTCGGCGGCGACCGGGTGATCAACACTCTGGCCGCGCACCACCTGCACGCCACCGCGTGCATCGTGGTGGATTTCGGCACCTCGACCAACATCGACGTGATCTCCGCCCGCGGCGAGTTCCTGGGCGGGGTGTTCGCGCCGGGGATCGAGATCTCCATCGACGCGCTGGCCTCGCGGGCCGCGCAGCTGCGCAAGGTCGAGGTGGTCCGGCCGCGTTCGGTGATCGGCAAGAACACGGTGGAATGTCTGCAGGCGGGCATTCTCTACGGGTTCGCCGGTCAGGTGGACGGGCTGGTGCGCCGGATCCGGGTCGAGCTGGCCCAGAGCGATCCCGGTCCGGTCACGGTGATCGCCACCGGCGGGCTGGCCCCGGTGGTGCTGGAGGAGTCGGAGACCATCGACCACCACGTGCCCGATCTGACCCTGCTCGGCCTGCGTCTGGTCTACGAACGCAACACCCGCTGAACCGGGCACAATTGCCGGTGTGACCGGCGTGGCCATTCCCCTGGCGCGGCACCTGCTGCGGGTGCGCGACCTGATGGACCGCGCCTACGCGCAACCCCTGGATGTGACCGGGCTGGCCCGGGGCGCGTGCGTGTCCCGGGCCCATTTCGCCCGGTGTTTCAAGGACGCGTTCGGCGAGACCCCGCATCAGTACCTGATGAGCCGCCGGATGGAGCGGGCCAAGGCGTTGTTGCGGGCGGGCGAGTTGTCGGTGACCGAGGTGTGTTTCGCGGTCGGGTTTTCCAGTCTCGGCTCGTTTTCCACGCAGTTCCGCCGGTTTGTCGGGGAAAGCCCGAGTGCCTACCGGCAGGCGCACCCGCCCGCGGCCGAACTGGTGCCCGGTTGTTTTCAGCGGATGTGGACCCGGCCCAGACCCTGAGCGTTTTCGAGAAGCCGCGCCGGTGCGCCGGCCCATACGCTCGGGCCGACAGCGGCAAGGCGAAATCGCGGGAGGAACCGGCCATGATCACCGGAATGGGCCTGGTCTGTGCGTGGGTGCTGGATCAGGACGAGGCGTTCGAGTTCTACGTCGGCAAGCTGGGCATGGAGGTCATGCTGGACGCGCCGATGGACGGCGGCGGCCGGTGGCTGCTGGTCAACGCGCCGGGCCAGCCGCAGACGCCGATCATGCTGGTGGTGCCCGGTCCGCCGATGATGGACGAGGACACCACGGCCAAGATCCGCGCGCTGGTCGCGACCGGATTCCTCGGGCCGGGCGCGCTGGCCACCGATGACTGCCGCGGTGACTACGAGCGGCTCAAGGCCAAGGGCGTGGAGTTCATCGAGGAGCCGGAGGAACGGTTCTACGGCATCGACGCCGGGTTCCGGGACCCGTTCGGCAATCACTGGCGGCTGACCCAGGCCAAGCCGGTCGACCTCGCCCCGGGCGAGGCGATCGCCCGACCCTGACCGACGCGTGCAACCGCGGTCAGGCCGGTTCGAGCCGGGCCCGCTGGGCCAGGGTGACCAGCGGCAGGTCGAACTCGCCCTCGGTTTCCGGCCGCCCCCGCAGGTAGGCGGCCAGCCGGTTGAGCTTGGCCGCCCGCTGGTCGGCCGGGCGCATCAGGGTGTCGGAGTGGGTGGCCACGGTGGCCACCAGGCCGGCCGCGGTGCGCCGCTGGGTGTGCGGGAACTCGGCCAGCTCGAACCGGCTGAACCCGGGATGCCGGACCGGGCGGCGCGCCGAGTTGTTGCGGTGCGAGGGCAGCCCGCCCGCCGCGACGGCGTATCCGGCCACCCAGTCCACCCGGTCGTCGACCACGTTCGCCAGCGGCGCGAACACCCCTCCCGGCCGCAACACCCGGGCGAATTCGGGAATGGCGCGGTGCGGGTCGAACCAGTGCATGGCCGTCCCGACCAGCACCGCGTCCACCGAAGCGTCCGGCAGCGGGATGCGTTCTGCGGTGCCGATCCGGGCCTCCACCTGGGGTAGCCGCGCGGTCAGTTCGGCCAGCATGGCCGGGTCCGGTTCCACCGCGACCGTCTGCACCGGCAGCGCGACCAGGCCCTCGGTGAGCTTCCCGGTGCCCGCGCCCACATCCAGCACCCGCGGCCGGGCCGAGGGCCCCAGCGGCGCCAGCGCCCACCGGATGGCGGCGGCCGCGTATCCGGGCCGGTGTGCGGCGTAGGCGGCGGCTTCGGTGCCGAACACAGTTCCCCGGTGCACCCGATCGGCCATACCGGCCAACCTAACCGGACCGCCCGATTGTGGATAGCTCTTTAGCGGTCCGTACCATTTTGCGGGTGACGGATCAGCACCTGCCCCCGACCGGTGAAGACGACGTGCCAGAACAGATGCGCGTTCGCCGGGAGAAGCGCGAGCGCCTGCTGGCGCGCGGGGACGATCCCTATCCGGTCACGCTGCCGCGTACCCACTCGTTGCGCGAGGTCCGTGAGTCGCATCCGGATCTGCCCGCGGACACCGCCACCGGCGACCAGGTCGGGGTGACCGGCCGGGTGATCTTCGTGCGCAACTCCGGAAAGTTGTGTTTCGCCACGCTGCGCGAGGGCGACGGCATCGAACTGCAGGCAATGCTGAGCCTGGCCAGGGTCGGTGATCAAGCACTGGCCGCGTGGAAGGCCGACGTCGATCTGGGTGACCACGTGTTCGTGCACGGTGAGGTCATCACTTCCAAGCGCGGCGAACTGTCGGTGATGGCGGATTCCTGGCGAATGGCGGCCAAGTCGTTGCGCCCGTTGCCGGTAGCGCACAAGGAGCTCGCCGAGGAAACCCGGATTCGTCAGCGGTACGTGGATCTGATCGTGCGTCCGCAGGCCCGGGAGACGGTTCGCACCCGGGCCGAGGTGACCCGGTCGCTGCGGGATTCTTTCCATCGGCGTGGATTCACCGAAGTCGAGACGCCGATGCTGCAAACCATGCACGGCGGGGCCGCGGCGCGACCGTTCGTGACCCACTCCAACGCTTTCGATATCGATCTGTACCTGCGTATCGCGCCGGAGCTGTTTCTGAAGCGGTGCGTTGTCGGCGGGATCGAGCGAGTCTTCGAGATCAACCGAAATTTCCGCAACGAGGGAAGTGACTCCACTCACTCTCCCGAGTTCGGGATGCTGGAGTTCTACGAGGCGTACGCCGACTACAACACCAACGCGGTTATGACCAGGGAAATTATCCAGGAAGCGGCCCAGGCGGCAACCGGCTCTCAGGTGGTCACCCTTGTCGATGGGTCGGAGTACGACCTCTCCGGGGAATGGACCGCGCTGACCATGTACGAGTCGCTGTCCGAGGCGCTGGGCGCGGAGGTGACGCCGGAAACCGGCGTGGACATCCTGCGCAAGCACGCCGAAAAGCGCGGCATCGAGGTGGATCCGAAGCTCGGCCATGGGAAACTCGTGGAGGAGCTGTGGGAACACTTGGTGGGCGACCACCTGGTCGCGCCGACCTTTGTTCGGGATTTCCCGGTTGAGACCTCCCCGTTGACCCGGCAGCACCGCTCGGTGCCCGGGCTGGCGGAAAAGTGGGACCTCTATGTTCGGGGTTTCGAGTTGGCCACCGGCTACTCCGAGTTGGTGGATCCCGTGGTGGAACGCCAGCGCCTGGTGGAACAGTCCCGGCTGGCCGCGGCCGGGGACGACGAGGCCATGCGGGTCGATGATGACTTCTTGCGGTCGCTGGAGTACGGAATGCCACCTTCCGGTGGCGTGGGAATGGGGATCGATCGGTTGCTGATGGCCCTTACCGGGCTCGGTATCCGGGAGACGATCCTGTTCCCGTTGGTCCGCCCCGAATGAACTTCATTCGGGGCGCTTGCGCTGACCCAGGGATATTGGGCTAACCTATGCCCAGACAGAATCCCGCCCCGAGTCCGTGGCTAATCCCACGCATGCGTTTTACGTCGAGGAGGAAGCGCAAATGGCACAGAAGGTCACGGTGACCCTGGTCGACGACGTCGACGGATCCCAGGCCGAGGAGACCGTCGAGTTCGGTCTTGACGGAGCCAGCTACCAGATCGATCTGTCCGGGGAAAACGCCGGCAAGCTGCGTAACGCCCTGGCGGATTACGTCGAGCACGCGCGCCGTTCCGGTGGTCGCAAGCGGGCCCCGGGTCGTGCTTCGGTTGCCGCCGGTCGTGCGCCGCGTCCCGCTTCTGCCGACCGCGAGCAGAACCAGGCCATCCGGGAATGGGCGCGCAAGCAGGGTCACAAGGTTTCCGACCGCGGTCGTATCCCGGCCGAGGTGCTGGAGGCATACCACAAGAAGAACTGACTTTCTCGCCCGTTGTATGCGGGAAGTCGACCGGTGGTGGGCGATCAATGTTCGTGAGGATGACACGGACATCGATCGCCCACCAGTCTCTCGGCCGGAAGTTCACAGCCAAAACAACCGGTAGGCCAAGCGTTTCCCAAGTTTTCCTAGGTCATCGGCGCAACGGGAGAAGAAGGCCGTCGCGTTTCCGCCATCCTTGGCTGAACCCGCGGACAGGTCCGGCATTCTCCGTCGCCCGCGATCAATACATAGTGGAAGCAGCAGCTTTCCCGGCGGCGGGTCCACCGGGTGTCCGGAGTGCACTCGGCCGGGGTGCGGGCCGGGCGCAGCGTCGAGCCCGCGGTCAGTGGCGCGATCGGCGCCGGGAGCACCAGGGCGGCGTCGGCCACCCCGCCGGCTTCGTCGCCGAGGTCCCGCCCGGCCACCCACAGCGCCTGATCCAGCGCGTCGGTGGCGGCGGCCCACAGGGTGCGCCGGCCCAGCCGCCGGCCCATGGTGGCGGCGAAGGCCGGTACGAACTTCGCCGCGTGCCCGGCGAACCGCGCGCGCAGCAGTGCGCCCAGCGCGGCCTCGTCCGCCACCACGGTGACTCCGGCTCGTCCGGCCGCCGGATCGTCGGGCAGGCAGGCGAACTCCGGCGTGAGCAGCGCCACACTTTCCGCAAGCGGCCGGGGCGCGGCCAGCCGGAAGGCCAGATCGCCCGGTCGCAACATCGGCACCCGGCGCCGGGTGTGAAAGAACAACGCCCCGGTGGCCGCCGGGACGTTGAGATACCACCCGAGCAGGTAGCCGGTGACCGTCCGCTCCGGCGCCTCGCCGAACTCGGCGAGCAGCCAGCTCCGCAGACGCGCCGCCCACTGCCGCAGCGGCGCGGGCTCGGCCAGCACGTCGGCGCAGCGCCACCAGCCTTCCTGGCCGCCGGGCGCGCCGACCAGGAACTCCACCCGCTCCTGCATACCGTTCACGGCTCGCACAGCCGCGCCGAGCCCCGCGTCGGGCCCGCAGGCCCGGACATCCGGTGGTCGAGGCGCCCGGTCGCCGCTCGTCGCCCGGGTCCGACCGCCGGCCGCGGCGGGCTGCTCGGTGCTCCGCGCGGCCCTCGGCGCAAGGCTGGGCCTGGCCGGTTGTCCGTTCCTCGTCGTGGCCGCCCCGCCGGCCCTCGTGTCGCCCCTGCCGGTCGACTCGATCTCCGCCACAACACCTCCTTACTAAGGCGTGCCTTACCTTAGCTTGGAAGGTCCACCCGTTCGGCCTAACGTCGCCGAGCGGGCCGTGTTCGCGCTCAGCGGAACGGGCCGGAAACCGTGTACCTGCTGGAATCCGACCGGCCGGACGCACGTTGGAGCTGGTGTCAAGGCCTACGGGCGTGGTTCGGTGTCACGGCGGGTGGCAAAACGTGGTGCACATCGAACTGAGAGCGACAGTGGCGGCGACTACAGTGGTCGTACGGTGCTGATCCCGCCCAGTGAGCCTGTGGTGGGCGCAGGAGTCAGGGAGTGCGAATGTTCGAGAGGTTTACCGACCGCGCGAGGCGGGTGGTCGTCCTGGCCCAGGAAGAGGCCAGGATGCTCAACCACAACTACATCGGCACCGAGCACATCCTCCTGGGTTTGATCCACGAGGGTGAAGGTGTCGCGGCGAAGGCCCTGGAGTCCCTGGGCATCGCCTTGGAGGGCGTCCGGCAGCAGGTCGAGGAGATCATCGGCCAGGGCCAGCAGGCGCCCAGTGGACACATCCCGTTCACCCCGCGCGCCAAGAAGGTGCTGGAGCTGTCGTTGCGCGAGGCGCTGCAGCTCGGCCACAACTACATCGGCACCGAGCACATCCTGCTCGGGCTGATCCGCGAGGGCGAGGGCGTCGCGGCCCAGGTCCTGGTCAAGCTGGGCGCGGACCTCAACCGCGTGCGTCAGCAGGTGCTTCAGCTGCTGTCGGGCTACCAGGGCAAGGAGCCCGCCGAGACCGCCGGTCGCGGCGAGGGCACCCCGTCCTCCTCGTTGGTGCTGGACCAGTTCGGCCGCAACCTCACCGCCAGTGCGCGGGAGGGCAAGCTGGACCCGGTCATCGGCCGCGAGAAGGAAATCGAGCGGGTCATGCAGGTGCTGTCCCGCCGCACCAAGAACAACCCGGTGCTGATCGGCGAGCCCGGCGTCGGCAAGACGGCCGTCGTGGAGGGCCTTGCCCAGAAGGTGGTCAAGGGCGAGGTGCCCGAGACGCTGAAGGACAAGCAGCTCTACACGCTGGACCTCGGCTCGCTGGTGGCCGGTTCGCGTTACCGCGGTGATTTCGAGGAGCGCCTGAAGAAGGTGCTCAAGGAGATCCGCACCCGCGGGGACATCATCCTGTTCATCGACGAGATCCACACTCTGGTCGGTGCGGGCGCGGCCGAGGGCGCGATCGACGCGGCCTCCATCCTCAAGCCCATGCTGGCCCGGGGTGAGCTGCAGACCATCGGTGCGACCACGCTGGACGAGTACCGCAAGTACGTGGAGAAGGACCCGGCTCTTGAGCGCCGGTTCCAGCCCATCCAGGTCGGCGAGCCGAGCCTGGAGCACACCATCGAGATCCTCAAGGGCCTGCGCGACCGGTACGAGGCGCATCACCGTGTCTCGATCACCGACTCGGCGCTGGTCGCCGCGGCCACACTGGCCGACCGGTACATCAACGACCGGTTCCTGCCGGACAAGGCGATCGACCTGATCGATGAGGCGGGGGCGCGGATGCGGATCCGCCGGATGACCGCGCCGCCGGACCTGCGGGAGTTCGACGAGAAGATCGCCGGGGTGCGTCGGGACAAGGAGTCCGCGATCGACGCGCAGGACTTCGAGCGGGCGGCCAAGCTGCGGGATCAGGAGAAGCAGCTGCTCGGGCACAAGGCCGAGCGGGAGAAGCAGTGGAAGGACGGCGACCTGGACGTGGTCGCCGAGGTCGACGAGGAGCAGATCGCCGAGGTGCTGGCCAACTGGACCGGTATCCCGGTGTTCAAGCTGACCGAGGAGGAGACCACCCGGCTGCTGCGCATGGAGGATGAGCTGCACAAGCGGATCATCGGTCAGGAGCAGGCGGTCAAGGCCGTCTCCCAGGCGATCCGCCGTACCCGCGCCGGGTTGAAGGACCCGAAGCGGCCCTCCGGGTCGTTCATCTTCGCCGGCCCGTCGGGTGTGGGGAAGACCGAGCTGTCCAAGGCGCTGGCCGAGTTCCTGTTCGGCGACGACGACGCGCTGATCCAGATCGACATGGGCGAGTTCCACGACCGCTACACCGCCTCGCGGCTGTTCGGTGCCCCTCCGGGGTACGTCGGCTACGAGGAGGGCGGTCAGCTGACCGAGAAGGTGCGGCGCAAGCCGTTCTCGGTGGTGTTGTTCGACGAGATCGAGAAGGCGCACCAGGAGGTGTACAACACGCTGTTGCAGGTGTTGGAGGACGGCCGGCTGACCGATGGTCAGGGCCGGACGGTGGACTTCAAGAACACCGTGATCATCTTCACCTCCAACCTGGGCACGTCGGACATCTCCAAGGCCGTCGGCCTCGGGTTCACCCGGGGGAACAACGACACGTCGAACTACGAGCGGATGAAGCAGAAGGTCAACGACGAGCTGAAGAAGCACTTCCGCCCGGAGTTCCTCAACCGCATCGACGACATCATCGTGTTCAACCAGCTGACGCAGGACGAGATCATCGAGATGGTCGATCTGATGGCCTACCGGGTGGAGACCCAGCTCAAGGCCAAGGACATGGCTCTGGAGCTGACCGGGACGGCCAAGAAGCTGCTGGCCAAGCGTGGGTTCGACCCGGTGCTGGGCGCCCGGCCGTTGCGCCGGACCATCCAGCGCGAGATCGAGGACCAGCTGTCGGAGAAGATCCTGTTCGGCGAGATCAAGTCGGGCCAGATCGTGGTGGTCGACGTCGAGGGCTGGGACGGCGAAGGCTCGGACGACCGCGCGCACTTCGTGTTCCGCGGCGAGCCCAAGCCCTCCAGCGTGCCCGACGCGCCGCCGGTGGACGTGATCGCGTCCGCGGGCAGCGGGGAGAACCGCGAAGCGGAGAACGACTGACCGCACTGATCCATCGACGCGGCGTGGCCGTCCGGGAAATCCGGGCGGCCACGTCGCGTTTTCTGGGACAGTGGGAGCTGTGCGGGTAGCGGTGCTCGGTCCCCTTCGGGTGTGGGCCGACGGGGAGGGGCCAGACGGCGCCCCGATCGAGCTGGGTGGCGCCCGGCTGCGCACGCTGCTCGCCCGGCTGGCGCTGGACCCGGGCCGGTTCGTCGCCGCCGGCCTGCTGGTGGACGCGCTGTGGGGCGCCGAACCGCCGACCGACGCCAGCAACGCGCTGCAGTCCCTGGTGTCCCGGTTGCGCAAGGCGCTGCGCCCGGGCGAGCTGCTGGAGTCCGGCCCGGCCGGCTACCGGCTGATGCTGCGCCCGCACGACGTGGACGCCGGCCGCTTCGAGGACCTGGCGCACCGGGGCCGGGCCGAACTGTGCGCGGGCCGGCCGGACGCGGCATTGCCGCTGCTGACCGAGGCCCTTGACCTGTGGCACGGCCCGCCGCTGGCCGACATGCCGGACGCGCCGTTCGCGGACCCGGTGCGGGCCCGGCTGGAGCAGGCCCGGCTGGCCGCGGTCGAGGACCGGGCCGACGCCTGCCTGGCCACCGGCCGGGCGGCCGAGGTGCTGGCCGAACTGGACGCGCTGGCCGCCGAGCACCCGCTGCGGGAGACCCTGATCGCCCGCCGGATGCGCGCGCTGCACGCGGTGGGCCGGGGCGCGGACGCGCTGGCCGCCTACGAGCGGGTGCGCACGGACCTGGCCGACACCCTCGGCGCCGATCCCTCCCCGGAACTGCGCGAGGCGCACCTGGCCGTGCTGCGGGCCGAACCGGAGCCCCGGCCGCGCCCGGCGACCCCGCGCCTGCCCGCGCGGCTGACCAGCTTCGTCGGCCGGGACGCCGACCTGACCCGCATCCACGACCTGCTGGCCGGCCACCGGCTGGTGTGCCTGGTCGGGCCGGGCGGGGCGGGCAAGACCCGGCTGGCCGCCGAGGTGGCCGGCGCCTGGGTGCGCGCCGCACCCGATCCGGTGTGGTTCGTGGAACTGGCCCCGGTGGACGCGGGCGCCGATCTGGAGGCGGTGGTGCTCGGCGCGCTTGGCCTGCGTGACCTGCGCATCCTGGACACCACCGCGACGGCGGCCCGCGGCTCGACCGAGCGGCTGGTGGAGGCGCTGTCCGGCCGGTCCGGGCTGCTGGTGCTGGACAACTGCGAACACCTGATCGGGGCCGCCGCCACGCTGGCCGCGCTGCTGCTGGCGCACTGTCCCCGGCTGCGGGTGCTGGCCACCAGCCGGGAGCCGCTGGCCATCGAGGGGGAGACGCTGCACTGGGTCGGCCCGCTGGAGCTGCCCGAGGAGCGGGCCGGGCTGGCCGAGGCGGAGGGCGCCGCGGCGATGCGCATGTTCGTGGACCGGGCGGCCGCGGCCCGGCCCGGCTTCACCCTGGACACCGCCGGGCTGCCCGCGGTGACCGAGATCGTGCGCCGGATGGACGGTATGCCGCTGGCCCTGGAACTGGCCGCGGCCCGGCTGCGGTCGATGACCCCGGTGCAGGTGGCGCAGCGCCTTGACGACCGGTTCCGGCTGCTCACCGGCGGCAGCCGGGCCGCGCTGCCCCGGCACCGCACGCTGCGCGGGGTGATCGAGTGGAGCTGGGAGCTGCTCACCGAACCCGAGCGGCGGCTGGCCCGGCGGCTGGCCCTGTTCGCGGGCGGCGCCGACGAGGCTGCCGTGCTCGGCGTGTGCGCCGGCGGTGACCTGCCCGGCGCGGAGGTGCCCTACCTGCTGGCTTCGCTGGTGGAGAAGTCCCTGGTGCAGACCGTGGACGGGGCCGAGGGGCCGCGCTACCGGATGCTGGAGACGGTGCGGGCCTACGGGGCGGAGCGGCTGGCCGAGGCGGGCGAGACCGAGTCGGCGTGGGCGGCGTTCCTGGCTTACTTCACCGAGTACCTGGAGCGGGTCGAACCGGGCCTGCGCACCCGCGACCAGCTGGCCGCGATCGAGCAGCTGAACACCGAGCAGGACAACGCGCTGGCCGCGCTGCGGCACGCGGTGGAGATCCGGGATTCCGAGACCGGGGCCCGGCTGGCCATGTGCATGTCCTGGTTCTGGCTGCTGATCGGCCGGTCGGCCGAGATCGAGCCGCTGGCCCGGGCGGTGCGCGAGTCGCATTCCGGGCCGATGAGCCACACCGTGGCCGCGCTGACCGCGTGCTCGCTGATCGCCTCGGCCGAGGGCGGCTACGAGATCCCCACCCAGGCCATCGACGACGCGCTCACCGCGGTCCGGGACACCGAGGCCGAGGAGCGTTATCCGCTGCTGGGGCTGGTCGAGCCGATGCTGGCCATGTTCCTTGGCGACTGGAACCGGGCGGTGGCCGCGGCCGACCGGGCCAGCAGGCGGGCCGATCCGTGGGCGGCCGCGGCCGGCCGGATGACCCAGCTGTTCATCGCCGAGAACAACGGCGACCTGGAGTTCGCCGAGGCCGCACTGGCCCAGGCGCTGCCCGCGTTCCGTGAGCTGGGGGAGCGCTGGGGCCTGGCCATGTGCCTGTCGGTGCACGCCAACTTCTGCTGGCTGCACGGCAGGCTGGACGAGGCGATCGAGGCCAACCAGGAGGCGCTGCGGCTGGTCAACGAGCTGGGCTCGGTGGAGGACACCCCGGTGCAGATGATCTGGCTGGGCCGGTTGCGGGTGGACGACCGGGACCCGGACGGGGCCTACCGGGATCTGTCCGAGGCGCTGGAGCGGGCCGAGCAGACGGGCATGTCCGAGGTGGCCATGATGGCCTGCTGCGAGCTGGCCAAGCTGGCCTGCACCCTGGAGGACCTGGACCAGGCGCGGGAGTTGCTGGCCAAGGCCGACTCGCTGCGGCCGAAGGTCGTCGGGCTGCCCGCCGACCACCGGATGGTGGTGCTGGCGCTGGCCCGTTCGGTGCTGGTCGAGTGCGAGGGCGATCTGGACGGGCTGGCCCGGGTACTGGGCGAGGCGCTGCCGATGGCGGTGCGGTCCCGGGACATGCCGGTGGTGGCGCTGGTCGCCGAGCGGATCGCGCGGTGGCGCCTGCTGCGCGGCGAGCCGGTGGCGGCGGCCGAGCTGCTCGGCGCGGCCCAGCGGCTGCGTGGCGTGATCAACCGCGGCGACCGGATGGTCCGGGAGACCGTGCGGCGGCTGACCGGGGAACTCGGCGATGACGAGTACGCCGCCGCGGTGGCCCGCGGCGCGGACACCGACAAGACGGGTGCGACCGACCGGCTGCGCCAGGCGTTGTCCCTGCCCGAATTCGCCTGACGCACCAACGGTTCTGGCTCGCGCACACGATTCGGGGGCGGCACCGCGATCCCCTGACGGCGCCACCCCCGGACCTCCCCCTCGTCCACAATGGACGGTCTACGCGACGCGCCGCCGGTAGGCCCAGTTGGCCAGCGGGAAGAACACCGCCACGATGCCCACCAGCCAGGCCAGGGCCTCCAGCAACGGAGTGCCGACCGCGCCGCCGAGCACCAGGCCCCGGTTGGCGTCCACCAGCTTGCTCACCGGACTGATCCTGGTGAACGCCTGCAGCCAGCCCGGCATCGTGCTGGTCGGCACGAAAACGTTGCTGCCGAAGGAAAGCGGCATCATGATCGCGACCATGATGCCCTGCATCGCCTGCGGGCTCTTGACCAGCATGCCGACGAACACGCCGATCCAGCACAGCGCCAGTCCGGCCAGCACCATCAGCGCCACCGACACGACCAGCGCGAACGGGTTGGTGTGGGCCCGGAAACCGAGGATCGAGGCGAACCCGATCAGCACCACCATCGCGGTGATCAGCCGCACCGTGTCCCCGAGCACCGCGCCCAGCAGCGGCGCGGACCGGCCGATCGGCATGCTGCGGAACCGGTCGAACACACCCTTCTCGATGTCGGTGGACAGGCCGTAACCGGTGCCCATGCTGGCGAACATGGTGTTCTGCACCATCAGCCCGGGCACCAGCGACTCCATGTACACGTGCCAGTTCCCGCTGATCGCCCCGCCGAACAGGAACACGAACATCACCAGGAACAGGATCGGCTGCAGGGTGACGTCCAGCAGGATCTCCGGATTCTTGCGGATCTTGATCACGCCCCGGCCGGCCAGCGCCAGGCCGTGCCGGAAGGTGCGGGCCGGGCTCATCCGGGTGCGCACCGGGGCATCCAGGGTCAACGCGGTCATGCCAGGCTCCTTTCCGGCTCGGTCTCGCCGGTGGGTTCGTCGGTGGCCCGGCGCCCGGTCAGCGACAGGAACACCTCGTCAAGGCTGGGCAGCCGCAGGGCCAGCTCGTCGGCGGTGATGCCCGCCTCGTCCAGCCTGCGCACCAGCGCGGACAGCAGCACCGGGTCGTCCACCGGGGTGGTCAGCAGCCCTGGTTCGCGGTGCCGGTCCGGCGCCCGGCCGATCAGTTCGGTCAGGATGGTGGCCACCCGCTCCACGTCGGCGGCCAGCGTGGGCCGCACCTGCAGGGTCTGCCCGCCGGTGCGCCGCTTCAGTTCGTCCGGCCGCCCGTTGGCCACCACCCGGCCGTGGTCGATCACGGTGATCGAGTCGGCCAGCTGGTCGGCCTCGTCCAGGTACTGGGTGGTCAGCAGCACGGTCACCCCGTCGCGCACCAGGTCGCGGATCATGTCCCACACCTGGTTGCGGCTCATCGGGTCCAGCCCGGTGGTCGGCTCGTCGAGGTAGAGCACCCGCGGCCGGCCGACCAGGCCGGCCGCCAGGTCCAGCCGGCGCCGCATGCCCCCGGAATAGGTCTTGGCCGAGCGGTTGGCGGCGTCGGAGAGCCCGAACCGCTCCAGCAGTTCGGTGGCCCGGGCCTTCGCGCCCGACCGGGAAAACTCCAGCAGCCGGCCGATGAGCACCAGGTTCTCCATGCCGGAGAGGTCCTCGTCCACCGCCGCGTACTGGCCGGTCAGCCCGATCAGGCCGCGCACCGCGACCGGATCGCGCAGCACGTCGAACCCGCCGACCGTGGCGTGTCCGGAGTCCGGGCGCAGCAACGTGGCCAGCACCCGCACCGCGGTCGTCTTGCCCGCGCCGTTCGGCCCCAGCAGCGCCAGCACGGTGCCCTGCTCGGCACTGAACCCGGTCCCGTCCAGGGCCTGCGTTTGCCCGAAGCGCTTCTCCAGCCCTTCGGCCTCGATCATCGCGACCATCGGCCCTCCCTCGTCTCGGCTCTCGGTCGATGTCAGGCTCCACGCTGCCCCCGCCCGCTGACACGCCACTGACACCCGGCCCCGCGCCGCTGACATCCCGCCCCCATCCCGCTGACACGGCCCCGGGCAGGCGGGCGCTGGGCCGCGAAGGCCGTGCTTTTTTCCCGTGACCGGCCAGCACCCGCCGTAGGTCAGGAGTCCTTGACCTGAATGCCGATCTGCTGGGCCAGGACCGGCGCGATCGACATCAGCTGCGGCGTGCTCATGATCGCCCCCCGCAGCGACTCGTACCCGGCGGTGATGTCCAGCTCCGCGCCCCGGAAATCAACCCGGTCCAGCGTCACCCGGGAAAAGTCGGCTCGGGTCAGAACACACCCTGGGAACGTGACCTGCTTCAGCGTGGCCCCGCCGAAGTCGCTGTCCCGTAGCAGGCAATGGTCGAAGGTCACGTTCCGCAGCGTCGCCCCACGAAAGTTCCACGAGTCCAGCTTGCATTCGGAGAACACCACCCGGTGGAAGCCGCCGTCGAAGGCCTGGATACCAGCCCCGGAGCAGGCCAGGAACGTGCTGTCCAGCCAGCTCGACCCGGCCAGGTCGGCCGACAGCAGCCGCACGTCCCGCAGCCACAGGTCGCTCAGCCGGGCCTTGCGCAGGGCCACGTCGTCCAGGGTGACGTCGGTGAACGCGCACTCCACGAACCGGGCGTGGTCCGCGCTGGTGCCGGTGAACGTGAGCCCGGAAAACAGCACGCCGTCGTAGTGGCCATCAATGTCGAGCCCACCGTCATGGGCGGTCAGCGAGTCACCGAACGGCAGGTCACCGAGTTCGCGCGGCAGCTTCATCAGGGCCTAACCTACCGACTGTGACCGAATTCAATGATTGGAACGCCCGCGTCATCGACGAGTTCCGCGCCAACGGCGGCAAGGTCGAGGCGTTTCCCGCCAACAACCTGATCCTGCTGCACCACACCGGAGCCAAGTCCGGCCAGGAGCGGGTCACCCCGCTGGCCTACCAGCCGGTGGACGGCGGCTACGCGATCTTCGCCTCCAAGGCCGGCGCCCCGGACAATCCGGCCTGGTACCACAACCTGCAGGCCAACCCCAAGGCCACCATCGAGATCGGCACCGAGACCATCCCGGTGACCGCCCGGGTGACCGACGCGGAGGAGCGGGAGCCGATCTGGACCCGGCAGAAGGAACTCCAGCCCGGGTTCACCGAGTACGAGCAGAAGACCAGCCGCCAGATTCCGGTCGTCATCCTCGAGCCCGCCCGCGGCTGACGGCACCGGACCCCATGGCCGCCCCCGAAGCCCCCGGAACCCCGGACGCCCCGGTGACCCCGCCGGTCCGCACCACCACCGGCCTGGTCACCGGGCGTTCCGAGGGCGGCCTGCACGTCTTCCGCGGCATCCCCTTCGCCCGGCCGCCGGTCGGCGCCCTCCGCTTCCAGGCCCCGCAACCGGCCGAACCCTGGGACGGCACCCGGGCCGCCGACACTTTCGGCGCCCCGCCACCTCAGCCGTCCGGCCGGGCCGTCTCGGCCCCGCCCGGCACGGGCGACCCGGACGACTGGCTGACCGTCAACGTCTGGTCGCCCGGCCTGGGTGCCGCGCGGCTGCCGGTGATGGTGTGGATCTACGGCGGCGCCTACGTGGCCGGGGCGGCCAATGCTCCCGGTTACGACGGCGCCGCCCTGGCCCGGCGCGGCGTGGTTGTGGTCAGCTGCAACTACCGCCTCGGCATGGAGGGCTTCGCCCAGCTCGGCGGGGCCCCGGCCAACCGCGGCCTGCTCGACCAGGCCGCCGCCCTGCGCTGGGTCGCCGGCAACATCGCCGGCTTCGGCGGCGACCCCGGCCAGGTCACCGTGTTCGGCGAGTCGGCCGGGGCCGGTTCGGTGGTGTCGCTGCTGGCCATGCCCGCCGCCACCGGGTTGTTCACCAGAGCCATCGCCCAGAGCACACCCGGCACGTTCTTCGCCCGGGACCTGGCCGCCGACCTCGCCGCCGCGGCCGCCCGCACCCTCGGCCAGCCCGCCACCGCCGGCGCCCTCCAGCCGGTCGGACCAGCCAGCCTCGTCGACGCCGGCCAGGCCGTGCTGGCCAGCTTCGGGGCCCACCGCGACCGCTGGGGCGCGGTCGCCCACACCCTGACCCCGTTCTCGCCGGTGGTGGACGGCGAGGTGCTGCCCGCCGACCCCTGGACCGCGCTGGCCGCGGGCCGGGCCCGCGACGTCGAGCTGATCCTCGGGCACAACCGCGACGAATGCCGGCTGTTCACCACCGGCTCCGACCTGGCCGCGGCCGAGATCGAGTCCGCCCTGGACGCGTTCTCGCCCCCACCAGGCGGTGCCGCCGCCTACCGGGCCGCCTACCCGGACGCCGGCGACACCAAGCTGTACGAGCTGGCCTACTCCGACTGGCTGTTCCGGATGCCCGCCGTGCACCTGGCCGAGGCCCAGATCTGGGGCGGCGGCCGCGCCCACCTGTACGAGCTGGCCTGGCCGGCGCCCGGCGCGGGCGGCGTGTTCGGGGCCTGCCACGGACTGGACGTGCCGCTGGTGTTCGGCACGTACGGCGCGGACTTCGGCGGCCTGCTGCTCGGTGATCCGGTGCCCGAAGCCGCGGTCACCCTAGGGGAGCGGATGCGGGCCGACTGGACCGGCTTCGCGTCCGGCCGCGACCCAGCTGACTGGCCGGCCTACGAGCCCGCCACCCGGTCCACCCGCGTCTACGACACCGAGGTCACCGTCGGCCCGTATCCGGAGGAGACCTCGCGTCGCCTGTGGGCCGAACACCGCTTTGCCCCGCTACCCCTGCTCTGAGGGCCTCCGACCCGGTTGTCGGGTCTTCCGGCCCGTTTGCCGGACCGGTGGGCGGGTATCGCGGCGCTAACAGCGATGCGAGAGTGGTGCTTTTTACGTGCGGTTCGAGGACTGGCGACTTGATTCGATCTGGCCCGTTGACCTCCTGGCCCGCTGCCTGGCTGGGCACCGTCGTGCCGGTCACCGGATCGTGCTGACCAACGGCTGCTTCGACGTGCTGCACCGCGGCCACGTGGAGTGCCTGCAGCAGGCGGCCGCCCGGGGCGACGTGCTGGTCGTCGGGGTCCAGTCCGACGAGACCGCGCGCCGGCTCAAGGGCCCCGGCCGCCCGGTCACCCCGGCTGAGGACCGGGCCGCGGTCGTGGCCGCGATCGGCTGTGTCGAGTACGTGACGATCTTCGACGGCAGCGAGACCGCGGAACTGCTGGAAGCCGTGCGCCCCGACCTCTACGTCAAGGGCAGCGAGCACGACCCCGACACCATGCCCGAACGCCTGGCCGTCGAGATCTACGGCGGCCGGATCGAGACCGTCGACTACCTGCCCGGCCGCTCCACCTCGGCCCTGGTCGAACGCATCCGCGGCACCTCCGACCCCCTCCTCACCCCCGACCGCGGCCGCTCCGTCTAGGAGCAGTCGCGGCCGGCGGCGCTTCGCCCGGCCTACTTCTTCTGTTCGCTGGTCAGGTAGGTGGCGGCCGAGTCCAGGTCGCCGTGTCGACGGGCGCCCTCAGCCAGCCGGTCCCGCAGCAGGCCAGTCAGCGGCACGTCCACTTGGTGCCGGTCCGCCGCCTCGGCGACCAGCGCCGCGTCCTTGGCGGCCAGCGCCAGCCGGAAGGCTGGGGTGAAATCCTGGCTGAGGATGGCCTCTCCCTTGATGTGCAAATAGGGCAGGTCCAGCGGACCGCCGCTGACCGTCTCCAGGAACAGCCGCGGATCCAGGCCGAGTCCCTTGGCCAGGGCGATGGTCTCCGCCGTGCCTTCGGTCACGGTCAGCACCCAGTTGTTGGCCACCAGCTTGAGCCGCGTCCCGGCGCCGGCTTCGCCCGCCCAGATCGTCTTGTGCCCGACCGCATCAAATACCGGCCCCACCCGGTTCCGGACCAGAGCCGGCCCGGACGCCAGCACCACCAGTTTTCCTTCCTCGGCGGGCTGTTTGGTGCCCACCACCGGCGCGTCGATCAGCACGACGTCCCGGCGGCCCGCCAGGTCGGCGCAGCGTTCCGTGCCTGCCTCGCCAATCGTGCTCATCTGCAGCCACAGCACCCCGTCCCCCTCGGCCGGCCCTGAGGCGCTGGCCAGCGGCGCCGTGGTGAACGCTCCGTCCGGGCCGTCCACGGCGGCCAGTACGGCGTCGGTGTCAGCCAGCATGGTGAGGATCAACCTGGCCCCGTCGGCGGCCTCGGCCGGGGTGTCGCAGACCTGTGCGCCGTCCTTGGCCAAGGGCTCCGCCTTGTCCCGTGACCGGTTCCACACCCGCACCGTAAACCCGGCCCGAGCCAAGTTCCGTGCCATCGGGGCCCCCATTGTGCCCGCGCCGAGCACCGCGACGGTGTCCTGAGTCATCACTGCACCTGCTTCCTGGTTGCGTTTGACTGGCTGGCTGGGACGACAGGCCCGGCTACCCGGCCCGATGCGCCCTACACCCGGGCGGGCATGGGCGGCCCGATCCCGGGTAGCGCGATCGGCATGCCTGAGCTGACGACCCTGAAAGCACGCATGACCAGCGGCTGGCGCCGCCAAGAGCAGGAGTACGCGCACGGCGAGGACTTCCCGCTGAGCGGCTACGCCGGGGCCATGTCGGTCTACGGCGGTCTGGTCGCGACCATCGCCGCGGCCGCCAAGCTGACCGGCCGGCCCCTGCCCGAGCGGATCAGCCCGTGGGACACCGCGGTGACCGCCCTGGCCACCCACAAGCTCAGCCGTCTGCTGGCCAAGGACCCGGTGACCGCCCCGCTGCGGGCCCCGTTCACCACCTTCGAAGGCACCTCCGGCCCCGCCGAACTGGCCGAGGACGTCCGGGTCAGCGGCCCCAGGAAGACCATCGGCGAACTGGTCACCTGCCCGTTCTGCATCGGCATGTGGGTGTCCACCGGCTTCACCGCGGGCTACGTCTTCGCGCCCCGCGCCACCCGCCTGGCCGCCACCACCCTGGCCGTCCTGGCCGGCTCGGACTTCCTCCAGTTCGGCTACGCCTACGCCGAGCAGAAGGCCGCCTGACCCGGCACCTCCGGCCCGGCCTGCTCAGGGCTACCGCCGATCCACCGCGCTGGCCCGGTTGGCCACGATCGCCGCCACCGGCGGTATCACCAGCGCCACCGCCGACATGATCACCGCGGCCAGCACCGAGTACCGGTCCACCACCGCCCACGACAGCACGAACAACGCGACGCACACTCCCATCAGCACGAAGTAGCGCCGCTTGTCCCGCCGCGGTGGTTCCGGTCCCGCTTCCCCAGTCACGCCCGTTCCCATTTCATATATCGAAGGTTGCCGCGCCGTCGTCCCGCCTACCCCCGGCGCCCACCGCAACCCAGTCTCCGCCCGCCCTCCGGCTCGAACGCAGCCACCCCGCCCGCGCCTGCCGCCCGCTCCACGGAACTCGTTAAGCCCGCCCCACGGAACCTCGCCGTCCCATCCGTCCCTGGGGAAATCCGTTTCCCCGCATCGCTTGACATACGTGCGGTTGCGAGTTCTTTTGGACGAGGAACCCTGTCGATTCTGTGCGGCTGTGGGTGGGTGTGATGAACAAGGTAGTTCGCGGGCGGGCGCGACTGTCCGTCGTCAGCGTGGTCGTCCTGGTGCTGGGCCTGTTCGTGCCCCAGTTCGCGCAAGCGGCCACGATGGCCACGTCGGCCAGTTCGGCCCCAGCCGCGACCCCGGCCACCCACTCCACCAGCAAGGCCTCGGGCAGCGACGCGTCCTGCCCGGCCGCCTCGTCGTCGGCGGCCGGCTCGGCCACGGTGGGCGCCCCTCAGCAGGTGCGGGCCATCGGCGGCAGCGCCTCGGTCACCGTGGTCTGGTGCCCGCCCGCCTCCGGGGCCGGCTCGGTGGTCAGCTACACCGTGACCTCGTCCGACGGCCAGCACGTGACCGCGGCCGTGCCCAACGACTGGGCCATCATCGACGGCCTGAACGACGGGACTTCCTACACGTTCACCGTCACCGCCAACACCAAGACCACCAGCGGCCCCGCCGCCACCAGCAATGCGGTCAGGCCGGCCGCCATCGCCCCGCCCAAGACCGTCGAGCACGGCACCCCCCAGCAGGTCAGCTCCGACCAGTACTCGATGTTCATCAACGGCAAGCGGGTCTTCGTCACCGCCGGCGAGTTCGACCCCTGGCGGACCCCGAGCCCATCCCTGTGGCTCGATGACCTGCAGAAGATGAAGGCCGACGGCTACGACGCGGTGACCGTGTACTTCGACTGGGACTACAGCTCACCGTCGCCGGGCTCGTATAACTTCACCGGCGTGCGCGACATGAACACGTTCCTGAACCTGGCCCAGCAGGCCGGGCTGTACGTGATCGCTCGGCCCGGCCCGTACATCAACGCCGAAACCGACGGCGGTGGCATCCCGTCCTGGGTCCTGACCTCGCCGAACGGCTACCGGTCCGACGTCCAGCCCTACCTGTCGGCCGCTGAGCAGTGGCTGTCCGAGATCGACCCGATCATCGCCGCCCACCAGATCACCAGGGGCGGCGACGTGATCCTCTACCAGGTCGAGAACGAGTACGCCAACCAGGGCACGGCCGCCCAGCAGTACATGGCCGACCTGGAGACCCAGGCCAAGAGGGACGGGATCAACGTCCCCTTCACGTTCAACCAGTGCTGCGGGTCGCAGACCTTCACCACCGGCCTGGGCGCGGTCAACATCAGCGGCACCGACAACTACCCGCTCGGCTTCAACTGCGCCGACACCTCGAACTTCGGCCAGCCCTACGGCTACCCGACCTTCCCGAACATGCCGATCTACCTGCCCGAATACCAAGGCGGCTCGTTCGACGGCTGGGGCGGGACCGGCTACGACAACTGCTACACGATGACCGGGCCGGACTTCGAGAACGTCTTTTACAAGAACAATGTCGCCCAGGGCGTCACCATGCAGAGCAACTACATGGGCGTGGGCGGCACCAACTGGGGCTGGCTGCCCGATCCCGACGTGTACACGTCCTACGACTACGGCGCGGCCATCCGCGAGACCGGCGAGATCGGCACGCCGGCCGACCCCAACGACGTCACCGGATCGAAGTTCGGCGAGAACAAGCTGATCAATGATTTCGAAACTTCGGTGCCGTCGGTCGACAAGACCGACGCGGTCGCCGCGCCCGCGGCCGACAACCCGGACGTGACCACGATGGCCCGGGCCAACCCCGACGACGGGACCCAGTTCGTCTACGTGCGGCAGGCCGACGCCACCTCCACCGCCACGGTCAGCACCCACCTGGCCCTCAATCTGAGCCAGACCGCGGGCTACACCTACGACGACCCCGACAGCGCGCTGACCTACACCGGCACCTGGACCCACGCCGGGGCCAGCTCCGGTTACACCGACGGGGACTACGACAGCACCGAGTCCTGGAGCCAGACCACCGGGGACAGCATGTCGGTCACGTTCAACGGCACCGCCGTGCAGTGGATCGGGCCGAAGAACAACAACGGCGGCATCGCCGACGTGTCTCTGGACGGCCAGCAGGTCGCCACCGTCGACACCTACGCCGCGGCCGGCAAGGAGTTCCAGCAGGTGCTGTACAGCACCACCGGCCTGGCCGCCGGGTCGCACACGCTGACCATCTCGGTCAGCGGCCAGCAGAACCCGGCCTCCACCGCGGACACCGTGGTCGTGGACGCCATCAACGTGCCGACCGCGGCCCAGCAGGCCGACTACTACCCGGTCGTCCCGCAGAGCGGCACGATCACCCTCCAAG
>DASZNF010000056.1:0-56499 GCA_035551355.1 Pseudonocardiaceae bacterium | reverse complement strand
ACCGGCGCGAAATGCGCGGTCAGCCAGGCCATTGCGGGGGCGGTCAGCCAGCTGGGCGCCCGGAGCCCCAGCACGCCGCCCCGGTGACGGCGCAGGTCGACGCCGCGCGCCTTGAGCAGTGGCAGCAACTCGCGGCTGGTCAGCAGTGCCTCGCGCAGGTCGCCCGTCGCGCCGGCCAGTTCGGCCAGCGATCCGCGCCGCAGGGCCTGCGCGTGCAGGCCCGCGTTCGACACGAAATGGATCCACAGCCAGCCGCGGAAGTCAGGCTGCTCCTTGATCCGGAATCCGGCCGCGCGAAATGTCTGGCGCACGGCCCGCTCCCGGTCGGCGGCCGGCCGAAAGTGCCGAAGACGACCGACGGCAGCACCGCTCCGCGCAGCACGCCGTCCTGGCCGAATCCGCCACCGGCTTGCGGAAAGCCCCACGCGACCTGGTCGACGGGGGTGCGCCGATCGCATCCAGCGGCTCGGCCCAGAGGTTGCCGAAGACCAGCACGGTGGCTCCGCCCACGCGCGGCGTCAGGAAGGCCGCCGCCTCCGCCAGGCGCCAGTGCTGCACACCGAGCACGATCAGGTCGAAATCGTGGTCGGGCGCCAGCTCCTCGCGGTAGCGCACCGGCCACTTCTGGACGACGCGCTGCCCCCACACCCGGCGCCGCGTATCGAGCAGATCGAGCTCCACCGCCTCCCCGTACGCCGCCGCGCGGCCCGGTCGGACGTAGAACTCGACGTCATGCCCGGCCCGTTCCAGGGCCCAGCCGTACACGGTGGCGATCACGCCCCGGCCGAACAGCAGGATCTTTATGCCGCACCTCGCGCGATCCGAAGTCGTCTCGGTTGGTCAACGCGAGGCGGTGCGGGTTCAGTTCCCCGGGCTCAGTTCCCCGGGCTCAGTTCCCGCGGACGATCCACTCGTCCAGGTGCGGGCGCTCGTCGCCGATCGTGGTGTTGTCCCCGTGCCCGGTGCGCACCACGGTCTCAGGGTCCAGCGGTAGCAGCCGGTCCCGGATCGAGGCGATGATCGTGTCGAAGTCGGAGAACGACCGGCCGGTGGCGCCCGGCCCGCCCTGGAACAGGGTGTCCCCGGTGAACACGGTGGTCAGCGCGGGCGCGTGGAAGCACACCGCGCCGGGCGCGTGGCCCGGGGTGTGCAGCACCTCGAGCTCGATACCCGCGACCGCGATCCGCTGTCCGTCGGCCAGGTCGCCGTCCGGCTTGCGCTCGGGGTGGGTCAGCCGCCAGACCGGGAGGTCGTCCGGGTGCAGCAGCACCGGCGCGCCGGTGGCAGCGGCAAGTTCGGGGGCGAACCGCACGTGGTCGTCGTGCGCGTGGGTGGCCAGGACGGCCAGCACCTTCCGGCCGTCCACCGCGTCCAGGATGGCCGGCACGTGGTGCGGCGCGTCGATGACCACGCACTCCTGGTCATCACCCACCAGCCAGACGTTGTTGTCCACGTCAAAGGTCTCGCCGTCCAGGCTGAACGTGCCGGAGGTGACCAGATGATCGATCCGAGCGCCCATCAGTCCACCCTAACGAGTCAGCGTGGCCGCACTCGGCGGGTGGTGAGCAATCCGCCTCTTTCGGGCGATTGTCGGGCCGTGGATCAGCAGGAACGCTGGTTCGAGTGGAGGAGCCGCGGCAGGACCCGATGGCCGCATCCGGCCTACCCGAGGAGAGCTTCTGGGCGCTGCTGCCCGCGGCCGAGCGAGCGGCCCTGCGTGACGCGGGCACCGTCCGGCGGTACCTGCCCGGGGACATCGTGTGCTGGCAGGGCGAGCGGCGGCGGCACGTGGTGGTGCTGTTCTCCGGCCGGGTGGAGATCCACGCGCAGGGCCGCTACGGCCAACCGGTGCGGATGGCCACCCGCGGCGCCGGTGATCTGGTCGGTGAGATGGCCGCGGTGGACAGGAGCCCCCGCTCGGCCACGGTGCGGGCGCTGGACGAGCTGACCGCGCTGGTCGTCCCGGAGCAGCGGTTCGTGCTGTTGTGCCGGCGCGAACCCATGCTGACCTGGGCGGTGTTGCGGCTGGTGGTGGAGCGGTTCCGGGAGTTGGGCGAGCAGCGGGCCGACTCGGCAGGCAGCACGGTGGCCCTGCGGGTGTCCAGCGCGCTGGTCAACCTGGCCGCCCAGCACGACACCGGGGCCGCGCCGATCGTGCTGTCCTGCACCCAGCAGGAACTGGCCGACATGGTCGGCGGGTCCCGCGAGTCGGTGGTGCGGGCGCTGCGCGAGTTACGGGACAGCAGAATCATCAGCACCGCGCGTGGGCGCATCGTCATTCACCGGCCCGACCTGCTGCGGGACATCGAGGACCAATGACACACGTTGGCTACTTGTGCGTCAGGTGACGCAGAGCGTGACCGGGAACTGCCGTACATCTTGGCGATGAGAAACCCATTCGCGCCCCGGAAGGTCACGCCGATGTCCGATCAGAACACGCTCATCCGCCCCACTGAGCCGGAAACCGACTCCCGCGAGATGCCCCAGCCCCGCCGCCGCATCCGGATGTCCTCGGTGCTGGCCACGATCATCTTCTCCGCCGTGGAGATCTGGGCGGTGATCGTGGTGCTGGTGATGCTGCGCGTGGACGGCGTGCTGAAGGTCGCGCTGTGTTGCGCGATCGCGGGCGCGCTGATGTCGATCTACCTGGCCTGGCAGGACCTGCGCCGCGAGGTGGTCGCGGACGAACGGATGCCTGGCCGCCACCACCGGGAAACCTAGCGGCGCCGACCCGATCCGCCGGTCGGGAAGGCCCACTGGGGGTGCCTTCCACCTGGCGGGGTGGTCGGCGCGGCAGGATCGGTCCCGCCGGACTTTCATCCGGACCGGCGGGGCCGATCACTGCATCCGGCGTTTCGATGCGGTTGCCTGATTCGTACCGATGAGTAAGCTACCGCGAAGTAGGTTCCCTCATCGCAGCGGGAGTGCAGTGTGATCAGGCGGATTCTCGCGGTCGGCGCGGCCGTACTGGGACTGGGTGGCATGGCCGTGGCTCCGGCCGGGGCGCAACAGGACCTGGATCCGGTGGTGTTCTCCGGCGCCGCGGCCCTGGCCAACGCCGGCGCCCATCCGGACACCTCCCCGGCCGGTGCCAACGACTGGACCTGCACTCCCTCGGCCGAACATCCGCAACCGGTGGTGCTGGTGCACGGCACGATCGAGAACATGACCTACAACTGGTTCACGCTCGCACCATTGCTGCACAACGCGGGCTACTGCGTGTTCGCGCTGAACTACGGCCAGGAACCCGGTATCCACCTCGGACTCCCCGGCTCGGCCGAGACGGGTGGCGTGGCGCCGGTCGCGGAATCCGCGCAGCAGCTTTCCGCGTTCGTGGACAAGGTACGCGCGGCCACTGCATCGTCCACAGTGGACATCGTCGGGCACAGCCAGGGCGGCATGATGCCGCGTTACTACCTGAAATTCCTCGGTGGCGCGGCAAAGGTGGACAAGCTGATCGGGCTGGCCCCGTCCAACCACGGCACCACGGTCGACGGCCTGGCCGCGCTGCCCGGCGTGCCGCAGCTGCTGGCCGCCGGTCTCGGGCCCTCGGTCACCGACCAGATCGCCGGATCGCCGTTCCTGCAACACCTCAACGCCGGCGGCGACACCGTGGCCGGGCCGGCGTACACGGTCATCGAGACCCGGTACGACGAGGTGGTCACCCCCTACACCTCGGCCTTCCTCACCGGTCCGGACGTGACGAACATCGACCTGCAACAGCAGTGCCCGCTGGACACCAGCGACCACCTTGGCATCTCGTTCGACGCGAACGCGCTGCGCGACGTGCTCAACGCGCTGGACCCGGCACACGCGAAACCCGTTGCCTGCCAACCCACTCTGCCGATCAACGGCGGCTGACCCGGCCGTCTTCGACTGCACTTGCCGACGCCGGAGTCAGCCGCATGTGCAGGTGAACCAGTCATCCGCATGCCGAACAGACCATCCGGTTTGCGCTGCCGTGAAAACACCTGAATTCCGTCGTGGTTCGGTGTATGAAGATTTGGTGATCACGAATGGCAGCACCGAGCCCAACCCGTTCGCCGATCTCGCCGCCTACGTCGAACTACCTCAGGTTGCCGGTCTCTGGCAGGCCCCCGACGGCAGCCGCCTGGTGGTCGGCGCGGCGCGGCCGGATCACACCGGAAAGCGCTACACCAAGGCACTCTGGCAGGTCGACCCCACCGCAGCGGCACCGGCGCGCCGGCTGACCCGCAGCACGCCCGGTGAGGCCGCGGCCGCCTTCACCCCCGCCGGTGACCTGTTGTTCGTGTCGGCCCGGCCGGAACCGGACGCCGAAGCACCGGAGAAACCGGTTTCCGCGCTGTGGCTGCAACCGGCCGCCGGCGGAGACGCGCGAGTGATCGCCGCGCCACCGGGCGGGGTGTACGGGGTGCGCGTCAGCCCGACCGGCACGGTGGTGTTCGGGTCGGCGCTGCTGCCCTCGGCCGCCGATCTGGACGCCGACGCCGAACTGCGGGAGAAGCGCCGCACCGCCGCGGTCAGCGCGATCCTGCACGAGCAGGCCCCGGTCCGGTTCTGGGACCACGACCTCGGCCCGGACCACGCCCGGCTGCTCACCGCCGAGCTCACCGAGGCGGTCACCGCCGGGGAGGCGCGGCTGGAGCTGCGTGACCTGACCGGGCCGGTCGGCCTGGCCCTGCACGACGACTGCACCTGGGAGCTCACCCCGGACGGCCGCACCGTGGTGGCGATGTGGGCCACCGGCGAACCCGGTGGCGCGCAACGGTTCTCCATCGCGGCCATCGACGTGGCCAGCGGCGAACGCCGGGTGCTGGCCGACCATCCCGACCGCGAGTACTACGCCCCGGAGATCAGCCCGGACGGCACCCGGGTGGCCGTGGCGGTGGAGCGACGGCTCACCCCGGAGGAACCGCACGCGACCTGGCTGGCCGTGATCGACCTGGCCAGTGGCGAGCTGACCGACCTGACCCGGGACTGGGATCGCTGGCCGGCCGCCATGCGGTGGACCCCGGACGGCGCCGAGCTGATCGTCGCCGCCGACCATCAGGGTCGCGCCCCGCTGTGGCGGGTGGACGTGGCGACCGGCGAGCCGACCCGGCTCACCCCGGACGACGGCGCCTACACCGACCTGCGGATCTCTCCGGACGGCCGGTGGGTCTACGCGTTGCGCGCGGCCATCGACAGCGCGCCCCGGCCGGTCCGGGTGTCGCTGCGCGGGGTGGTCGCGGTGCAGGCGCTGCCCGGCCCGGCCGAGGCCCTGGACAAGTCGGTGACCATGCCGGGACGGCTGACCGAGGTGACCGCGACCGCCGAGGACGGCACCCCGCTGCGGGCGTGGCTGGTCCTGCCGCCCGAGGCGTCCGAGGACCATCCGGTGCCGCTGCTGCTGCAGGTGCACGGTGGTCCGGTGATGTCGCTGAACAGCTGGTCCTGGCGGTGGAATCCGTGGATCCTGGCCGCGCACGGCTACGCCGTGCTGATGCCGGACTACGCGCTGTCCACCGGCTACGGCGTGGACTTCGTGCGCCGGGGCTGGGGCCAGTGGGGTGGCACCCCGTTCACCGACCTGATGACCATCACCGACGCCGCGCTGGAGCGCCCGGACCTGGACGCCGGGCGGACGGCGGCGATAGGCGGTTCGTTCGGCGGCTACATGGCCAACTGGATCGCCGGGCACACCGACCGGTTCGCCGCGATCGTCACGCACGCCTCGGTGTGGAACCTGCCGCAGTCGATCAGCAACGGCGACGTGCCGTTCTACTTCCGCCGGGAGATGACCCCGGAGCAGGCGGTGGAGTACTCACCGCACCGGTTCGTGGACGCGATCAGCACGCCGATGCTGGTCATCCACTGCGACCGCGACTACCGGGTGCCGATCGCCGAGGGCATGCAGCTGTGGACCGACCTGTCCACGCGGTCGAAGGCCGAGAACGGCTCCGGCCCGCACAAGTTCCTCTACTTCCCGGACGAGAACCACTGGATCCTCACCCCGAACCACGCCCGGATCTGGTACGAGACCGTGCTGGCCTTCCTCGACCAGCACGTCAACGGCGCGGACTGGAAACGCCCGGAGCTACTCGGCTGAAACCCTTGCCCAGCAAGGGTTTCAGCCAGCGTTGCGGCGGTGGGCCACCGTGCCGCGCAGCACCACCGCGCGCGGCACGGTGAGCTGGTCCGGATCGCCGCGCGGGTCCTCGTCGTAGACCACCGCGTCGGCCGGCGCCCCCTCGGCCAGCCCGGGCAGCCCGAGATATTTCCGGGCCCGCCAGGAACCGGCGCCCAGCGCGTCGTGCGCGGGCACACCGGCGTCGACCAGTGCGCGGATCTCGTCCATCACCCGGCCGTGCGGCCGGGAATCGGTGCCGGCCAGCACGGTCACCCCGGCCTCAGCCGCGGCGGCGGTCAACGCGCCGTGGCGGCCGGCCCCCTCGACGATCCAGTCCTTGCGCGGGCTGTCCGGCCGATTCTTCGCGCGGGCCAGTGCACCGTTGAGCACGGACAGTGTCGGCGTCAGCGCGGTGCCCTGCGCGGCCATCGTGGTCAGCAGCTCGGCGTCCAGGCACATGCCGTGTTCCAGCGAGTCCACCCCGGCGGCCACCGCGTTCGCCCCGCCGGCCGCCTGCTGTGAGTGCACCGCGACCCGCCCGCCCGCGGCGTGCGCGCCTTCGACGATGGCGCGCAGCACCTCCACCGGCACCGGCTCGTCGCCCGGCAGCCAGTCGCCGATGATCTTGCACCAGCCGGTGCGGGCGGCCTGCGCGACGGCCAGTTCGATCAGCTCGTCCGGCTCGGCCCGGCGGCCCCAGTTGTCGAAGAACTGCCCGTGCTGGGCCAGCCAATGACCGGCGTGCACCGCGCGCGGCACGTCGGCGTCCCGGCCGAACCAGTCCGGCGGCTCCCCGGCCAGCCCGGGCGAGCGGATCATGGTCACCCCGGCCCGGACGTGCTCGTGCAGGTCGGCCCGCAACAGGTCGGGGTCCAGCGGATCGCCGGGTTCCTCGGTGCCGGGATGGGTGTGCGCGTCCACCAGGCCGGGCAGCAACCACCCCTCGGCCACCAGTTCCGCACCCGGCACCGGTTCGGTGGTCCACCGATCTCCGTCGGCATAAAGATCGACGAACTCGCCGTCGGGCAACGCCCGGCCCCGCACGTGGACGATCATCCGCTCCCCCGTCCTGATTCCCCAGCTCAGGCCGTCCAGACTAGACCAGGATCTCGTCGAACCGAGTGGAATAACCGTCGAGGACCGGGCCCGGATCGCTGCCCGGCACCCGGGCCAGCAGGGTGGCGCAGACCGACCGGAAGTCCACGTTCTCCTTCAGGTCCCCGTCCAGCGAGCCGTCAGGACCGCGGTCCCACCCAGTGGATATCCGGCGGCAGGGTACGTGCGCCTGACACAATCGCGAACGGACCGCGCGACCGAGGGAGGACCCGATGCCCGCACCGTCGGAGGCGTTGCGCAACCTGGGTTTCCTGACCATCGGACTGTTCGACCGGGCCGATCCGGGCCCCGGTCACGAATCCACGCTGAAGATCATCGAACTCGGCGAGGAACTGGGTTTCGACAGCGCGTGGGTGCGCCACCGGCACCTGCAGTTCGGCATCTCCTCGCCGGTCGCCGTGCTGGCCGCCGCCGCGGCCCGGACCAGCCGGATCTCGCTCGGCACCGCGGTCATCCCGCTGGGCTGGGAGAACCCGCTGCGACTGGCCGAGGACCTGGCCACGGTGGACATCCTGTCCGGCGGGCGGCTCAACCCCGGGGTGAGCGTGGGACCGCCGATGCACTACGACCGGGTCAAGGACGCGCTCTACCCGGACACCGCCGAGGCCGAGGACTTCAGCTACGCCCGGGTGCGGAGGCTGCTCGACTTCGTGCGCGGCGAACCGGCCAGCGCGTTCAGCGGGACCGAAGGCTTCGAGCAGTACTCCGACCGCGTCGAGCCGCACTCCCCCGGCCTGGCCTCCCGGCTCTGGTACGGCGGCGCGAGCCTGCGGTCGGCCCGCTGGGCCGGGGAGAACGGGATGAACTTCCTGACCAGCAGCGTGGTGAAGGCCGAGGACTCGGACGACTTCGCGGAGATCCAGCTCTCCCACATCCAGGCGTTCCGGGCCGAGCACCCGGACGGCAAGTCGGCCCGGGTGTCCCAGGGCCTGGTGGTGATCCCGACCGACCACGCCACGCCTGAGCAACGCGCGAAATACACCGAATACGTGGACAAACGCACCCCGCGCACGGCCGCGCCGCAGGGCCCGGCCCGCATGCTGTTCGCCCGCGATCTGGTCGGCAGCTCCACCCAGATCGCCGACACCCTTTACGCCAACCCGGCGTTCGCCGAGATCGACGAGGTCGCCTTCGCCCTGCCGTTCTCCTTCGAGCACGCCGACTACGTCCAGATCCTCACCGACCTCGCCGACTCCCTCGGCCCAGCCCTGGGCTGGCAGCCCAAGTACTGAGTTCGAGCTTTCCCGGCACGATGGCAGCCCGGGCTTGCGGCGGTTCCTCAGTGGCCGGGCGGTCGCGCGCCCCGTTCAGTGCAGGTCGGCCAGTGCGGCCTTGGTGGCGTCGGCGATCAGCGCGTCGTTCGAGGTCGCGTTGTCCGTGTTGCGCGCCGTATCGATGGCGATCAGCACCGGGCTGCCGGACGGCGGCCAGGCGATGGCGATGTCGTTGCGGGTGCCGTAGTCGCCGTTGCCGGTTTTGTCCCCGACCTTCCATCCCGCGGGCACCCCGGCCCGGATGTACGGCCCGCCGGTGGTGTTGCCCTGCAACCAACTCACCAACTGCTGCTGCCGGGCACCGGACAACCAACCGCCCAGCGCGAACTGGCGCAGATCGGTGCCGATCGCACGGGGCGTGCTGGTGTCCCGGATGTCGCCGGGCACCGCGTCGTTGAGGCTGGGTTCGTTGCGGTCGATGTGGCTGGTGGTATCGCCAAGCGCGCGCATCGCGCTCTGCAGCCCGGCCGGGCCGCCGAGCTGGGCCAGCAGCAGGTTGGCCGCGGTGTTGTCGCTGTACTGCAGCGCCGCGGGGAGCAGTTCGCGCACGGTCAGGCCGGTGCCCACGTGCGGCGCGGTGATCGGCGAGTAGCTCTGCAGGTCGGCCTGGGTGTAGGTGATCACCTTGTCCAGGTCGGCGTCGGAGTCGCGGCGCAGCAGCGTGCCCGCGATCAGGATCTTCATCGTGGAGTCGTAGGCGAACCGCTCGTCCGCGCGGTAGCTGACGGTGTTCCCGGTGCCGGTGTCCAGCACGTACACCCCCAGCCGCGCGCCGAACTGCTGTTCCAGCCGGGCGAACGCCGGATCGCTGGCGACCGTGGTCGTGGTCGACACGGGGGACGAGGAGGTGGATGTGGTGCCGACGGTGCCGGTGCACCCGGCCAGCAGCAGGCAGCCGGTCAACGCGAGAGCCACACGATAAGGACGCATGTCGATCAGCTTCCCGGCCCCGACTCATGCGGTCAAAGACACAAACGCCGGTTTTCATGCCGTTCTGGCATACGATTCCGCCCATGGATCTGGTCGCGGCCTGCCGGGTGTTCGTGCACGTGGGCGAACGGGGCAGCGTCACGCTCGGCGCGGCGGCCGCGCGGGTGCCGCAGTCGGTGGCCAGCCGACGGATCGCCGCGCTGGAGCGCCACCTCGGCGAGCGGCTGTTCGACCGGTCCACCCGCCGCACCGCGCTCACCGCGTTCGGCCGGGACCTGCTGCCCTCGGCCAAACGGCTGGTGGCCCTGGCCGAAGCCCTGGAACACGACGCCGAACAGGCCAAACTGCGCCCACTCGCGCTGGCCGTGCCGGACACCTGTTCGGTGCGGCAGTGCGCGCTGCTGGAGGGTGCGGCCCGCGAGCACGGCGCCGTCCTCGAGTTCCGCACCGCCGCCCCGGCCGAGCGCGCCGCCCTGGCCAGCGCCCGGGAGGTGCGCGCCGCGCTGATCGCGGTCCCACCGGACGAGGGCAGTTGGGTGGTCCCGCTGGGCGTGGCCACCGCCAAAAACACCGGCACCCGCGCGCTGCATCTGGACACCCTGCGCCCCAGCCGGACCCAGGAGGCGCGACGGATCTGGCTGCAGCCCGAGGACGATGTGCCGCATGTGCGGGACCGGCTGGAACACCTCGGCCACCGCGCCGCCCTCCTGCCCGCGCAGCTCACCGTGGCCACCTCGCTCACCGCCGCGGTGTCCGACGTGCTGCGCACGGACAACCTGCTGCTCGGCTCGGCGGCCCAGGCCCACGAACTGGACCTGCACTGGCGGCCGCTGGCTGGAACGCCGGTGTCCCGCGGCTACGCGATGACCGGCGACGAAGCCGACCGACTGAAAAGTCCTTTATGGACACACATAGCCAAATGCCTTGGCGCACAACCGAAGGACGAGACCCGATGAACCCGGAACGGGAGATCCGCGCGCTGCGCGAACGGTTGCGCGAGGGCGGGCTGGCCGGTTCGTTCCTGGTCCGGGATCTCAACTCCGGCGAGGAGATCGGCATCGACCCGGACCTGGCCTACCCGATCGCCTCCCTGGTCAAGGTGCCGCTGGCCATCGCCGTGCTGAGCCGGATCGCCAACGGCGAATTGGACGAGGCCCAGCCGATCGACATCGCGCCGGGCCGGGTCGACCTGGCCGGACCGGCCGGGCTGAGCCGCTTCCGGTATCCGGCCCGGGTCGCCGTGGCCGATCTGCTCTACCTGAGCATCGCGATCAGCGACAACGCCGCCGCGGACGCGCTGTTCGCCCTGGTGCCCCCGGCCGAGGTCAACCGCACGCTGCGCGACTACGGCCTGTCCGGCATCGTGGTGCGGCACCTGATGGGCGACCTGATGGACACCCCCGCCGAACGGTTCGCCCCCGGCGAGACCCACCTGGCGCACTCGCTGGCCATCGGCGCGCGCACCGCGACTCGCGGCCACCCGGTGCGGCAGCTGGACGTCAGCCTGGCCAACTCCGGCAGCGCAAAGTCCTTTGTAGACCTGCTGCGGGAGGTCTGGGCGCCACAACGGATTCCGGCCGAGGTGGCCGCGCGGGTGCGCGAACTGATGGCCGACAACCTGATCCGCCACCGGCTCGCCCCGGACTTCGCCTCCGACGCGGCCCGCTGGTCGTCCAAGACCGGCACGCTGCTCAACCTGCGGCACGAGGTCGGCGTGGTGGAGCACGAGGACGGCAGCCGGTTCGCGGTGGCCGCGCTGACCGAATCCCGGGTGCCCGCGGTGCTCCAGCCCGCCGCCGAGGCGCTGCTCGCCCGCGTCGCCCGCACCCTGCACGACCTGCTGCGCGAGGGCTGACCGAGCAGCTCGGGTCAACCGATCGGTGGATGCGCCCCACCGGCCGGTGGACCGCGCGGTTCAGCCCGCGCCGGGCCCGATCTGGCCGCGTGGTCGATGCCCGGGAGGGGGTCCGCCCGCCAGGCTGAATTCATCAGCCACAACGGGGAAGGACCCGACATGAACAGCCAGACTCTCCCGGCCGCCGAGCTCAACCACCCGCGCAGCCTGGCCGCGTTCCGGGCGCTGCGTGTCCTGGTCGGCGCCTACCTCGGCCTGAGTGTGCTCACGCTGATCGCGATCGTGTTGCTGCGCAACGATTCCTCGGTGGTGACCTCCGCGGTGTGGGTGCGCGGCGGCATCGTGGTGGCCAGCGCGCTGCTGACTTTCTCGTTCACCGTCCGGGCCGCCCGCGGCTCCCGCCGGGCCTTCCTGCGCCTGCGGTTGATCTCGGCGATCATGGTGGTGGCCATCGTGGTGATCATCGCACTGCCCGGCACGTTCCCGGTGTGGATGAAGATCGAGCAGGGCGGGTGCGGGCTGCTGCTGCTCGGCGTGGTCGGCCTGGTCAACGGCGGCCACCTGCGCGCCCGGTTCACCACGACGTGACGACCGCCCACGACCAGGCACGATTCCGGCTAGATTGGGTCGGCGCGGATTTCGCCGCACGGGGAGGGACGCAGATGACACCGCCGATACCCCGCTCCTGGACCGAGATGTCCACGCAGCGCTGGATTCCGCTGGTGACCGTCGTGCCCTACCTGTTGCTGGCCGCGCTGGCCGGGTTCACCGTGATCACGGAATGGTCCGACCCGCGCGGCCTGCTGCTCGACCTCGGCCTGTGCGCGGTGACCGCACTGTGGATGCTGATCATGTTCACCGTGCGCCCGGCCTGGCGGTCCCGGCCGACGCTGATGGTGGTGTTCCTGGCCGGGCTGATCGTGCTGATGATGATCCTGGTCGTCCGCGATCCGTGGTTCGGCTGCTTCACCCCGGCCGCCTACTTCTACGCGTTCCGGCTGCTGCCCTGGCCGTGGATCCTGCCCGGGGTGGCCGCGGTGGCGGTGGTGGCGGGCACCGCGCAGGGGTTCGGGGTGCCCAAGAACACCACGCTGGGGATCGTGAGCTTCGTGGCCATCCTGCTGGTCAACGTGGCGCCGATGTGCGGGTTCGCCTGGTTCGCCTGGCGCGGCGCCCGGCTCAACGACCAACGCGACCGGGCGCTGGCCCAGGCCCGGGAGGCCAACCACCGGCTGGAGACCACGCTGGCCGAGAACGCCGAACTGCACGAACGGTTGCTGACCCAGGCCCGGGAAGCCGGGGTGACCGACGAGCGGCAGCGGATGGCCCGGGAGATCCACGACACCCTGGCCCAGGGCCTGACCGGGATCATCACCCAGCTCCAGGCGGCCGAGCAGGCCGACGACGACCGGGTCACCCGGCACCGGCACGTGACCGCGGCGACCCAGCTGGCCAGGGAGAGCCTGTCCGAGGCGCGCCACTCGGTGCACGCGCTGCGGCCCGAGCCGTTGCAGTCCGGGCGGCTGTCCGAGGCGCTGGCCCAGGTGGCCGACCGCTGGTCGGCGCTGCACCGGATCGCGGTGCGGGTCACCACCACCGGCACCGCGCGGCCGATGCGGCCGGAGACGGAGTTCGCGTTGTTGCGCACCGCGCAGGAGGCGCTGGCCAATGTGGCCAGGCACGCCCGGGCCGGCCGGGTGGGCGTCACACTGTCCTACATGCAGGACGAGGTCGCGCTGGACGTGCGGGACGACGGCGAGGGATTCGACCCGGCGCGGCTCGGGGAGCGCGCCGTCGCGGACCTTCGCGCGCGGACCGAGGGCGGGTTCGGGCTGGTCGCGATGCGGCAACGGATCGAGGGGTTGTCCGGGACGCTGCGGATCGAGTCCGAACCCGGCTTCGGCACCGCGATCTCGGCCAGTGTCCCGGCGGCATCGGCGGGAGCGCGGGCATGAGCGAGCACGTGATCACCCTGTTGATCGCGGACGACCACCCGGTGGTGCGGGACGGGTTGTCCGGCATGTTCGCCAGCGACCCCGGCTTCGAGGTGCTCGGCCAGGCGGGCGACGGGGCCGAGGCGATCCGGTTGGCCAAGACGTTGCGCCCGGACGTGATCCTGATGGACCTGCGGATGCCCGGCATGGACGGGCTGACCGCGATCACCGAACTGGGCCGGCAGCGGCTGCCCGCGCGGGTGCTGGTGCTGACCACCTACGACACCGACAGCTACGTGCTGCCCGCGATCGAGGCCGGCGCCACCGGGTATCTGCTCAAGGACGCGCCGCGGGACGAACTGCTGCGCGCGGTGCGGGCGGCGGCCCGGGGCGAGTCGGTGCTGTCCCCGTCGGTGGCCAGCCGGTTGATGAACCGGGTGCGCACGCCCGGGCCGGAGGTGCTGAGCAAGCGCGAGCTGGAGGTGCTGGAGCTGGTCGCGGCGGGCACCACCAACCGGGACGCGGCGGCCAAGTTGTTCATCAGCGAGGCCACGGTGAAGACGCACCTGCTGAACATCTACGGCAAACTCGGCGTGAGCGACCGGGCGGCGGCGGTGGCCGAGGCGTTCAACCGCGGGCTGCTCACCCCGTCCGGGGGAGACCGCCGGTAACGAAATTCGCGGTTTTCACGCCATACCTGCGTGCGAAGACCCCATTCCGGCTTACCCGCAACAACTTCGCGGCCGCGCGTGCCGCACCGCTCGCCCGATTCGCCCGCCGGATCCGGCTTATCCGAGTTACCCACCCGGTCCCCACATCGGCTCGTCCGGTTCGGACTCGTCCTGGCCATCGCCACCGGTCTCGCCGTCCTCGGCGGCGTCCAGGCGAGCGCAACGCCGATCGGCGGCGGTCGCGGTCCGGTGGTCCCGAACTCGGTCACCAGCACGGTGGACACCTCCGGCAGCCCGGCGAACACCTATCGCATCCCGGCCATGGCCCAGACCGCGGACGGCACGCTGATCGCCTGCTACGACTCGCGCAACAACTCCAGCGCCGATCTGCCCTCGGACATCGACATCGTGTGCCGCCGCTCGCACAACGAGGGAACCACCTGGGACGCCCGCACCATCGCGGTCGCGCACACCGGCGGCAACACCGATGCCGCCGCGGCCGGGGTCGGCGACGGCAGCCTGTTGTACGACCCGGTCACCGGCAAACTGTGGCTGTCCTACCTGGAATCCCCGGCCGGCATCGGACTGGCCAACTCCAGCACCGATCGCAGCGCCACCTCGGTCAGCACCGTGCACCCGCAGATCCGCTACTCGACCGACGACGGACTGACCTGGTCGGCCGCGGGCGATCTCACGGCGCTGAAACCCTCCGGGGCGACCGGGATCTTCGCCAGCAGCGGACACGGCGTGGTGCTGGCCAACGGAACCCTCGTGCAGCCCTACGCCTACGACCGCGGCTCGGTCAGCTACGCCGCCCTGGCCTACAGCACCGACCACGGCACCACCTGGCAGCTGGGCACCACCATTGGCGCCGGCCTGTCGGAGAACAAGATCGCCCAGCGCGCCGACGGCACCCTGCTGGACGACGCCCGGTCCACCGACGCCGACTACCGGGTGCTGGCCACCGCGGCCGGCCCGGCGAGCACGTGGTCCACGCCGACGGCCAATACCGCGCTGCCCGACCCGCACTGCAACGGTGACGTGCTCACCCTGCCCAACGGGTGGCTACTGGAATCGAATCCGGGCTCGCCGACCAGCCGCTCGAACGGAGTGGTCCGGGAGTCCCGCGACGGCGGCGCGACCTGGCCGTACACCTGGACGATCCAGCCGGGAGCGTTCGGCTACAGCACCATGGTCGAACTCCAGCCCGGGACGGTCGGGATCCTGTACGAGACGCAGAGTCCGGCCGGCCTGACCTTCCAGCGGTTCGCGCCGTCGGCGAGGCTGGGCGCCTGAGGGGTTGCTGATGCCAGAATGAGTGACTGTGGACTCCACCCGAGTGGATCGCTGGCTGTGGGCGGTCCGGCTGACCAAGACCCGATCGGACGCGGCGGCGGCCTGCCGGGGTGGGCACGTGCGCGTCAACGACCACCCGGCCAAACCGGCCACCACGGTGGTGCCCGGTGATGTCGTCCGGGCCCGGGTCGGCGACCGCACCAAGGTGGTCGAGGTGGTCCGGGTGATCCAGAAACGGGTCGGCGCGGCCGACGCCGCCACCTGCTTCCTGGACCGCACCCCGAAACCACCGCCCGAAGCCGCCATCCCGGTGGCCTACCGGGCCCGGGGCACCGGTCGCCCGACCAAACGGGAACGCCGGGAACTGGACCGCTTCCGGTTCGATCAGGGCTGACCGCCTCCGCCGGACCCGACCGCGCGGGCGGGAACCGGCGCGTCCGGCGAACCGGGCCGCCCGGCCGAGCACCGGTTCCACGGCGCCTCCGCGGGCACCGGCCCCGGCCCGCTCGGCGGAGTACTCCGCTCCGGAGCCCGCCGAGCTGGTCACCGCGCACAAGCACGAGTTCACCCGGCGCATCGCGGACACCGCCGCCCAGGCCGGTGCCCGCGAGCCGGACAAGCTGGCGCGGTCACTGGCCGTGCTGTTCGAGGGCGCCCGGGCACTGTCCACTTCGGTCAACGACCCGGCCCCGATCCACGACGCCCGCGCCGCCGCCGAAACCCTGATCGACCTCGCTACTCGCTAGAACACTTACCCAACAAGCGAAATCAACGATCCGCGATCTCGGCCATGACGGCCGCGCCGAGTTCCCGGGTCGTGCCCCGACCGCCCAGATCCGGCGTCAACGGCGCCGCGTCCGGCCCGGCGGCCAGCACCCGCCGCACCGCGGCCAGCACGTCCTCCGCCGCCTCCGCGTGCCCGAGGTGCTCCAACATCATTGCCCCGCACCAGATCTGGCCGATCGGGTTGGCGATGCCCCGGCCCGCGATGTCCGGCGCCGAGCCGTGCACCGGCTCGAACAGGCTGGGAAACTCGCCGGTCGGGTTGATGTTCGCGCTGGGCGCGATGCCGATGGTGCCGGCGCAGGCCGGGCCGAGGTCGGACAGGATGTCCCCGAACAGATTGCTGGCCACCACCACGTCGAACCAGTCGGGGTGCAGCACGAAATTCGCGGTCAGAATGTCGATGTGGAATTTGTCCGTCCGCACGTCCGGATATTTCGCCGCCATGGTCTCGACCCGCTCGTCCCAGTACGGCATGGTGATCGAAATACCGTTGCTCTTGGTGGCCGAGGTGAGATGTTTCTTCGGCCGCCGGGCGGCCAGGTCGAAGGCGAATTCCAGAATACGGTCCACCCCGGTGCGGGTCATCACCGTTTCCTGGATCACCATTTCCCGGTCCGTGCCGGCGAACATCCTCCCGCCGAGCGAGGTGTACTCGCCTTCGGTGTTCTCCCGCACCACGTAGAAGTCGATGTCCTCGGGCCCGCGACCGGCCAGCGGGCTGGCCACCCCGGGCAGCAACCGGCACGGCCGCAGGTTGACATACTGGTCGAAATGCCGGCGGAACAACAACAAGCTGCCCCACAGCGACACGTGGTCGGGCAGCACCGCGGGCCAGCCGACCGCGCCGAAGTAGATCGCGTCGAACCCGCGCAGCGTGTCGAACCAGTCGTCGGGCAGCATCGCGCCGTGCCGGGTGTAGTAGTCGGCGCTGGAGAAATCGAATTCGGTGAAGTCGAGTTCCAGCGAATGCGCCTTCGCGGCCGCGCGCAGTACCGCGACCCCCTCCGGCATCACCTCGGTGCCGATACCGTCGCCGGGAATCACCGCGATCCGGTGGCTGCTCATCATGCTCCTTCCAGCGACGACAAAGACAACTCAGGAATCAGGATAGGCCAATAAGCCAGCATCCGTCGGTGACCGTTGTCACTGGGTGGCAGGTCGAGCTTCCGGAAGATGTTGCCGATGTGTTTGGTCACCGCGCGTTCGGTGACCACCAGCAAAGCAGATACCCGGTCCCCATCAGGTAGGGCAGGCCCCACCGCGATTGTCCGGCTGGCCGGGTGGTTGGCGCCGATCGGCCCGGCAACCCTGACGGCATGCGAAAAACACTGATCGCGATGGCAGCCTCGGCGATACTCGCCGGGGTCGTTGTATCCGGTACCGCGGCCGCGTCGGCCGCTGGTGCGGCGCCTGTTTGGGGACCGTGCGCGAGCACGCCCGGGGTCACGCTGGACCCGCGCCGGCAATGCGCCACCGTGAACGTGCCGATTGACTACCAGAATCCAGCCGGAACCCAGATTTCCCTGGCCATTTCCCGGATCAGCACCGCGAAACCGGGCTTACGCCAAGGCGTGTTGTTGCTGATTCCCGGTGGTCCGGGCAATTCCGGGCTGGCGCTGCCCACCACCCGCGGGTTGAAACTGCCCGCGTCGGTGACCGATCGCTACGACATCATCGGTTTCGACCCGCGCGGAGTCGGCCAGAGCGACCCGATCTCGTGCGATCTCGGACCGCGGGACACCACCCTGGACACCTTCCTGCCCTGGCCCGGTCCGGGCGGGGACATCACCGGCAACATCGCCCGGGCCCGCCGGGTCGCCGCGGCCTGCCAGCAGAACGCCGGCCCGCTGGCCGACTACATCAGCACCCGCAACGAGGCCCGCGACATCGACCGGATCCGCGCCGCGCTGGGCGAGCCGCGACTGTCCTACTGGGGCGTGTCCTACGGCACCTACGTCGGTGCGGCCTACGCCACCATGTTCGCCGACCGCACCGACCGGGTCGTGCTGGACAGCAACGACGATCCGAATCCGAGCCTGGTGGAACGCGGCTGGGCGGCGAACTTCGCGATCGGCGCGGCGGACCGCTTCCCCGATTTCGCCGCGTGGGCCGCGGACCGCGCCAGCACCTACGGCCTGGGCGATTCCGCTGATGCGGTGCGGAAAACCTATCTGGACGAGGCGGCCGAACTGGACCGCGGGCCCCGGCCGGACCTGACCGGAAACGGGCTGCGCGCGATCATGTTCAACGCGCTCTACTCCGACGCCAGTTTCCCGATCCTGGCCGCGACCATGCAGGCGGTGCGGGAGGACGGCCCGCTGCCGCCGATCCCGGCGCCCTCGGGCCAGGCGTTGCAGAACGAGCTGGCCGTGCTGACCGTGACCGCGTGCAACGACGTGTCCTGGCCCCGATCGGTCAGCGGCTATGCCGGCGCGGTCGCGGCCAACCGGGGCGCCTACCCGCTTACCAACGGCATGCCCGCCGGCATCTTCGCCTGCGCGTTCTGGCCCCACCAGCCGGCCGAGGCGCCGGTGCGGGTCAGCTCGGCCGGCCCGTCGAACGTGCTGCTGGTGCAGAACGTGCGGGACCCGGCGACTCCCTACTCCGGCGCGCTGCGCATACGCGCGGCCTTCGGCGATCGGGCCAGGATGGTCAGCGTCGACTCCGGCGGGCACGAGTCCTACCTGGCCAACGGCAACGCCTGCGGCGATGCCGCGGTCACCGCGTTCCTGGCCCACGGCATCCGCCCGGCCACCGACATCCGCTGCCCCGCCTGAGCGGCAACGTCGCGGAGGCCGGTCAGCCGGTCTCCACGGCGGTGTCCGGATTGGGCAGAAACGCGGCGACCACCAGGACGTGCACGGTGCGCCGACAGGTCTCGTCGTCGAGCATGGCCGAGTCCGGATCACCGTGCCGGTGCATGGCGAACCAGGCGATGGTCTCCACGACGAACCGGGCCGCGGCGGACACATCGGGCACCGGCCGCAGCGTGCCGGCCGCGATCCGGGTGCGCAGGAATTCGCCGATCTCGGCCACCATGCCGCGGCGGCGCTCCACGAAGTACCACTGCCCCAGTTCGGGCAGGTCCTCGGCGCACCGCGCGACCAGCGTGAGCACCAGCTGGTTGCCGTCGATGAAGTCGTAGACCGTGTCGACCACCAGGGCCAGCTCGTCGGCCGCGCTCCGCTCGTCCGGCCGCTGCCGCACGCCGATACCGAAGGCTTCCTGTTCCTTGACCCAGGTTTCCATCACCGCCACGATCGTCTCCACCGGCGGGGTGCCGACCGGCAGCGACAGCTCGGTCACCGCGTCCGGTCGGGTGGCGCGCAGCAGGGCCAGGTAGAGCAGCGCCTGCTTGCCCTCGACGTAGGTGTAGACCGCGCCGTGGCTCAGGCCGAGCGCGGCGGCCACGTCGGAGATCCCGGCCGGGCGAAAGCCCTTGTCCGCGAACACCCCCATCGCGGCGTCGGCCACCTCGGCCAACGGCCGCACCGGTTTGCGTCCACGCATGAACCAATCATGGACCGCACTTCCGGCCCCGGCAAAACAGATCTACACTGTATAAGGCCGTGGGCTCTCCGCGGACAGGTGGGTGAGGTCGCATGACTGTGCTTGTGGAGGACGACCGGCTGACCGAGCTGGTGGATGCGGACGCGGTGGCCGAGCGGCTGGGCGGGGACGCCGCCTGGAGCGAGGGCCCGCTGTGGCTGCCCGAGCGCGACGCGGTGATCTGGTCGGACATCCCGGGCAACCGCATCCTGTGCTGGGACGCCGGCACCGGCGAGGTGAGCGTCGAACGCACCGAGGTCGAGTTCACCAACGGCCGAATCCACGACCTGGACGGCCGGATCATCGCCTGCTCGCACGGCCGCCGAGCGGTGGAACGCACCGATCACGACGGCGTCACCACGGTGCTGGTGGACCGATTCGGCGGGGTGCGGCTGAACTCGCCCAACGACGTGGTGGTGGCCTCCGATGGCGCGATCTGGTTCACCGACCCGCCCTACGGGATTCTCAAGCCGGAGGAGGGCCATCCCGGCGAGCTGGAATACCAGGCCTGCTACGTGTTCCGCTTCGATCCGGAGTCCGGGCAGCTGGACCCGGTGATCACCGACATGGCGGAGCCCAACGGCCTGGCCTTCTCCCCCGACGAGCGCCTGCTCTACGTGTCCGACACGGCGCTGCAACTGCGCACCGACGGACTGGGCGGCCGCATCCGCGTCTACGACGTGGTCGGCCAGGCGTGCCGCAACGGCCGCGTCTTCGCCCGGGTCGAGCCGGGTGTGTCCGACGGATTCCGGGTGGACGTGCACGGCAACATCTGGACCTCCAGCAAGGATTCCGTCCAGGTCTTCGCCCCCGATGGCAAGCGCCTTGGCAAGATGCCGGTGCCGGAAAAGGTGGCCAACCTCTGTTTCGGCGGACCGGACCGGGATGTCCTCTACATCGCGGCCAGCACCGGCCTCTACCGCCTACCCACCCGGGTGCGCGGCTGCTTCGCCGAGCGGGCCTGACCGGCGGTGGCCCGGACCGCGACCGACTCCACCATGGCCAGCAGATCGGCCAGATCCGCCGCGAACTCCGCGTCCGCGTCGATCCCCGCGGCCAGCGTTGCCACCAGATCCCGGTGCGCGGGCAGTTCGTCCGGCGGCACCTGCCCGACCCGCGTCCGCACGTCCACGGTGCCTGCGGAAAACCGCCCACTCACCTCGGAGGTGGCGTACCCGATCACAAACGTGCTGACCAGCCGCTCGATCCGGGGCACCTCGGCCGCGGGCACGCCCGCGGCCAGCAACGCCTGGAAGACGGCCTCGATGACCCGCAACGAACCGGCGGCCACCGAGGGCCGGCTGACCAGCAACCCGAACACCGCCGGATGCCGGGCGGCGGCCGCCCGCAACCCGTGCGCCAACGTCCGCAACCGGCTCGCCCAGTCCAACTCCGGACCAGGCAACGGCACCTCGGACAGCAACCGCTCCAACAGCCCGTCCAGCAACCCTTCCTTGCCCCCGACATGCGGGTACAGCGCCATCGGGGTCAACCCGACCCGCTCGGCCACGGCGCGCATGGACACCGCGGCCAGGCCGCCCTCGTCGGCGATCTCCAGCGCGGCATCCAGGATCGCCGGACGGTGATCAGCCATGTGGACAGTGTAGATCCGAAACAATGCGGAGGAACGTCGCCGTGCTCACGAAACCCGTGCTCCCGCCAGTGGTCGACCCGGAACGGATCACCCCGGACTGGCTGTCCGACGTGCTACACGCCGACGGCACGCTGCCCGAGTCCGTGCGGGTGGCCGCGATCGAGCGGTCGACCATGTCCGGCGGCGCCATCGCCCACACCCTGCGGCTGCGCCCCACCTACGACGCGCCCGCCCCGGACGCGCCCACGTCCGTGGTGGCGAAATTCCCGGCGGTCGACGAACAACCCAGGGCCCTGGCCACCATGGCCGGCCTCTACATCCGAGAAGTCCGCTTCTACCAGGAGTTCGCCGACGAGGTGGGCATGCGAGTCCCGCACTGCCACGCGGCGTATCTCGACCCGGAGAACAACGGATTCGCGTTGGTCCTGGAGGACATCACCGACGCCACCGAACACGACCAGGACGACCCCTACCCACCCGAAGACGTGCTCCTGGCCCTACGCCAGCTGGCCCTCCTCCACCGATCCCACTGGAACAGCGAGAAACTGGCCGAATCCGACTGGCTCAACCGCCTGGACGGCCCGGCATTACCAGGTTGGGAGGGCCTGTTCCGCGCATCCTGGCAGGAATTCACCGCCCGCGACGAGGTCATCCTCGACCAGGACCTGCGTGAGCTGGGAAACCTGTTCTGCACCAAGGGTTTCAGCCGTTGGTTGGGGTCAGCCGGTGGCCCCCGGACCCTCACCCATGCCGACTTCCACGTCAGCAACATGCTGTTCCGCAACGGAACCAGGGGCCGGGAGCTGGTGACCCTGGACTGGCAACTGGCCATGCGGTCCAATCCCATGCTCGACGTGGCCTACTTCCTGGGCCGGATGCCCACCGACCTCCGCCGGGCCGAAGAACAAGACCTGGTCCGCCTCTACCACGAGGCGTTGGCGATTCCGGACTATGCGTGGTCCGACTGCTGGACCGACTATCGCCGCTGGGCCTGGTACGGCCTGGTGAGTTCGCTGATAGCCGTGATCGGCACCCCCATGACCCCCGAGGAAGCCCACCTCTACGGCGCGAAGGTCACTCGCTACCTGGCCCAGGCGGCCGACCTGAACTCCGCCGATTTCCTACGCTGATCGGCGCATTTCCCGAGCCTGCGGCGGCACGGGGACCGGCTCATTGCCCCGTACGACCGTCGATGCACTCCCGCAACAGGTCCGCGTGCCCGCAGTGCCGTGCATACTCCTCGACCCGATGCACCTGCACCTCCCGGACGGCGATGCCCTTACGCCCCAACCGCTCGCCCAGATCCGGATGCTCGGCCAACACGGCGTCGGTGTCCGCCTGCTCCCGCACCAGATCGGCACAAGCGGCGTCGACCAAGGCCTGTTCCGCGACCGCGCCGTCGAACGCCGCATCGCCCGGGCCGTACAACGCCGCCGGCCGCTCCCCGGCTGTGATCCACCCCCGCCAGTCCCGCTCCGCCTCCGCGAGATGCCGCACCAGCCCCAGCAACGACATGGTCGACGGCGGCACCGACCGCCGAGCGAGCTGCCCCGCGTCCAGCCCCTCGCACTTCATCAACAGCGTCATCCGGTAGCCCGCGAGGTAGTCCAGCAACGTGGCCAGCTCCCCGTCCGGGCTGACTCCGTCGGTGTTGCGCGGATCGTCGTCGGGGTCCACCCACATGTCCGGATAGACAGTCGCTTTGCTCCACCGCTGGCCTTGCTCAGTCACGCAGGCCATGGTGACCCGCCAGCACCCGGCCCGCCAGCGGTTTTCCGCGGCAGGCCCAGCACAGCGGTCAGAGCAGCTCCGGATGCCCCCAGCCCCGGTTGATCCGCCAGCACGCCAACGATCCCAGCACGGCAGCCACACTCACCAGCACCACCGCCGCCACCAGCGCATCGCCGGTCCGCCCCAACAACGCCCCCTGCAACGCCTGCACCCCCCAGTGCGCCGGCGACAACGGCGTGACCACCCGCAACCACCCCGGCATCAGCGCCGTCGGCACCACCGCACCGCCCAACGAGGACAACAACAACCCGCTGACATCGGTGATGCTGCTGAGCTGGTTGTTCGTCCGCGCGAAGGTCGCGGCGAGTGCGCCGCAGGCCAGGATGCACAGCGCCCACGCGAGTCCGGCCACCGCCAGCACGACCACACCGCTGGCCACCCGCAGCCCGAACACCGCGAACCCGGTGCCGATCACCAACGCCTGCTGCACCAGCAACACACCCAACAACGGAACTGCCTTGCCCAGCAACATTTCCCAGGTGCGCGCCGGGGTGGCCCGCAGCCGGCTCCAGGTGCGCCAGGTCCGCTCGGACAACAGCGCCGCGCCGACCGTGCTGATGGCGAACATGGAGAACATCACCAGCACCCGCGGCGCCGCCTCGACCGCGGCCGAGCCACCCGGGCCGATACGCATCGTGCTCCGGTACAACGGCTCGAACACCACCATCAGCACCACCGGCATGCACAACCGGCTGATGATCGGACCCGGGTCCCGGCGCATCAACAGGGCATCGTGCCGGATCAGCGCGACCAGCCGCCGAGCGGCACCGGGCACGCGACGCCCCTGCCGAGACACCGCCGCCCCCGGCACGGACCGCAACGATGCTTGCTGATCAGTGAACACCACGGACCTCCGTCACCAGTCCCCGAAAGCGACCACCGATCGCAACCGAATCGATCGCACCCCGCCGGTCAGCCGGCATCGCTCACCCCTGCCGCCAACCGCTGATACAGGTCGTCCAGCGTCGGCGGCCGCACCACCACCGAGGCCAGGTCGCCCGGCCCGATCCGCCCCACCAACTCGGCCAGATCCGGTCCGGGCGTACACGTGCTCATCCGCAGTTCGTCCGCCACCAACTGCCACCCCGCCCGCTCGGCCACGGCCACCGTTTCCGGCTGCTGCAGCCGAACCCGCAGTTCGCTGGGCAGCCCGGCCAGCAACCGCTGCCCGGTGTCCCGCGCCACCACCCGCCCCCTGGCGATGATCGCGATGCTGGCCCGCAACCGTTCCAGCTCCGGCAGATAGTGCGTGGTGTAACAGACCGCGGCCCCCTCGGTGGCCCGGCTGCGGACGGCGGCCAGCAGCGCGTCCCGGGTGGCCGGGTCGGCGCCCACCGTCGGTTCGTCCAGCAACAGCACCGGCGGGCGGTGGATCAGCGCGATCGCGGTCTGGGCCCGCCGCCGCTGCCCACCCGACAGCTCGGCCACTCGCCGATCGAGCTGCTCGGTCAGCATCATTTCCTGGGTCACCGTGTCCACCTCGCGGCGCAACGCGGCCCGGCGCAGGCCGGCCATCCGGCCGAACAGCCGCAGGTGTTCCCGGACGGTGATCCGGGGGTACAGCGCCAATTCCTGGGGCGCCACGCCGAGCAGGGCACGCACCTGACGGGGCTGGCGGGTCACGTCCAGCCCGCACACGGTGACCCGGCCGCCATCGGGACGGGTCAGGCCGGAGGCGATCTCCAGGAACGTGGTCTTCCCGGCTCCGTTGTGCCCGATCAGCCCGACCACCTCGCCGGGCTCGACGGTCAGGTCGAAGCCCTCCAGCGCGCACACCTCGGCGTAACGCTTCCGCAGACCTTCACTGACCAGCACAGACGGCTCCTCGCGGGCTAATCGACGTGCCGCACGCTCGGCCACAGCGTGGCCCAGGACGCGCGCGGCCCCTGGCAGATCTGGATCAACTTGCCCACCTCCTCGGTCGGCACCCCGGCCACCGCGGAGATCCGCGCCGTGGTCTGGCAGCCGGTGAACAGCTGGCCGGTGAGCGTGGTCTTCAGGCCCACCGTGACCACCGTGGTGGCCGAGGGCGGCGGCGGACCGTAGGCGTACAGCTGGTCATGTCCACTGTAGACAGCGGGCAACCGGTAGGCCGGGCCGAACCGGTCCAGGGCACCGGCTTCGCCGTAGTTGGCGGCCAGCAGCACCGTGCTCGCGCGGGCGGCGGCAGGCACCTTCGCGTACGCCGCGGCGACCTGGGCGGTCAGCTCGGGCCAGCCGACCTGCCCGGCCGCCAGCTGGTCCACTCCGCTGATCCCGCTCAGCGCGCTCTCCGGCAACAGCGGCAATGCCACCACGGCGGCGAACAACCCGTTGAGCACCAGGGCCGCGGCCACCCACCGAGTGCGCCGGGCGTTGTCGGCCAGCCAGCGCACGGTGGTCACGCTGCCCGCGGCGAACAGGGTCAGCAGCAACGGCACCGTGTAGTCCGGACGCCCGCCGCTGATAAGGAACAGCACCCCGCAGATCGCCGCGCCCACGACCAGCGCCCGCACCGGCCGCCACTCCGGCGCCCGCCACAACCGGATCGCGCCGGTGATCCAGATCGGCGCGAGGAACGGACCCAGCAGCACCAATTGTTGCGGCACGAAGGAAATCCGGTTGGCCGCGCCGTGCGCCCGGGCCAGCCCCTCGGTCAGGGTGAGCTGCGGCCAGCCGTCGGCCGCCTGGTACACGATGTTCGGCGCGGTCACCACCACGGCCAGCAACGCGCCCAGCCACAGGTACCGATCGCGGTACACCGCGCGCGGCCCGACCACCAGCAGCGCCGGGAAAATCCCCAGCGCCAGCAACAGGATCAGTTCCTTGTTGTACAACGCGACGCCGATCGCCGCGCCCGCACCCAGCCACCACCGGCCGTCTCCGCGCAGCAACGCCCGCGCCGCGAACAGAATCATCAGCAGCGACAACGGGATGTCGAAGGTGGAGGTGAGCAGGGTGTGCCCGGCCATCAACGGGAACAGCGACACCGCGGTGCCGATCGCGGCCACCGTCTGCGCACCCCGGCCACCGCCGAACTCCTTGGCCAGCAAGGCGACCACCACGATGGTCAGCGCGGTCAGCAGGGCCGAGGGCACCCGCAAACCCCACAACGAATCGCCGAACAGGCCGCCCGCGATGCGGGCCAGCATGGGGGTGACCGGACCCGCGTCCAGATAGCCCAGGCTCGGATGTTCGCCCAGTTGCCGGAAATACAGTTCGTCCCGGTAGTAGCCGTAACCGAACGCGGTGCCCAGCAACACCACGCAGGTCACCAACGCGACCAGACCGACGCTCCGCCAGGCGCTGGTTGACGTGGTGCCGATCGCGGCCGCGGTCCGCGGTTCGGTCCGGGTTTCGCTGTCGCCGGAAGGACCCGCCGGTTGGCCGGCCAACGAACTCATCGCCACCTCCTGTGCGCCAGACGATTCACTCGGCACCGCGGTAATCACCTCGCCACGGAGCGTATCGTCGTCGGCGCGGAATCAGGAGGGTCCAAAAGCTCCGACATCACCAGCCGGAGTAACTCGTTCATCGATTCCTGCACGAAGAAATGCCCGCCCGGCAACAGGTGCGTACGAGCACCGACGCTGCTCTGCGCGGCCCAGCCCCGCAGTTCGGCCCCGGTGACCTTCGGGTCGCGGGCGCCGCCGAACGCGGTGATCGGCACCGGAAGCGGCGGCCCGGGCGGACATCGGTAGTTCTCGTTGACCGCGAGATCGGCGCGCAGCAACGGAAGTTGCAATGCCATCAGATCCGGGTCGGCCAGCACGACCTGCGGAATTCCGCCCAATCGCGCCAACCGGTCGAGCAGTTCGGCGTCGTCGAGTTCGTGCATTCGGCCGCGTGGGTCGGCCAACTGCGGAGCTATCCGCCCGGAGACGAACAGCCGCACCGGCAACGGACCGGACAGCCGGTGCACCGCGCGGACCAGTTCGAACGCCACCAGCGCGCCCATGCTGTGCCCGAACAACGCGTATGGCCGGTCCAGTTCCTCAGCCAGCCCGCCGTCCAGCAGATCCCGCACGAGCGGCTCGACCGCGCGGTGGGCCGGTTCGCCGAACCGGTTCTCCCGGCCGGGCAACCGGATCGGGCATACCGCGACCCCGGCCGCGCGCAACCGCTCCGGCCAAGCCCGATAGGCCGACGCGCCCGCGCCCGCGTGCGGGAAGCAGAACAGCCGCCACCGCGCCTTCCGGTCCGGCCGGGCCGCCAGCAGGTCACCCATCCGCGCCACTCTCGGTCGCCGGATCCGTTGCGGCATCGGCAATCGGTGCGCAGACCAGCGTCAGGTAGGTTGGCGGATCGGCGATCCGGCCCGGGTCGGCCCGCAGCACGGCGATGGAGTTCTCCGCGCGCACCTGGGTGAATCCGGCGAACCGGTAGGTCACGAACATCATCCGGTTGCGGCCGGTGTCCACCAGTTCGGCTTCCAGCGCCGCGCCGTGTTCGGCGGCCAGCCGCATGATGTGGTTGAGCAGCACCCCGCCCACCCCGCGGGAGAGCACCCGGCAGGACATCAGCAGCAGCTTCAGCCGCCACACCGCGCCGCCGGTGTCCACCAGGGCCAGGCCGATCTTGCCGTAGGAGCCGAACCGGTCGTCCAGCCCGGCCACCAGCAGCAGGTGATCCGATGAGGCCCGGAAGTGGTCGAGTTCGGCGTAGGAGTAAGTGACGCCGGTGGAGTTGAGCTGATTGGTGCGCACGGTCAGCTCTTCGGCCCGTTTCAGGTCGTCCGGGTCTGCGGGCGCGATGGTGAACACCATGTCCAGGGTGGCCAGGAACTCCTCGTTGCGACCGGCGAAGTCCTGTTCGGCCTGGTCCCGGTCGATGCCGCTGCGGTACATCGCCCGCCGGGCGCGGGATTCCTCGGTGACGAACCGGGGCGTGAACTCGGGTAGGTCCAGCAGCCGCGGCACGTCCCCGGCCCGCACCCCGACCACCTCGGGATGCACGAACCGCACCTCGGCCAGTTCGTAGTCCTGGTCGTCCACGAACGCGATCGCGTCGATGCCGATGTTCAGCGACTTGGCCACCGCCTCCACCGCGGTGGACTTGTCGTTCCAGGAGATCTGCGGGTACAGGAAGTACTCGTGCAACCCGAACTCGGTCAGCCGGCGCAGGGCCAGTTCCGGGTCGTTGCGGCTGGCGATGGAGTGCAGCACCCCGCGCCGGTCCAGTTCCTCGATCACCGCAACGACTTCCGCCTTCGGCGTCACCTGTGCGTCCTCCAGCAGCACCCCGTCCCACAGCGTGTTGTCCAGGTCCCACACCACGCATTTCACCCGGCCCTGGCGCGGTTTGCCGGACACCGGCTCGGTCAGCGGCACCACGGTGTCTCCACTCATCAGCGCTCTCCTGTTCCGCGCGTGGCGGCGAGCCGTTCGCCGCGTTGCTGGTAGGCGTGTTCGGCGATGGTCAGTTGCTGGATCTGCGAACTGCCCTCGATGATCTCCATCACCTTGGCGTCCCGGAAATACCGGTTCACCGGGTGACCGTCGGCGCAGCCGAGCGCGCCGTGCAGTTGCACCGCGTCGGTGGCCGCGCGCATGGCCGCGGTGGACGCGAAGTACTTGGCGATCCAGGTGGCCATCAGGGTCGCCGGGTCGCCCTGGTCTTTCAGCTCACCGGCCTGCCGGACCAGGGCGCGGGCGGCGTGCAGGCTGGTCACCGTGTCCGAGACCAGCGCGCGCACCAGCTGGTGTTCGCGCAGCCGCGCGCCGCCCTGTTCCCGGTGCGCGGTGTGCTCGACCGAAGCGTCCAGGCAGGCCTGCAGAATCCCCACGCAGCCCGCGGCCACGCTGTAGCGGCCCAGATCCAGCGCGCCGGTGGCGACCATCCGGCCCGCCCCCTCCGCGCCGACCCGCGCCCACTCCGGCACCCGGGCCCCGGCGAACCGGATCTCGGCCAGCATGCTGGCCTTGGTGCCCAGCATGTTGCGCACCGGGGTGCGCACCACCTCGGGCCGGTCGGCCTCGACCAGAAATCCGGTCAGCCCGGCCTCGGTGCGGGCGAACACCAGCAGCAACGCGGCCGTCTGCCCGCCGGTGATCCACGTCTTGGTGCCCTCGAGCACATAGTCCGAGCCGTCCCGGACCGCGGTGGCGGCGATGGCGTTCAGGTCGCTGCCCGCGCCCGGTTCGCTCAGGCAGAATGAACCGCGCAACTCACCGGTGGCCAGCCCGGGCAGCCAGCGCTCCCGGGCCGGGCGGCCGGCCCAGCGGCGCACCGTGGCGGCGACCATGGTGTGCACGGTCAGCAGGCTGCGCAGCGAGGAGCAGCCGCGGCCGATCTCCTCGTGCAACTCGCCGAGGGTCACCATGTCCATGCCGGAACCCCCGGCCGGCACCGGCAGCACCGCGCCGAAATAACCGCGCTCGGCGACCCGCGCCAGCACGTCCGCCGGAATCGCTTCGGCCCGTTCGAACTCCCCGGCTCCCGGCGCGACCAGTTCGTCCACGAACTCCCGGAATCCGGCCCGGGCCGGGGAATCGACGCGCACCGCGGCGTCGGCCAGTAGCGCCATCACCGCACCTCCCTCACGCGGCCGCGAGACTCCGCTGGACCAACGCGACCATCGCGTCGACCGAGCGGAAGTTGGCCATCTCCAGGTCCTCGTTGGTCACCTCGAAGCCGAAGCCCTTCTCCACGAACATGACCAGCTGCATGGCGAACAACGAGGTGGCGAAGCCGAGGGCGAAGATGTCGTCGCCGTCGGCGAACTCGACCCCGGGAAACTTCTCGGCGATGAAGCCGCGGATCTCGGCACGTGCGTCCACTGTGACAACCTCCATGATCATCAGCGGTAGGTGTAGAAGCCCTGTCCGGATTTCCGGCCGTGCAGACCTGCGTCGACCATCTTCTTCAGCAGCGGGCAGGGCCGGTATTTGCTGTCGTTGAAGCTCTCGTAGAGCACCTCCACGCTGTAGAGAATCGTGTCCAACCCGATCAGGTCCGCGGTTTCCAGCGGCCCCATCTTGTGCCCGAAACACGATTTGAAGATCTGGTCGATCTCTTCGGCCTCGGCCACCCGATCGGCCACCAGGTAGATGGCCTCGTTGACGGTGAGCATGAGCACCCGGTTGGACACGAACCCCGGCGCGTCGGCCACCACGATGCCCTCCTTTCCCAGGCCCGCCAACAATTCCTGGGCGGTGCGCAGGGTTTCGGCCGAGGTGTGCCAGCCGCGGATCACCTCCACGGTCGGCTTCATCGGAACCGGGTTCATGAAGTGCATGCCCAGCACCTGGCCGGGCCGACCGGTCAGCCCGGCCAGTTTGGTGATGGAGATGGCCGAGGTGTTGGCCGCGAACACCACGTCGGGCCGGCAGATCTTGTCGATCCGCGGATAGATCTCCTTTTTCAGGTCCCATTTCTCGGTGATGTTCTCGATGACGAAGTCGGCCTCGGCCAGCTGCCGGTAATCGGTGGTGAACGAGATCAGCTCGTGGTCGAACGCGGGCTGCTTCCCGCCGAGCAACCGGCCCATCCGCACGTTCGCCCGGATCTGCTCGTCGGCCTTGGCCAGTATGTCCTCGGTCCGGTCGATCAGGGTCACGCCGAACTCGTGCTGGGCCAGGTCCTGCGCCAGCCCGGTGCCCATCACCCCGGCCCCCACCACACCTATCCGTTTCATCATTCTCTCCTCTGCATCTCGGCCGGCGACGAGCCGAGCACGGTGATCCGTTCGGCGAGTTCGCGGACCGTGGGGCATTCCGCGAGCACCGCGATCGGCACGTTCAGGCCGACCGATTTGCGCAGCCGGCCGATCAGCCGCACCGCCATCAGCGAGTGACCGCCCAGATCGAAGAAGTTGTCCAGCACGCCGATCTCGTCCAGGCCGAGGATTTCCTGCCACAGCTCGGCGATGGTGCGCTCCACCTCGCCGGCCGGCGGCACCAGCGGGGTGTCCAGCGGCGGCCGGGGATGCCGTTCGCCGTCGCCGGCCGCGTCGGCGCCGTCCTTGGCGTCCACCCAGGCGGCCAGCCGCGGTGCCAGGTCGCCGGTGGAGTTGACCAGCCGGGGCACCGAACCGACCGCGGACAGCGACCGTTCCAGCGCGGAGATCCCTTCCGGATAACTCATCCGGTAGTTGGCCACGGTGGTCGCGGCGCCCAGTTCCGGCACGGACGTGCCGCTGGGCCAGGAATCCCAGTCCACCGTGAGCATCGCCCGGCCGCCCGCGTCGAACAGGGCCTGGGCCAGGCTGTCCATGGCCGCGTTGGCCGCGGCGTAGGGGGCGTGGCCGATCGCGCCCAGCACGGTGGCCAGCGAGGACAGCGTGACGCAGAAGTCCAGCCGGGCCAGGTCGATGGCCTCGGCCAGCGCGGCCAAGCCGAACAGTTTGGCCCGGTAGTGCTCCCGGCACTGGTCGGGCGAGAGTTCGTGGGTGAGCCCGAAGTAGTCCTCGGCCTGCACGCCCGCGCCGTGGATCACCCCGTCCGGCTCGCCGAAGGCGGCGCGCACCTCGGCCACCGCGGCCGCCACCTGATCGGCGTCGGCGACGTCGGCGGTCACCACAAGAACCTCGGCCCCGGCGGCCCGCAACCGGCGCACGGCCAGGATGCGGCGGCTGGCGCGGTCGGTGTCCGGATGGGCGGAAAGCCAGTCGTCCCAGTCGGTTTCCGGCGGCAACGCGGGCCGGGCCAACAGCGCCAACCGGGCGCGGTAGTGGGCGGCCAGGTGCTCGGCGAGGGCGAGGCACACCTGGCCGAACCCACCGGTGATCAGGTAGGTGCCACCCTCGCGCACCGGCGGACCGGCGGCGGGCGCGGGCAACGGCATGGGCTCGTGATCTTCCTGCCAGCGCCGGCCGTCCCGGAACGCCACCGTGGTCGCCTCGTCGCCGATCGCCTCGGCCAGCACCGCGTCCACCAGCTCCGCGTCCTCGGCCACCGGGCCGAGATCGACCACCTGGCAGCGGAATCCGGGATTCTCCTGGGGCACCACCCGGGCCAGTCCGATCAGTCCGGCGTGCGCGGGCCGCAACGGTTCGGCGCGCAGCACCCGGACCGCGCCCCGGGTCAGCATGACCAGCCGGGGCGGGGCGGCACTCGGCCGGCCGAGCAGATCGCCCACCAGCCGCCGCACGCTCTCGAATCCGCCCTGCTGGGCCTGGTCGAAATCACGCAGCGCGGCCCGGCCCAGCCCCGCGTCCGCGCTGCGGGCCACCGGATCGGCGAGTTTCTCGGCCGCGCCGGTGTGCAGCACGGTGCGCGGATAGACGTCGCCGACCAGCCGCCCGGTGTCCTCGGCGTCCAGTACCAGCTCCACCGGGGCCCCCGCCCGGTGCAGCCGGTCACGCAGGATCTCGGCAAGGCCCGCGGTCGGCTCGGTGCCGACCACCAGCCACGGACCGGCCGCCACCAGCGCGTTGTCCAGGTCCGCCGGGGCCACCCGGGGCGCCTGCCGCCACACCGGTGCGTAGAACCAGTCGTCGATGTTGTCGGTGCGCTGCGGGGTGGTCGGCCGGACCAGCCCGGTCGGCGAGGGATCCAGCCACAACCGCCGGCGCTCGAACGGATAGGTGGGCAGCGCCGCCCGCCGGGGTTCCCGGCCGGCGTGCGCGACCGCCCAGTCCGGGTCGGCGCCGCCCAGCCACGACCGCGCCACCAGATCGCGCACCGCGACCCGCATCCGCTCGGCCGTCAGCGCCACCGCGAACGGCTCGGCGAACACGGCCAGCCGGGAGCCGTCCTCGGCCAGCGTCTGCCCGGTGTCCAGGGCGCGTAGCAGCCGCCCGTCGCCGAGTTCGACCAGCACCACGTCCTCGTCCACGGCCAGTTCGGCCAGCTCGGCCAACTCGGTGTGCCTGTCCACCGTGTCCACGGCCAGCTTGGCCAGCGGGCGAGTCCCGGCGAGGCATTCGGCCACCGCGGCCCCACTGGGCACGCCATCGGCGCGGGTCCCACCCCGGCTCGCGCCGACGAAGCGGTGTGCGCGCAATCCGTTGGCCCGCAACAGTTCGGCCAGCGCGTACCGGATGGCCGCCCCGGCCGCGGGGGCCTGCCAGCGCTGCTCGCCGGTCAGCCCGAGCGCCTCGGCGCAGCGGTCCAGGGCCGCCCGGAACTCCGGTTCGGCGGCGTACAGCAGCGGACCGACCTGCCGTTCCAGTTCGGTCGCGGCCAGTTCGTCGTCGGGGACGGCCAGCACGACCCGCCGGTGCCGCCGGGTCTGGTGCAGGGTGCGCACCCAGGCCGAATCCGGGTGGCTGAGCCCGGAAATGGCTTCCAAACGGTTCACGCAGGCCAGCGCCCGGCGATGGTTGAACCCGGTGCGCCCGGTCTGCAGGGTGAACGCGACATCGGCCAGGTTGGCCTCCGGGTGGTCGACCAGGTGATCGCGCAGCGCGCCGGTGGCCTCGTCCAGCGCCTCCGGGGAGCGTGCGGCCAGCACCAGCATCTGCGGTGTGGCAACGGTTTCCGCCCGCTCATCGCGGGGCGGCGCCTCCTCGAGCACGGCCACCGCGTTGGTGCCGCCCATACCGAAGGAGTTGACCAGCGCCCGCCGCGGCCCGGACTCGGCCGGCCAGTCCTCGCCCTCGGTGACCACCCGGAACGCGCCGCCGGAGACATCCAGGTTGGTGTTGGGCGATTCGAAGTTGATCTGCGGCGGGATGCGCCGGTGGTGCAGCATCAGGCACGTCTTGATCAGACCCAGCACGCCGGAGGCGCGGTCGGTGTGCCCGACGTTCGCCTTGGCCGACCCGATCACGCAGGCCCGGGCGGCCGGATCGCGCGGCAGGAAACCCCGGGACACCGCGTCCATCTCGATGGCGTCGCCCAGCACCGTGCCGGTACCGTGCGCCTCGACGTAGGACACCGTGTCCGGGCTGATCCCGGCGTTGCCCAGCGCCTCGGTGATCACCTCACTCTGCCCGCGCAAGCCCGGCGCGGCGAATCCGGCGCGGCTGATGCCGTCGTTGTTGGTGGCTGAACCGAGGATCTGCGCGTAGATCCGGTCGCCGTCGCGCAGCGCGTCGGCGGTGCGCTTGAGCACCACCGCCCCGGCCCCGTTGCCGAACACCCCGCCCCGGGCCTTGGCGTCCAGGCAGCGGATCACCCCGTCCGGGGCCAGAATCCCGCCCTCCTCGTAGAGATAGCCACCGGCCTGCGGGGTCTGGATGGCCACGCCCCCGGCCAGCATCACGTCGCTTTCGAAGGTGAGCAGGCTGTTGCAGGCCAGGTGCACGGCCAGCATCGAGGTGGAACACGCGGTCTGGATGGTGAAACTGGGGCCGCGCAGGTTGAGTTTGTAGGCGACCATGGTGGACAGCGAGTCCCGGTCGTTGCCGATGGCCAGCTGCATGTGCCCGGCCTCGGCGATGACGTCCCAGTTGCCGAGGATGTTGTTCTGCAGGTAGGTCGGGAACCCGGTGCCCGCGATGACGCCCACCACCCCGGGCGTGCCCAGCGGGTCGTATCCGGCGTGTTCGAGTGCCTGCCAGGCGCATTCCAGGAACACCCGGTGCTGCGGGTCGGTCACCTCGGCGACCCGCGGGCTGAAGCCGAAGAACCCCGCATCCCACATGGCCACGTCGGCCACGTCGGCGGCCACCGGGACGAAGTCGGGGTCGGCGCGCAGCACCGGGTCGACCGCGGCCAGTTCCTCGTCGGTCAGCGGGCGCACCGCGCAGTGCCCGGCCTCCAGGTTGGCCCAGAAGGTGTCCAGGTCCGGCGCGCCCGCGACCCGGCCGGCCATGCCGACCACGGCGACCGAGTCGAGTTGGTCCTCCTCGTCGCCCCGTTCGGCGACGTCGTGTCCGGTCATGATCGGTTCCTCCTTGTGCGCAGGCTCTGGCGGCGCAGCGCGCCCCTGGCCCGGGTGTCCGAGCGCGCCGCGGACGGTTCGTCGCCGTCGGTGGCGCCGACGAATTCGGCGAGCGCACCGATGGTGGGCGCGAGGTAGAGCACGTGCGGTGCGAGCGCGTCCCGGTTCAGTTCCCGCCGCACGCGGGCGATCAGATCCACGCCGAGCAGCGAATTGCCACCCAGCTCGAAGAAGTTGTCGTGCACGCCGATGTCGGCGATGCCCAGCGCGTCGGACCAGATGCCCGCGATCCGGCGTTCCAGTTCGCTGCCCGGCGCGACGTAGGAGGTGCCCAGTTCCGGCCGGACGTGCCTGCCCCGGATCTCCAGGCCGAGGGTGAGCACGGTCTCGATGGTGAAGGTGCGGCTGAGTTCGGCCAGGATCGGGAAATCCTGTGGCGACACGATGATCTGAGGTTCCGGGCAGGCCAGCACGCCGAGGAACGCCTGCCACCCCTCGTCGAAGGTGATGCCCACCGAGTCCCGGTTGTCGGCGAAGAACCGCTGAACCTCCGGCGCGTACCCGGAAAGTCCGGCGCCCCAGGCGTTCCACCGCCATTCCGCCCAGTTCACCGCGACCACCCGGGTGCCCGCCTGCGCGCTGGCCCGCTGGGCGACCGCGTCCAGGTAGGAGTTGGCCGCGCAGTAGTCCACCTGCCCCGGACCGCCGCCGGTGACCGAGGTGATGGAGGAGAACAGCGCGATGAAATCCAACTCCAGTCCGGCCAACTGGTTCATCAGCACCCGGGTGCCGATCACCTTGGGGCGCAACGCGATCGCCGCGTTGTCATGCTCCTTGAACTGCAACAGCCCCATGCCCGGCACACCGGCGGCGTGCACCACCCCGTCGATCCGGCCGAACCGCTCCCGTGCGGCCGCGATCGCCCGCACCACCTCGGTTTCCTCGGCGATGTCCGCCGCGCACACCAGCACCTCGGCCCCGGCCGCCTCCAGATCGCGCACCGCCTCGATCCGCCTACGGGCCTCGGCCGGAGTGGCCGGATCGTTGGCCAGCGCGGCCCAGTCCGCTCGCGGTGGCATGGCCGATCGGCCCAGCAGGACGAGTTTGGCCGACACGGTGCGGGCCAGACCGCGGGCGATGGCCAGCCCGATCCCGCCCAGTCCGCCGGTGATCAGATAAACCCCGTGCTCCCGCAACGCTTCCACGCCGACCGCGGGATCGGGGACGGAGCCGTCGAGGGGCGCGAATCCGGCGATCCAGCGGCGATTCCCGCGCCAGCCGACGAGTTGCTCGGCCGGATCGGCGGCCAGTTCGCCCAGCAGTTGCCCGGCCACCCGGTCGGCCCGCGCCGCGTTGTCCGGTCGCCGGATGTCGATCTGCCGGCAGGTGATGTCCGGTTGTTCCAGCGGCACGATCTTGCACGGGCCGGACACCGTGGCCCGTTCCGGGGACACCTCGTCCGCGCCGGTGACATTGCAGGCCAGCGCGGTGCCCACGAGCAGATCGCGTTCCCCGATGCCGCCCTGCCCCAACGCTTTGGCCAGCCACAGCGGAGAGAAGTAACCACGCTCCACCAACCAACCGGCCGGATCGTCCACCCCGCCGGGCTCGTCCAGCGACCACAGGTGCAGCACGTAGCGCGGGCGCACCTGCTCGATCAGTTTGACGTGGTCCTCGGGGGCGTTGGGCCGCACGGTGAACGCGTCCTCGCCCACCGCGGCGTACTCGCTGCCCGCGGTGACCCGGGCGATCCGGCCCCCAGCCGCGGTGATCCGCGCGGCCACCGCGTCGGCCACCCCGCAACCGTCGGCGAAGATCAGCCAGGGTCCCGTGACCGGAACGGGTTGCGATGCGGGCTGGTCCGCCTGCCGCCAGGTGGGCCGGTAGTACCAGTCGCGCAATTCCTTACGCGGCAGGTTCGTCAGGATGTCCTTCGGGTTCCCGCTCAGATCCACCCCGGGCCCCGCCTCCGGGTGGGCCGGATCGGGTTGGTCGAGCCAGTACCGTTCGCGCTGGAACGGATAACCCGGCAGCGGCACCCGGCGACGGGCCTCGCCCTCGTGATAGGCGGCCCAGTCGACGTGCGCACCGGCCAGCCACAGCCGGCCCAGCGCGGCGTGCGCGGTCTGCTCGGCGGTGCTCTTCTCGGCCCGGGCCGGCAGGGTCGGCACGATCAGCGCCATCCGATTGGTCGCGCAGTCCGGGTGCTGCCGCACGAACGCGCCCAGCGACTGACCCGGCCCGATCTCCACCAGCATCCGGTCCGGATCGGCCAGCAGCGCGCCGACGCCGTCGGCGAACCGCACCGTGCCGCACATGTGCCGGGCCCAGTAGCCGGGATCGGTGGCCTGTTCCTCGGTCAGCCAGCCACCGGACACATTGGACACCGTGCGCAACCGGGGCGGGGCGAGTGTGATGTTGGCCCGCACCCATTCGGTCAGTTCCTCGGCGATCGGCGCGAGCATCGCGGAGTGGAAGGCGTGCTCGGTGTCCAGCATCCGATGCGCGATTTCCTGGTGCGCCAACCGATCCGCCAGCGTGGCCAGCGCCTCCGGCGGTCCGGCCAGCACGCACTGTTCCGGCGCGTTGACCGCGGCCAGGTCCACCGGAATTCCGTCCAGCAGCGGCCGCAGTTTCTCCGGTGACGCGGACGCGGCGAGCATACCGCCGCGGGGCAGGCCGGCGATGAGCGTGGCCCGGCGCGCGACCAGGCGCAGCGCGTCCGGCACGGTGAGCACCCCGGCCAGGGTGGCGGCCACGTACTCGCCGACGCTGTAGCCGGCCAGCGCGTCCGGCCGCACGCCCCAGGACAGCAGCAGCCGGGCCAGCGCGTACTCGACCGCGAACACCGCCGGTTGGGCGATTTCCGTGCGGTTGACCGGATCCCGCGCCACCGCGGGCGCATCGGCCCGGCCGAGCAGCGCACGCAGGCCGGTCTCCTCGTCCGGTTTCCCGGCCGCGAACAGCACCTCGCGTAGTTCCTTGCCCAGCAACGGATTCAACCCGGTCCCGCACTCGTCGATGGCGGCGCGGAACACCGGCTCGGTGGCGTCCAGTTCGGCCGCCATGCCCGGGTAGTGCTCGCCGACCCCGGCGAACAACAACCCGACCGGCCGCGCCGTGATCGGTTCGTGCCGGCCCAGCACCCGCGCCGGGTCCTCCCCGGCCAGCGCCGTCGCCGCATCTTCCGTTGTGCCGCAACGGATCAACCGGCGGTAGGCGAAGTCCTCCCGGCCGACCTGCAGGGTGTAGGCGACATCGGCCAGCGCGAGTTCGGGCCGTTCGCGCAGCTGCCGGGCCAGGTTGGCGGCGGTCTCGTCCAGCGCGGCCGGGGTGCGCGCGGACAGCACCAGCAACTGGGTGGCGCGGCCGGGCGGCCCCGGTTCGGGCTCCGGGGCTTCCTCGACGACCACGTGCACGTTGGTGCCTCCCATGCCCAGCGAGTTGATGCCGGCCCGGCGGGGCAGGCCCGGTGGTGGCGTCCAGTCCCGCCGCACGGTGTTGACCCGGAACGGGCTGTTCGCGAAGTCGATCTCCGGATTGGGTTCGGTGAAGTGCAGGCTGGGTGGGATTTCCCGGTGCCGCAGCGACAACGCCACCTTGATCAGCCCGGACACCCCGGCGGCCCGGTCCAGGTGGCCGACGTTGGTCTTCACCGAGCCGATCGCGACGGACTGCCGGGCCGGCGCGTCGCCGAACGCCTTGGTCAGCGCGGCCACCTCGATCGGGTCGCCCAGTTCGGTCGCGGTGCCGTGCGCTTCCAGGTACGACACGGTCTCCGGGGGGACCTCGGCGTCGGCCAGGGCCCGGCTGATCACCTGGGCCTGGCCGTCCACGCTGGGCGCGGTGAAGCCGACCTTGAGCGAGCCGTCGTTGTTCACCGCCGAACCGCGGATCACCGCGTACACGGTGTCCCGGTCGGCCAGCGCGTCGGCCAGGCGCTTGAGCACCACCACCCCCGCCCCGTCGCCGAACATCGAACCGTGAGCGCGGGCGTCGAAGGTGCGCACGTGGCCGTCGGGCGATTCCATGCCGCCCTCGGTGTAGCGGTGGCCCACGTGGTCGGGCACCCGGATGGACACGCCACCGGCCAGCGCGACCTCGCATTCGCCGTGCCGCAGGCTCTGCCCGGCCAGGTGCACGGCGAGTAGCGAGGTGGAACAGAAGGTCTGCACGGCCATGCTCGGGCCGGTCAGGTCGAGTTTGTAGGACACCGCGGTGGTCAGCGAATCCTTGTCGTTGCCGATCACCACCTGGTAGTCGCTGATCCCGGCAGCCAGATCGCCTGTCTCGTACAGCCGGCGCAGATAGGTGCTGATGTTGGTGCCCGCGAACACACCCACCTGGCCGCGGTAGCCCGGCCCGGCGTAGCCGGCGTTTTCCAGGGCGTGCCAGCAGCATTCCAGGAACACCCGGTGTTGCGGGTCGGTCAGCGTGGCCTCTTTCGGGCTGTAGCCGAAGAAGCCGGCGTCGAACTCTTCCACCCCGTCCAGCACCGGCCGGGCCTTCACGTAGTCCGGCAGCGCGAGTTCGTCCGCGGGCACCCCGGCGGCCAGCAGTTCCGCGTCGGTGAAGAACCGGATCGACTCCACGCCATCGCGCAGGTTGGCCCAGAACCGGTCGATGTCCGGCGCGCCGGGGAACCGGCCCGCCATGCCGATCACCGCGATCGGGTCCACGCCGGTGGGCCCGGTGCGCCGGGGTTTCGTTGTGGCGGGAGCTTCCGGCGCACGGCTGGCCGGGTCGCGGTCGAGCAGGTAGCGGGCGCAGGCCGCGACGGTCGGCGCCTGGAACAACGCGACCGCCGGCACGCTGGTGCCGAACTCGCGGCCGATCCGCTTGACCAGTTGCAGGCCCATCAGCGAATTGCCGCCCAGGTCGAAGAAGTTGTCGTTGATCCCGACCTGCTCGATGCCCAGCGTCTCCCGCCACAGCGCGACCAGGCGCCGCTCGTACTCCCCTGCGCTCGGCCGGATGCCCGACGGTTCCGGCCGAGCGGCCGGAGCCGGGTCGAGCGGCTCGCCGTCGCCGGTCACCCACTCCCGCAGCCGGGTGGCCAGCTCGCCCGCGGACACCACCACTCGCGGTTGTCCGCTGTCCACCAATCGGTCCAGCGCGGCCAGCCCGTCGGCCACGGTCATGCTGAACTCGGCCATCGCCGCGCCCACACCGGAGCCGGACAGCTGATCGGCGGTCGGGCGCCAGGTGTCCCAGTCCGCGCTGGTCCACCGCTGCCCGGTACGGGAACCATTGTGCGCCAGTACATCCAGCACCGAGTTGGCGGCGGCGTAGGCCGCGAAACCGAGGCCGCCCAGCACGGTGGACATCGAGGAGAACAACAAGTGCGCGCCGACCCGCTGCCCCGCGGTGGCTCGCCGCACGGCGAGCAGGCTGTCCACCTTCGCGGTGAAATGCCGGTCGACCAGGTCGGTGGTCAGGGTCTGGATCGGCTGGAACGAGTCGGTCGCGGTCAGACCGGCGGCATGCAACACCGCGTCGAACCCACCACACCGCAGCACCGCCTCCCGCACCACCGACTCGACCGCGGCCGGTGTCCCACCCTCGGCAACGCACACCTCGACCCGCGCGCCCAGCGCCTCCAGGGCCAGCAGCCGACGCCCCTGGTCGGACTCGGCCCACCCGGCCCGCGGCGGCACCGGACTCCGGCCCAGCAACACCAATCGGGGCTTGCGCACGGTGGCGGCCAGGTGCTCGGCAACCAGCAGACCGACATTGCCCAGCCCACCGGTGATCAGGTACGTGCCCTCGTCGCGCAGCACCGAATCCGTTGGTGCGTCGGATGAATCCGGCACCGGCACCAGGGTTTCCACCAGCCGGTCGGCGCCGCGATAGGCCACATTCCTCGGTCCGGACGCGGCCGGTTCGCGCACCAGCCGCGCAGCCGCGTCCGCTGCGGGCACCCCGGTGACATCCACGGTGTGACACCGGAATCCCGGATGCTCCTGCGGAACGACCAGGCCCGCGCCGAGCAGTGCCGCGGTGCCTGGGGACAGTTCGGTGCCGCCGTCCGGGTCGTGCAGATGATCGGCGGCGACCACGATGTCCACGGTTGCGGTGGCCGTCCCGGCCAGCGACCGGGCCAGGCACACCAGGCTGTCGAAGCCGAGAACCCGTTGGCGGCGCAGGACTTCCGGATCGCCGGGAGCGGCGTCCGGTCCGGTCACCGCCCAGGTGTGCAGCACCGTCCCGGGCACTCGTCCCGCCGCGGCCAGCCGGGCGACCAGCTGGTCGTGGTCGGCCGGTTCTCCCGGCCGGACCGAGAAGATCCCGTCCGCCGATTCGGCGAACCTCTCCCCCACCCGGACGGTCACCACGGTTCCAGGCGACTGATCGCGGAGCGCGGCGGTCAGCGGTGCGTCGGGCTCGCCGAACACCAGCACCGGGCCGCGCACCGAGGCCGGTCCGGGCGCTTCGGCGGGCTCCCACCGCGGCACGAACCAGCTCGGCCCAGCGGATCGCGGTGCGGTCACCGGCGGGTCGATCCAGTAGCGCTGGCGCTGGAACGGGTAGGTGGGCAACGGAATCCGGCGTCCGCGTTGCCCGCCCTGGTAGCCGGACCAGTCCACCGGCACCCCGGCCAGCCACAGCCGCGCCAGCGCGGTGTGCACGGCGGTGACCGGATCACCGGCCGGGTCCGGCAGCACGTTCACCACCAGCTCGGTCCCGCCCGCCGGGTGCGCTCGCACCGCGTCGGCCAGGTCCAGCCCACTGCCCAGCCGAACCAGCAGCCGGCCCGGCTCGGCCAGCTGCTCATCCAGCCGCTCGGCAAACCGCTCCGTGCCGGGCTCCTCGGTCCACTCGGTCGATTCGACCTGGAAAGCCGGTGACGCCAACACATCGGCCAGTGTCCGCTGCCCGGACAGCACGGCAGCGACATACTCACCACGCCCGAATCCGGCCAGCTCGACCGGCTGAATCCCCCACCGCAGCAACAGTGTGGCCAGGGCGTACTCCAGCACGAACCCGACCGCCTCGCGCAGTGCCGGCGCGGGCGGCCGGGCCGCGTCCAGCAGGGCCGTGCGCAGTCCGGCCGCCAGCGCGGGCGCGGCGGCGGCCACGCAATCCCGTACCGCGTCATGGAAAACCGGCTCCGCGCGGACCAGCTCGATCGCCGCCGGGTCGACCTCCCCGGTACACACGAACACCACGCCCCGCCCGGGCACCGGCTCCGGTCCACGCAACAACTCCGACGCCCGCAGCAGCCGCACCGCCTCGGCCCGATCACGGGCGACCACGGCCCGCCGATGCTCGAATTCCGCCCGCCCGGTGGCCAGCGTGTGCGCGACATCGGCCAGTTCGAGCTCGGACTCCAGCGCGTCGGCCAGCTCGCTGACCCGCGCGGTCACCGCGTCCTCGCTCCGCGCGGACAACACCATGATCGTCGGTCGTCCACTATGGACTGGCGAAGATGACGGCACGGCAGGGGCTTCTTCCAGGACCACGTGCGCGTTGGTGCCGCCGATGCCGAACGCGCTCACCCCGGCCCGGCGCGGATGCCCGCGGCGCGGCCAGTCGGTCAGCTCGGTCTCGATGCGGAACGGGCTGTGGGTCAGCTCGGTGGCCGGGTTCGGCCGCCGGAAGTGCAGCGTCGGCGGCAACTCCCGATTTTCCAGGGCCAGCGCGGTTTTGATCAGCCCGGCCACCCCGGCGGCCCGGTCCAGGTGCCCCATGTTGGTCTTCACCGAGCCGAGCACGCAGCCACCCGGCTCCGGTGCCTCGCCGAAGGCGCGCCGCAATGCGGCGAACTCGGCCGCGTCGCCCAGCGCGGTCCCGGTGCCGTGCGCCTCAAGGAAGTCGATCTCGGCCGGTTCGACCCCGGCATTGGCCATGGCCTCGCTGATCACCTCGGCCTGCCCGCGCACGCCCGGCGCGGTGTACCCGGCCTTGCGCCCGCCGTCGTTGTTGACCGCCCAGCCCCGGATCACCGCGTGCACGTGGTCGCCGTCGGCCAGCGCGTCGGACAACCGCCGCAACACCACCGCGCCGACCCCGCTGCCCAGCGGCGCGCCACCGGCGTCCGCGTCGAAGGCCCGGCAGTGCCCGTCCGGCGAGGCGATCCCGCCCGGCTGGAACTGGTAGCCGACCAGGTGCGGCACGGCCACCGACACCCCGCCGGCCAGCGCGATGTCGCACTCGCCGGAGATCAGGCTGGTGCACGCGGTGGACACCGCGACCAGCGAACTTGAGCAGTAGCTCTGCACGCCGAAACACGGGCCGCGCAGGTCGAACGCGTAGCCGACCCGGGTGGCGAGGGAGTCCTTGTCGTTGCCCAGCGCCAGTTGCATCGGGCTGGCCCAGTCCAGCACCTCCGGATTGGGCGCCAGGTTGTTGAGCAGGTAGCCGCTCAGCGCGGACCCGGCGAACACCCCGATGGCACCGGGAAACCGGCCCGGATCGCAGTTCGCCGACTCCAGCGCGGTCCACGCGACCTCAAGGAACAGCCGTTGCTGCGGATCGCTGATCCGGGCCTCGGCCGGGGTGAAGCCGAAGAAGCCCGCGTCGAACTCCTCGATGCCCTCCAGCACCGGCGCGACCTTCACGTAGTCCGGGTCGGCCAGCGTCGCCGCGTCCACCCCGGCCGCGGTCAGTTCCGCGTCGGTGAACCGCCGGATCGACTCCACGCCCGCCCGCAGGTTGCGCCAGTACGCCGCCACATCGGGCGCGCCGGGAAACCGGCAGGCCAGGCCGACGATCGCGACCGCGGTCTGCTCGTCGGGTCCGGACTGGTCAGTCATGGGTTCCTCGTCCTCCTCGCCCACCGGTGCGGCGCAGCGCGGCGGCCTCGGCCAGCCTGCGGCGCTGCGCGCCCCGCCGACTGCCCTCCGCGGTGCGCGGGACGGCCCGGCCGGCACCGTTCCCGTTGCCGCCCATCGCGGCGCCGAGCCGGCCGGCCACGATCCCGGCCAACGCGGCCGGTGTCGGCGCCTCGAACAGGTCCGCCGCGGTCAGCGGCACGTCCAGTTCCTTGGCCAGCCGGGCCACGATGGTCAACCCGATCAGTGAGTTGCCGCCCAGTTCGAAGAACTGGTCGTCCACGCCGACCCGGTCGACCCCCACGTACTGCCGCCAGATCTCGCTGATCCGCCGCTCCAATGCGGTGCGGGGCGCGACGTAGGGCGTGCGCAACTGGGGCCGGGGGTGACCGCCCTGCGGTTCGGGTTCGGCGGCCGGCTCGGTCACCGGGTCGGTCAGTTCCCGCCAGCGCGCGGCCAGCAGATCCGGATCTTGCGGCACCACAAGGACTTCCGGCGCATCGGTGGCCAGCACCCGGGTGAGCAGGTCCACGCCCTCGGCGTCGGTGATGCCGTACCGGTCGCGCAGCGCGCGCAGCCGGGCCCAGGCCGGATCGCCGGTGGCCGGGGTCCACGCGTCGCGTTGCCACGGGCCCCAGTCGATCGCGGTGGCCGGGACGCCCTGGGCCCGCAGCCGGTGCGCGAACGCGCCAAGGAATCCGTTGGCGGCGCAGTAATCGCTCTCGCCGAGTCCACCGAACGCGACCACCGAGGACGAGTACAACGCGAGGAAGTCCAGCGGCTGACCGCGCAGCGCGGTGTGCAACGCCAGCGCGCCATCGACCTTCGGCCGGAACACCCGTTCCGCGTCTGCCCGGGTTTTCAACGCCACCAACCCGGTCGCGGGCACTCCGGCCGCGTGGATCACGCCGTGCAACGCGCCGAAGCGGCGGCGGATCTCGGCCAGCGCACCGGACAGCCGAACCGGGTCGGCGATGTCCACGGCGAGCGGCAACACCTGCGCGCCAAGGCTTTCCAGCTCGCGGACCGCGGTGATCCGGCGGCGCACCTGCTCGTCCGCGAGCACCGTCTCGTCGTCCCACTCGTCCCGGCCGGGCAGCGCCGAGCGGCCGAGCAGCGCCAGTTTCGGCTGGTGGCGGGCGGCCAGTTCGCGGGCCAGGGCCAGACCGAGTTCGCCGAATCCGCCGGTGATCAGATAACTGCCGCCGGTGCGCCAGACCCGGCGGTCCTCGGCCGGGCCGATCGGCGTGGGCTGCCAGGCCCGCACCCAGCGCCGCCCGCCCCGGAACGCGACCACCTCGTCGGTGCCCGCACCACGCAGCTCGGCCAGCACCCGGGACACGGTCGGCGCGAGTTGGTCGTGCGCGTCGGCAGCGGCCAGGTCGATCAGCCGGACCCGCATCCCGGGGAACTCCTGGTCCACCGTGCGGGCCAGGCCGATCGCGCTGGCCTGCCACGGATCGGCCAGTTCGCCGGGCAGGATGTCCTGCGCGTCGGTGGACAGCAGGTGCAGCCGCACGTCCGGGGCGTGCCGGCCGAGCGCGGCGATCAGGTTCAGCACCGGGAAGAACCGGGGTTCGGCTCGGGTCACGGCGGGCTCGGCCGCGCTCGCCGACCAGGCGTGCAGGATCCGGGCGGGCAGCCGGCCGGATTCGCGCAGGTCGTCGACCAGCGCGCGGTAGTCGGCGGGCTCGGCCGGATCGATGGTGTAGGCGTCGGCGGTGAGCCGGCGGAACCGGGCGCCGGGCGCGACCCAGACGACCTCGGCGCCGGTGTCGCTCAGCCCGGTGGCCACTTCGTCCAGCAGCCGGTCCACCGGATCGCCCGCGGTGTCCCCGTTGTCGGTGAACACCAGCCACCGCACCGAAGCCCCGGGTTCCGCGCCCGAAACCACGACCGATTGCCGCCACACCGGCACGTGACACCACGCCGCGCGGTCGGCCAGCTTCCCGTCCGCCCGCTTTACTCCATTGTGGACCGAGGCGGGCCAGAAACGCTGGTGCTCGAACGGATAGGTGGGCAGGGTGAGCACGCGTCCGGTGGCCGGTTCGGCGTCCGGCTCGCCGCGGCCGCCGCCCGCCCAGTGCCGTCCCGCCGCGCGCAGGAAGAACTCCCGGTCGGCGCAGTCGACGGTGACCGGGCGCAAGGTGGGCACCGGCCGCAGGGCCGCGGTGTCCCCGGTGCCGAGCACCTGGCCGACCAGGCCGCTCAGCGTCTGCCCCGGCCCGATCTCCAGCGCGATCCCGGCCAGGCGCTCGGCCAGCGCGCGCAAGCCCTGGTCGAACCGCACCGGTTCGCACATCTGCGCGGCCCAGTAGCCGGGATCGGTGGCCTGCTGCCCGGTCAGCCAGTCACCGGTGCGCGAGGACATGACGGGCAGTTCCGGCGCGCGCGGGTGGGCCTGTCCAACCAGTTCGGCCACCTCGGCCCGGATCGGGTCCAACGCCGTGGTGTGCAGGGCATGTCCGTTGTTCACCAGCCGGTGCACCACGTCTCGCGCGGCCAGCTGCGCGGCCAGCCGGTCGATCGCGGCCACCGGCCCGCCCAGCACAGTCATGGCCGGTCCGTTGTAGGCGGCGACCGACACTCCCTCGGGCAGTAAACCGTCCACTTCGGACGCGGACAGCGGCACCGCGAGCATCGCGCCCTCGGGCAGCGAGCCGATCAGCTTCGCCCGCAGCGCCACGATGCGCAGCGCCTCCGGCAGGGTGAACACCCCGGCCAGGCAGGCCGCCACGTATTCGCCCAGGCTGTAGCCGAACAACGCGTCCGGCCGCACCCCACGGCCAAGCCACAGCCGGGCCAGCGCGTACTCCACCGCGAACACCGCGCAGTGCGCGAACTCCACCCGGTCCAGCGGACCGGTCACCTCCGGCCCGGCCCGGCCGACCAGCGCGGCCAGATCCACCGCGGCCGGGCGCCGCTCGGCCTGCGCCTCGTAGACCAGTTCGCGCAGATCGGCGCGCAGCAACGGAAGCAGCAGATTCGCGCACTCGTCGAAGGCGTCCCGGAACGCCGGTTCTGCGGTGTAGAGGCCGTGCCCCATCCCCGCGTAGTGGTCTCCGGTGCCGGGGAAGAGGAAGGCGGTGCCGGTGCGGGGTTCCTCGGCGACCCGGGTCGCCGATTCCCCGGTCACCGCACCCAGTGCGGCCAGCGCCCCCGCCCGGTCCGAACACACCACCGGCATCCGGTAGCTCAACTCGGCCCGGCCGACCCGCAGGGTGTGCGCCACGTCCGCGAGGTCCAGTTCCGGTCGCCGGGTCAGGGTTTCCCGCAGCTCCGCGGCCACCCGAGCGAGACCGCTGCGGCTGGCCGCGCTCAACCGCAGCAACAGCGCCCGGTCCGGTTCGGTCGCGGCGGGCGCGGGTTCCGGGCCGGCCTGCAGCACCACGTGCACGTTCGTGCCGGACCAGCCGAACGAGCTGACCCCGGCCAGCCGAGGACCGGGCACCGGCCACTCGGTCGGCCGCTCGGGCAGCAGCACCGGGCAGCGCGACCAGTCGATGGCCGGATTCGGGTCGGTGAGGTGCAGATTGCCGGGCACGGTGCCGTGCCGCAGCGCCAGCACCGCCTTGATCAGACCGGCAATCCCCGCCGCGCCAAGCAGATGCCCCAGGTTGGTCTTCACCGCGCCCAGCACCAGCGGGGTCGCCGGATCGCGATCGGCGGAGAACACCTGTTGCAGCGCACCGACTTCGACCGCGTCGCCCAGCCGGGTGCCCGAGCCGTGCGTTTCCAGATAACCGATCTGCCCGGGCGCGACCCGGGCCGCGGCCAGCGCGTCGCGGATGACCTGTTCCTGCGCGGCCGGATTCGGCGCGGTCATGCCATTGCTGCGCCCGTCCTGGCCGACCGCGCTGCCGCGTACCGTGGCCAGCACCCGGTGCCCCCGGGATTCCGCGTCCGGGCCGCGTTCCAGCACGACCACCCCGCAGCCCTCGGACATCAGGAAACCGTCGGCGGCCGCGTCGAAGGTCTTGCACCGGCCGTCCGGGGCCAGCATGTGCGCCCGGCAGGCCTGCACCATGCCGCCCGGGTGCGGCACCGCGCTGACCCCGCCCACCACCGCCAGATCGCATTCCCCGCGCCGCAGGCTCTGCGCCGCGAGGTGCACGGCCAGCAGCGAGGAGGAGCATGCGGTGTCCACGCACAGGCTGGGGCCGCGCAGATCCAGCAGGTAGGACAACCGGCCCGCGGTCACGCTGGGCGCGGTGCCGTAGCCGAAGTAGGGATCGGCCAGGGCGCTCTCCGCGTCCCGGTCGGTCTGCACCCGGCCGTACTCCTGGCTGGCCATCATGCCGACGAACACGCCGGTTCGGCTGCCGCGCAACCGATCCGGCGCGATCCCGGCGTTCTCCAGCGCCGCCCAGGTGACCTCGAGCAGCAGCCGCTGCTGCGGGTCCATGCGCACCGCCTCGGCCGGTGAGATGCCGAAGAAGTCGGCGTCGAAACCGGCCAGCTCGGCCAGGAATCCACCGCGGGTGGTGTACACCGACAGCCGGGCGGTCGGGTCCGGGTCGAAGTATTCCTCCGCGTCCCACCGGTCGGCTGGCACCTCGCTCGCCGCGTGTGTTCCGTAGATCAGGTTGCGCCACAACAGATCCGGCGAGTCGGCCCCGCCGGGAAACCGGCAGCCGAGGCCGACCACGCACACTGGGGTGTCCGGCGACCGGGGTTCGGCTCCTGGCGGCGCGACCGGACGCGGACTCGGCGTCGCCAGGGCCTGGGCGAGCAGGTCGATGGTGGGGTGCCGGTAGAACACCGTCGGCGATACCGGCCGGCCGAGCCAGTCCTCCAGTTCCCCGCACACGCTCAGCGCCTCGCTGGAGCTCAGGCCGTGATCGTGGAAGGACCGGCCGGTGTCGATCCGCGCGGCGGGCACGCCACGGGCCTCGGCCAGCGCGGTGATCAGCCAGCGCCGCACGGCGTCCGGATCGGCGGTCATGGCCGCACGACCTCGGCCGCCCGGCGCCCACCGGCCGGATCGTCGCCGCGGCCGGGCGGGGCGACCCGGCACCGCTCGAACCGGCCGTCCTGGTACCCGGCCCGGCATTCCGCCCGACGCAGCTTGCCGCTGCTGGTGAACGGCAGGCTGCCCGGCCGCAGCAGCAGCACCTCGTGCACCGCGATGCCATGGCGCGCGGACAACGCCCGCCGCACCGCCGCCACCGGATCGTCCACGGTGGCTTCCTCGCGCTGGGCCAGCTCGGCCAGCACCACCACCAGTTCCCGGCCACCGTCGTCCACCGACACGACCGCGCACCGCCCGGCCCGCACCGCGGGTTCGGCCTGCTCCACCGTGGTCTCCAGATCGGCCGGATAGTGGTTGACCCCGTCGATGACGATCAGGTCCTTGCGCCGGCCGGTGACGAACAGCTGACCAGCCACGAACGTGCCCAGATCCCCGGTGCGCAGAAAGGATTCCGTCTCGCCCGGCGGCACCGCGTCGAAGGTGCCCGCGGTGGCCGCGGGCGCGTTCCAGTAGCCGCTGGCCACACTGGGCCCGCTGACCAGGATCTCCCCCACCTCGCCCGGCGCGCGGGGCCGCAACGACTCGGGATCGGCGATCAGCACCCGCAACCCCGGCCGGACTTCCCCGCACCCGACCAACGGCCGGGCCGCGGGTTCGGCGAATTCCGTGACGTGCGGCGGTTCCCCGGCCGGGCCGCCGCTGACCAGCAGGGTCGCCTCGGCCAGGCCGTAGCAGGGTTGCAACGCCTCGGTGCGCAGGCCGCACGGGCCGAACGCGGCGGTGAACCGCTCCAGGGTGTGCGGCCGCACCTGTTCCGCGCCGATGATCAACTGGCGCAGCGGGCGCAGGTCCAGCCCGGCCCGGCGGCGCTCGTCGACCCGGCGCACGCACAGTTCCAGCGCGAAGTTCGGGACCACCGAGATCACGTCGTCCGCCTCGGCCGGCCGGGCGATGCCAAGCAGTTCGCCCACGTGGTCGTGGCCGATCGCGGCCAGCCACCGGTGCGGCCTGCGGATGAAGGTGGCCGGCGCGAGCAGCGTGGCCCGGCCGCCGTAGTAGACCGGCAGCAGACCGCCGGAGATCAGGCCCATGTCGTGGAACATCGGCAGCCAGCTCACCAGCCGGGTGTCCGCCGGGCGCGGCCGCAGCAGGCCCACGATCACCGACAGGTTGTGCAGCACCTGCCCGTGGGTGAGCACCACGCCCTTGGGTTCGCCGGTGGAACCGGAGGAGTACTGCAGATAGGCGATGGTGTCCGCCTCGATCGAGGGCGCCGACCAGTCCTCGGCGGCAGCCGGGTCGACCTCGTCGGTGGCCATCCGGGTCAGCGGCGCGCCGGCGGCGACCTCCAGCCCGTCGGTGTTGCCGGCCAGGAAGTCGTTGGTGGACAACAACAGTTCCGGCGTCGCGCTGCGCACCACGGCCCGGGCCCGCGCTGCCGCCGCGCGCTGGCCGCCCTCCACCGGCGCGGTGGGCACCGCGATCACCCCGGCGTACAGACAGCCGAAGAACGCGATCACGAAATCGAGCCCCGGCGGATAGTGCAACAGCGCCCGCGCGCCCGGCCGCACCCGCCGCGCCAGCTGCACCGCCAGTGCGCGGGCCGCCCGGTCCAGCTGCGCGCAGGTCAGCACGCGAGCCACGGCCTCGCCGTCCCGGAGGTAGGCGTGCTGCGCCCACTCCGGGGTGTCGGTGGCGCGAAACCGGCACAGCTGCACCAGGTTCCGGATGTGCGACAACGGTTCGCTCACGCTAAATGTCCTCACGGATCGGCCACATCAGTCACGGACGGGCACCTGGTCTTCGGACGGCGGATCGTCAGCGCACCCAACTCAGGGCGTCCTTGCCTATCTCGGGCTGCTGCACAGCACGATGGCCGACCGGCGTTGTGAAAGTGTGGTGAAAACATTGCGACCGATCGGCCCGGGTGATCACCACCAAACGGACCAGGCTTGCTGAGGGAAAACCCGCATATCAACAAAAATCTTGCGTTCTCGCTGCCCGGCGACGACATTTTGTAATTCGGGCATTCACCTACCGTTCACTACCCAGAGGGGACGAGATGGGGTGACAGACGGATCATGGAATTCCGAGTACTCGGCCCGATCGAGGTCTTGACCAGCGAAAAAATCTGGGACATCGGACGGCCGATGCAGCAGTGCGTGCTCGCCGTGCTGCTGACCGAACCGAACCGCGTCGTGCCGACCAGCAGGCTGATCGACCGGACCTGGGGCGAAGACCCGCCGATCTCCGCGCGCAATGTCCTCTATGGACACATTGGCCGGCTTCGTGCGGTGTTGTCCGAGGCAGCGGGGGTTGCGCCGGACACTGTGCTGGCGCGAAGATCCGGCGGTTACATGCTCCGGGTCAACCCGCGCAACGTCGATGTGCACCAGTTCCGCCAACTGCTCGCCGCGGCCCGAAGAACCGCGGACATCGACCGGGCGGCCGCGTTGTTCGAGAAGGCCCAGGCGCTGTGGCGCGGCCCGGCATTCGCCGGGGTGGCCAGCCCGTGGCTGGCCAATCTGCGGGCCACTCTGGACAATGAACGATTATCGTCGTTACTCGACCGAAATAGCCTGTTCATCCAGCAGGGACGCGGCCCGGAAATACTGACCGAGTTGCGTCAATTGTCCCAGCACCACCCGTTCGACGAACGCATCGCACATCAGCTGATCTCCGCGTTGTGCCTGGCCGGAAACCAGGCCGACGCGCTCGCCGCCTACACCGCGACCCGGGCCCGGCTGGCCGAAGAACTCGGCCTCGACCCCGGCCCCCCGTTGCGGGCACTGGAGCGGCAGATTCTCACCGGCGATCCGGCCCTGCTCACCCCGCCGCCACCCACGAGCTCCGCGGGACCGCGACCGCCGACCGTGCTGCCCCGCCAGTTGCCCGCCGACATCTGCGATTTCACCGGCCGCGAGGTGGAACTGACCCGGCTGGACGCGGTGGCCGAGAGCGCCCCGGTGTGCATGATCACCGGGCCGCCGGGCATCGGCAAGACCGCGCTGGGCGTGCACTGGGCGCATCGGGTGGGCACCCGTTTTCCGGACGGGGAACTGTATGCCGACCTGCACGGTTCGCGCGGCGACCCGGCCGAGGTGCTGGCCCGGTTCGTGCGCGCGCTCGGCGTCGAGCCCGCGGGTATCCCGCCGGGGCTGGACGAATGCGCGGAGATCTATCGCAGCCTGGTGTCCGGTCGGCGAATTCTCGTGGTGCTGGACAATGCCGGTCGCGAGGACCAGGTGCAGCCGCTGCTGCCAGGCAACTCCGGGTGCCAGGTGCTGGTCACCGGCCACCACCGGCTGGGCGCCATCGCCGGCGCGCGGCACGTCGAACTGGGCGCGCTGACCGAACCGGAGGCGAACGCGTTGCTGGCCCGGATCGTCGGCCGGGCCCGGGTACGGGCCGAGCCCCAGGCCACCGCGACCCTGGTCGGGCTGTGCGAGCGCTGGCCGCTGGCGTTGCGCATCGTCGGGTCGAAACTGGTGGCCAAGCCGCACTGGTCGATCGCGCACCTGGTCTCCCGGCTCACCGACGAACGGCATCGGCTGGACGAGCTCAGTTACGGCACACTGGATTTCCGCACCACGCTGGCCACCGCGTACGAGACTCTTGGCAGTGGTGCGCGCCAGCTGTTCCAGTCGCTCGGCCATCTCGACCGCCGCCAGGACGTGCCGGCCGGGCGCCCCGCCACCGAGGTGGTGTCGCTGGCCGACGCCCCGCGCGACACCGCGGAGGACCTGTTCGAGCAGCTGATCGACGCGCGCCTGCTGGAGCCGGCCGGCCCGGATCACCGAGGCGGCGCGGGTTACCGGGTGCATTCGCTGGTGCGATTGTTCGCCCGGGAACGTGCGAGTGGCCAGCTGCGCCGACATCCTCCATATTCTACAGATTTGTAAAAGTTCGACCAGCGCCGAACACATCGAAAAGTTTTCCGGCACTCCCGAGGAATTTTCCGGTACTCCGGAGGAATGTGGACATCGTGACCAACCTGCTGCGAAGCCGACCAGCCCGGCACAGCCGGCTGCTCGGACTGGGCGCCTACCGCCCGCGCCGCGAGGTGAGCAACGCGGAGGTGTGCGGACACATCGATTCCTCCCCCGAGTGGATCGAACGGCGTTCGGGTATCACCAGCCGCCGGTTCGCCGACCCGGACGAGACCCTGCTCATCATGGCCATCGCGGCGAGCGGGAAAGCGCTGGCCGCGGCCGGAATCACCGCCGCGCAACTGGACTGCGTGGTGCTGGCCAGCATGTCGAACCTGGTGCAGACGCCACCGCTGTCCATCGCGGTGGCGCACGAACTCGGCGCCCGGCGCGCGGGCGGACTCGACGTGTCCGCCGCGTGCGCCGGGTTCTGCCACGCCCTCGGGGTGGCCAGCGACATGGTGTGCACCGGCAACGCCGAGCATGTGCTGGTGGTCGGGGTGGAACGCATGACCGACATCATCGACCCGGCCGACCGCGGCGTGGCGTTCCTGTTCGGCGACGGGGCCGGGGCGGTGGTGGTCGGGCCGAGCGAGACGCCCGGCATCGGCGCGGTGGTTCGCGGCGCGGACGGCGATTTCCTCGACGCGTTGCGGATGAACACGTCGTGGCAGGAGTTTCGCGCCGATCCGAGCCGCGAGCCGCCGGTAATGCGGATGGACGGGCGGCGGGTGTTCCGCTGGGCGATGACCGCGATGGTGCCCGCCTGCCGGGACGCGCTGCGGCTGGCCGGGCTGGACGTGACCGAACTGGCCGCGTTCATCCCGCACCAGGCCAACCTGCGCATGATCGACGTGCTGGCGGCCAAGCTCGGCCTGCCCGCGCGGGTGGCCATCGCCCGGGACGTGATCACCAGCGGCAACACCTCGGCCGCGTCCATTCCCCTTGCCATGGAACGGTTGCTGCACTCCGGCGCGGTGACCGCGGGCGAGCCCGCGCTGCTGATGGGCTTCGGCGCGGGCCTGAACTACGCGGGTCAAGTCGCGCTGCTACCCACCGGTGTTCACCGGTAAGTCATTGCTGGGGCTGGGAAATGTCGACCATCCAGCCGATGCCGAACTTGTCGGTGCACATGCCGAACTCGTCGCCCCACATCTGTTTCTGCAGCTCCATCGTCACCTCGCCGCCCTCGGACAGCTTCGTCCAGTAGCCGCGCAGTTCCTCGCCGTCATCCCCGCTGAGACTGATGGTGATGTTGTTGCCCACCGTGCGCTGCACCCGGGTGGACGTGTCGGAGCCCATCAGGGTGAAACCGCTCGTGGTTTCCAGCATTCCGTGCATGATCAGATCGTTCTCGGCGGGCTCCTGCGCGGCGTGCAGGTCGCCGAAGGTGTTCAGCACCAACGTTCCGCCGAACACCGAGTGGTAGAACTCCATCGCCGGTCTGGCGTCATCGCCGAAGCTGAGGTACGGGTTGAGTCGGGATGCCACTGCGGTTCCTCCCCACAGTCCGGGCGGGTCGACCAGATGTCACCCGCCGAGCGCGCCTTACCGTAATGGCCCGCCGCCCTGATCGCCATCCGTGAATGTCCCGGCGTCGTGATCGACATTCGTGGCGTGCGAATGTTCCGCGCACAGGCAGCCGACGCCGGTGGCGATCCATTCCGGACGAGCCCATTCCGGGTGCAGTCGACGCATCAGTTCGGTCACCTCGGCCACAATGGCCGGCTCGTCCAGTGCGGCGTCCCGGCGCCGCCAGGTCTCGTCGCGCAACAGCTGAAGGTAGTCCCGGACATCGGCCAGCAGTCGCGGTCCGCCGATGGCGCCGTGGCCGGGCACCACGATCCCGGGCGACTCCGCGGACAGTTCCCGCATGACCGTCAGCCAGCGGATGCCGGACACCTCGGTGTCGTGCGGCGGCAACCACGGGAAGATGGCGAACTGCCCGGTTTCGGCCAGGTCCCCGGTGAACAACACGTCCGCGTCCGGCACCCGGACCACCTGATCGCCCCGGCTGTGCGCCCGCCCGGTGGCCCGCAACCGCACCACCCGGCCGCCCAGATCCAGGTCGTAGTCCTTGTCGTACACCACATCCGGCGCCACCAGCTCGACTCCGGTCAACTGCCGCGCCACCGATTCACCCAGGCCGCGGAACATGTCCAGATATCCCGGGCCCTTCCCGGCCAGATCCTCGGCCTGCGCACGATTGCACAGATACGTTGCCCGCCCGGCGAACACCTGCGCGCCGAACGCATGTTCCGGGTGAAAGTGCGTGGTGGTCAGGAAAAGCCTGCGCCCCTTGGCATAGTCGGTGGCGATGTCCAGTACCCGCGCGGCATTGCCCGGCCCCATCCCGGTTTCCACCACGAGCACCGCGTCCGTCCCGCCGATGATGCCGATGTTCGGGACCAGCTCCACGCCCTCGTTGGGAACGACCACCAGATCCCGGGCCAGCTCACGCGCCCGGTCGACCCGCACCACCGGATCGGGCAACTCCTCGTCGGCCATGACGACTCCTTCGGCTCGGCCTGCGCGATCCAGTCCAGCCTCGGCCGGGCCCCGCGTCCAACACCGATCTCGCAATCCCGATACCGGACGGGCATCATGGCTGGTGATGGAACTGCGCACGCTCCGGTATTTCGTCGCGCTCGCCGAGGAACTGCACTTCGGCCGAGCCGCCGCCCGGCTGCACATGACCCAGCCGCCGCTGAGCCGGGCGATCAAGGCGCTGGAGGCCGAGCTGGGCTGCGTGCTGCTGGAGCGTTCCCCGTCCGGGGTCGCGCTCACCCCCGCCGGCGCGGTACTCCACGCCGAGGCCCGCACCCTGCTCGCGCAGGCCGACCGGGCCCGCGACCGGGTGGTGGCCACGGCGGGCACGCCCACCTTCACCCTGGGCACGCTGGCCGACAGCGTGGAACGGCTCGGCGCCCGGCTGGTCGCGGCCTACCGGCGTCATCATCCGACGGCGCGGGTCAGCATCCGGGAGGGCGATCTGTCCGACCCGACCATCGGATTGCGGGCCGGTCTGGTCGACGTGGCGCTGACCCGGACTCCGTTCGACGACAACGGAATCAGCACGCGCGTGCTGCGCACCGACCCGATCGGAGTGCTGCTGCGCACCGACGATCCGTTGGCGGACAAGGAAGAACTCAGCCCCGACGACCTGGCCGGCCGCTCGTGTTTCCGGTTTCCGGACGGCACCGACCCGGTGTGGCGGGACTTCTGGACCGGTCTGCCCACCGGTGGCCGGGCGCCGGACGGCCCCGTGGTGCGCACGGTGCACGAATGCGTCCAGTCGGTGCTGTGGAACGGCACCGTCGGGGTGACTCTGCTGACCCACCCGCTGCCCGAGGGGCTGACCGCGGTGCCGTTGCGCGACGCGCCGTCCAGCCGGCTGGTGATCGCCTGGGCCGGCGCGAATCCGGCGCCACTGATCCGCTCGTTCGTCGGCATCGCCACCGAGTTGTGCCGCGCCGGGAGGGTCCGGGAGTAGCGTCGGATCCGTTGCGTCCCAACCCTTTCCGCTGCCGGCCAGGCACGACGTCCGAATCGCCGGACGGTTCCCCGTGCACGTGCTCAGCTACGAGGCCGACAACGACCCGGCGCACCCATTGCCCTCCGCGAGGTTTGTTCTATAATAAGTAGAGCAAAGACGGAGGTGGGGGTTCGTGATCCTCAACGTGGACTTGGCCAGCGAGACGGCGATCTACCAGCAGCTTCGGGACCAGATCGTGGAGGCGATCGCCGACGGCGTGCTGACCGAGGGCAGCTCGCTGCCGGCCACCCGGGCCCTCGCCGCGGACTTCGGCATCAACTTCCACACCGTGAACAAGGCCTACGACCTGCTGCGCCAGCAGGGCCTGATCCGGCTCAACCGCAAGACCGGCGCGGTGGTGATCTCGACCGCCGCGGACGCGCCGTTCCGCGCGGACTGGACCGCGCGGGCCCGGACCCTGCTGGCCGAGGCCGCCGCCAGAGGACTGTCGGCCGACGAGATCGTCCAGACCTGCCGGTCCGTGCTCGAATCATTCGGTTCCACCCAGTCAGAGGACACGCCATGATCCTTGCCATCGCCCTGAGTTCCGCCTTGTCACTGCTGGTGCTCGCACTCGCCCTGGCGTTTCCCTCGATGACCGGTCCGACCGTGCCGTTCGGGGTCCGGGTGCCGGAGCAGCGGACCAACGACCCC
>DASZNF010000055.1:0-92625 GCA_035551355.1 Pseudonocardiaceae bacterium | reverse complement strand
CCGACGGCGCGGGCGGCGGCGGTCATGGTGGCGCCGTGGCCGAGTAGGTGCTCGGCCCGTTCCACGCGCAGGATTGTCTGGTACCGCAACGGGGTCAGGCCGGTGGCCTGGACGAACAGGCGGGTGGCCGTGCGCTCGCTGACACTCGCCGCGTGGGCCAGCTCGGCCAGCGGGAGTCGTTCGGCGAAGCGGGCGTCTATTTCGCTCTGGATCAGGTGAACCGGCTCCACCAGGTGCCCGCGATATCTGAGCATCGCGCTTTCCTGCTGCTCACCGCCATTCCGACGCGCATAGACCACCATCGAGCGGGCCACCCGGGCCGCGGTGCCGGGGCCGTGGCGGGTCGCGGCGAGGTGCAGGGCCAGATCGATGCCGCTGGCGATACCGGCCGACGTGATGATCCGGCCGTCCACCACGTACAGCACATCGCGGACCACACGCGCCCGGGGGAAACGCTCGGCCAGGCCTTGCTGCAACTCGTGGTGGGTGGTGCAGCGGCGACCATCGAGCAGACCGGCCTGGGCCAGGGCGAAGGCGCCCGCGCAGACGCTGGCCACCGTGCCGCCCGATGCGTAGTGGGTTCGCAGCCAGTCTGATGCGTTGCGGGACAAGGGTTTTGCGTCGGCTCGGCCTCGGGAGCGCCAGCCGGGGACGATCAGCAGGTCGGCCTTGTCGAGGGTGAGCCAGTCGGTGCTCGCGCACACGGGCAGGCCCTGGGCGCTGGGGACGGTGGGCTGTTCGGCCAGATAACTGAGCTGGTAGTCGTGACCCAGGTCGGCCAGGCTGCCGAAGACCTGGGCGGGACCGGACAGGTCGAGCAGGTGGAATCCGGGGACCAGCAGGAAGACGACTCGGCTCACAATCCGGTCAACTTACCGGCACACCGAGCAGCTCGTCGACGGTGCGAATGGTGGCGAACCGGCCGGCCAGGGCGTACTCGGTGCGGGCGATCACCTCGGCCGTGCCGAGGGTGCGCGGGTCGGCCAGGATTTCGGCATTCGTGCGGCCGGCCGGCGCGCTCCAGTGCTCGATCGGGTTGGTCGCGGTGGCGTCGGTGACGAAGGTGACGTCGAAACCCAGGTCCGAGGCGATCCGGGCGGTGGTCTCGCAGCACTGCTCGGTGCGGATACCGCTCACCCGCACCTCGCGCACGCCGTTGCGGGTGAGCAACTGGTGCAGATTCGTTGTGGTGAAGGCGTTGTGCGCGGTTTTGGTGAGCACCGGTTCGCCGGGCAGTGGCTGCAGGCCCCTGATGGGGCGGACGTTGCCGTTGGCCGGGTCGAACACCGTGCCGGTGCCGGGTTCGGCGTGCAGGACCCACACCACCAGGTCACCGTCGGCGCGCGCCGCGCTCACCAGGCGGTTGACCGGGTCGGCGATGTCCGGGTTGGAGATCAGCTCCCATATCGGGCGCCGGCGGAAGGATTCCTGGACGTCGATGACGAGCAGCGCGGAGTTCATGGAACCGATTCTGCGCGCGGGCGACGGACGAGGACAGGCATCATCGGGCCGCGATGCGGAACGATCCGGTCACCCGCACAGGTACCGGTAAGCCGGTCATGCGGCGGGCCCGGGGGTGAGCTGTCGAGCGGGCCGGTCATGCGGCAGCCGGGCGAGGGTCAGGCCGTGGAACGGGACTGGTCAGGCGATCCCCCGGGGCGCGATCAGGGGACGAGGAGGGTTGAGCCGACGGTGTGGCCGGTCTCGATGGCCGTGTGCGCGTCGGCGGCTCGGTCAAGTGGGAAGGTCTGGCCGATGGTGGGGCGGAGGCGACCTTCGGCGGCTTCGGTGAGAGCAGTGGCGGCGAGGACGCGTTGGCGGCGGGGGTCGGCAGGAAGCGAGTCGGGGCCGAGCAGGGTGAGGCGTTCGGCGTCGATGGGTTCGGGGGCCGGTGTCTTGCCGTTGGTGCAGTAGCGGCCGCCGTCGCGGAGCAGGCCGAGTGCGGCCCGGCCGACCTCCGCACCCACGCCGTCGAAGACCAGGTCCAGGCCGCCGGTGGCCACGCGCACCGCGTCGGCCCAGTCGGGTCGGGTGTGGTCGACCAGGACTTCGGCGCCCGACTCGCCGGCCAGCACCAGTTCGCCGGGACCGCCGGTGGCCGCGACGACCCGGGCCCCGCGCGCGGTGCACAGGCGGACGAGCAGGCTGCCCACGCCACCGCCGGTGAACGCGATCAGCACCCACTCACCGGACACCGGCGGGGCGGCGCGGAACCAGCCGAACGCGTCGCGGCCGTCGATCAGCAGCGCGGCGGCGTCGGCCAACGGTAAGTCGGGCGGGACCGGGATCAGGTCGGCGGCGGGGCCGGCCACTTGCTCGGCGTAGCCGCCCAGCCCGCCTGTGGCGATGATCACTCTGGTCCCCAGGAGCGACTCGTCGACATCGGCGCCGGTCGCGGCGACCACACCGGCCACGCCTTCGCCGAGGATCGCGGGAAGGGCCGGACGCCGGGCCTCCCCGGCCCGAATGTGGGTGTCGCCGCCGGTCACGGTGGCCACGACCACCGCAATCACGGCCTCGCCCGGCTCGGGAACCGGCTCGGGAACCTCCTGGCAGACCAGCTTCTCGGGGCCGCCGAACTCGGCGAGGGTCACGGCCCTCATCACGCTTAGTTGATTGCTCATCGAGTTTTTCGCCTTTCCGTAACAACGTCACCCGATGTGACGATGGCTCTTTCGAAACAAGTCCCTCGAACGGGTTATCCCTAGCCACTATCGGTTGGATTTCGGGATTTCCTGTTGCATTCGCACATGACTGGGCCGACTCGGCACCGCGTGTCGAGGTGAAGGCACCTGTGGCGAGGGAGAGCGGCACGATGCGGACAAAACCCAGGACACTGGCTGCCCTGCTGGCGGGCGCGTTGTTCGCGTTCGGACTGGCCGGCGCGACCGCGAGCACCACGGGCGCGGACGAGACCACGGTCTCCTACGACAACCTGCGCACCAGCTGGGACCCCAACGAGCCCAACCTGTCCACCGCCGCGGTCACCTCCTCCGACTTCGGCCAGCTGTTCGGCACCTCGGTCGACGGCCAGGTCTACGCCCAGCCGATCGTGGCCAACGGCACCCTGATCACCGCCACCGAGAACGACAAGGTCTACGGCATGGACCCGGCCACCGGGGCCATCCGCTGGCAGGTCAGCGTCGGCACCCCGTGGCCTGCGGGCACGGTCAGCTGCGGCGACCTGGTGCCCAACATCGGCATCACCGGCACCCCGGTCTACGACCCGAGCACCAACGCCGTCTATTTCACGGCCGAGTCCTACACCACCAGCGTCACCAACCCGACCTGGCAGCTGCACGCCCTCAACGTCACCACCGGCGCGGAGCTGGCCGGCTTCCCCACCACCATCTCCGGCGCGCCGACCAACAACCCCTCGGTCTCGTTCAACCCGGAGACCGCCATGCAGCGGCCGGGTCTGTTGCTGCTCAACGGAGTCGTCTACGCGGGCTTCGCCAGCCACTGCGACACCACGCCCTACACCGGCTACGTGGTCGGCGTGAACGACACCACCGGCAAGCAGACCACCATGTGGTCGGTCGAGGCGTCCTCCGCCGACGAGGCCGGAATCTGGCAGTCCGGCGGCGGACTGGTGTCCGACGGCGCGGGCCGGATCATCCTGGCCACCGGCAACGGGGTCGCGCCCGCGCCGACCAACGGCGACACCCCGCCGAGCACGCTGGGCGAATCGGTGGTGCGGCTGGCGGTGAACAGCGACGGATCGCTGACCGCGCAGAGCTTCTTCTCCCCGCACGACAACACCACGCTCAACCAGGACGACATGGACCTCGGCTCGGGCGGCCCGATGGCGATCCCGGCCGGCTTCGGCACCAGCGCGCACCCGCACCTGGTGGTGCAGGTCGGCAAGGACGGCCGGGTCTACCTGCTGGACGCCGACCACCTCGGCGGCGCCTCCCAGGGGGCGAACGGCACCGACGACGACGTGAGCATGGCCGGGCCGTTCAACGGCGTGTGGGGGCACCCGGCCTTCTGGGGCGGCGACGGCGGTTACGTGTACACCGTGGAGGCCAACGGGCCGCTGCGTGCGTTGAAGTACGACAACTCCGGCGCCACTCCCACGCTGACCTCGGTCGGCACCAGCGCGGACACCTTCGGCTACACCTCCGGTTCCGCGGTGATCACCTCCTCCGGGTCCACCTCGGGCTCGTCGCTGATCTGGGTGGAGTACTCCACCGGCAGCACCGGCACCGGCGGGCAGTTGCGCGCGTACAACCCGATCCCGGTCAACGGGGTGCTCCAGGAGGTTTACTCCGCGCCGATCGGCACGGTGAGCAAGTTCGCCGTGCCCGCAACGGATTCCGGCCGGGTCTACGTGGGCAGCCGGGATGGCAAGGTCCTCGGTTTCGGCCGGCCCACCACCAGCCCACTGACCACCCAGCCCTACGACTTCGGCTCGACCGCGGTGGGCAGCACGGCCACCGGCTCCATCACGGTCACCGCGACCACCTCGGTCACCGTCGACTCGGTCAGCGCGACCGCGCCGTACGCGGTCACCGGGGCTACCACCCCAGCCAGTCCGGTCACCCTGGCCAAGGGCGCCACGCTGACCGTTCCGGTGAGCTACACGCCGAGCACCTGGGGCACCACCAGCGGCAACCTGACCTTCGACACCAGTGCGGGCAGCACCGCGCTGGTGCTCACCGGCGCGGGCACCCAGCCCGGTCTCGGCGCGAGCCCGGGCACGCTGGACTTCGGTCAGGTGCGCACCGGGGCGGCCAAGGAACTCGGCGTGAACGTGGTGAACACCGGCACCGCAACGGAAACCATCACCGGCGCCACCGCGCCGAACGCGCCGTTCTCGGCCACCAACCTGCCCGGCGGGCAGACCGAGCTGGCGCCGGGCGCGTCCACCGTGATCACCGTGACCTACACGCCGACCAACGGTTCGGCCACCGGCAACACCGACTCCGGCAGCCTGCAGGTCACCTCGGACACGGGCAGTGTCACGGTGCCGTTGACCGGCGTCGCGTTGACCGGTCAGCCGGAACTGACCACGACACCGTCCACAGTGGACTTCGGCATCGTGCCGATCGGACAGTCGGTGACCAAGACGTTCACCGTGTCCAACACCGGCACCGTGCCGCTGACCGTCACCAAGGCCAAGGCGCCCGCGGGCGTGTTCTCCTCGGTGAACCCGTTGGCGGAGAACCAGGTTCTGCAGCCGGGCGACGAGATCCAGCAGTCGGTCACCTTCACCCCGGCCTCGGCCTACCCGGCTTCCGCGGACTACTACATCACCGGCAACGACGGGCAGGGCGAGCAGGCGGTCAGCCTGACCGGCAACGTGGACCCGATCGGCGCGTACTACGCGCAGCTGGGCGGTTCCCGGTCCTACCTGTCCGACCCGGTCAACGCGGAGTACTCGACCGCTAACGGCGGGATGGCCGAGGACTTCCGCGGCGGCTCGATCTACTGGTCGGCGGCCACCGGCGCGCACGCGGTGCACGGCGTGATCCTGGCCCACTACCAGGCGCTGGGCGGTCCGGCCGGCGCGCTGGGTTACCCGACCACCGATGAGACCGGCACCCCCGACGGTGTCGGCCGGTTCAACCACTTCACCGGCCCGGGCAACAACGGCGCCAGCATCTACTGGACGCCGAACACCGGCGCCTGGGCGGTGTACGGGGCGATCCGCGCGGAGTGGGCGGCCACCGGCTGGGAGCGCGGTCCGATGGGGTACCCGACCACCGACGAAACCGGCACGCCGGACGGGATCGGGCGGTTCAACCACTTCACCGGCCAGAACAGCTACGGCGCCAGCATCTACTGGACCGCCAAAACCGGCGCGCACGCGGTGTACGGCTCGATCCGGGCGGCCTGGTCGGCCAGCGGCTGGGAGCGCGGCCCGATGGGGTACCCGACCACCGACGAAACCAGCACCCCGGACGGGATCGGGCGGTACAACCACTTCACCGGCCAGAACAGCTACGGCGCCAGCATCTACTTCTCGCCGAGCACCGGCGCCCACCTGATCTACGGGCTCATCCGGTCGAAGTGGGCGTCGATGGGCTGGGAACGGAGCCCGCTGGGTTACCCGACGAGTGACGAGTACAGCGTCACCGGCGGCCGGCGGAACAACTTCCAGCACGGCACCATCACCTTCGTCTCGGCCAATGGCTCGGTGCAGGTGGCGTACTGACGATGAACGCCACCTGGCTGCTCGCGCCGCGTCGAAGGGCTTTTCCGTGAGTTAACCTGGCGGCACGCACCCCGCAACACGCGAACTCGAACCTGCGAGTGGGACGGTGACGGCGCCGTCCCCCGCGTGCCGATGAACGGGACGCGGGAGACGGCGCGACCTGCGGGGTGGATCGTGACGAGCATTCTTGTTGAGGCCGCGCCACAACGGCGGGCCACCGGCATCACCGTGGTCGGCATTCCCGCGCGGAACGAGGCGGCCACGGTGGGTGCGGTCGCGGAAGCCGCCGATGCCGGGCTGGCGCGAGCCTTCCCGGACGGCGGCAACGCGATCGTGTTGGCGGAGAACGGAAGCACCGACGGCACGGCCGAACGGTTCCTGGAAACCTCCGTGCGGGCCGGCAAGTTCGCGGTGCGCACCGAGGCGACCGGCACCGGCAAGGGCACCAACGTGTTCGCCATCTTCGCCAAGGCCAGGGAGCTGGACGCCGATCGCGTGGTGCTGCTGGACGCCGATGTGCGCTCGGCCAGCGCGGACTGGGTCGGGTTGCTGGCCGACGCGGTGCGCGGGGACGCCCCGGCCGTCGCGGTGCCGGTGTACCGGCGCAACCGGTACGAGGCCAACAGCACCAACCATCTGGTGCGGCCGCTGCTGGCCGGGGTGTTCGGCGCGGGCGTGCAGCAGCCGATCGGCGGGGAGTTCGCGTTCAACCGCGCGTTCCTGGAAGAGGCGCTGACCTGGTCGCGGCCGGAGAGCGCCTACTTGTACGGCATCGACGTGTGGCTGACCGGGAACGCGCTGCGGGCCGGGCACCGGGTGGCCCAGGTGCCGTTGGGGCGCAAGCTGCACAACTCCCCGTTTCCCAAGATTCTGTCGCTGCCGCAACAGGTTCTGGATTCGCTGCTGCACGTGGCGACCGAACTGGACCGGCCGGCGGCGACCGGCGCGGACCTCACACCCGAGGTGACCGGCGCCGTGGACGGGGCGGCGGTGCGACAGGACCCGGCGGTGATCGAGGCGGTGTCCGATTCGGTGTGCCGCTATCTGGAGCGGCACCTCACCGAGGTGGGCGAGATCTTCCCCACTGCGCTGGAACTGGAGTTCGCGCCCTGGGGGCTGCGGGTGGGCCGCGAGCAGTGGCCGATCCTGCTGGCCGAGGCGCTGGCCGGGGTGGCCGCGGGGCGGTTCCAGGCCGCGCGCGACCACCTGATCGCGCTGTTCGTCAACCGGGTGCTGACGTTCTGGACGGAGATCGAGGGACGGACCGAGGACGAGGTGAACGCGCTGCTGGCCCGCCAGGCGGCGGACACCGCGGTGCAGATCGGGCGGCAGGCGATCAGCTTCGGCCCGGACAGCCGTCCGCCGGGCGCGTTCGACCGCGGATACTGGACCGACTTCGGCTGACCCCGGCCCGATTCGGCGGGGTCCAGGGGCTGACCTGGGCCGATTTCGGCCGACCGGCCCGATTCGGCGGGTCCCGGCGCTGACCTGGGCCGATTTCAGCCGACGGGCCCGATTCGGCGGGGTCCCGGGCTGATCTGGGCCGGGTTCGGCGGAACGCCGAGGGGTGCCGGGGCGGCGGCGATCGATTGGCCTTTTTGTCCGGACCTTTTTGTCCGGTTGATCCGGCCTCACGAGGCCGGGGATCAATCGGTGCGGACCTGGTCGAGCAGGGTGGTCAGGCGGGTCCGGTCGGCCTCCGGCAGGGCGGCCAGGGCCTGGCGTTCGGCGCGCAGGTTGCGCAGCTCGTAGAGGCTGATCCCGGTGGCCACGCCCACGTTGAGCGACTCGATCGCGCCCGCCATCGGGATGCGCACCACGTGGTCGGCGCCGGCCAGCACCTCGGCGCTGACCCCCTCGGTCTCGTTGCCCACGACCAGCGCGACCGGCCCGCCGGACAGCGGGGTGCGGGCCTGCGGCAGCCGGCCGTGCGAGCTGGTCGCGACCACCTCGAAGCCCCGCTCGCGCAGTGCGGTCACCGCCTCGGCCGGGGAGGCGAACCGGCGGATACGGGCCCGCAGCACCGCGCCGCGGGCCGCGTCGAGCACCTTGCGGCTGGTCAGGTCGGTGTCCTCGGCGGTGCACACCACGTCGTAGCAGCCGAGGCCGACCGCGGTGCGCACGATGGTGCCCAGATTGCCCGGGTCGAGCACGCCGTCCAGCAGCACGGCGGAATCGCCGTAGGCCACCTCGTCGCCCGCGGCCGCGGCCAGTTCGGCCACCGCGACCCAGTGCACCGGACGCGCGGTGTGCAGCACCTGGCGCAGCACCGATTCCCGCACGTCCAGCAGCGGGACCTCGGCCCGCGCCAGCCGCCCGGCCAGCGGATCCTCCGCCCCGGCGACCCGGATGGCGAAGCGCAGCGCGGCCCCGGCGTCCAGCGCCTGGCCGATCAGCGCCGGGCCTTCCAGCAGGCAGGCACCGGCCTGCTCGCGGCCGGCCCGGGTGCGCAGCGCGCGCAGCGTGACCAGGTGGTCGTCCTTCATGGAGGTGATGACGGCGGGCACCGGAGAATTTTAGAGCGCTACCATTTCCGGACAGCCGAGTGATGGGAACGGACGACGGGCGTGGCCGACCAGCAGCATTACTTCTCCGCGACGCCCTCGGCCGAGCACACCCCGCGGGTGGTCGACGTCGAGTTGCCGGGCGTGTCGCTGCGGCTGGCCACCGACGCCGGAATGTTCTCCCCGCGACAGCTCGATCCAGGCACGAAGGTGCTGCTCACCGAGGCCCCGTCGCCGCCGGTCGACGGTGATCTGCTGGACCTGGGCTGCGGTTACGGGCCGATCGCGCTGACCATGGCCCGCCGCTGTCCGGACCGCCGGGTGTTCGGGGTGGACGTGAACCGCCGGGCGGTGGAACTGGCCGCTGCCAACGCATCCGCCAATGGACTGTCCAATGTGGTCTTTTCTCTGGTCGGCGAAATGCCGGAAACCCAACGGTTCGCGGCGATCTACTCCAATCCGCCCATCCGGGTCGGCAAACCGGCCCTGCACGAGATGCTGCTGACCTGGCTGCCCCGGCTGCGGCCCGGTGGCGTCGCTTACCTGGTGGTGCAACGCAATCTGGGCGCCGATTCACTGGCCAGCTGGCTCGGTGAACAGGGCCACGAGGTGGAGCGGATCAGCTCACATCGCGGATATCGTGTGCTGGCAGTGGAAAGCGCGGATTAAGACAAGCTTAAGTCCACTGTGGAAAAGGTTTGTCCAACTGGTATCGGTGAATGAACACCGACTCTGGTCGTGTTGCCGTCATCCTTACGAAGGGTGTTCGTTGTCGTCCGATCTGGTGACACTCGTCCGGGTCAACCTGGACAGTGTCGGCAGAACGGAGGAACCGTGTCAGCATCGACATCGGCGGTCAGGCGGTGGACCACCCGCATAGCGGTGGCCACCCTGGTCGCTGGCGGCGTAGCGCTGCCGATCGCGGCGAGCGCCCAGTCCCACCCGGCGAGCACCACCTCGGCCAACGCGCAGAGCCAGCAGAGCCAAGTGGCGCAGTTACGGCAGGAGGTCCGCAGCGGCACCCTGCTCAAGGACCACGGTGTTCGCAAGGCCTGCCCGAGTTGTGACGCCGAAGTGGTCACCTCGGCGCCCGGTTCCGCCGCCCCGATGAGCGCCGCCGCGCCCAGCGGGTACGGGCCCAGCGATCTGGCCTCGGCCTACGGCCTGCCCAGCAGCTCCAGCAGCACCGGCACCATCGCCATCATCGACGCCGGGGTGGACCCGAACCTGGCCGCCGACCTGGCCAAGTACCGGTCCACCGAGGGCCTGTCGGCCTGTGGCACCGACGACGGCTGCCTGACGCTGAAGAACTTCGACGGTGGGGCCCAGCCCGCGCCGCAGACCAGCGGTGACGGGGCCAAGGCCGAGGAGGAGATCGCGGTCGAGACCTCGCTGGACATGGACATGGCCTCCGCCGCCTGCCCGAGCTGCCACCTGCTGGAGATCTCGGTGCCGTGGCAGGACGGGGAGAACGACAACGACACCTCCTCCAGCGACTTCAGCAAGGCGGTCAGCACCGCGGCCGCGGCCAACGTGTCGGCCGTGAGCATCAGCTACGGCTACACCGCGACCAGCCAGAACACCAGCGGTGACGAGCTGGCGGCCTTCAACAAGAAGGGCGTGGCCATCACCGTGTCCACCGGGGACAGCGGGTTCAACGGTGGCACCCACCAGTCCTGGCCCTCGGACCTGCCCACCGTGGTCGCGGTCGGCGGGACCACGCTGAACGGCCCCGGCCAGGAGACCGCGTGGAGCGGTGGCGGCAGCGGCTGTGAGACCGACTTCGCCGCGGCCACCGGGCAGCCCAGCGCGGTGACCAAGGACTGTGGTGGTCACCGGGCGGCCGCGGACGTGTCCGCCGACGCCGACCCGAACACCGGTGTCGCCGTGTACGACACGTACGCGCCGAGCACCAACCAGCCGCCGAACTGGACCGTGGTGGGTGGTACCAGCGCCTCCGCGCCCTACATCGGCGGTCTGTTCGCCCGCGCGGGCAACCTCGGCGAGGTCAACGGCCCGAACACGCTGTACTCGGCGGACTCGAGCAACTTCAACGACATCACCTCGGGCAACAACGAGCAGAACGACCAGTGCGCCAACTACCCGAGCCTGGACAAGGCGGTGTGCAACGCGGGCACCGGCTGGGACGGCCCGACCGGGCTGGGCTCCCCGAAGGGCCTCGGCGCCTTCTGATCGGCCTTTTCCCTCGCGAATGACCCGTGCGGGGCGCGTCCACCAGGGCGCGCCCCGCACGGCTGTCCGGGCTCGGTCCCCCGCTCAACGCCATCCGGGCAACGCCGGGCACACATCCGGCGGCGCACACTGGACGGCGGCCAGCGGAACCGACCGGACACCGACGGAGTTCGAGATGGCGCCCCACCTGCCCGGGCAGCACCGCAGCCGGTTGTTCGGCCTGCTCGTGGCCGTGGCCGGGCTGGTGGCGCTGGCCGGGTGCTCGTCGGGATCGTCGAGTTCGCCGCCCAGCGGCACCGGGGCGCCGGCCATCGGCGGCGATCCGCTGGACATGACCGGACAGGCCACGCAGCCGTGCCGCCTGCTGACCGCCGACCAACTCGCCCAACATCACCTCGGCTCCCCCGGACACCTGGTCGCAAACGCTTGCGCCTGGACCGCGACGGTGGCCGGGCTGCCCAGCTACACCGCCCGGGTCGATCTGACCTCGGGCGGGCTGACCGGGCTGTACCGGGAGCGTTCGAGGCTGGCGGTGTTCCAGCCGACCGTGGTCGGCGAGTACCCGGCGGTCCGCACCGCGGCCAGTCGTGCGGCGCTGACCGCCGGGCAGTGCACGATCGAGGTCGGGGTCGCCAACGACACGCTGATCATCGCGCGCATCACCGTGCCGAAGGCCGACACACCGGACTACACCGATCCGTGCGATCCGCTGGCCGAGTTCACCGCGGACATCGTGGCCAACGGCCAGGGGCGGGTGGCCTGACCGGCAGGTCACCGCGAAATTTTCTTCGTCGATTTCCGCGGCTGACGGGCGTGTGCCGCCGACTCGAAGGCCGATCAGCGAGGAGTGCCAGGATCGGTATATGAGCGATTCCACCGCCGAACCGGATGAGACGAATGAAGCACCCGGAAGGCCCACCGAATCCGATGCCGCTAGCCGACCGCCCGCGCAGGCGGCGCAGCCGCTGACCCGGACCGGGTTCGAGCCGCGGGCTGGGCAGGGGCTGGGTGGGAGATTCGCCGAACCCGCTGGTGGTCCAGGATTTCCGGCGGCGAGCGGAGACTCGGGCGGGGAACGGGAGGAGCAGACCGCGAACGCGGACGGTCCGGTCGCCGCGGTCAGTTCGTCGAGTGCGACCTTCCCTCCGGCTCCCGGCAGTGCGCCGGAGACCGGTGAGCAGCCGGTTGTGACCATGCGGGTCCTCGACGGATCAGTGCCTCAGCCGCAGCCGAAGGCCAAACCTCGCGCCGCCACGGCGAAGGTGACCGGGTGGGCGCTGGCCGGGACCGGCATTCTGATCATTCTCGGCGCCAGTCTGCCGTTGATCCGGCAGATCACCGACCTCCCCGACGGGCGCGCGTTCATCATGGAGATCTCGGCCGCCGGGGCGAACATCAGCCAGGGCGTCACCGGGCCGAACGGGCCGGTCGCGGTGCTCTATCAGGGCGGCGGTTCGCTGAGCAATTATCCGCTCATCGCGGCAGGCGCGATCGCGTTGTTCGTCGCCTTGCTGATGACCTCGCGCGTCGCGCGGATGCGGTGGGCTCGGCCGGTCGGGGGCATGGCGGCGGGGTTGGTGCTGGGCACGGGACTGATGCTGGCGTTCGAGGTGCAGCGGTCCATGTTCAGCCTGTCCGGGTCCAGCGAGTTCCAGGTGCACACCGCACTGGAACCGGGCGCGCTGGTCGCCATCGCGTCGATGATCTTGGCCATCGTGACGGTCGTACTGGTGGTCCGGCTGCCCGAGGACCCCTCCCCGGCGACCCGGGAGATGGAGTTGGACACCCCGCCCATGGGGCTGCCGGTGATCGTTCCCGGCCCCGACGGCCAGCCGGAACAGTGATCACGTGGTTCAGACCATAGGCCGAGCTACCTTGAATTGAAAATCATATTCATCTACGGTCGGGGGCACAGTCGCTTCCACCGGGACGCGGCGCGCCCGACCAAGGAGATCCCGGTCGCATGTCCATCCGCTCGCGCGGTCCCCGTCTGCTCGCCGCCACCGGCGCCCTCGCGCTGACCGCCCTCGCCACCGCCTGTGCCACCACCGCGCCCACCACCTCCGGCGACTCCGCGACCAAGATCACCGTGGTCGCGGCGGAGAACTTCTGGGGCAGCCTGGCCACCCAGCTCGGCGGCGACCACGCCGCGGTCACCAGCATCATCACCAACCCGGACACCGACCCGCACGACTACGAGCCCACCACCGCCAACGGCCGCACCATCGCGGGCGCGAAGTTCGTCATCGTCAACGGCATCGGTTACGACCCCTGGGCCACCAATCTGGTCGCGGCCAACGGGTCGGCCAGCCAGACCGTGCTCAACGTCGGCCAGCTGGTCAACGTGCCCACCGGCGGCAACCCGCACCGGTGGTACTCGCCGGACGACGTGGAAGCGGTCATCAACCAGATCACCGCCGACTACCAGAAGCTGGACCCGGCCGACTCGGCCTACTTCGCCGACCGCAGGCAGACCCTGGAAAATCACGGCCTGGCCCAGTACCACTCGCTCATCGCGGACATCAAGACCACATACGCAGGCACCCCGATCGGCGCGTCCGAGTCCATCGTCAGCCCGCTCGCCGAGGGGCTCGGGCTGAACCTGATCACTCCGTCCAGTTTCCTGGACGCCATCAGCGAGGGCAGCGACCCCACCGCGGCCGACAAGGCCACCATCGACGGCCAGATCCGGAACAAGCAGATCAAGATCTACGTTGACAACAGCCAGAACTCCACGCCGGACGTACAGTCCCAAGTGGACGAGGCCAAGGCGGCGGGGATTCCGGTGGCGACGGTGACCGAGACCCTGTCCCCGGCCGGAGACACCTTCCAACAATGGCAGGTCACGGAGCTCCAGGGCATCCAGAAGGCCCTGGCCACGGCCACCGGGAAGTAGGACGCGTGAGCACGCAGCAGGGCGGCGGTCAGCTGGTGGACACCGGACGCCCCGGCGACACCGCCGCCCACCCCACCCTGGTGGTCACCCTGCGCGACGCGGGGGTGCGGCTCGGCGGCCGGGAGTTGTGGCACGGGGTGAACCTGACCGTTCGGCCCGGTGAGTTCGTCGCGATTCTCGGGCCGAACGGGGTCGGCAAGTCCACCCTGGTCAAGGTGGTGCTCGGGCTGTTGCCTGCGGCCAGTGGGCGGATCGAGGTGCTCGGCGAGCGGCCTGGGCGGGCCCGGCAGCGGGTCGGTTATCTGCCGCAGCGGCGCAGTTTCGACGCCTCGCTGCGCATCCGCGGCGTGGACGTGGTGCGGATGGGGCTGGACGGCGACCGGTGGGGAATTCCGTTGCCACTGCGCAAATCCGGCCGGGAGGCGACCCGGCGGCGGGTGGCCGAGGTGATCGAACTGGTCGGCGGTTCGGCGTACGCGCACCGGCCGATCGGCGAACTGTCCGGCGGGGAACAGCAGCGGCTGCTCATCGCGCAGGCCCTCGTCCGGCGTCCCTCGGTGCTGCTGCTGGACGAACCGCTGGACAGCCTGGACCTGCCCAACCAGGCCGCGGTGGCGGCGCTGATCGGCCGCATCTGCCGGCAGGAGAACGTCAGCGTGCTGATGGTGGCGCACGACGTCAATCCGATCCTGCCCTACCTCGACCAGGTGCTGTACCTGGCGCGCGGGGCCGCGGCCTGCGGCTCGCCGGCCGAGGTGATCAGCACCGAGACGCTGTCCCGGCTCTACGACACCCCGATCGAGGTGGTGCGCACCTCCGACGGCCGGCTCATCGTGGTCGGCCAGCCCGAGGCGCCCGCGGTGCACATCGACCGGCACGGGGACGAGCATGCCCACTGACGGAATGCCCGGACCGAGCTGGAACATCCTGCTCGACATCCAGCAGATGTGGTCGTTTCCGTTCATGGTCAACGCTTTCCGGGCCGGGGCCATCGTCGCGGTCGCCGCGGCCGCGATGGGCTGGTTCATGGTGTTGCGCCGGCAGAGTTTCGCCGGGCACACCCTGGCCGTGGTCGGCTTTCCCGGCGCGTCCGGCGCGGCACTGCTCGGGTTGTCCACGACCGCGGGGTATTTCGGGTTCTGCGTGGCGGCCGCGCTGCTGATCGCGGCCATCCCCCGGGTGGGCCGGCACGGGCACGAGTCGGCGGCCACCGGCATCACCCAGGCTTTCGCGCTGGGACTGGGGTTCCTGTTCGTCACGCTGTACCACGGTTATCTTGACGGGCTGAACGCCTTGCTGTTCGGCACTTTTCTCGGCGTGACCGGCAGGCAGGTGCTGGTGCTGGGCGCGGTCACCGTGGCGGTGCTGATCACACTGGCCGCGATCGGGCGGCCGTTGTTGTTCGCCTCGATCGATCCCGTTGTGGCGCAAGCGAAAGGCGTGCCGGTGCGGACGCTTTCGGTGCTGTTCCTGGTGTTGCTGGGCGCGGCGGTGGCCGAAGCCAGTCAGATCACCGGATCGCTGCTGGTGTTCGCGTTGCTGGTGATGCCCGCGGCCAGTGCCCAGGCCATCACCGCGCGGCCGCTGCTCGGGCTGGTGCTGTCCGCGGTCATCGGGGTCGTGGTCACCTGGGTCGGGCTCGGTGTGGCGTACTACTCGGATTACCCGATCGGTTTCTACGTCACGACGTTCGCGTTCGTGGTGTTCGTGGCCACCCGGGCGATCCGGGCCGGGCTGGCCCGGTCCGGGCGACGGGCGGTGGCCGCCGCATGATCGGGTTCATCACCGGTCCGCTGTCCCATCCGTTCTTCGCCCACGCCGTGCTGGCCGCCACCGGGATCGCCGCGGCCTGCGGGCTGGCCGGGTACTTCCTGGTGTTGCGGGCGCAGGTGTTCACCGCGGACGCGTTGTCGCACGTGGCGTTCACCGGCGCCATGGCCGCGCTGGCCTTCGGCGTGGATCTGCGGCTGGGGTTGTTCGTCACGACCATCGCGGTGGCCGTGTTCATGGGCACGCTGGGCCGCCGGGGCCAGGCCGACGATGTGGTGATCGGCAACGTGTTCGCCTGGATTCTCGGGCTGGGCGTGCTGTTCCTGGCCGTCTACACCGCCGAACACAGCACCAGCAACGGTTCGGCCGGAGTGACCGTGTTGTTCGGCTCGATCTTCGGCATCAGCGCCGGTCAGGCGGTGATCGCGCTGTGCGTGGCCGCCGCGGTGTGCCTGGCGCTGCTGGCCATCGCCCGGCCGCTGCTGTTCGGCACGCTGGACCCGGACGTGGCCGCGGCCCGGGGCGTGCCGGTTCGCTTGCTGGGCCTGGTTTTTCTCGCTCTGGTCGGCGCGTGCGCGGCCGAGGCGAGCCAGGCGGTGGGGGCGCTGTTGTTACTCGGACTGCTGGCCGCACCGGCCGCCACCGCGCTGCGGCTGACCACCCGGCCCTACCGGGCGCTGGGCCTGTCGGTGCTGATCGCGGTGCTGGACGTGTGGGTCGGACTGGCGCTGGCCTACGCGTTTCCGATGCTGCCGCCCAGTTTCTCCATCATCGGGGTGGCCACGCTGGCGTTTCTCGGCGCGGTCGCGGCCAGCGCGGCGCGCCGGGCCGCGGCGGCCGCCTGAATCGCCCGCCGCGGCGAGCCGGATCGGCTGCCGCGGCGACATCGTTCAGTGCTCAGCCGGTGGCCAGGTGGGTGGGAAAGCTGGCGGGCAGCATGTCCCACGGGTTGGGGCCGGAGCGTTCGGTGCGGTAGACCGAGCCGACGTTGCGTTCCAGCGCCAGCGTGGCCACCGTGTCGGCCAGCATCGCGGGGGTGTCATACAACAGGTGGAAGAACCGCTGCGCCGGATAGTCGTGCACCCAGCTGGGCACGTCGGTCTGCAGATAGGCCGGGAACGAACCCTCGAACGTGCCAAGCAGATCGGCGTACTCGGCGTAGTCGCGCACCGGGTGGGTGCCATGGTTGAACGCCACCAGTTCCATGCCCAGCCGCCTGGAGTTCGCGGCCAGCGCCCGGTAGTGCGGGATGTGCTCGATCCCACTGGACACCCGGTCGAAGAACACCGAGGACACGCCGTACCAGTCACGGTAGCGGGACACGTCGGCCAGCGCGTCCGGGCGGTCGCGGTGGCCGTAGTCGGTGTCCACGTATCCGGCGACCGGAACTCCGTTGCGCCGCAACCGGTCTATCGCCTCGACGTAGGCGGCGTCGGCCACCTCGCCCGAGCCGCTGGCCACGTTGGCCACCACCAGCCGCACCGAGTCCGCCACCCCGGACAAGGTCCGCCACTCCTCGCCCGCGACCGCGGGGTGGAAGTAGGCCGGCACCACCGGCGCCAGGGGATCAGTCATTCGCATCATCCGTCACCGCCTGCCACATCTCACGCAGCGAATCCATCAGGTCGATTGCGGGCTTCCAGCCCAGTTCCCGCGCGATCGCGGAAACATCGGCCTGTTGCCAAGGCACATCGGCCGACCGGACCGAGCCGTTACCGATGGCGAACACCGGACCGGTGAAACCGGACAGCCGGACCAGGTCGCGCACCAGAATCCGCACCGGCGTGGCCCGGCCGGAAGCCACGTTCAGCACCGGTTCGTCCACTGTGGACGATTGTACCGCGGCCAGCACCGCGTCCGCGATGTCCCGCACGTCGACGAAATCGCGCACCGAGTCCAGCGAACCGAGGTGCACCGCGTCGTGTTCGGCCGTGGCCCGGCACAGCTCGGCCAGCAGCCGGCCGGGCAGGCTGGTCGCGGGGGCGCCCGCGCCGATCGGGTTGAACACCCGCAACACCAAGGTGTCCAGCCCGAACGTGCGGGCCAGGGCGACCGTCTCGGTGCCGGCCAGCTTGCTCACCCCGTACACGCCGACCGGGTGCGGCTCCCGGGTTTCCGTGATCGGCACCCTCGGCTCGGTTAGCCCGTATTCGGCGGCCGAACCGAGGTGCACCAACCGGGTGCCGGGCGCGTAGCGGGCCAGCGCGCCGACGAGTTTGGCCGGGCCGGTCACGTTGGCCGCGGCCAGGTCGGCCGCCTCGCCGGACACCGCCCCCGCGCAGTTGACCACCACATCGGGGTGGGCCGCGGCCAGCACCGCGCCCACCACCGCGGGCGGGTCCAGGATCAGATCCAGCCGGGCCAGGTCGGGCGAGCCCGCGCGGGACGTGCCGACGGCGGCGAGTTCCGGCTGCCGCGACAGCAGCCGGAACACATGCCTGCCAAGGAACCCGTTGGCCCCGATGACCAGCACCCGGCGCATCATGCGCCCTTGAGCAGGGTGCCGCGGATCGAGTCGAATTCCGCGTTCGCCCGGTCGTAGTCGTCCGGCCGGCCGATGTCCAGCCAGTAGCCGTCGAAGCCGTACTCGCTGGGCGGCTGTTGTTTGGCCAGCAGGTCGAGCACGAGTTCGTCGAAGCCAAGCGGCATGCCCGCGGCGTAGCCGGCCAGAGTGTCCCGGCTGACCCCGTACACGCCCATGCTGACCCGGTAGGACAGTGTCGGCTTCTCGGTGAACTCGACGACCTGGCCGTCCTCGGTGCCCAGCACCCCGAAGTCGATCTTCACCTGCCGCTGGTAGGTGGCCACAGTCAGCGGCGCGGCGGTGGATTCGTGCTGGGCGAGCAGATCCGCGTAGTCCAGGTCGGTGAGCACGTCGCCGTTCATCACCAGGAACCGCTCGGGCAGCCGGTCCAGGATCTGCAGCACCGGCCCGATGGTGCCCAGCGGCACCTCCTCGGTGGCGTAGTCCATCCGAAGGCCCCACCGGGTGCCATCGCCCACGTAGGCGCGGATGAGATCGCCGAGGTAGCCGATAGCCAGGGTGACGCTGTCGAACCCGCGCTGCGCCAGCTGGGTCAGCACGATGTCCAGGATGGAGAACTCATCTCCGATGGGCACCAACGGTTTGGGCAACCGGGTGGTGTACGGCCGTAGTCGGATTCCCTTGCCGCCGGCCAGAATGATCGCGTGCATCGCATGCCTTTCGGGTCATTGGTTGTAGACGCCCGGCTTGTACCGAGCGAGGTTGCCCGGGCGGCGGAACCAGTCGATGGTGTCGACCAGCCCGTCGTCGCGGGTGTACGCCGGCTGCCACCCGGTGCGGTCGCGCAGCTTGCTCGCGTCCGCCACGAGTCGCATCACCTCGGAGTTCTTGGGGCGGATCCGTTGCGGGTCCTCGGTGATCTCCACCTCCACGTCCATCAGCCGGGCGATGTCCTCGGCCAGCGTGCCGACGGAGACCTCCTCGCCGGTGCCCGCGTTGAACAACTCGCCCTCCACCGCGGACGCGGCGGCGGTGCCGACCGCGACGAACGCGGCGGCGGTGTCCTTGACGTAGAGGAAGTCCCGGGTCGGGTCCAGTGCGCCGAGCTGGATGCGGCGCGCGCCATTGGCGAGCTGGCTGACCACGGTCGGGATCACCGCGCGGGCCGACTGCCGGGGGCCGAAGGTGTTGAACGGCCGCAGGGTCACCGCGGGCACGCCGAAACTGAGGTGGTAGCTCTCCACCAGCTTGTCCGCGGCCATTTTCGAGGCGGCGTAAGGAGACTGCGCCTGCAGCGGGTGGGTTTCGCTGATCGGCACGGTGCGCGCGGTGCCGTAGGTCTCGCTGGTCGAGGTGTGCACCAGCCGGGCGACCCCGGCCGCGCGCACCGCGTCCAGCACGTTCAGCGTGCCGATCACATTCGTGTCCACATAGGACCGAGGTGCGCGGTAGGAATACGGGATCGCGATCAGCGCCGCGAGATGATAAACGGTGTGCGCGCCGGCGACCATTTCGGCCGTGCAGGCCGGATCGCGCACGTCGCCGGAGATCACCTCGACCTGCGCCAGCACCTCCGGTTCCAGGGAGTCCAGCCAGCCGTAGGAGCCGAAACTGTTGTACAGCACCAGGGCTCGCACCTGATGGCCCCGGCGCACCAGGGTCTCCACCAGGTGCGAGCCGATGAAGCCCTCGGCGCCGGTCACCGCGACCAGATCGCTCATCGTCGGGTTTTCCTTTCTGGGTGAGTGAGTTCAGGCGGCATGCCGGGACACCCGGCCCAACGTGATGGCGGCATGCCAGAGCAACGCGACCGCCATACCGGCCGCGACCACCAACTGCACCCGCAGCACCGGTGCGTACGGGGTGAAGAAGACCAGGGCCGCCTCGGCGGCCAGGGCGCCCGCGCACCAGCCCAGCACCGGCAGGGCGCCGATGCAGACCTGCAGGAGCAGAGCCAGGAACAACGCGCTGCCCAGGGCGAGATAGCCAAGGAAGGCCGGCCCGTCCGTCCACCGCAGATCGATGCCGAGCAGCCTGGCCAGCGCCGCGACGGCGACGGCCAGGGCGCCGGCGCTGAGCACGTACTCGGCCAGCACCGCCGAGAGGACCAGCCGGGCGCCCACGCTGAACTCGGCCAGCCGGTCGGTGCGCCGCATCAGCCGGTCGATCCGGCCGCGGAAGGCGTACAGCCGCCATTCGGCGATGCCCATGGACAGCGACAGCGGCAGCGCACCGAGCAGCGCTCCGGTGTCCAGCCGCTGACCGGGCAGGAATTTGGCCACCAGCAGGGGAAAGGTGAGCAGCCCGGCGACCAGCAGGCCGAACACCGCGGTCGGCCCGGCGGCGCGCAGCTCGGCCGCGCGGAACGGACCGGACATCGGCTTCGGACGCGGCCAGGTCGTCCGGTACACCGCGAAGCCGATGGTCAGGGCCAGCGACAGCTCGACCGCCCACCAGGTCAGGGAGCGGGACCAGGCGGGCTGGCCGGCCAGCAGGTACATCGTGGAGACCAGCACGCCGGGGGCCAGCGCCCCGGCCAGCCACCAGTCGGCGCCGCAGACCAACAGCACGGTCGCACCGAGCAGGTAGCCGCCCTGGCCGATGGCGAAGACCAGCACCGGCCAGCCCAGGTGCAGGAACAAACCGGCCGGCAGCACGACCGCGGTCAGCCCGGCCACCCCGATGGGCAGGCCGACCCGCAGCACCCGGCGGGAGCCGGGCCCGTCCAGCCTGCTGCGCCGGGCGTGCCCGAGGTAGGACAGGCCCTGGCTGGCCGACCACGCGGTGAGCATGGCCGCCACCAGCACCACCAGCGGGCCGCGGCCGGCCATCAGCGGACCGGCCACCGGGAAGCACAGGGCGGGCAGGCCGAACAGCAGGCCGTGCAACAGATGCCGGCCGACCGGGCTGTGCCACGGATTCTCCGCGGGGGCCGGTTCGGCCGGGTCGCGCAGGGTGCGCCGATACATCTCCTCGGCCAGGCTGAACACGTCCGGGTAGCCGTAGCGGACCCTGGCCGTCTGGTCGGACATGCCGTCGGATTCCAGGCCCGCGGCCAGTTCCAGCGCGTCCACCGCGTTGGCGCACAGGCTCTCGAAGCGTTCGCACAGCTCGTCGAGGGTCTCGCCGGTGCCGGCTCCGGTGCGCGTGCCGGGCACGGTGGGCAGCGCGCGGCCGGCCAGTTGGTCGAGCTCGGAGATGGTCGGCGCGCTCATCTTCGGCCCCGCGGGGCCAGCGCCGGTTCGTCCGTTGTGGTTCCGCGCTCGCTCACGCGACCGCCCCCTCGTTCAGCTCGTCGAATTCGTCGGCCGGCTCGGGCTCGGCGACGGTGCCGCCGGTCAGGCCGCGGTAGATCTCGTCGAAGGTGTCGATCGCCTTGTCCAGGGTGAAGAACTCCAGCACCCGCTGGCGGGCGGCGATGCCGAGGCGCAGCCGCCGCACGTGGTCGGTGAGCAGCTCGACGCAGGCCGCGGCCATGGCTTCCGGGTCGCGCGGTGGCACCACCGCACCGGTGTCGCCGATCGCCTCGGACACCCCGCCGACGTCGGTCGCCACGCACGGCCGCCCGCAGGTCATCGCCTCGATCACGGTGTAGGGGAAGCCCTCGGAGATGCTGGAGAGCACCACCACGTGCCCGGCCACGTAGGCGTCCCGGATCTCGGCCACCCGGCCCTCGAACGTGGTCACCTCGGCGATGCCCAGCTGTTTGGTCAGCGTCCGGCAGTGCTCCAGGTAGCCGGCGTTGCCGGCCGGGGTGCCCCCGAACACGCGCAACCGCGCCTCGGGAATCTGCTTGTGCACCAAGGCGAAGGAGCGCAGCAGGGTGTCCAGGTCCTTGATCGGGTCGATCCGGCCGGCCCAGCTGACCGTCGGCACCTCCGGTTCGGCCTCCACCGGCGGGAAGGCGTTCGGGTCCACGCCGTTGTACACGGTGCGGATCAGCGCGTGCTTGGCGCCGAGGCGCTCCTCCCAGCGCTGGTTGTACATGTTCCCGGGGGCGAGCATGCCCGCCTCCCGGTAGGCCAGCACACAGATGCCGCGCAGGAAGGCCAGGTGCAGCGCCTTGACCGGCCAGCGGTAGCCGGTGTTGCGGTAGCCCAGGTACCGCTCGCGCAGGTAGATGCCGTGTTCGGTGAGCAGGATCGGGGTGCCGTACACCCATTTCGCGGTGAGCGCGGGCAGCGCGGCCAGTCCGTTGGCCACGCAGTGCGAGACGTCCGCGCGCACCGGCGGGGCGGACAGCGGGCGCAGCGAGTGCTCCAGCAGTTGCAGTCCGGTCACCGCGTCGTACACGGTGGGCGGGCTGCCGTCCGGGCGCACGTCGTGCCAGACGTCCAGCAGTCCGTGCATGGTGTCCTCGGTGCGCAGCGCACCGGACAGGTCTTCTTCCTGGCCGTACTCGAACAGGGCGCGCAGCGAGTCGGCGAACCAGTCCAGCCGCGACGGCTCGGGTTCGGTGTCGTCCAGCAGCGCGGCGAAGGTGGAGCGGATCAGTTGGCCGAACCGGCGGCGCGCGGTGCGGCCGGGCCGGCGGACCGGATGGTTGTCCCACAGTGGAATGGCGGTCACCGAGGCGACGTTCGCGGGCAGCTCCCACGCCACCCGCTCGTCCGCGGCGCCGACGAGAGCCACCAGATGAAAAGGATGTTCCGGCATACCTCGCACCAATTGGTCACACCACACGCTCACTCCACCGAAGGAGTGCGGGTAGGTGCCCTCTGTCATCAGCGCAATATCCATCAGACCGGTTTTCTTTCGCCTAAGGAATTAAAGCGCCCCATCTGTCCCCCCACAAAAGGCACTATCGACTATTTAGCACAGCCGTTACAGCTGGAGACAGCGAGCCTGCCAGGTCGCCTGGCCGGACCAGTAGATCACGGAAAGACACTCACTAGCAGGCCTCATCACTACGCTCGGTAGAGAAAGCGCAGGTAGGCATCCCCCGGCAGTCACCGCCCGCGCACAGATGGACCGCCCAGGGCAAACCGGTCACCTGGCCCGATCACGGCACGTCATCCGGCCGACAACCCATCGTCACAGGAAAAAGATCATAACGCTCGAATAACGGTTGCTGCGCCCGGTCGCGTTTCATGAAATCTTTCACAGTAATAGCCGGGTCTCCGATGTATCTGAGCCGCCAACAGGGCCTTTCGGCCCGGCGCGCTGAGGCCGGACGGCCTTTTCCCGTCGACCCAGGGTAATTCGACCCTAATTTGTCGGAAATATTGACAGTAACCGAATCGCGCGCGACGCTGATTCTTTGTAATTTGCGCGACCTCCCTTGGAAGGGCCTGAAGTCGTGAACAAGCTTCCTCGATGGTTGAGATACGGCGCGGTGCTCGTGGCCACCATGCTCGGCGCGATGTTCGCCGTTGCGGCCGGGGCCACCGCGAATGCCGGCACACCACAACAACTGAACCTGCGCATCCTGCTCCTCGGCGACGGGTCGGGCGATCCGACCACGGCCGCCTGGCAGTCCACACTGGACAGTGAGGGCGTGCCCTACACCCTGGCCACCGCGAGCGGGTCCTACGGCAGCGAAACGGTCACCCTGCCCACCCTGTCCTCGGGCACGGTGGGCAACTTCAACGGTGTGGTGATCGCCGACTCGCCCTACGCCTTCGGCGCCGGCCAGCTGGACTCGCTGTTCAGCTACGAAGCCGCCTTCGGCGTCCGCCAGGTCGACGGCTACATCTATCCGGCGCCCCAGCTCGGCCTGACCGCGGCCAGCGGCGGCGCCCAGGACGGCACCACGGACACCCTGTCCGCCGCCGCGCTGGCCGCCATGCCGCAGCTGAAGGGCCCGGTGCCGATGGACACCGGAACCTACGGCTACCCGGCCACCACCACGTCCGGCGCGCCGGTGACCCCGTGGCTGACCAACTCCGCGAACCAGGTGCTGGCCGCGGTCTACCAGCATCCGGGCACCGACCCGCAGGCCAACGTGGCCGAGCTGGCACTGACCTTCGACTACAACGCCAGCAGCCTGCAGTGGCTGCTGCTCGGGCCGGGTCTGGTCGACTGGGTCACCCAGAACACCCACCTCGGCCTGTACCGCAACTACTACGGTCAGGACGTCGACGACGTGATGATCGCGGACAACGAGTGGAGCCGGCAGTACCAATGCACCCCGGCGGCCACCGATCCGGTCGACGTGGGCTGCCCGACCGCCGTGCAGGGCAACGCCGCCGACGGTCCGCCCGACTCGCTGATGAGCCCGACCGACGTGGCCTACGTGGCCAACTGGGAGCAGCAGACCGGGATCAAGCTGGAGATGGCGTTCAACGCGGCGGGCGCCTGCACCGAACCGTCGGCGACCGACACGTCGAACGCCAAGTGCACGGGCAACGTGTCCATCAACGGCACGACCTACACCGACCCGGGCGTGACCGTGGACGACACCGCGCCCAACAGCAGCGGGCTGATCAACGCGCTGCTGGCCGACCAGGGCGACTTCAACTGGATCACGCACACCTGGTCGCACCTGTACCTGGGCTGCATGGTGTGGCAGGCGCCGGCCACCAACCCGGCCACCGTGAGCGGCGGCGGCAGCATCGCCGCGGGCAACTACACCTACGAGGTCACCGCGGCCACCGCGTACGGCGAGTCCGAGCCCTCGGCGGCCATCCCGGTCACCGTGGGGGCGTCGGGTTCGGCGTCGCTGAGCTGGCCGGACGCCACCAACGGCGGTGGGGGGTCACTGTCCACCCTGGAGAGCGAGTTCTCCGGCGGCACCGGCTTCTGGGGGTACAAGGTCTACCGCGAGAATCCGGGGTCGAGCACCTTCGGGCTGGTCGGCCAGGTGGCCGAGAACCCGGCCGGGGGCACCGCGACCTACGGCTTCACCGACAGCGGGGCGACCGCGCCGGGCACCACGCCGGACACCGACAGCAGCTACCCGACCGCGACCAACCCGGGCATCGAATGCGCGGGCAGCGGCGGCAACGACTGGACACCGGCCAGCGCGACCGACCCGACCACCAGCATCGAGGGCCAGATCGGCCTGGATGTGGCCTTCGCGCAGGCCAACGGGCTGACCAACTACGACCCGACCGCGGTGGTCACCGGCGAGCACTCCGGGCTGGAAAGCCCGAACATGCCGGCGGCGATGAACGGCGCGGCGATCAAGACGTTCGGTTCGGACGCCTCCCGGCAGCCGAACTCCTACACCATCGGCGGGGCGAGTTCCGCGCCACGCTATCCGAGCAACATCTACTACAACGCCAGCAACTGGGCCAACCAGCTGTCCGAGTACAACACCCTCTACGTGAACCCGGACACGTCGATCGGGGACAGCACGTATCCGAGTGAGAACGGGCGGTGTGTGGCCACCTCGGCGACCACCTGCCTGAGCGCACCGGCCACCGAGGCGTCCCTGCTGGCCTCGGAGTCGCACATCATGCTCGGCCACGTGCTGGGCAACAACCCGAGGATGAGCTACGCGCACCAGTCCGACCTGATCGGGCCTGCGCAGCAGGGCGGCGCCGACTACGGCTACACCCTGATCAGCCTGATCAACGACATGCTGGCCCAGTACAACAACTGGTACACGGTGCCGTTGTCGCAGGTCACCGACACCACCTCGGCCCAGGCGCTGGCCCGGCAGAGTGGTTGGGCGGCAACCGAAACCGCGAACACGGTCAGCGCGTCGGTGACCAACGGGGTGGTCACGGTGACCAACTCCGGCACCGGCTCGGCGAGCGTGCCGGTCACCGTGCCCGCGGGCACCACGGTGAACGGTTCGGCGTTCGGCCAGGCCTACGGCGGCACGCTGTCGGACTGGACCACGCTGGGCGGGAGCGCGACGCAGACGCTCACCGAGGTCGTCGCGCCGGCCATCACCAGTGCGGCCAGCGCGAACTCGATCGTGGGCGCGGCGTTCAGTGACACGATCAGCACGACCGGCGCGCCGACCCCGGCGCTGACCGAGACCGGTGCGCTGCCCTCCGGCGTGACGTTCACCGACAACGGGAACGGCACCGCCACTCTCGCCGGCACTCCGGCGGCGGGATCCGGGGGCAGCTATCCGATCACGCTGACCGCGACGTCCAGTTCCGGCATCGCGACGCAGAGCTTCACGCTGACCAACTCCGAGGCGCCGGCGATCACCAGCCCGGCGACCTCCAGCTTCACCGTGGGCAGCGCGGGCACCTACACGGTCACCACGACCGGGTATCCGGCCGCGACGATCACCGAGTCCGGCGCGCTGCCGTCCGGACTGACGTTCACCGGCAACGGGAACGGCACCGCCACCATCGCCGGCACTCCGGCGGCGGGCACCGCGGGCAGCTACCCGGTCACCCTCTCGGCGACCAACTCCTCGGGCAGCACGGCCACCCTCGGGTTGACCATCACGGTGACCGCGGCGGCCGGTCCGGCCATCACCAGTGGCGCGTCGGCGTTCTTCACCAACGGGTCGGCCGGCGCGTTCGCCATCACCACAACGGGTTCGCCCACCCCGGCCATCACCGAGACCGGCGCGCTGCCGCCGGGGCTCACCTTCACCGACGAGGGCAACGGGAACGCGTTGCTGCAGGGCACGCCGACCGGGACCGGGACGACGAACCTGACCATCACCGCGACCAACACCGGCGGCACCGCGACCCAGTCGCTGTCCGTGGTGGTGGGCCAGGCTCCGGCCATCACCAGTGCCAGCACGAGCTCGTTCGGCACCGGCGCGGCGGGTAGCTTCTCGGTCACCACCACCGGCTATCCGGCACCGGCGATCGGCGAGTCGGGCATCCTGCCCAGCGGACTGTCCTTTGTGGATAAAAACGATGGCACGGCGACCATCTCCGGCACCCCGGCGGCGGGCAGCGCGGGCAGTTACCCGGTGACCCTGACCGCGACCAACGGCACCGGCAGCGTCAACCAGACGCTGACCATCACCGTGACCGATCCGACCGGACCGGCCATCACCAGTGCCGGCACGGCCGGGTTCGCCAGCGGGAAGGCGGGCAGTTTCACCGTCACCACAACGGGTTCGCCCGCCCCGGCGCTGACCGAGACCGGCGCCCTGCCGGCCGGGCTGACGTTCACCGACAACGGCAACGGCAACGGCACCGCGACCATCGCGGGCACGCCCACCGCCGGTGGGACCGGGAACGTGACCGTCACCGCGACCAGCACCGCGGGCACCGCCAGCCAGGCGTTGTCCATCACGGTGAGCCAGGCCCCGGCCATCACCAGCGCGGCCACCGCGCCGTTCAGCACCGGCACCGCGGGCAGCTTCTCGGTGACCACCACCGGGTATCCGGCCGCGGCGATCACCGAGACCGGCGCCCTGCCCAGCGGGTTGTCCTTCGTTGACAACAAGGACGGCACGGCGAGCATCGCGGGCACCCCGGCGGCCACCGCGGGCGGCAGCTATCCGCTGACCGTCACGGCGACCAGTTCGGCCGGCACGGTGAGCCAGGCGCTGACCGTGACGGTGAGCTCCGGACCGGCGTTCACCACCGCGGGCACGGCCGGGTTCGTGCTCGGCACGACGGGCAGTTTCACCGTCCGGACAACGGGTTCACCGGCCGCGGGGCTCACCGAGACCGGCAAACTACCGGCCGGGCTCACCTTCACCGACCAGCACAACGGCACCGCGGTGCTCAGCGGCCGCCCCACCGCCAATGGGACGACCAACCTGACCGTCACGGCGACCAACCTGGCGGGCACGGCCACCCAGGCGCTGTCCGTTGTGGTCGGCTCGGTGCCCGGGTTCAGCAGTGCCGGCTCGGCGACGTTCAGCACCGGGACCGCGGGCAACTTCACCGTCCGCACCACGGGTTCACCGGCCGCGGCCCTCACCGAGACCGGCGCGCTGCCCGCGGGGCTGACCTTCACCGACAACCACAACGGCACCGCGACCCTGGCCGGGACCCCGACCACGGGCGGCAAGTCCGCGTTGACCATCACCGCGAACAACGGCGTGGGCAGCAAGACGCAGACGCTGACCGTCACGGTGAACCAGGCCCCGAAGATCACCAGCGCGGCCACGCTGAGCGCCACCCGGGGCAAGGCGGCCGGCTTCACGGTGACCACAACGGGCTACCCGGCTCCGACGATCGGCATCTCGGCGGGTTTGCTGCCGCTGGGCATGCGGTTGACCGGTAACGGCAACGGCACGGCGACGCTGTCCGGCACGCCGCTGCTGTCGGGAACGTACCGGTTCACCATCCGCGCGGCCAATGCCGCCGGTTCGACGACCCAGGCGTTCACGTTGACCGTCGGCACGACGACCAACGGGGGCAACGGGGCGCCGACACCGGTCCGGCCCGGACCGATCCACGGGCCGAGACTGCCCATCTGATCCAACGGACGGAAAGAGCTGCGGGCCGGGTGCTGACTGCACCCGGCCCGCGTGCTGTGCGGATCAGCTCGGGGTGACGAGGAAATCGCGCCACGTCTAGAACGAGGCCGGCAGCGTGGGGTGCCGCTCGAACAGTGTCGCGCTGCGCACCACGGTTTCCTTGTACAGCGCGGCGAACCGGCCGGTGAGCACCGCCTCGCGCGGACGGTCGTCGTTGTGCACGAACTGGATCAGCGCGTCCTTGCGGCCCAGGCTGATGCACTGGTTGACGTACCGGAACTTGAGCGGACCGACCGGCCGGCCGGACATCCGGGCGGCCAGAGCGCGAACGGCGTGCTGGGTGGTGGGCAGGCCGGTGGCGCAGGCCATGCGCAGTTCCAGCCCGTCCGGCCGGTGGATCGCGGCCGCGTCGCCGATGGCGAGCACGTCCGGGTGGGACGCCGAGCGCAGCGTGTCGTCCACGATCATCCGGCCGTGCTCGTCCACCGCGAAACCGGCGGCCCGGGCCAGATCCGGCACCCGGAACCCGGTCGTCCACACCACGGTGTCGGCGGCCACGTGCTCGCCGCCGGCCAGCCGCACGCCGTCGGCGCGGACCTCGATGACCACCGCGTCCTCGCGGACCTCCACGCCCAGCCGGTCGAAGGTGCGGCGCAGATGCGCGCGGCCCTTCTCCGACAGCGCGGCGCCCAGCCGGCCGCCGGTGAGCAGCCGGACCTTCACCGTCGGCAGTGATTCGGCCAGTTCGGCGGCGGCCTCGATGCCGGTCAGCCCGCCGCCGATCACCGCGACCGTGCCACCCTCCCGCAGCCTTGCCCGCAGCGCGGTGGCCCGGGCCAGGTCGGTCACGGTGTGCGCGTGTTGCCCGGCACCGGTCACCGAGTCCAGATCGGCCTGGCTGCCCAGCGCGTAGATCAGCGTGTCGTAGGCCAGTTCCGTGTCGTCGGCCAGGCCGATGGTGTGCCCGTCCGGGTCGATCTCGGCGACCTCGCCGATCACCAGCCGCACCCCGGTGCCGGCCAGCAGCTCGGCCAGCGGCCAGTCGCGCAGCTCCTGACCGGCGGCCAACTGGTGCAGCCGCACCCGTTCGACGAACTTCTCCACCGCGTTGACCAGTGTCACCTCGGCGCCGGTCCAGCGGGCCGCGAGTTTGGCCGCGGCCAGCCCCGCATACCCCGCGCCGATCACCACGATGTGCTTCGCCTGTGGCATCTCCATCTCCTTTCGCCACCCCTCGAACCGGGCAGCGGGAGAATTTCTGACAGCCTCGGACTGTGACCCGGGCTACAGCAGCCGCAGCTGGTGGTTGCGCCGCTGCCGGACCGGGCGGGACGCGGCCTGCCGGTGCAGCAGGTCCTCGTCCAGTGCGGCCAGGAACGGCGAGGGCCGCAGCTCGGCGCCGCCGCCACGGGTGGCCGGGTGGCTCAGGTACAGATGCGACTGGGCCCGGCTGACGCCGACGAAGAACAGCCGGCGTTCCTCGGCCTCCGCCTCGGCCGTGGCCTGCTCGCCCGGCCAGCGCAGCGGCAGCATGCCGTCCGCGCAGCCGACGATGAACACCACCGGGAACTCCAGGCCCTTGGCCGCGTGCAGGGTCAGCAGCGAGATGCGGTTGGCCCTCGGGTCCCAGGTGTCCACCTCGCTGCCCAGGGACAGCTCGGCCAGGAACGCGTGCGGGTCGGCGGCATGCCGGGTGGCCACCGGGGTGAGCAGGTCCACCGCCTCGCGCACCGCGTCGGCCGGGCGCGGCTCGTCGGGGGCGAGCACGTCCACGTCCAGTTCGTCGATGGCGCGCTGGGCGGCCGCGCGCACCAGCATCGGAGTGCTGTCCTCAGTGGCCGCGGGGATGACCAGCCGGTCCAGCACGGTGCGCACGCCGGGGTGGTCGCGCAGCCGGTCGTGCGAGCGTTTCTGGTACGGAAGTCCCTCCCGGGCCAGGACTTCCATGATCGGGCGGGCCTGGCTGCCTGCCCGGTAGAGGATGGCGATGTCGTCGAAGGACAGTCCGCCGCGCAGTCCGTCGGCGCCGGTGACCCGGCCGGAGTCGTGGGCGTGGAAGCTGGAACCGCCGAGCAGCGCTTCGATGGTGTGCACCACGAACTCGGCCTCGGCCTCCTCACTGGCCGCCGGGTGGACGGTGATCTTCTCGGCGGACTCGCCGGTGTCCCGCATGGCCTGCAATGTGCGATCGGCGACCAGCGTGGTGGGCGCGATGGCGGCCACCGCACCGGCCACGATCACCGGGCTGGACCGGTAGTTGCGGGTCAGCGCGACCTGCCGGGCGGTCGGGAAATCCTGGTGGAAGCGCAGGAAAAAGCCGACGTCGGCGCCGCGGAAGGCGTAGATGGCCTGGTCCGGATCGCCGATGGCACAGAGGTTTCCCTCCGGCGGGCAGAGCTGGCGCAGCAGCCGGTACTGCAGCTCGTCCACGTCCTGGTACTCGTCGACGCACAGCCACGGCCACCGGGCCCGGTATTCGGCCAGGATGTCCGGCTCGCCGGTGAACAGCAGGACCGGCAACGCGATCAGGTCGTCGAAGTCGACCAAGTCCTTGGCCCGCAGGGCCTTGTCGTACCGGCCGGCCACATCGGCCAGTTCGGCGTCGGCGGCCGGCGCCGGTTCGCCCGCGGCCAGCCGGGCGGCCGCGGTGCGCTTGTGGTCGGAGATGCCCGCCAGCATCCGGCGCAGTTCCCGGGCCGGCCGCTCGCCCAGCAGCTCGCGCAACACCGCGACGCGGGCGGTCTCGTCGGCCACCGCGAAGTTCGCGGTCAACCCGGATGCTTGCGCCTGTTCGCGCAGGATGGTCAGGCCGAGCCGGTGGAAGGTGGCCACGGTGATGTCCGCCGCCCGCTCGCCGACCAGGGTTTCCAGCCGCTCGCGCAGTTCGTCGCAGGCGCGGCGGGTGAAGGTGACGGCCAGACAGTCCGTCGCGGGAACGTCCTGTTCCCGGATCAGTGCGGCCAGCCGGTGGGTGAGGGTGCGGGTCTTGCCGGTGCCCGGGCCGGCCACGATCAGCAGCGGGCCCTCGGTCACCTCGGCCGCCGCCCGCTGATCCGGGTCCAGTGCGTCCAAAATGGACTTTCCGGCCGGAGATTTCTTTTTCGGCGCCTTGGTTTCCGACTTCTCCGGTTTGGGTTCGCGGGGCGCGGACACCCGCTTCGGAGTGGGCTCGGGGACGTCCAGGTCCAGTTCGAACAGACCGGGTGCGGCCTTCGACGGCGCGGCCAGCTCGCCCGGCGCGAACACCGAGATCACGCCGTATTCGCCGTCGTAGCCGCCCTCCCGGAAGACGCGCTTACCGCGCAGCCGGGTGATCGCCTCGGTGAGCAAGGGATTGCGGGCTCGCTCGATCTCGTCGACCGGCATCTCCAGCAGGATGTCCAGTTCCGGGCCCAGCGTGCCGACCAGTTCGTCCATGGCCTTGCCCACGGCTTTGCTCTTGGGGCCGACCTTGAGCAGTTCGCCCATGATCTCCGGCAGCGGCACGATGCTGCGGAACTCGCCCGCGGTGTCCGGGCGGCGGCCCGGTTCCCGGTCGGCCAGCTCCTCGATGCGGTGCAGCACGCCGACGGTCAGCGGTTTGCCGCACTCCGGGCAGATGTCCTTGATTGCCCGGGATTCCGCCGGTTCCAACCGCACCCCGCACTTGCGGTGCCCGTCCAGGTGATACTTGCCCTCGTCCGGGAACATGTCCACGGTGCCGACATAGCCGTCGCCGGTTTCCAGTGCGCGGCGCAGGTTCTCGAAGCCGAACTCGGTGTCCAGAATGGTCGCGTTGCGGGCCAGTGCGGGCGGGGAATGCGCGTCGGAGTTGGAGATCAGATGGAAGCGGTCCAAACCGGACACTCGCCAGTTCAGCTCCGGATCGCTCGACAGTCCGGTCTCCACCGCGAACACGTGCTCGGCCAGATCGGCGTAGCAGTCGTCCACCGCGTCGAAGCCGGATTTCGAGCCCAGCACGGCGAACCACGGCGTCCAGGCGTGCGCCGGGATCAGGAACGCGCCCTCGCCGGATTCCAGCGTGATCTCCAGCAGATCGCGGGAGTCCAGGCCGAGAATGGGGCGGCCGTCGGAGTGTAGATTGCCGATCTTGGCCAGTTGTGCGGTGAACTTCTCGGCTGCGGCCAGATCCGGCACGAAGCACAGGTGGTGCACCTTGCGGGTGTGCTCATCCCGTTTGTAAATGGTGGAAATCTCCACCTGCAGCACGAACCGGACCTCGCCCCGCAGGGTCGGCGGGAGGGTGCGCAACACCTCGCGATCGGCGTCCTCGCGCAGCCGGAAATAACCCGGCTCGGCCGGTTCCAACAAGGTGCTGATCTGCTCGAACCAGGCCGGGTGGGTGAAATCGCCGGTGCCCAGCACGGCCACCCCTTTACGGCGGGCCCACCAGCTCAGATGCTCCAGATCGCAGTCCCGGCTGCAGGCGCGGCTGAACTTGGAATGGATGTGCAGATCGGCGTAGTGACGCACGGTCGGGCATCCTCCCACAACGCGACGTAGGCGCCGTCACGGGTGCCGACCAGCGAAAGCGCCCACGTAGCAAGGAAAATCAGCCGGTCGGGTTCTCCGGGAAATGGCAGGCCACCCGGTGTCCGCTGCCTTCTTCGCCGGGCAGCTCGACCAGCGGCGGCTCCTGGGTGCGGCAGATGTCCTGCGCCTTCCAGCACCGGGTGTTGAACCGGCAGGCCGGCGGCGGGTTGAGCGGGCTGGGCACGTCACCGGTGAGCCGGATCCGTTCCCGCTGGTTGCGCCGGTCCGGATCCGGGATCGGCACCGCGGACAGCAGCGCCACCGTGTACGGGTGGTGCGGGGTGCTGTAGAGGGCGCTGGCCTCGGACAGCTCCACGATCTTGCCCAGGTACATCACCGCGACCCGGTCGGACACGTGCCGCACGATGGACAGGTCGTGCGCGATCATCACGTAGGTCAGCGACAGCTCGTTCTGCAGGTCCTCCAGCAGGTTGATCACCTGGGCCTGGATGGACACGTCCAGCGCCGACACCGGCTCGTCGGCCACGATCAGCTTGGGCTTGAGGGCCAGCGTGCGGGCGATGCCGATGCGCTGCCGCTGCCCGCCGGAGAACTCGTGCGGATAGCGGTTGTAGTGCTCCGGGTTCAGCCCGACCAGTTCCAGCAGTTCCTGCACCGCCGCCTTGACACCCTTTTCGGTGTGCACGTTCTGCAGGTGGAACGGCGCGCCGACGATGGTGCCCACGGTGTGCCGCGGGTTCAGCGAGGAATACGGGTCCTGGAAGATCATCTGCACGTCCCGGCGCAACGGGCGCAACGCGCCCATCGACTGGTGCGTGATGTCCCGGCCCTCGAACAGGATCTTGCCGTCGGTCGGTTCCAGCAGCCGGGTCAGCAGCCGGCCGGTGGTGGTCTTGCCGCAGCCCGACTCGCCGACCAGAGACAGCGTCTCCCCCTTGGTGACGGTGAAATCCAGGCCGTCCACGGCCTTCACCGCGCCCTTGGCCCGCTGCAACAGCCCGCGCCGCACCGGGAAGTGCTTGCGCAGGCTGGACACCTCCAGCAGGTTCTCCGGCTGGAGGGCATGCCTGCCGGTGCCCGTGCCGCCGGGATTGCCGCCCGGCCGGGTCTCGGCGGCGGTGGTTTCCGCGGTCTGCTCAGTCATCTCGTTCTCGCGTCCGTCGGTCACAGGTTCGGGCTGATCTCGTCGTCCCAGATGCGTCGTCGGTTCTCCGGGGACAGGTGGCAGGCCACCTGGTGCCCGGTGCTGACCTCGACCAGCTCCGGCACCTCGGTCTCACTGGCGCCGCCGTTGAGGTCGGCGAACCGGCAGCGGGTGTGGAACGCGCAACCCGAGGGCAGGTTGATCAGGCTGGGCGGGGTGCCCTGGATCGGCAGCAGCCGGTCGGCCCGGTCACGGTCCAGTCGCGGCATCGAGCCCAGCAGGCCCCAGGTGTAGGGGTGCTGCGGCTCGCGGAAGATCTCCCGCGCCGTGCCGTACTCGACCATCCGCCCGCCGTACATCACCAGGATGTCGTCGGACAGCTCGGCCACCACGCCCAGGTCGTGGGTGATGATGATGACCGCGGAGTTGAACTCCTGCTGCAGATCCCGGATCAGGTCCAGGATCTGGGCCTGCACGGTGACGTCCAGCGCGGTGGTCGGCTCGTCGGCGATCAGCAGTTCCGGGTCGCAGGACAGCGCCATGGCGATCATGGCGCGCTGCCGCATGCCGCCGGAGAACTGGTGCGGGTAGTCGTCCACCCGGGACTGCGGCTGCGGAATGCCCACCCGGTCGAGCATCTCGATGGCGTGCTTGCGGGCCACCTGCTTGGAGACCTTGTTGTGGACCCGGTACGCCTCGATGATCTGCGAGCCCACCGTGTAGTACGGGTGCATGGCCGAGAGCGGATCCTGGAAGATCATGGCCATCCGCTTGCCGCGCAGCCTGCGCACATCGTCCTCGGGCAGGCCGACCAGGTTCTGGCCGTCCAGCCAGATCTCACCGGACATGCTGGCCTTCCGGTGCAGACCGAGAATGGCCAGGCTGGTCACGCTCTTGCCAGAACCGGACTCGCCCACGATGCCCAGCGTCTTGCCGCGTTCCAGGCTGAACGACAGGCCGTCGACGGACTTGACCAGACCGTCGTCGGTGGGGAAGTGCACCCGCAGGTCGCGCAGTTCGAGGAACTTCTCCGACGGGGTGGGCGCCAGGTCGACGAAGCCCTCCTCGCCGGGACGCGGTGGCACGTCGAGGAATTCTGTCTCGTCACTCATGAATAGCGAACCCTCGGGTCGATGACGGCGTACAGGACGTCCACGATCAGGTTGGCGATGACCACGAAGAAGCCGGCCAGCATGGTCACGCCCATGATCTCGGGCAGGTCCTGGGCCTGGATGGCCAGATAGGCGAAGTGGCCGAGGCCCGGCAGGGAGAACGCGGTCTCGGTGAGCACCGCACCGCCCAGCAGCAGTCCGAGGTCGAGGCCGAAGATCGTGGCGATCGGGGTGAGCGTGGCCCGCAACCCGTGCTTGACCACCACGGTCCGCTCCGGCAGGCCCTTGGCCCGCGCGGTGCGGATGAAATCCTCGCCCATGGTGTCCAGCATGCCCGCCCGGGTCAGCCGGGCGTACAGCGCGGCGTACAGGAAGGCCAGGGTGATCCAGGGCAGCACCAGCGCCCAGAACCAGCGTCCCGGATTGTCGAAGAAGGGGATGTAGTTGCCCGCGTCGGGGAAGATCGGCAACGCGTCCCGGAACAGCGCCAGGGCGATCAGCGCGGTGAAGAAGACCGGCAGCGACACACCGGCCAGCGCGGCGGTCATCGCGGCCCGGTCGAACCAGGAACCGCGGCGCAGCGCGGACAGCACGCCGATGCCGACCCCGGCCAGCAGCCAGATGATGGCCGCGCCGATGGCCAGCGACAGCGTCACCGGCAGCACGCTGAGCATCTGCGGCCACACCGGCAGCTGGTTCTTGAAGGAGTAGCCGAAGCACGGCGCCGGGCAGTGCACGATCTGCGTGCCCGTGTCGTAGTACTCGCCGGCCACCAGGCCCTTCACGAAGTTCCAGTACTGCTCGTACAGCGGCAGGTTCAGCCCGAGTCGCTGTTCGATCTCGTGCAGCGCCTTGATGCTGGGACTCTTGCCGACGAACGCGGCGGCCAGCTGATCGGTGGTCTGACCGGCCAGCCTGGGCACCACGAAGAAGATGCCGAACGTCACGATACTGACGACGATCAGCAGAAACACGGCCGCGATCAGCCGGCGGATGATGAACGTGATCACACTCTACGGCGGCGGTGGCCGACGGCGGTTCGCGCCGCCGGCCACCGGTGCCTTCACCTGCTTCCGGTGCGTTCGCGCGTTACGAGGACTTCTTGCCGATCTGCGTGTAGTCGTACATGCCGAACACCGACGAGACGTAGACGTTGGTCAGGTCGGAGGGCCGGTACAGCAACGACTTCGCGTAGACCTCGGGCAGCACGGTCGCCTGATCCATCATGATCTTGTCGATCTGCTGGTAGATCTGCGTCTGCTGGGCCTGGTCCTTGGTGGCCGCCGCCTGGTTGAGCAGGTTGTTGACCTGCGGGTCGTTCAACATCGAGATGTTGGAGTTGCCCGCCTGCAGGATGGCGTTGCCGGAGGCGATCGAGTAGAGGAACCCGAAGCCGTCCGGCCAGTCGGCCTCCCAGCCGTAGGTGCCCATGCCGATGTTGTGCTGCTGCATGAAGCTCGGCGAACCGATGTAGCTGGTGCCGTACTGACCGGTCGGGTACTGCAGGATGTCGATCTTGATGCCGACCTTGGCCAGTGCGGTCTGCAGCGCCTGCGCGGACGCGACCTCCTTGGGCCGGTCACCGCGGACGGCGACGTTGAAGGAGAAGCCGGTGGGCTTGCCGCACTTGGCCAGCTCGTCCTTGGCCTTCTGGATGTCGCCGCCGGGCTGGGTCAGCGCCTCGTAGTCGTCGAACTTGTTGTAGCCGATGATGTTCGGCGGGAGCACCGTGCTGGCGATGTCACCACCGGCCAGGTCGCCACCGTAGGCGTTCTGGAACAGGGTCTTGTCCGCCGCGTACTCGACCGCCTTGCGGCAGTCCACGTTCGGGATCACCTGGGTGTCGATCGGGTAGTACCAGAGGAACCCGGACAGCGCCGCGTCGGTGTTCTTCTTCAGCTGCGCGCTGGACAGCACCTTGGACCGGGCCGCGGTGTTCAGGCCGGTGCCGTAGAGGTCCAGGTCGATGGAGCCGGACAGCAGCCGGTTGTCCAGGTCGTCGGCCGCCAGGTTGAAGCTGACGTTGATCTGGTCGGCGGTCTGCTTGATGTACGGGTCGTTCGAGGACTTCCAGTACGGGTTCTTGATCAGGCTGAAGCCGGTGGTCGGGTTCACCGAACCGGGCTTGATCGTGTACGGGCCCGAGCCGACGACCTGGGTCTGGTAGTTGGCGCCGGTGTCCTTGGCCGGCGGGACCGGCGCGGTCTGCGGGTTGGCCACCAGGTAGTTGAAGTCCGAGAACTTCTGGCTCAGGTGGAACACGACGGTGGTGTCGTCGGGGGTCTCGATCGCGGCCAGGCCGTTGGGGTCCTTGTCCTTGTACGGACCGGGGTAGTTCGCCGCGTTGGCCAGGTAGGTCTGGAAGTACGCGGGACCGTTGGGCAGCACGTCCTTGGCGAAGGTGCGCTCCACGGCGTACTTGACGTCCGCGCTGGTGATCGGCTCACCGTCGGCGAACTTCATGCCCGACTTGAGGTGGTAGGTCCAGGTCAGCCCGTCCGCGCTGGTGGTGCCCATGCCGGTGGCCAGACCGGGGACCAGGTTCTCGCCTGCCTTGCCCGGCGCCGGGTTGTAGGACAGCAGCGGCACCGCGTACAGCCGGGAGAAGTTCCAGCTGAAGGCGTAGTAGGTGTTGCCGGGGTCCACCGAGTCGAACTGGTTGGTCATGCCGTAGTTCAGCGTGCCACCGGTCGCATCCGACGCGTTCACGATCGAGGTGTTGCCCGCGTCGAAGGCTGCCGAGCCGCTACTGCTACTACTGCTACCACCACAAGCCGAGACCAGGCAGAGCCCGGCACAGGCCAGGGCCACACTGATCAGTTTCCGTCGTTTCATGCGCGTGACACGCCTCCTCGTTGTACGAAAACGAAAAACGTCTGCGCCCTACCGGGCACGCGGATCCAGCGCGTCCCGCAGGCCATCGCCGAGCAGGTTGAACGCCATGACAGTGATGAAGATGGCCAGGCCCGGCACGAGCACGTACTCCGGATCGACCGAGTACGACCCGTTGATGACGGCGTCGGAGAGCATGCCGCCCCAGGTCGGGGTGGGCGGGTGCAGACCGACACCGAGGAACGACAGGGCGGCCTCGAACAGGATGTTCGTGGGAATCAGCAGCGTCGTGTAGACCAGGATCGGCGCCAGCAGGTTGGGCAGCAGTTCGTGGCGCAGAATGTACCCGCCGCGCGCGCCCTGGCTGCGCGCCGCGTCCACGAACTCCCGTTCCCGCAGCGACAAGGTCTGGCCGCGCACGATACGCCCGATGTATGGCCAGTTGAAGAAGCCGATGACGAACACCAGCACCAGCACGTGCAGGGCGTTGCCGGTCAGGCCGAAGGCCGACTGCTGCACCACGCCGGACAGCGCGATCGCGAACAGCAGCAGCGGGAAGGCCAGGAAGGCGTTCATCAGCCAGCTGATCACGCCGTCCACCCAGCCGCCGAAGAAGCCGCCGAGCAGGCCCATGACCACCCCGATGAGCACCGACAGCAGGGTGGACCCGGCCGCGATGAGCAGCGAGAACTGGGAGCCGACCAGCACCCGGGCCAGCAGGTCACGCCCGTTGGCGGGGTCGACGCCCAGCGGGTGCTGCAGGCTGATCCCGCCGAACGCGCCGGTGGGCCGGCCGAAGGTGGCGTCGATCAGTTCCGAGTGGAAGGTGTCCGGGTCGATGATGTGCGCGGCGTTGAGGAACACCGACGCGACCGCCAGCAGCACCAGCACCACGATGACCACTCCGCCGGTCAGCGCCCACTTGTCCCGCTTCAACCGCATCCAGGCGATCTGACCGAGGGACCGGCCCTGGATCGCCTTCTCGCCAAGGCCCGCCGTCGTTGCCTCGGGCACTGCTTCTGTGGACGAGCCAGGAACGTCCAGCGGTGCCGTCATCCGGTTCGACCCCTTTCGTTGCCGGTGTGATCGCATACGTGTGGATCGCGGTCACACCCGGCCCGCGAATCCCGCACAGACTCAGCCCTTGTCGCCGGAAAGGCTAGCTCCGCGCGGCCTCCGTGGCGCGATTGTGATTCAACTGTGTGCCAAATGGCGTAAACCTTACGGACCCGATCTTGCGCCCGCATGTCGGGTGGGAGGCGCAAACGTAACCAAGCGGACCGCGCCAACTTCGGCATCCCGGGTGTTTCACCCGGACGGGCGTGCCAAGATTGGCGGCATGACTGGCGCTGCGCCGAGGTCGCGATCGCTTGCGGGTCGGGACTACGGTGGCCGAACTGCCCAGGCCCGTCGCGCTGACCGGCGGGATCGTCTGCTGGCGGCGGGCCTGGAGCTGTTCGGTACCAACGGGTTCCGGGCGACCTCCATCGACCGGTTGTGCTCCGCGGCGAACGTGTCCACCCGCAACTTCTACGAGGAGTTCATCAGCCGCGAGGCACTGTTGATCGCCCTCTACGATCAGGTGAACACCGAAGCGTTACGAGCCGTGTACGGAGCGCTTTCAATTGCCGAGGAACAACAGCTGAACACGGCCGCGCGGCTGGCCACCGCCATCACCGCCTACGTGCACACCACTTCGGACGATCCGCGCTGGACCCGGATCAACTACGTCGAGGTGGTCGGGGTGAGCCCCGAGGTGGAGGCGCACCGGCAGCGGTGGGGCGAGCGGCTGCGCGAGCTGGTGATGGGCGAGGCCGAGCGGGCGGTGCGCCGTGGCGACGCCCAGCCCCGGGACTTCGAGATGGCCGCTACCGCGTTCATCGGGGCGGTCAACGAGCTGGTCTACCAGTGGACCCGCAACGGAAGGACCCCCGAGGTGGACCAGATCTGCGCCGAGCTGACCCGGGTCGCGGTGGCCATGCTGACCAGCCCGTAGACGCAACCTCGACGACGGGTCACCAATCGAAACGCTGGGTGATCTTGGCACCGGCCAAGAATGTGGGAAATACCACGCGACCGGCCGAAGTGGACGGGCCTGTTTCCGACGACAAGCCCCCGGACCGGCGGAATCAGGAAGAAAAGGACGCGGAACAACCCGGGTGAATGCCCGCGCGGACGCGCGGGCGGAGCTTTTCCGGCGTGTTTATCAGTGAACGCGAACGGCCCATTCCGAATTGTTCCCCTTGGCGATCAACCGGACGCGCTGCGTTGCCAGGTGCGCAGGGCCCACCACCAGTGCACCGCCGTCCGCACCGCGCCGCCCGGCGGGTCGGCGTCCGCGCCGAACCCGGTCAGCTCGCGCAACCGGCGCAGCCGGTATTTCACCGTGTTGGGATGCACGTGCAGGGCGTGCGCGGTGGCCTCCAGGCGGCCGCCGTGGTCGAGGTGGGCCAGCGCGGTGGCGGCCAGTTCGCGGTGGAACGCGTCGGCCGGGGTCAGCGCGGCCAGCCGCTGGCCGGCCAGGGTGCGGCCCAGGCCGGGCAGCGTGTCCAGCGCGGCGTCCACCGCCAGTTCGGTCAGCGCCAGCCGCCCGGTCGCGCCGTCGCGCAGCCCGGCATCCCGCGCGGCACAACACATCCGGTAGGACTCGGGCAGCTCGGTCACCGGCACCGCCGGGCCGGTGACCAGCAGGGTCGCCTCGGCGCAGTCCGGCACCCGGGCCGAGACGCCGACCAGATAGCCGCCGAGCAGGCCGTAGATGCCGCGGGCAGCACCGGCCAGCCGGGCCTCCAGCCGGTGCGCGGCCCTCGGCTCGTGCTCGGCGCTGACCAGGCAGAAAAGCATCCCGGCCGGATCCAGCCCGGCCGCCCGCAACGGCTGGGCCAGCGGTTCGTCGGTGGCCTCGCCCCGGGCCAGCAGCAACCGGCGCAGCAGCCAGGCCCGCTGCTCCCGGGCGGTGCGGGCCCGCTCCAGTTCGGTGGCGTGGTGGGCGTGGGTGAGCTGGTGCTCCAGTTCGCTGATCAGCCCGTCCAGCTCGACCAGCGCGTCCAGCAGCACCTCGGCCGGCACCCCGGCGGCCCGGGTGCGGGTCATGGCCACCTTGATCGCCTCGGCCCGCCCGGCCTGGAAGCCGTCCAGCAGCGCGGCCAGCGGCACGCCCTGCTCGGCCCGGTCCTCCCCCAGCCGGGCCGCGGCGGCCAGCTCGGCCCGGGACAGGCCCCGGTTTCCGGCGAACGCGGCCAGCGCCGAGGACAGCAGCGCCGGCACGTGCCGCACGGTCTCCTGCCGGGGCAGCGCGGCCACCGGGGCCGAGTGGGCCCGGGCGCCGTCCACGATCGCGTCCAGCAGTTCGTCGTCCACGGCCAACGCGGCCAGTTCGCCGCGCAGCGCGTCCAGGTCGGCGACCATGTGCAACTCCGCTTCGTTGTCCGTCGCGGACAACATAGTGGCGCGGGGTTGGCGGCTGGTCGGCTTTACTCCGCCGTTGTGCACCCGGTGTGATATGCCTCGGTTGTCCGACGGGGACGTCCGGCCCGCCGCATCGAGGAGGATGGACATGGCCGATCTGGGCGCGCAGCTGGCCGAGGTGGTCGGCGCGGCGCACGCGCTGACCGGCGCGGCGATCAGCGCGGACTACGCACACGACGAGTCACTGAGCTTTCCCGCGCAGGCCCCGGCCTGTCTGGTCCGGCCGGCCGACGCCGAACAGGTGGCCGCGGTGCTGAAGCTGGCCGCCGCCGCGGGCACCCCGGTGACCGCGCGCGGATCGGGCAGCGGGATGTGCGGCGCCGCCACCCCGGTGCCCGAGGGGATCGTGCTGTCCTTCGAGCGGATGAACTCGATCGTGGACGTCGACCCGGTGAACTTCGTGGCCGTGGTGCAGCCCGGGGTCACGCTGTCCGAACTGGACGAAGCGCTGGCCGGGCACGGCCTGACCTACCCGGTGTACCCGGGCGAGCTGTCCGCGACCGTGGGCGGCACGGTGGCCACCAACGCCGGTGGCATGCGCGCGGTGCGCTACGGCGTGACCCGGGCCAACGTGCTGGGCCTGCAACTGGCCCTGCCCGACGGCGAGCTGATCCGCACCGGCGGGCCGATCGCCAAGTGCAGCACCGGATACGACCTCACCCAGCTGGTCATCGGCTCGGAGGGCACGCTGGCGCTGGTCACCGAGGCCACCCTCAAACTGCACCCCCGGCTGCCGCACCAGCAGACCGTGCTGGCCCCGTTCACCGACCTGGACGAGGTGATCCGGGCGGTGCCCAGGATCCTGGCCGCCGGGCTGGCGCCGCACATCCTGGAGTACATCGACGCGCTGACCATGGCCGCCATCACCCATACCACCGACCTGACGCTGGGCGTGCCGGACCAGGTGCGCGACACCGCGCAGGCCTATCTGGTGGTGGCGCTGGAGAACCGGGACGCCGACCGGCTGGCCGAGGACGTCAACGCGGTGGCCGAGATGCTGGCCGGGGACCTGGGCGCGATGGACGCCTACGTGCTGGACGGCCCGGCCGCGCACAAGCTGATCGAGGCCCGGGAGAAGGCGTTCTGGACCGCGAAGGCGGCCGGGGCGCAGGAGATCATCGACGTGGTGGTGCCGCGCGGCGCGATGCCGGAATTCTTCGCCACCGTGCGGAAACTGGCCCAGGACACCGGTTCCGGCGCGGTCGGCTGCGGCCACGCCGGGGACGGCAACGTGCACCTGGCGATCTTCCAGGCCGACGAGCAGGTGCGGCACGAACTGCTGCACGGCATCTTCGCCGCGGGCGTGGCCGCCGGGGGCGCGATCTCCGGTGAGCACGGCATCGGGCGGGAGAAGAAGTCGCACTTCCAGGCGTTGGAGAACCCGGCGAAACTGGCCCTGATGCGGCGGCTCAAACTGGCCTTCGATCCGGACGGCGTGCTCAACCCGGGCGTGCTGTTCGACTGACCCTTGCTCGGCTGATGGCGGGCGCTCGCGTGCTTTTCGACTGACACTGATGGGACTTCTGGCATGGGCTCGGACATCAACGGCGCGCAGGCGCTGATCCGCACACTCGTGGACAGCGGGGTGGAGGTGTGCTTCGGCAACCCGGGCACCTCCGAGATGCACTTCGTGGCGGCGCTGGACGCGGTGCCCGAGATGCGCGGGATCCTCAGCCTGTCCGAGGGCGCGGTCACCGGCGCGGCCGACGGCTACGCGCGGATGGCCGGGAAGCCCGCGGCCACCCTGCTGCATCTCGGCCCGGGACTGGCCAACGGCCTGGCCAATCTGCACAACGCCAAACGGGCGGGCACCCCGATCGTCAACGTGGTCGGCGATCACGCGACCTACCACAAGAAGTACGACGCCCCACTGGAATCCGACATCGACGCCATCGCCGGCGCGGTGTCGGGCTGGCTGCGCCGGTCCATGGACGCCGCCGACGTGGGCCGGGACGCCGCCGACGCGGTGGCCGCCGCGTCCGGCACGCCGGGCAGGGTGGCCACCCTGGTGCTGCCGGCCGACGTGTCCTGGTCCGAGGGCGGCCAGCAGGCCGCGCCGGCCGCGATCGCGCCGGCCCAGCCGGTGCCGGCCGAGGTGCTCGATTCGGTGGCCGAGGTGTTGCGCTCGGACGCGCCTACTTCCTTGCTGCTGGGCGGAATCGCGCAGAGCGAGCGGGGGCTGCGGGCGGCCGGCCGGATCGCCGGGGCCACCGGGGTGAAGCTGTTCGCCGAGGTGTTCCCGGCCCGGTTGCGCCGGGGCGCCGGGGTGCCCCCGGTGGAGCGGCTGGGTTATCTGGCCGAGGCGACGGTGGCCCAGCTGACCGGGATGAAGCACCTGGTGCTGGCCGGGGCGCGCTCGCCGGTGTCGTTCTTCGCCTACCCGGGCAAGCCAAGCGATCTGGTGCCCGAGGACGCCAGCGTGCACACCCTGGCCGACGACGCGGGCGACGATGTGCTGGACGCGCTGGACCGGCTGGCCGACCTGGTCGCCCCGGACACCGAACCGGTGCTGGCCAAGGCTTCCCGGCCCGAATTGCCGTCGGGTCCGCTCACCCTGCAGAACTGGCCGGAGGTTTTGGGCGCGCTGCTGCCCGAGGAGGCGATCATCGCCGACGAGGCGAACACCTCCGGGATCATGCTGCCCGCGGGCACCGCGGGCGCACCCGCGCACGACGTGCTCACCCTGACCGGTGGCGCGATCGGTCTGGGCATTCCGCTGGCCACCGGCGCGGCCATCGCCTGCCCGGACCGGCCGGTGATCTGCCTGGAGGCCGACGGCAGCGCGATGTACACGCTGGCCGGGTTGTGGACCCAGGCCCGCGAGAACCTCAACGTCACCACGCTGATCCTGTCCAATCGGGCCTACGCCATCCTGCGGGTGGAGTTGCAGCGGGTGGGCGCGGCGGGCAGCGGGCCCAAGGCCGCGCGGCTGCTGGACCTGTCCGGGCCGGATCTGGACTTCGTGGCCATGGCCGAGGGCATGGGCGTGCCGGCCACCCGGGCCGCCACCGCGGAGGAACTGGCCGAGCAGCTGGCCAAGGCGCTGGCCGAACCGGGCCCGCACCTGATCGAGGCCGCGGTCCCGCCGCTGCTCTGATTTCCTTGCAGCGGAAGGATTTTTGCCACTACAGAGAAGAATTCCCCGTCACGGCAAGAGTTTCCTTGGCCGTGACGGGGATTTTCTTTGTGTGTCAAGCGTTCCGGCTTCAGTCCTTCGGACCGCCGGCCACGTAGATCACCTGGCCGGACACGAACCCCGCGCCCTCGCTGACCAGGAACGACACGGTGTGCGCGATGTCCTCCGGACGGCCCACCCGGGCCACCGGGATCTGGCCGGCCGCGGCCTTCTGGAAGTCCTCGAAGCCCACGCCCAGCCGCTCGGCGGTGGCCTTGGTCATCTCGGTGACGATGAAGCCCGGCGCGATGGCGTTCACCGTGACGTTGAACTTGCCCAGCTCGATCGACAGCGTCTTGGTGAAGCCCTGCATGCCGGCCTTGGCAGCGGAGTAGTTGGCCTGACCGCGGTTGCCCAGCGCCGAGGTGGACGAGAGGTTCACGATCCGGCCCCACTTGGCCTCGGTCATGTACTTCTGCGCCGCGCGGGACATCAGGAACGCGCCGCGCAGGTGCACGCCCAGCACCGTGTCCCAGTCCTGCTCGGTCATCTTGAACAGCAGGTTGTCCTTGGTGACCCCGGCGTTGTTGACCAGAACCGTCGGCCCGCCAAGGGTTTGCGCGATCTCCGCGACCGCCGCGTCCACCTGTCCGGCGTCGCTGACGTCCGCGCCGACCGCGACCGCCCGGCCACCCGCGGCGGTGATCGCGTCCACCGTCTCGGCGCCGAAGTCGGCCTTGAGGTCCACCACACCGACCGCGAATCCGTCCTCGGCCAGGCGTTTGGCCGTGGCCGCTCCGATGCCGCGCCCGGCGCCGGTCACGATCGCCACCCGTTCGGTCATCTGCTTCCCTTCCACTGCTTCGACAATCGGTCAGCCGTTCGGCCGGACCAGCACCCGCACCACGTTGCCCGCCGCGAGATCGGTGAAGCCCGGCGCCACCCCGTCCAGCCCGACCTCGCGGCTGACCAGGGCCTGCAGATTCAGCCGCCCGGCCCGCACATCGTCGAGATAGCCGGGCAGATCGCGCGGCACGTTCAGCGATCCGTTGACACTGGGCAGAATCCGGCGGGCGAAGGCGAACAGCTCCAGCGAGGAGAACTCGGCCACCTCGGTGCGCCCGCCGATGCCGACCAGGGTCACCGCGCCGCCGCGGCGCGCGGTCTTCCAGCTTTCCTTGATGGTGGCGGCCAGGCCGACGCAGTCGATCACGTGGTCGGCGCCGCGCCCCTCGGTCAGCTCGCGGACCTGCTTGCGCACCTCGGGTCCGGCCGCGAACGCATGGGTGGCCCCGAGTTCGCGGGCCAGGTCGAGTTTTTCCGGTACCCGGTCGACGGCGATGATCGGGTCGGCGCCGGCGATCCGGGCGCCCTGCACCGCGGACAGCCCGACCCCGCCCAGGCCGACCACGACCACCGAATCGCCCTTGGCCACCTCGGCGGTGCGGCGCACCGCGCCCACCCCGGTGGTCACCGCGCAGCCGAGCAGCGCGGCCAGATCGAGCGGAATGTCCTCGGGCAACCGGAAACACGCGTTGGCGGCGACCACGGTCTGCCCGGCGAACGCGGCGGTGGACAGGCCCGGGTAGAGGTCTTCGCCGGCACTGGTCCGGGCGTAGGGGGCGCCGGTGCGGTCGGCGGCGTGTTCGCACAGATGCGGCTCGCCGTGCAGGCAGAACCAGCAGTGCCCGCAGGCCGGATTCCACAGCAGCAGCACCGGATCGCCGAGGGAGAGATCGGTCACGTCCGGGCCGAGTTCGACCACCGTGCCCGCCGCCTCGTGGCCGAGCACCGCGGGCAGTTTCTGGGCCAGCACACCGGTGGCCAGGGACAGATCGGAGTGGCACAGGCTGGCCGCCGTGATCTCCACCCGGACCTCGCCCGGGCCGGGGGCGCGCAGCTCGATCGGCTCGACCGTCACCGGTGAATCGGTGCCGCGTACCAGCACCGCGTCCGTCGACCGGTACTCCGGATCCGCCACGTCGCGTCCACCCCTCGCCGGGTCCGGGGCAGCCCGAACCGAACAGTGTTAGGCAATTTCGCACTCAACCACAGGATCACCCGGGCGGCAACACCGCATACGCCACACGATCGGCCCCCGAGTCGACCCGGGATTACCGTGGTACCCGAGGCGGTGTACGCGACGTGACGAGGAGAGCAGCATGACCGACGTGACAGCGGAAACCGCGGTGCTGGACAAGGTGTCCAAGAATCTGTTCATCGGCGGGCAGTGGCGCGCCGCGTCCGAAGGCGGCACCTTCGCGGTCACCGATCCGGCCACCGGCGAAACCCTGTGCGAGGTGGCCGACGCCACGCCCCGGGACGGCATCGCCGCGCTGGATGCCGCGGTGCACGCGCAGGCCGACTGGGCCGCGACCCCGCCCCGGCAGCGCGGCGAGATCCTGCGCCGGGCCTTCGAGCTGATGACCGCCCGGGCCGACGAGCTGGCCCTGCTGATGACCCTGGAGATGGGCAAGCCGCTGGCCGAGTCCAAGGGCGAGATCGCCTACGCCTCGGAGTTCTTCCGCTGGTTCGCCGAGGAGGCGGTGCGCATCGACGGCGGCTACGCGGTCGCCCCGGCCGGTGGCTCCCGGCTGCTGGTGGTGCGCCAGCCGGTCGGCCCGTGCCTGCTGATCACGCCGTGGAACTTCCCGGCCGCCATGGGCACCCGCAAGATCGGCCCGGCCATCGCGGCCGGCTGCACCATGGTGATCAAGCCCGCCTCGCAGACCCCGCTGACCATGCTCGCGCTGGCCGGCCTGCTCACCGAGGCCGGGCTGCCCGACGGCGTGCTCAACCTGATCACCACCAGCCACTCCGGCCGGGTGATGGAGCCGATGATCAGGGACGGCCGGGCCCGCAAGCTGTCCTTCACCGGGTCCACCGAGGTGGGCCGGCGGCTGATCGAGCAGTCGGCCGAGAAGGTGCTGAAGGTGTCCATGGAGCTGGGCGGCAACGCGCCGTTCCTGGTGTTCGACGACGCCGACCTGGACGCCGCGGTGGCCGGGGCGATGCAGGCCAAGATGCGCAACATCGGCGAGGCCTGCACCGCGGCCAACCGGTTCTACGTGCAGCGCGGGATCGCCGAGGCCTTCACCGAGAAGCTGATCGCCAAGATGGGTGAGCAGAAGATGGGCCGGGGCACCGAGGACGGGGTGACGGTCGGCCCGCTGATCGACTCCGACGCGGTGGACAAGGTCGAGCGGCTGGTCGCCGACGCGGCCGGACGCGGCGCGCAGGTCCGGCTGGGCGGCACCGCACACGAGGGCCCGGGCCACTTCTTCCCGCCCACGGTGCTCTCCGACGTGCCCGGGGACGCGGAGCTGCGCGCCGAGGAGATCTTCGGCCCGGTGGCGCCGATCAGCGTGTTCGACACCGAGGACGAGGCGGTCATCGCGGCCAACGACACCGAGTTCGGCCTGGTCAGCTACGTGTTCACGCAGGACCTCAACCGGGCGCTGCGGGTCAGCGAGCGGCTGGAGGCCGGCATGGTCGGACTCAACCAGGGCGTGGTGTCCAACCCGGCGGCGCCCTTCGGCGGGGTCAAGCAGTCCGGGATCGGCCGCGAGGGCGGCGCCGTCGGCATCGACGAGTACCTGGAGGTCAAGTACGTCTCCATCGGGGGCGTAGGCTGACTCCGCTATGCCGGGAATGGACATGGGCGGTGGGCTGCCGCCACTGACGTGGAGCACGGCCTTGAGCACCTGGCACGTGGCGCTGGTCGCCGATGTGCTGGTCGTGCTGGCGGCTTTCGCCTATCTGCACCGGGTTTTCCGGATCCTGCCCCGGCGCGGACGCAGCTGGTCCACCGGGCGGACGGCGGCCTTCCTCGGCGCGCTGGCGGTCTTCGCGGTCACCGTGCAGAGCAGTGTCGACGTGTACGCCGACGAGCTGTTCTGGATGCACATGATCGAGCACCTGGCGCTGATCATGGTGGTGCCCGCGCTGCTGATCATCGGCCGCCCGCTGGGCCTGCTATCCCTCGGTACGGACCGCACCGCGACGCTGACCGGACAGGCCCTCGGCACCCGCACGGTGTCGGTGCTGAGCTTCCCGCTGTTCGGCCTGGTCTGCTACGCGGCGGTGCTGATCGCCACCCACCTGACCGATTTCATGCAGCTGATGCTCACCCACATGTGGCTGCACCAGCTGGAGATCGGGCTGTACGTGGCCAGCGGGTACCTGTTCTTCCTGCCGCTGCTGGGCGACGAGCCGCTGCGCCGCACGCTGTCCTACCCGCTGCGGATGTTCCTGCTGCTCATGGGCATGACGGTGGACACGGTGATCGGCGTGATGCTGATGATGAGCGCCAGCGAGCCGTTCCCGGCCTACGCCGCCCAGCACCGCACCTGGGGTCCCAGTCTGCTGGGTGACATCCACACCGGCGGCGGGATCATGTGGGTGATCGGCGACGGACTGATGTTCGCGGTCACGGTGCTGGTGGTGAAGCGCTGGATGGCCGACACCGAGCGGCAGAACGACACCGGCAGGTGGCTGGAGTCGGCCCGCCGCTCGACCATGGCCAATCTCGGCGTCGACTCGGTGAACCCGGACGACGAGAGCGACATCGACGACGACGAGGCCGCGCTGGCCGCCTACAACCGGATGCTGCGCAAGCTCAGCGAACACGGCTGAGCTCTGCCATCCACCTGTTTCGACTGCACACGGACCTTCTCCGGTTCACCTACCGGGTGAGCTCAATTCTGTTGCCCGACTTACTCAACCGGCGGTTGTACGCGCCGCCGCGTGCTGTCCCGGCCGGGCAACCGGCCGGGACAGCACGGGAAACCGAGCCGGTCAGCCCGCGCTGACCGGCTCCCAGTCCGGCCGCAGCGGCATGCCCGAGCGCCACTCGTCCGGCTTCACGCCGAGCACCTGGTGCAGCTGGATGAAGTTGCGCTCGAAGGCCAGCCGGGAGGCGGCCATGTACAGCCGCCACACCCGCGCGGTGCCCGCGCCGACCTCGTGCACCGCCTTGTCCCACTGCTCGTCCAGGTTGGTGCACCAGCCGGTGAGCGTCTTGGCGTAGTGCTCGCGCAGGTTCTCCTCGTGCCGCACCTCGAACCCGGTGTCGTGCATGACCGAGACCAGCTGGCCCGGGCTCTCCAGTTCGCCGTCCGGGAACACGTACCGGTCGATGAACTTGCCGGTGCGGGCCTCCACCTTGTTGTGCGGCCGGGTGATGCAGTGGTTGAGCAACCGGCCGGCCGGGCGCAGCTTGTCGAACAGGAACTGGAAGTAGGAGGACAGATTGGCCTGGCCGATGTGCTCGGTCAGGCCGATCGAGCTGACCGCGTCGAAGTCGGACTCGGGCACGTCCCGGTAGTCGGCGTAGCGGACCTCGGCCACATCGGACAGTCCGCGATCGACGATCGCCTGCTGCGCCCATTCGGCCTGCCTGCGCGACAGCGTGACCCCGAGGGCCTTCACCCCGTAGTGCTTGGCCGCGTGCATCACCATGCCGCCCCAGCCACAGCCCACGTCCAGCAACCGCATGCCCGGCCGCAGCCCGATCTTGCGCGCGACCAGGTCGTGCTTGGTGTACTGGGCCTGCTCCAGCGTGGCGTCCTCGGTCGGGAACACGGCACAGGTGTAGGCCATCGACGGGCCGAGCACGTACTCGTAGAACGTGTTGGACACGTCGTAGTGGTGCTCGATGGCGTCGCTGTCGCGCTTCTTGGAGTGCCTGCGGGCGAACCGGGACTGCCGGTGCTCCTGGGCCGGCGGGTGCACCGGCCACCACAGCCGGGCGGCTATCAGCCGTAGCAGCCCGGCCCGGCGGACGTCCGCCGGCACCGAGTTGAGGGTGATGTCGGGCAGTGTGGCCAGCGCGGTGTACATGTCGCCGACCACGTCCAGCGCCCCGCTGACGAAGGCGCGGGCCAGTCCCAGCTCACCGGGCGCCGAGGCCAGGTAGGACAACGCGAGCGGGGAGCGCACGTCCAGCCGCACCGCCGCACCGGGCGGACCGGCCTTGCTGCCATCGTACGCGGTGAACTCGACCGAGGTGTCCTGCCCGATGACCTTGGCGAACACCTCTGCCAGCGGCATGCTCAAACTCGAGCTCTTTCCCATGGTGCGTCCCTTCTTGAACCTCACACGAAACCGACGTCAGTGGTTTCGCACGCACTTCGCGTACAGATCCGGCAACCGGCTGTCCGGGTCGTACTCCTTCTTCAGCGGCCGGTAGGCGTCGCCGTTGTAGAGCCGCCAGAACTCCTCCGGCGCGTAGAACGAGTCGGAGTACAGCGACTTGTGCCCGCCCAGCTCGGTGACCTTCTCCTCGATCAGCCGGTTGTGGTGCCCGGGGGCCTGGCCCGGGCGCAGGTCCACGGCCGACCAGAAGCCGACGTTCACATACTGCGTGCCCGGCTCCAGCGGATACAGCGGCCAGCCGGAGTCCCCGCGCAGTGCCAGCGGGCACAGCCACACCGGGCTGATGCCGACCTCGCGGTGGAAGAAGTCCAGGAACTCGGCCAGCCGTTCGATGGGCACCTCGACATCCTGGATGACCGGCTCCTGCGGCGGCAGCCCCCGCAGCGCGAGCAGCCGGTCCGATGCCCGGTACCGGCGGTCCAGCGCGACCGCCCGGCGGTACACGTCCGAGCGCAGGTAACGCTTGGGCCACAACCGGCGCACCAGCGGGTGCTGGGCGCCCAGCGCCCGGGAGCACCAGAACCAGTCGGTGTCCCAGCGCCACAGGTAGTCGTGGATGCTCAGGTAGTCCACCTCTCGCTCGGGGATGGACCGATAGAAGATCCCGGTGCCGGTGTAGTCGCTGGTGAACGGGGCCTCGGCCACGAAATCACCCAGGGTGAGATAGACCTCGTCGGCGGCGAACACGGTGCCGTCGATGAAGTCCACCCGCTGCCCGTCGTGACTGCGGGTGTCCAGGACGCGGGCCAGTTCGGCGGCGCAGGCGGTCGCGTCCGGGAAGCGCAGGTGCCGAAGCCGCACGTAGGGGGTGACCGGCTCCAGTTCGATGCGCAGCCGCAGGGTGTAACCCAACGTGCCGTAGGAATTGGGAAATCCGCGGAACAGCGCGGCATGCTCGTTGTCCGGCCGGGCGGTGATCACCCGGCCGTCGCCGGTCAGGATTTCCGCCTCGAGCACCGATTCGTGCGGCAGGCCGTTACGGAACGAACTGGACTCGATGCCCAGACCGGCCACCGCGCCACCCAGCGTGATCGTTTTCAGCTGCGGCACCACCATCGGCATGAGCCCGTGCGGCAACGTGGCCGCGACCAGATCCTCGTAGGTGGTCATACCACCCACCTCGGCGATCTTCGCCGCGGCGTCTACCTGCAACACCTCGGCGAAGTCGCTGACATCCAGACCGGGCGCGCCGGTCGGATCACGGAACCGGAACAGGTTCGAGGTCGGCTTGGCCAACCTCACCGGCGAGGCCGATGGCAGCGCACGGTATTGTGCGGACAGCGCCGCAACGGCCGCGTGATGGCCGTCCAACCCGGGAAGTTCGCCCATGGCAACTAATGCTATTGGTCTCCCGCGTCCTGGGCATCGGATGACCATCTGGCAACCGTGTGATCTCAGTGTCACATCGAAACCCAGGTACAACGTTTTGGTCGGCCGGGCGTCCTAAGTTGTGTCGGGCGGTGATGCACCGCAACCCTGGACAGCCAATCAAGAGGGGCAGATGCAGGACGGTAGAGTACTTGGCCGCCGGCGGCGCGGGGCGCTGATCGGTGTGGTCGGGATAGCGGTGTCCGCGCTGGTGTTGTCGGCCTGCTCGTCGGGTGGCAGCACCTCGGGCTCCGCCACCGGCGCGGGCTCGGGTGGCGGCGCGACGACCACCGAGGCGCCCAGCGCGGTGGACATCGCGATCACGCCCAGCGGCTCGGGCACCATCGACGTGACCACCCCGATCGTGGTGAAGGCCAGCAACGGCACGCTCAAGCAGGTCACCGTGACCAACCCGAGCAAGGGCACCACGGTCACCGGCACCACCTCATCGGACGGCTCCACCTGGACCTCGAACGAGGCCCTCGGCTACGGCGTGGCCTACCAGGTGGACGCGGTCGGCGCGGACTCCAGCGGCAAGACCAAGGAGCAGAAGGGCACGGTCACCACGCTGACCCCGTCCTCCCAGGTCAACTCCAACATGGTCCCCGCGCCCTCGTCGGTGTCGTCCACCGGCATCGGCGTCGGCCAGCCGATCGTCTTCCAGTTCGTCAAGCCGGTGAAGAACCGGGCGCTGGTGCAGCAGCACCTCAGCGTGACCTCCACCGCCGGGGACAAGGGCGCCTGGTACTGGGTGTCCTCCTCCGAGGTGCACTACCGCGGCGAGAACTTCTGGACGCCCAACAGCACCATCACGGTCAACGCGTCCACCTACGGGCTGGACTTCGGCGGCGGGGCGTACGGCGCGGAGGACCGGCAGGAGACCTATCACGTGCACGACGCGTGGGTGGCCAAGGCCGACGGCAACACCTCGCAGATGCAGATCTTCGACAACGGCAACCTGGTCAACACCATGCCGATCAGCATGGGCAAGGACGCCACCCCGACCCACATCGGCACGCACGTGATCTCGGCGAAGAACCAGTCGGTGCAGATGAACTCGTGCAGCTACGGCGTGTGCAGCGGGCCGGGGTCCTACAACGAGACCGAGTACTGGGCCGAGCGGATGTCCAACGACGGCGAGTTCGTGCACGAGAACCCGGCCACCGTGTCGGTGCAGGGCCACGCCAACGTCTCGCACGGCTGCATCAACCTGAGCGAGGCCAACGCCATGTGGTTCTTCAACCACCTCGGCATCGGTGACGTGGTCGAGGTGTCCAACTCCGGCGGCCCGGTGCTGCCGCTCAACGACACCTACGGCGACTGGGCCGTGCCGTGGTCGACCTGGTCGGCGGGCAACGCCTCCTGATCGACACCGGTTCGACCAGCAAGACCCGGGGGCACCGCCCGACCTGCCGGCCCCTGACACAACCGATCGAGCCCCGGTACCCGCTCTGGGTACCGGGGCTCGATCGTTGGGTGGAGCGGACTTTAGATCAGGGCGAGGAACAGCCAGCCGCTCGGCGTGCCGAGACCGGTGGTGTTGTCGTAGCCCTTGCTGGTGTGGATGGTCAGGCCCGGGTAGTTGAACGAGCGGACCGAGGTGAGCAGGCCGTCCGTGGCGTTCTCCCCGTTGGCGTAGTCGACCCGGACGTCACCGGCGACCGGGGTGGCCGTGACGTCGGAGAGGGCCGGCGTCTTCGAGGTGAACAGGTACAGCGCCGGGTTGATGAACCCGTGGTGGAAGCCGGCGAACTGGTCGGCCACCGCCATCTCACCGGCCAGCAGCGGGGAGGCCAGGCTGGTCCCGCCGATGCGGTACTGGTCGTAGTACACGCCGTCGGAGAAGGTCTGGGTCTCACCGATCAGGAAACCGGTGTTCGGGTCGGCCAGCATCGACACGTCCGGCACCACGCGGCCCCGGTTGTTGCCGGTCTGGTTCTCCCGCGCCAGCGCGTCGGGCACGATCCCCTTCTGGTAGAAGGGCTCGCCGAACAGCACGCTGGTGCCACCGCCGGAGCCGTACAGGTAGGCGCCGGGCGCACCCGGGGTCCACACACCGCCGGTCAGCGAGCTCTTGCCGGTCTCCCAGGCGGTCTGCACGTCGACCTTGCCGTCCTGGCCGATGCCGAGACTGGTGCCGCCGACCGCGGTCACCCACGGGTCGGAGGCGGAGAAGTCGGCCGAGGGGTAGCCGAGGTCGGCCACCTCGTCGCCGCTGTCCCCGGAGGAGAAGTACAGGCCGATGCCCTCCAGCACGGCGGTCCGGGCGATCTGGTCGAACGCCTTGACGTCCGCGGCGGGCACGTCCTCACCGGCGTCGCCGTAGGAGTTGGACACCTCGTTGGCCAGGTTGCCCGCCACCACGGTGTTCAGCGCCTTGTCCAGCGAGGCGTCCTGGCAGTCGGCGCCGCCCACGAACAGGATCTTCGCGCCCGGAGCCATGGCGTGCACGGCCTCCACGTCCAGCGTCTGCTCGCCGTACCAGCCGGCCGCGTCGCACTGGGTGGGGTCCTCCGAGCCGGGGGTCGGCGGGTAGACGATCTCGTTGAACTGCGACTTGGCCAGCGGGTGACCGGGGTCGTTGCGGTTGGCGTACTCGGCCGCGTCGGCGTACAGGGTCGGCGAGGCGAACGCGTCCACGATCGCCACGGTGTCGCCCTTGCCGTTCACGCCCTTGTCGACCGCCTGGTCGATGCCGTAGGCCGAGCGCAGCTGGCCGGGCTTGTACCCGCAGGGGGCGTAGTCCAGGTGCTGACCCTCGTAGGTCGGGTCGGTGGTGTCCGCCTTCTGGCCGTAGTAGTCGCCGCACGGCTCGGCATTGCGGAACCCGGCGGGCGGGGCCACCGCGCCGGAGCTCGCGGACGAGCTCGCCGAACCGTTGGTGGTGGTGTCGTTGGCCGAGTTGCCGGCCAGGTCCGGGCGCAGCAGCGACTCGGACTGGTCGACGCCGACGATGGACAGCACCGTACTGGCCAGCGCGGCCGGCACGGACAGGTCGCCGCTGGGCGCGCGCAGGGTCAGGCCCTTGTACTTGTACTCACCCAGTTGGGTGTGCAGCGCGCTGTTCACCTGGGCCGCGGTGCCGGTGGCCTCGACGTAGGCGTTGTTGCTTGGCACGTCGTCGATGGCGAACCCGGCCGTGGTCAGCCAGGAGCGGGCCGAGGCCACCTCGGCCTGGGTGGGGCCGTAGGCGGCGTTGACCTGCGCCGGGGTCAGGTACTGCTTGTAGGAGGCGGTGTTGGGCGTGGACACGGCCGCGGCGGCAGCCTCCGCGCCCGCGTCGTTCTGGGATCTCAGGTAGACCCGGAAGGTCAACTTCGAGCCGGCCGCCGCGTCCGCCACCTTGGTGGTGCTGGTGGCCCATTGCGGATGCGACTGGGCGATCGTCGATAACCCGTCGGTGGCCGCGGTCGCCGGGACCGCCGCGGCGAGACCTCCCGCCACCGCAAGGGCTACGAACATTACCGGGGCTTTTCGCACAGCAGGGTTCCCCTTCGTTCGGCCGACTGGGTTCGTCGGCTACCAGGGGATGAATCTAAATCCCCGTTCACCCGTTAGGAAGGTTCGCGGTGAATATCCGGGGTTTCCGTTACCTTCTGTACACTCTGGACATCCAGACGAAGTCATCTTGACGGGCGATGACTCGCTCGTTCCATCGCACAGAGCAAGGCAGACGGGGCCGTTCACACCTGTCTTAAGTAGTGTGAACAGCCCCGTCCTGACCGGAGGCCGGTTCGCTCCCCGGCAGAACCGGCTCATGGCTCACAGAGCTCACAAGCCCAGTTCGCGGGCGATCAGCATCCGCTGCACCTCGCTGGTGCCCTCGCCGATCTCCAGGATCTTGGCGTCCCGGTAGAACCGGCCGACCGGGAATTCGTTCATGAACCCGTAGCCGCCGAAGATCTGCGTGGCGTCCCGCGCGTTGTCCATGGCCGCGTTGGAGGAGGCCAGTTTCGCGATCGCCGCCTCCTTCTTGAACGGTCCGCCGCCTAGCATTTTCGCCGCTGCCTGGTAATAGGCCAATCGGGCGGTGTGCGCGCGCAGTTCCATGTCCGCGATCTTGAACTGGATCGCCTGGTACTGCCCGATCGTCCGGCCGAACGCCTCCCGCTCGCCCGCGTACCGCACGCACTCGTCCACGCAACCCTGGGCCAGGCCGACCGACAGCGCGGCGATGGCGATTCGTCCCTCGTCCAGAATGGACAGGAACTGGGCGTAGCCGCGCCCGCGCCGGCCCAGCAGATTGGCCGCGGGCACCCGGCAGTCGTCGAAGGCCAGTTCGTGGGTGTCCGAGGCGTTCCAGCCGACCTTGGAGTACTTCCTCCCGACGCTGAATCCGGGCGTGCCCGAGGGCACGATGATGGCCGAGATCTCCTTGCCGCCATCGGGTTTCGCACCCGTGACCGCGGTGACCGTCACCAGCGCGGTGATATCGGTGCCGGAGTTGGTGATGAACGCCTTGGAGCCGTTGAGCACCCACTCGTCGCCGTCCAGTTCGGCGGTGGTGCGGGTGGCGCCCGCGTCCGATCCGCCGCCCGGCTCGGTCAGCCCGAACCCGCCCAGAGCCTCACCGGAACACAGGCGGGGCAACCATTCCCGCTTCTGCTCCTCGGTACCGAACCGGTAGATCGGCATGGCGCCAAGGGAAACCCCGGCCTCCAGGGTGGCCGCGACCGAGGAGTCGACCCGGGCCAGTTCCTCCAGGGCCAGGCACAGCGTGAAGTAGTCGCCGCCCATGCCGCCGTACTCCTCGCCGAACGGCAACCCGAACAGGCCCATCCGGGCCATCCCGGCCACGATCTCGTAGGGGAACTCCTCGCGCTCGTAGAACCCGCCGATCACCGGCGCGATCTCCGCGCGGGCGAACTCCTCGACCGTCTTGCGCAGGGCTTCCTGCTCCTCGTCCAGCCGAAAGTCGATCATTTCCCGTCCTCCGTGATCACGGCCAGCCGCTCGCCCAGCGCGACCTGCTGGCCCACGCCAACGGACAACTCGCCGACCACCCCGTCCACCGGGGCGGTCACCGTATGCTCCATCTTCATCGCCTCCACCACCAGCAACGGCGCACCGGCGGCGACTTCGTCGCCCTGCTTGACCCGCACGTCCAGCACCGTGCCCGGCATCGGCGAGGTGACCGGGCCGCCGCCCGCGCCCGCGCGCTCGGTGCGGGCCGCGGCCAGCCGTTCGGTCTCGGCCAGGGCCCAGGTGCGGCCGCCCGCGGCCAGCCACAGCACGCCATCCGCCCGGGCGCAGGCGTAGCGCCGGGTCCGGCCGGCGTGCACCAGCACCAGGTCACCGTTGGCCCAGTGGGCCGAAGCCGACTGCGGATCTCCCTGCCCGACAACGACTTCCGCCGCGTCCGCCCGGCCGCGCAGTTTCACCTCGGCCGGCTTCTCCCCGGGCACACCGATACTCCACCGGGCCCAGGCGGGCTCGCCGATCCGCCAGCCACCCGGGATGTCCCACGGATCCGTTGTGCCGTCGGCGGGTTCCAGCGCGAGGGCGCGTTCCAGCGCAGCGGCGATCAGCACTTCCTCGGGCAGTTCCGCCTCGGTCAGCGCGGCCAGTTTGCGTTCCACCAGCCCGGTGTCCAGCTTGCCGGAGCGGACGTCCTCGTCGGCCAGCAACCGTTGCAGGAAGCCGATGTTGGTGGTCACGCCCAGGACGGTGGCCTCGCGCAGCGCCGCGCCAAGACCGCGCAGCGCGTCGGCGCGGGTCGGGCCGTGCGCGATGTACTTGGCCAGCATGGGATCGTAGTCGCTGCCGACCACGCTTCCATTGCGCAGCGCGGAATCGACCCGCACCGAGTCGGCCGGTTCGTGCAGCGCCAGCACTTTCCCGCCGGTGGGCAGGAAGCCGTGTTCCGGGTCCTCGGCGTACACCCGGACCTCGACCGCGTGTCCGTTCGGTTTTCCCGGTGAGAGCCTCAGTTTCTCTCCTGCGGCCACCCGGATCTGCTGCTCCACCAGGTCGATGCCGGTGACCAGCTCGGTGACCGGGTGCTCCACCTGCAGGCGGGTGTTCATCTCCATGAAGAAGAACTCACCGGCGTCCGTGCCGGACACGATGAACTCCACCGTGCCCGCACCGGTGTAGCCGACCGAGGCGGCCGCGTCGATGGCGGCCTGGCCCATCCGCTCCCGGATTTTTTCGCCGTCCGGATGGTCGGACAGCAACGGCGAGGGCGCCTCCTCCACGATCTTCTGGTGCCTGCGCTGCAGACTGCACTCGCGCTCACCCAGGTGCAGCACGGTGCCGTGGGCGTCGGCCAGCACCTGGATCTCGATGTGCCTCGGATTCCGCACGAAACGCTCGACCAGCAGCGTGTCGTCGCCGAACGAGGCGGCCGCCTCGCGCCGGGCCGAGGCGATGTTCCCGGCCAGGTCGGCCGGGTCGGTGACCAGCCGCATGCCCTTGCCCCCGCCACCCGCGGACGGCTTGAGCAGCACCGGAAAACCGACCTCCTGGGCCGCCTGGGCCAACTGCTCGTCGGACATGCCGGATTCGGTTCGCCCGGGCACCACCGCAACCCCGGCCGCGGCCACCAGCCGCTTGGCCCGGATTTTGTCGCCCATCGCCTCGATCGCGTCGGCCGGCGGCCCGATGAACGCCAGGCCCGCCTTGGCGCAGGCCGCGGCGAACTCGGCGTTCTCGGACAGGAAGCCGTAGCCGGGATGGATGGCCTGAGCGCCGGTTTCCGTTGCGGCGGCGATGATCCGCTCGATGGACAGGTAGCTCTGCGCGGCCGCGGCCGGGCCAAGGCGCACCGCGACATCGGCCTCGGTCACGTGCGGCGCGTCGGCATCGGCGTCGCTGTACACCGAGATCCAGCGGATTCCCATACGCCGCAAGGTTTTCCCGACCCGCACCGCGATCTCGCCACGATTGGCCACGAGCACACTGTCGAACAAGGCGTCGCTCATTTCTTCGTCACATCCGGAAAACGCCGTAGCCAACGGGTTCCAGCGGCGCGTTGGCCGCCGTGGACAGGGCCAGACCCAGCACCATCCGGGTGTCCCTCGGGTCGATCACGCCGTCGTCCCACAGCCGGGCCGTGGAGTAGTACGGGTTGCCCTGATCCTCGTACTGAGCGCGGATGGGCGACTTGAACTCGTCCTCGGCCTGCGCCGACCAGTCCTCGCCGCGCGCGTCGAACTGATCGCGGCGCACCGTGGCCAGCACCGAGGCGGCCTGTTCCCCGCCCATCACCGAGATCCGCGCGTTGGGCCACATCCACAGGAACCGAGGCGAATAGGCGCGCCCGCACATGGAGTAGTTGCCCGCGCCGAACGAACCGCCGATGATCACGGTGAACTTGGGCACCCGGGCACAGGCCACCGCGGTGACCATTTTGGCGCCGTGCTTGGCGATTCCGCCCGCCTCGTACTCCCGGCCGACCATGAACCCGGTGATGTTCTGCAGGAACACCAACGGAATCGAGCGCTGGTCGCACAGTTCGATGAAGTGCGCGCCCTTGAGCGCGGACTCGCCGAACAGCACGCCGTTGTTGGCCACGATGCCCACCGGATGCCCGTGGATGCGGGCGAACCCGGTGACCAGGGTGGGCCCGTACTCCTGTTTGAACTCGGCGAACCGGCTGCCGTCCACCACCCGCGCGATCACCTCGCGCACGTCGTAGGGGGTGCGGGAATCGGTGGGCACCATGCCGAACAGCTCGTCCGGGTCGACCGCCGGTTCCTCGCTCGCGGCCACTTCCCACGGCCGCGGGGCGCGCGGGCCGAGAGTGGACACGATGCCGCGCAGGATCTGCAGGGCGTGCGCGTCGTCGTCGGCCAGGTGGTCGGTGACGCCGGAGGTGCGCGAGTGCAGCAGGCCGCCGCCAAGGTCCTCGGCGCTGACCACCTCGCCGGTGGCCGCCTTCACCAGCGGCGGACCGCCAAGGAAGATGGTGCCCTGGTCGCGCACGATGACCGCCTCGTCGCTCATGGCCGGCACGTACGCGCCGCCGGCGGTGCACGAGCCGAGCACCGCGGCCAGTTGCGGGATGCCGCGACCGGACATGGTGGCCTGATTGAAGAAGATCCGGCCGAAGTGCTCGCGGTCCGGGAACACCTCGTCCTGGCGGGGCAGGAACGCGCCGCCGGAGTCGACCAGGTAGACGCAGGGCAACCGGTTGTGCAGCGCGACTTCCTGGGCCCGCAGGTGTTTCTTGACCGTCATCGGGTAGTAGGTGCCGCCCTTGACGGTGGCGTCGTTGGCCACCACCACACATTCCCGGCCGGAGACGCGGCCGACGCCGGTGATGATGCCGGCCGAGGGCGCCTCGTCGTCGTACATCCCGTTGGCGGCCAACGGAGACAGCTCCAGGAACGGTGAGCCCGGGTCGAGCAGCGCGTCCACCCGGTCGCGGGGCAGCAGCTTGCCGCGCTCGACGTGCCGCGTCCTGGCCCGCTCCGGACCGCCGCGCCGGGCCGTGGCCAGCCGCGCGTGCAGCTCGTCGGCCAGCGCGGTGTGGGCCTTGACGTTGCGTTGGTAGGACTGTGTCGACGGATCGGCCGTACTGCGCAGGGCAGGCGCGTCCACTCCGACCACCTCGGCTAGTTAGTCATCGTTAACTTGACGGCGCCATGTTAGCGCTCACTAACCAAGATCGCCAGTGGACGGGGACGCCGATGCCCCGGCAGCACAAGGGTTGCCGGGGCATCGGGCCGGCGCGCGGCCGGTGCGGGCCGGGTGCGACGTTGAACCCGGGGAGAACGCGTGGATCAGCCGGTCACGGCGGTCAGCGTGGGCAGGTCGCCGAGCTGGTAGCCGTTCGCGGTGGGGTGATAGGACTCGCCGATGGCGGTCCAGTCGACGCTGTGCAGCCAGGCCGTGCTCGACGAGCAGATCTCGTGCGCGGCGAAGGCGCTGCGCACGTCGACGAACTGGAATCCGCTGTACTTGCCCACCTCGGTGGCGATCTGCGAGTCCAGCACGTCGGCGCCGCCGTTGATGTAGCCGCGCTTGGCGTCGGACATGCCGACGATGCAGCTGCCGTCGAGCTGGTAGAAGCGCGGGTAGCCCAGCACGTAGACGACCGCGTTCGGGGCGTGGCTGCGAATGTCGCCGTAGGTGTTGTCCAGCAGGCCGGGCAGGGTGCTCTGCACGTAGGTCTCGGCGTTGTCCACCGCGGTCTGGCAGCCGGAGTCGCTGCTCTCGATGCAGGTGGTCATGACCGAGGAGAACCCGGCGTCGTTGCCGCCGACGGTGATGGTGACGACGTTGGTGGCGGCCGAGAGCCCGGAGAGCTGACCGGAGATGACGTCCGTGGTCTTGGCGCCGGAGCAGGCCGCGAAGTCGAAGGCCGACACGGTGTGCGCGGCTTCCCAGAGGGCGGCGTAGGACTCGACGCTGCGATCGCAGCTGCCACTGGAGGATTCGTAGTCGCCGGTGCCCACGCCGGAGGTGTAGGAGTCGCCGAGGGCGGCGTATTCGACGGCGGTGGCCGCGGAGGCCGGGACCACCATGGCCGCGGTGGCGGCCAGTGCGGTGGCGGCGGCGAGGAGTGGGATTCGGGTGCGGGATGACAGACGCATCGGACCTCCTGGGGTCGCAACGCTGCGGGTAAGTCATGGATACCAACTTCTGACCCGATGCAGAAGCGGTAAGTCAAGAGTTAACCAAATGGCTGAACTGCGCAGACCTGATCGAGGGACCGGTTAACTGGCGCTAACATCGCGGAGTGCCGTTCACCGCAGCCCCCGACGGGAAGACGACGCGCCGCGAGCAGATCCTCGCCGCGGCGGCGGAATTGTTCGCGCGGCACGGTTTTCACGGGGTCGGCATCGACGACATCGGGGCCGCGGTGGGCATCTCCGGGCCCGCGCTGTACCGGCACTTCCGGAGCAAGGACGCGATGCTCGGGGAGATGCTCACCTCGATCAGCGAGATCCTGCTCGACGGCGGGCAGCGGACGTTGGCGGCGCACGAGCAACCCGAACGCGCGCTGCCCGAACTGGTGCGCTTCCAGGTGGCCTTCGCGCTGGACAACCCGTCGCTGATCACCGTGCACGAAACGAGCCTTGGCAACCTGGCCGAGCCGGACCGGCGGCGGGTGCGGGCGTTGCAGCGGCGGTACGTGGAACTGTGGGTGAGCACCATCCGCGCCACCGTGCCCGGCACCACCGAACCGGCGGCACGAGCGGCCGCGCACGCGGTGTTCGGCTTGATCAACTCGACGCCGCACTCGGCGTACCTGGACCGGACCGCGATGGCGGATCTGTTGTACCGCATGGCATTGGCGGCGCTGACCAGCCCGGGCAGCCTGACCGCCTGAGCCGGTCGCCAGCTCGGTCCGCCGGCCCGGCTCACCTCGAATCCACCCGGTCGCCCGGTCCCACTGCCCCACACGCCAATAAAGTTGACATCAACTTGTTTTCGAGAGCTACTATCACTTTATAGAAGCTCTCGAAAGGTTGGGGATGTCATGGAGAAGACGGGTGCGCGGCGGTGGTGGGCGTTGGGTGCCCTGTCCGTCGCGCTGCTCGCGGTCGGGCTCGACCTGACCGTGCTGAACATCGCGCTGCCGACCCTCGCGGTCGACCTGCACGCCTCCACCGGCACGCTGCAGTGGTTCGCCGACGCCTACACGCTGGTCCTGGCCGCCACCCTGCTGCCCGCCGGCGTGCTCGGCGATCGCTACGGCCGCCGCAGAATGCTGTTGTTCGCGCTCGCGCTCTTCGGCGCGGCCTCGGCGGTGTGCGCGTGGGCGCCCTCGGCCGGGGCGCTGATCGCGGCGCGGGCCGTGCTGGGGTTGGCGGCGGCCTTCCTGCTGCCGCTGTCCATGTCCGTGCTGCCGGTCATGTTCACCGAAGCCGAACGCCCCCGCGCCATCGGCATCTGGGCCACCGCCAACATGATCGGCATCCCGATCGGGCCCATCGTCGGCGGACTGCTCCTTGAGCACTACTGGTGGGGCTCGGTCTTCCTGATCAACATCCCGATGGCCGCGATCGGCATCCTCGCGGTCGCCACCCTCGTCCCGGAATCGCGCAGCAGCACCCGCCAACCACTCGATCTGCCCGGCACGCTCACCTCCGGCATCGCCCTGCTCGGCGTCACCTACGGGGTGATCCGCGCCGGCGAGCACGGCTGGGGCGAGGCCGGCACCCTCATCTCCCTGCTGATCGGGGTGGTGTTCGCGGCGATCTTCGTGGTCACCCAACGGCGCAGCGCTCACCCACTGGTGGATCTGGCCCTGTTCCGGTCGAAGGGGTTCACCTGGGGCACGGTGCTCGCGACGGTGGTCAGCTTCGCCATGTTCGGCATGCTGTTCGCGCTTCCGCAGTACTTCCAGTCGGTCAACGGCGCCAGCACGCTGATCACCGGTCTGCGCCTGCTGCCCATGATCGGCGGCATGCTGATCGGGGTGCGCATCGCCGACCGCGTGGTGCGCCGGGCCGGGGACAAGGTCGTGGTCGCGATCGGGTTCGGACTGATGGCGGCCGGGCTCGCGTTGGGCACCGCCACCACCACCGCCACCGGCTACGGCCTCACCGCGACCTGGCTGGCTCTCATGGGCGCGGGTCTCGGCTTCGCCATGCCCACCGCGATGAACGCGGCGATGAGCCCGCTGTCGGCCGAGCGCGGTGGCGTCGGCTCCGCCCTGCTCATGGCGTTGCGGCAGGTCGGCGGGGCCATCGGGGTGGCCGTGCTGGGTGCGGTGCTCGGCGCGGTCTACCGGGGCGGACTCGAGCTGACCGGGCTGTCGACCGCGATCGCCGCACCGGTGCGGGACAGCGTGAACACGGGCGTGGCCAGCGCCGAGAAACTCGGCTCCGCGCGACTGCTGGACACCGTGCGGGTCGCGTTCACCCACGGCATGGACGCCATGTTGTGGGTGTCGGCCGGGCTGGCCGCGCTGGGCGTGCTGATCGCCGTGCTGTTCCTGCCCGCCAGTTCTGCGACTATGAAGGCCCTCGACGGCCCACCGGCCGCCCAACCCGAGAGCACCGCCCGACCGACCGAACCGGAGCACGAACCCCGTGGTGTCCCCCGCTGATCCAGCCCCGTCCTCGTCCCGCCGCGCACACCCCGGTGTCGGGTTGCGGGAACGCAAGAAGGCCAAGACGCGCGCCGCGATCAAGCAGCACGCGATGCGGCTGTTCGAGGAGCAGGGCTACGCGGAGACCACGGTGGACCAGATCGCCGAGGCCGCGGAGATCTCGCCGAGCACCTTCTTCCGTTACTTCCCCACCAAGGAAGCGGTCGTGCTGATCGACGAGTACGACCCGATGTTGCTGTCCGCGATGCGTGAACAGCCGGCGGATCGTCCGCCGGTCGCGGCCATGCGCTCGGCCATCCGCGACGTGTACTCGCGGATACCGGCCGAGGAATGGGCGGCCGAACGGGAGCGGCACCGGCTGATCTTCTCCGTGCCGGAACTGCGCGCGAGCATGCTGGACGAGCTGGCCCGGACCATCACCATGCTGGCCGGGATCATCGCCGAACGGGAGGGCGTGGCCGCGGACGGCTTCGGCGTGCGGGTGCTGGCCGGGGCGATCATCGGCGCGATCACCGCGACCACCTGGGATCTCAGCCTGAACCTGGGCGCGGACTTCTTCGGGATGGCCGACCGCACCCTGGCCGCGCTGGAACACGGCCTGCCGTTCACCGTCGGCGAGGAGAAGTAGGTCAGTCCACGGACGGGGCCGGGCCCGACCAGCGCTGCTCGATCCGGCCGAACCGCCAGACCGCCAGCGAGATCACCCACGTCAGCACGAACAGCCCGACGATCGCGTAGCCCACGTAGTTGAGGTCCAGCCCGGCCAGCCAGGCCAGCGGGCCCGAGGAGATGTCCAGCTTGTCGGCCAGCAGGCCGATCAGCTCGATCAGGCCGATGACCAGCGCCACCACCACCGACAGCGCGGTCACCGTGATGTTGTAGAACACCTTGCGCACCGGGTTGGCGAACGCCCAGCCGTAGGCGAAGTTCATGAAGCAGCCGTCGATGGAGTCCAGCAGGCTCATCCCGGCCGCGAACAGCACCGGCAGGGTCAGCACCGCGTACCAGGGCAGGCTGAACACGGCCGCGCCGCCGGCCAGCACCAGCAGGGACACCTCGGTCGCGGTGTCGAAGCCCAGCCCGAACAGCAGCCCCACCGGGTACATCTGCCAGGGCCGCCGCACCGCCTTGGTCAGCCCGGACAGCAGCCGGTTCATCGCGCCCCGCTCGGCCAGCCGCTTCTCCAGTTCGGCCTCGTCGAACTCGCCGCTGCGCATCCGCCGGAACACCCGCATGATGTGCCGCAGCACCACCAGGTTGAGCACACCGATGAGCAGCAGGAACGCTCCCGACACCAGGGTGCCGATCAGGCCGGTGACGTCGTGCAGCGTGGAGCCGTCGTCGGTGACCTGCCCGGCCAGCGCCCGCACGCCGACGCCGAGCAGGAAGCACAGCCCGAACACGATGCTGGAATGGCCGAGCGAGAACCAGAACCCGACGGACACCGGGCGTTTGCCGCCGCCGGTCATCAGTTTGCGGGTGGTGTTGTCGATGGCCGCGATGTGGTCGGCGTCGAACGCGTGCCGCAGGCCCAGCGAGTAGGCCAGCAGGCCGAGGCCCAGCCCGAACACCATGGGTTTTCCCTGCTGATCGAGCAGGTGATAGTGCTGCGGCGCGACCAGCAGGGCCAGCGTGCCCCAGCCGGCCACGTGCAGGACGACCACGGCCAGGCCCATGCCGCCGATGCTCGCCCACTCGCCCCGGGTGATCGCCCAGCGCCCAGCTCCGGTTCGTGCCATAACCAGATCCTGGCATTTGCCAACGACTTGCAACAAGTGCCGGACGCGTGACGGAACCCACCCGCTCACCGATCTCACCCCGGCTTGTTCACCCTGCGCGGGCCGACCCGTGGGGGAAGATGGGTCGGTGGCCCACGACCAGGAGACCCCCGAGGAACGGGAGCGGCGCGAGCGCATTCTGCGCACCGCGGCCCTGGCTCTGGCCGCAGCTCAAGCCGGTGACGACAGCGAGGCGGTCAGCCATCTGATCGGCTTCGTCCGCGATTCCCCGGACGAGCAGGCCGACGTCCGGGAACTGGTCCTGCTGCTGTTCTCCGAGTGCAGCGGGATGGTCACCGAACTGTCCGCGGGCGGCGCCACTCCGGTGCGCATGCAGGTGTTCGACTCCGACGGCCAGGAAGTGCCGATCGACGAGGCCGACCCGCCGGTGCGCACCGCAGTGCGGACCCTGCTGGCCGAGGTGCACGGCGACTCCGAGGCGGCCGAGGCGCAGATCGAGATCGCCATGACCAACGCGGTGCCCGCCGAGATGGCCACCGTGCTGATCCAGGCGCTGCGCTGGACCATCCGGCTGGCCACCGCGTGCACCGAGCGGTCACTGACCGTACCCGAATGGATCTCCAGCGCACTCGCCGATTGACGCGGTTCGAATTCGGTCGAACGGCTGAAGAATCCCGGGTGAAGTCCCCGTTAATCTCCCCTCGAACAGGACACATGGGGCTCCGCGGGACGCCGGGAAGTCCATACCATCCGCACGGCCACATTCCCCGGAAGGACAGGCGTGTCAGAACATCCCGCCGTGCCCCGCCCAGCGTTGCTGACGTTGGTGGGGGTGATCGTGGTGGCCGCCGTCGCGGCCGTCATCTGGCCGTCCGGGTCCACCGGCGACACCGCAGCGGCCGCGGGCCCCCCGGTCGTCACCATCTCGCGCAACGCCTGCGGCCTGGGCTGGACCGGAACGCACACCGCAGGCCCGCAGACCATCGAACTGCGCAACCTCGACCAGAGCAGCGCCGAGGCCGACCTGGTCGAGGTGAGCACCGGAAAGGTCTACGGCGAGGTGGACGGGATGGGCTCGGACACCAGCGAGACCATGCGGGTCACCCTCGGACCGGGCCGCTACGCGCTGCGCTGCCTGATCGACGACGTCGACCCGCTGCTCGGCCCGGCGGTGCGGATCACCGGCCCGGCCGGTGCGGCGGCGGCCGGGAACCCGGCCGCGGTCCCGGTGACCACCGGCGATCTGCTGGACCCGCTCAAGCAGTACCAGGCCTACGTGAGCGCCGGAGTGGCGACACTGGTGGGCCAGACCGACGCGCTGGCCGCCGTGGTGCGCGCCGGAAACCTGGACGCGGCCCGCGCGGCCTGGCTGCCCGCGCACCTGACCTACGAGCGGCTGGGCGCGGCCTACGGGGCGTTCGGCGACTTCGACGGCAAGATCAACGGCACCACGGCCGGACTGCCCGGCGGGGTGACCGATCCGGACTTCACCGGCTTCCACCGGCTGGAATACGGCCTGTGGCACGGCGAATCGGCCGCCTCGCTGGGCGGGATCGCCGACGAACTGGACTCCGACGTGCACGGGCTGCAGGCCGCGGTGCCGGACTCGGAGACCGAAGCGCTGGACCTGGGCCTGCGCGCGCACGAGATCATGGAGAACGCCGAGCAGTTCGAGTTGACCGGGCAGACCGACTACGGCAGCGGCACCAACCTGGCCACCATCGAGTCGAACCTGGCCGGCGACCGCGAGGTGATCACCGTGCTGCGCCCGCTGCTGACTCCGCGCTATCCCCAGCTGTCCGATGTGGACACCTGGTCAGATCGACTGCAAGCATTGCTGGACAAGGAAAAGCGCCCGGACGGCAGCTGGACTCCGGTGCAGCAGCTCAGCACCGCCGACCGGGAGAAGATCAACGGTGCGACCGCGGAGCTGATCGAACTGCTGGCCCCGATCGCCACCATCACCGAGCCGAGGAGGGTCTCGTCATGACCGGGACCAACCGGCGCTCCTTCCTGACCGGCGCCCTGCTCGGCGCGGGCGTGGCCGCCACCGGCGGCCTGGCCCACGCCGATGCCACGCCGGCCGCGATCAATCCCGATGATCCAATTCCGTTCCACGGGGAACATCAGGTCGGAATCCTGCGCACCAGCAGCAGGCAGACCTCGGTGGTCGCGTTCGACGTCATCGCCGACGACCGAGCCGAACTGACCGACCTGCTGCGCGCGATCACCGACCGGGTGCGCTTCCTGACCGCAGGCGGCGCCCCCGAACCGACCGGGATCGCCGCGCCACCCTCGGATTCCGGGGTGCTCGGGCCGGTGGTGCCTGCCGACGGCCTGGTCGCCACCGTGTGCGTTGGCGCCTCCCTGTTCGACGACCGCTACGGGCTGGCCGCGCGCAAACCGGCCAAGTTGACCGCGATGCGCACCTTCCCCAATGACAACCTGGATCCGGCCTGGTGCCACGGGGATCTGCTGCTGCAACTGTCCGCGCCGAACACCGACACGGTGCTGCACGCGCTGCGCGACATCGCCCGCACCACCCGGGGCGGCATGCAGGTGCGCTGGCGGATGGACGGATTCACCTCGCCGCCGCGCCCGGCCGGCACGTCCCGCAACCTGATGGGATTCAAGGACGGCACGGCCAATCCGGACGTCACCGACCCGGCCGCCATGAACCGGCTGGTGTGGGTGAAAGGCGGCGGCGCCGAGCCGCCCTGGACCACCGGCGGCAGCTACCAGGTGGTGCGGCTGATCCGAATGCTGGTCGAATTCTGGGACCGGGTGGGCATTTCCGAGCAGGAGAACATGTTCGGACGGCGCCGCGACACCGGCGCGCCACTGGATGGCAACGCGGAGTTCGACGTGCCCGACTACACACAGGACCCGGAGGGCACCGCCATTCCGCTGACCGCGCACATGCGGCTGGCCAACCCGCGCACCCAGGTCACCGACGACAGCCGGATCCTGCGCCGCGCCTACAACTACGACCTCGGCATGGACAGCAACGGAAACCTGAACCTGGGCCTGATCTTCAGCGCCTTCCAGCAGGACCTCGCGCGCCAGTTCGAGGCCGTGCAGACCCGGCTGATCGACGAACCGCTCGTCGACTACATCTCGCCGTTCGGGGGCGGCTATTTCTTCGCCCTGCCCGGCGTCCATGACTCGACCGACCACTTCGGACGGTCGATGCTCGCCTGATGGGTGGATTTCCCTGCACCACCCTGTTTCGAGGAGGAGAAGTGTCAACAACGCCAACCCGTCCGCGTCGGTCGCGCTGGTCGCGCGGCACGGTCGCGGCCGTCTCGACGGTGGCGGTCGGCACGCTGGTGCTGGCCGGTTGCTCCGCGAGTGACCAGTCCAGCCAGTCGTTGTCCGCGGCGCACTGGGGGCTGGGCCAGACCACCACGCCCATCAAGCACGTCGTGGTGCTCTTCGACGAGAACGTCTCGTTCGACCACTACTTCGGCACCTACCCCAACGCGGCGAACACCGACGGCACCACGTTCACCGCCAAGCCGGGCACGCCGAAGGTCGACGGGCTGACCAAGCAGCTGCTGACCGACAACCCGAACAGCTACAACCCGCAGCGGCTGACCGGCGGCGAGGCGCTGACCTGCGACCAGAACCACAACTACGCGCCGGAACAGAAGGCCTACGACGGCGGCCAGATGGACAAGTTCGTGCAGAACACCTCGGCCGACACCTGCACCGGTGAGCCGACCCTGTACGGCGCGCCCGGCCTGACCATGGACTACTACGACGGCAACACCGTCACGGCGTTGTGGAACTACGCGCAGAACTACACGTTGAACGACAACTCCTTCGACACCCAGTTCGGGCCGTCCAGCCCGGGCGCGCTGAACCTGGTCTCCGGCGACACCAGCGGCGCCTACGCGGTCAACTCGGCCACCGGCAACAAGGTGAACCCGCCGGACTCGTACACGATCGGTTCGCCCAACGCCAACGGCATCGGCACCGTGTACAACGACCCGGATCCGGCGTTCGACGACTGCTCGGACACCAACCACACGTCCACCGACAACCTGGCCGCGATGACCGGGCAGAACGTGGGCAACCTGCTCGACAACAAGGCCATCACCTGGGGCTGGTTCCAGGGCGGCTTCCGGCCGACCGGCACCAACGCGGCGGGCTACTCGGTGTGCGGCGCCGCGCACACCAATGTGGGCGGACTGAACGAGATCGACTACAGCCCGCACCACAACCCGTTCTCCTACTACCAGTCCACGGCCAACCCGAAGCACCTGGCGCCCAGCAGCGCCTCGGCCATCGGGCGCACCGACCAGGCCAACCACAACTACGACCTGACCGACTTCAACACCGCCCTGAAGCAGAACAACCTGCCCGCGGTGAGCTTCCTGAAGGCGGCCGAGTACCAGGACGGCCACGCCGGTTACTCCGACCCGACGGACGAGCAGACCTTCCTGGTCAACGAGATCAACTCGATCCAGCACTCGCCGGAGTGGGCCAGCACCGCGATCGTGGTCGCCTATGACGACTCCGACGGCTGGTACGACCAGGTCAGCGCGCCGGTGGTGAACGGCTCGCACGATGCGACCCTGGATTCCGCGCAGTGCACCGGTGTCAACAAGACGCTGAACAACACCAACGACCGGTGTGGTTACGGCGCGCGCCTGCCGCTGCTGGTGATCTCCCCGTGGAGCAAGCACAACTACGTGGACAACACGCTGACCGACCAGTCCTCGATCCTGAAGTTCATCGAGACCAACTGGCGGGTCGGCTCGATCGGTGGCGGCTCCTACGACCGGGTGGCCGGCACCCTGATGAACATGTTCGACTTCCGCACCTTCCCGGATCTGCGTCCGCTGACGCTGGACCCGAAGACGGGCGCGGTGCTGGGCAACCAGCACTGACCAGCCCCGTAGGGCTGCGCACGCGGCGCCGGGCCTCCCTCCCGGGGGTCCGGCGTCGCGATTTTCTTGACCGGAATTTCTCTTAGCTTCTAAGATGCTTAATTATGATGCTAAGATACTTAGTCATGATGATGACTGAGTGGAAAGATGCCCCCGCCGACGAGCGGACCCAGGTGCTGGTGATCGGCGCGGGCCTGGCCGGCCTGTCCACCGCGGCGTTCCTGGCCCGGCGCGGCATCGACGTGCTCGTGGTGGAGAAGCACCCGGGCACCTCCCCGCACCCCAGAGCCGCGGGCCAGACCCCGCGCACCATGGAACTGCTGACCACCGCCGGAGTAGCCGACGCGGTGCGCGCGGCCGGCGCCGGCCTGGGGGGCGGACTGACGATCAAGATCGCGGAAAGCGTGCACGGCCAGGTGTTCCACACCATCCTGGAGGACCTCGGGGACGTGGACACCAGCCGGATGTCCCCGGCGCCCTGGTGCATGGCCACCCAGGACAAGGTCGAGCCGATCCTGGCCGAGCAGGCCGAGAAATCCGGCGCCCGCACCCGGTTCTCCACCGAGGTGGTGGACGTCGCGCAGGACGCCGACGGGGTGAGCGTGCGGCTGCTGGACCGGTGGACCGAACGGCTGACCACGGTGCGCGCCGACTACCTGGTGGCCGCCGACGGGCACCGCAGTCCGACCCGGGAACGGCTGAACATCCCCCGGACCGGCCCGGGCGCGCTGAGCAACGTGGTCGGCGTGCTGTTCGAGGCAAACCTGACCAAGCCGCTCAAAGACCGCACGATGTCCCTGTACTACCTGCGAAATCCCCACTTCACCGCCGCGTTCGGCGGCACCACCGAGGAGAACCGGTACATTTTCGCCTGCGAGTACCACCCGGAGCGCGGCGAGTCGGTGCGCGACTTCCCGCCCGAGCGGATCACCGAGCTGCTGCGCATCGCACTGGACGAACCCGAACTGGAACCGCACATCCTGTCCGTGCAGGCCTGGGAGATGGCGGCGCGGATCGCCGACAAGTTCCGCGACGGCCGGATCTTCCTGGCCGGGGACGCGGTCAAGGTGACCCCGCCGACCGGCGGCATGGGCGGCAACACCGCGGTCTGCGACGGTTTCGACCTGGCCTGGAAACTGGCCGCGGTGTGCCGGGGCGAGGCCGGACCGGGCCTGCTGGACAGCTACGAGGCCGAGCGCAAACCGTTCGCCGAGCAGGTGGTGAACACCTCGCTGCACAACGCGAAGGCCCGGATGGCGCCGGACCTGGACCTGTCCGGCCGACCCGAGCCGATCGACCAGCTCGGCATCTGGTTCGGCCTGCGCGCGATCTCCGGCGCCACGCTGATTCCGCCCGGTGACACCGATCTGGTCGAGGATCCGGCCGATCCCAGTGGCCGCCCCGGTTTCCGCGCGCCGCACCTGTGGCTGGAGCGGGACGGCGAGCGAGTGTCCACAGTGGACCTGTTCGGCGCCGACTGGGTCCTGTTCACCGGAACTGAAGGCGGACTGTGGCACCAGGCCGCCGCGGCCGCGGCCCGCGAACTCGGGATTTCCGTTGCCGCGTACGGACTCGGGCCCGACCTGGTCGATCCGACGGGCGGGGAGTTCGAGTCCCGGTACGGACTGGCCGGGGGCGGCGCGAGCCTGGTCCGGCCGGACGGTGTCGTCGCCTGGCACACCGACACCGAACCGGCCGACCCGGCCGCCACCCTGCTGTCCGTCCTCCGCCGGCTACTGGACCGTTAGCTGATCAGTTCGGCGAACTTGTCCAGCTGGCGCAGGCCGTCGTCCTCGGGCACGTGCGGCAGGTAGAAGGTGACCCGCTCCACGCCCGCCTCGGCGCAGGCCGCGATCAGCTCCGCACTCTGCGGGATGCTGCCCACGGTGATCGCCACCCCGGGTCGGACCTGCGCCACCACCCCGGCCACCTTCGCCGGGTCGGAGAACCCCATCGGCAGCCAGCCGCCGTAGCGGTTGGCCCGGGCGACGGCGGCCGGGCTGTTCCCGCCGACGTAGATCGGCGGGTGCGGCTTGCGCACCGGCTTGGGCCAGGCGAAGGACGGGTCGAAATCCACGAACTTGCCGTGGAATTCGGCCTTGTCCCTGGTCCACAGTTCGATCATCGCGTCGAGCTGCTCGTCCATCAGCGCGCCGCGGGTGCGCGGATCGGTGCCGTGGTTGCGCATCTCCTCCCTGTTCCAGCCCACACCGACCCCGAACAGCACCCGGCCGCCGGAGATGTGGTCCAGGCTGGCCACGGATTTGGCCGTGTGGATGGTGTCCCGCTGGATCAGCAGGGTGATTCCGGTGGCCAGCAACAGGTTCTCGGTCACCGCGGCGACGGCGGGCAACACCACGAACGGGTCCAGCGCGCGGTAGTAGGGCGGGGGCAGCTCGCCGCCACCCGGGTAGGGGGTCTCCCGGCTGGCCGGAATGTGGCTGTGTTCCGCGAGCCACAGCGAGTCGAACCCGCGTTCCTCGAGGGCTCGGCCGAGGACCGTCGGGCGGATCGTCTCATCGGTGACGAAGGTGTTGACTCCGAACTTCATGAAATCGAACAACCACGCGATGTGCCATCCTTGTTCCCGGCAGCTTGTTCCCGGCAGGCACCTACTCACCGGTGGCGAGGTCGCGATGACGCCCATCGCCGTCTGCTCGCCCCCGTCAAAGAGCCAAAAAGTTGGACGGGACGCCCGGCATGGGTGGGCCACCTGGGGGGAGTGTGACCCACCGTGTCCTGGTCCCTGCCAAGGCATCCACAGCGTAACCGCTCCAGGTGCCGGGCATCCCGTAACAACCACTACACCAGCCGAACCTGAGACGGCCCTGTGGTTTGCATAGGATTTGACTCTCAGGCAATGCGACCATGTGCGCGTGTTGACCGTGCGAGAGGTGCTGGACCGGGTCGGGCCGACGCTGCTGCGCGCCGCCTGCCTGCCCGAGGACGTGCCCGCGGTCAGCGACGTGGTGATCGCCGAACCGGGCCGCAAGGGCCAGTTCCGGGCCGGGGACCTGGTGCTGGGCGTCGCCGCGAGCACCGCCCGGGACGCGGCCGAGCTGATCAGGCACGGGGCCGAGCGCGAGGTGGCCGCGGTGGCGCTGAAACCGCCGCTGGCCGGCCAGTCCTCGGTGCTGACCGCGGCGCGCGCGGCCGGGGTGTCGCTGATCGAGGTGCGGCCGGGCACGGGCTGGGCCCAGCTGGTGTGGCTGCTGCGCACCGTGCTGGACGCCAACGCGGCCGCGCCCGGCGAGGAACTCGGCGGTTTCGACGACCTGTTCCGGCTGGCCGACGCGGTGGCCGCGGTGATCGACGCGCCGGTCACCATCGAGGACGCCAACTCCCGGGTGCTGGCCTACTCGACCCGGCAGGAGGGCACCGACCCGGCGCGGGTGGCCACCATCATGGGCCGGCGCATCCCGGACGACGTGCTGGCCCGGTTCCGTTCGCGGGGCGTGTTCCGCGAACTGTCCCGCGGTCGCAGCACGATTTTCGTGCCCGCCCAACGGGATGGCACGCTGCCGCGGTTGATCGTGCCGATCCGGATGGGCGGGGAACTGCTCGGCTCGATGTGGGCGGTGGTGCCCGGCCCGGTGCCGGAGGCGCGCGCCGCCGCGTTCGCCGACGCCGGCCCGGTGGTGGCGCTGCACCTGTTGCGGCACCGGGCCCAGGTGGACGCGGCCCGCCGCAATTCGGCCGAGCGCGTGCGCGCGTTGTTGCGCGGCCGGGGCAGCGTGCGCGTGGCGGCGGCCGAACTGGACCTGGCCGACGTGCCGCACCGGGCCATCGCCATCGACACCGAGGGCGAGGACCCCGGCGACCAGCTCGGCGCGGAAGGCCTGCGGCTGGCGCTGTGGGAGCGGATCACCACCGGGGTCGGCCGGCGGCCGGTGGCCGCGGATCTGGACGGGCTGCTGTGCGCTGTGGTGCCGGAGGTGCCCGGAGTGGGCGGCTGGGCCGAACTGCGGGCGGCGCTGGCCGGGGACGGCGGGGAGAAGGCGCTGGTGGCGGCCGGTTCCGCGGTCGACGTGGACGAGCTGCCCCGGTCCATGCGGGAGGCCCGGGAAACGCTCGGCCTGCTACGGGCCGGCCTGGTCCCGGGCCGGGTCGCGGCCTACCCGGAGGTGTGGTCGGTGCTGGCCCTGCACCGGGCGGCGACCGCCGCGACCGAAGCCGGCGCGGCCGACCTCGGCCCGGTGCCGAGACTGCGCGCGCTGGACGAGGCCAACGGCACCGAATACCTGCACACCCTCTACGAATGGCTGCGCCACCCCGGCGACCCCCGGGCCGCCGGGCGAGCGCTGCGCATCCACCCCAACACGTTGCGCTACCGCATGCGCCGCGTCACCGAACTGGCCGAGGTCGACCTGACCGACCCGGACATCCGATTGGCCCTGCTGGTCCAGCTCGTCGCCGTGCGCTGGCGGTGAATCGACAGCCACAGCGGGTAGTTCTACGCTGCCCGAATGGGGACAATCAGAAAACGCGTCATCGCCCTTGCCGTGTTTCTGATCACCACGACAATCGCGATCTCGGGTTGCGCTTCGACACAAGCCTCATACAGCCCGGAATTTCTGCCGGTGACGTTGACGGTCAACTCCTCCGGGGTCAGCATCAGCGGAAACCGGAGCATCGCCACTCCCATCGGCACATTCTCCGTCGGAGCGAGCTACGCACTGCCTTCCGCCTCGGACAAGAGCGTCTACGTGATCCTGCGCAACCGCACCGAAGGCGGCACCGGGTTCGACCACATCTACCGGATCGACACGGGATCCGATCAGTTCACCGCGGTGGTCAACGGGACGACCACCATCCAGGTCACCAACCATCAGGTGCTCATCGACGTCACCGACGGCACCGTGCAGACCATCCGCTTCCGGCACGCGGTCGCCGCGGCCATTCCGGAAAATCCACAGACCCCGGCGCAGCGCTGGGACCAGTACTGGGCGACATTGTTCTATCACCCATTTGCGCTGACCAGGTGGGCCTACGACGATTCGACGATATCCAAATGGTACGGAATCGGATTCGTCTGGTTCCTGATCCGCCTGGTGCTCGCGTTCTTCTGTCTGATCATCGATCTGGTGCTCACCCTGTGTGTTCTCGTGGCGGGCGTCGCGTACTGGCTGTTCGGCTCGGTGGCTCGCAACATCGTCTTCGGCCTCGAGGCGTTGATCGCACTGCTGCTGGTCGGGGCGGTCGGGTTCGCGATCCTCGACGGCTGACGACGGTGACCGGCAGCACAGCGTAGTTCACCTGATTGTGCGCTGAGCACAACATGCGGCCTCGATGATGGTGGGCGCAGAATGATGACAGGACACCGGCCATGGTCGACTGTGGGTCACAACGAACCATCCTCGGAGAGGACGATCCGGTGAAAATCGCCGTACCCCGCGAGATCAAGAACAACGAGTACCGCGTCGCGCTGACCCCGGCCGGGGCGCACGAGCTGACCACCCGCGGCCACGAGGTGTACGTCGAGACCGGCGCCGGGATCGGCTCGAGCATCGCCGACGAGGAGTACCTGGCCGCAGGCGCCAAGGTGCTGGCCTCCGCCGCCGACGTGTGGGCCGAGGGCGAGCTCCTGCTCAAGGTCAAGGAGCCGATCGCCGAGGAGTACCCCCACCTCCGCGCCGGCCAGGTGCTGTTCACCTACCTGCACCTGGCTGCGGACCGCCCGCTGACCGAGGCGCTGCTGGCCGCCAACGCGACCGCGATCGCCTACGAGACCGTGCAGACCGCCTCCGGCGCGCTGCCGCTGCTGGCCCCGATGTCCGAGGTCGCCGGCCGGCTGGCCCCGCAGGTCGGCGCATACGCCCTGATGAAGCCCTCCGGCGGCCGGGGCGTGCTGCCCGGCGGCGTGCCCGGCGTGCACCCGGCCCGGGTCGTGGTGATCGGCGGCGGGGTGGCCGGCGTCAACGCGGCCACCGTCGCGGTCGGCATGGGCGCCGACGTCGAGGTGCTGGACACCAATGTGGACCGGCTGCGCCAGCTCGACCACGAGTTCCACGGCCGGCTGCGCACCGTCACCTCCAACAAGTACGCCGTCGAGCAGGCCGTGCGCGAGGCCGACCTGGTGATCGGCGCGGTGCTGGTGCCCGGCGCCAAGGCGCCCAAGCTGGTGGACAACGACCTGGTCGCCACCATGAAACCCGGTGCGGTGCTGGTGGACATCGCCATCGACCAGGGCGGCTGCTTCGCCGACTCGCGCCCGACCACGCACGACGACCCAACGTTCCCCGTGCACGACGCGGTGTTCTACTGCGTGGCCAACATGCCGGGCGCGGTGCCGCGTACCTCCACTTATGCGCTGACAAATGTCACCCTGCCTTATGCGGTTGCCATCGCCGACTACGGATGGCAGGCCGCACTGCGCGCCGATCATGCCCTTGAGCTGGGCCTGAACACACACGCGGGCCGGTTGGCCAACGCGGCCGTCGGCGCGGCCCACGACATGTCCCACCTGGTGAGCGCATCCGCACCGGCGGAGTAGGCCGAACGGCCCAATCCGAAGGTCTGTTTCCGATAACAACGCTTTCCTGGTCAAGAAGAAAGCGTTGACCGAACCCAAATAATCGACATAAATTCCTGGCTGTCGCCATGTGCGTCGAAAAGACCGCTCCAGTGACAGAACCGGAGTTGTGCCGTGAAGAAATCCCTGCGCATCCTCGCGGCGAGCATCGCACCGCTACCCATCGTGGCCGGTGCGTTGCTCGCCACCACCGCCAATGCGGCCGCGGACCCGCTGGTCGCCGTCCCCAACAATGTGAACCCCGCCGTCGCCTCCAGCGCGAAGGTGGGTGATCTCGCCGCGAACAACAAGGTTTCCGTCGCGGTGTCGATGAAACTGCGCAACGAGCAAGGGCTGCAGCAGTTCCTGTCCGCCGTCAACGATCCGCACTCGGCGGAATATCGCCACTTCCTCACGCCCGCGGAATTCACCGCCCAGTACGGCCCCACCCGGTCCGAGGTCGACGCGGTCACCGCGTACCTGGCCGGGAAGGGCCTGACGGTCACCCCGCACCAGGCCAACAGCCAGGTGGTGGACGCCAGTGGCTCGACCGCCCAGGTCGAGCAGGCGTTCGGCACCACGCTCGGCGTGTACTCGCAGTCCGGCAAAACCTTCTACGCCAACGAGAGCGCCCCACAGCTGCCGGCCAGCATCGCCGGCGCGGTGACCGGGGTGTCCGGCCTGGACAACCACGCCACCCACAAGGCGCTCAACCACCAGGTCCACGCCACCCCCGCGGCCCGGCCGCACGCCCCGACCGGCCTGAACCCGAGCAAGATCAAGAGCGGGTACAGCATCTCCGGACTGGGCACCGGCAGTGGTAAATCCGTTGCCCTGTGGGAATTCGACGGCTACCAGTCGAGCAACATCTCGACCTACGACAGCTACTACGGCCTCGGTTCCTCGACCCCGACCACGGTGTCGGTGGACGGCGCGAACTACGACTCCAACCCCGGCGACGGCCAGGGCGAGGTCGAGCTGGACGTCGAACTGGTGCAGGCGGTCGCACCCGCGGTGACGACCTATGTGTACGAGGCGCCCAACTCCGACCAGGGCCAGATCGACATGGCCGCGAAGATCGCCTCGGACGACACGGTGTCGGTGACCTCGATCTCCTGGGGTGAGTGCGAGACGGCGAGCTCGTCCTCGACCATCACGAGCACCGAGAACGCGCTGGCCCAGGGCACCGCGGAGGGCATCAGCTTCTACTCGGCGTCCGGTGACAGCGGTTCGGACGACTGCGGCGACGGCACCACCGCCGTGGACTACCCGGCCTCCGACCCCAACGTGACGGGTGTCGGCGGAACCTCGCTGAAGGAGTCCAGCAGCGGTGCGTGGTCCAGTGAGACCGCGTGGAGCGACGGCGGCGGCGGCAAGTCCGCGGTTTTCTCCGGCCGCACCGTGCCGGACGTGTCCGCGGACGCCAACCCGAACACCGGTTACGCCATCTACTCGGCCGGCAGCTGGGTGGAGTACGGCGGCACCAGCTGCGCCGCCCCCGTGTGGTCCGGCCTGACCGCGCTGTTCGACGCCGAACTGGGCAAGAACCTGGGCAACCTGGACGCCACGTTCAAGACCATCGGCGGCGGGTCGAGCTACAGCTCGTCCTTCCACGACATCACGTCGGGCAGCAACGGTTCGTTCAACGCCGGCACCGGCTACGACGACGTGACCGGCTGGGGCACCCCGAAGGGCTCCGGCCTGTACACCGCCCTCGGCGGCTGACCGAACTGATCGACCGTTGACCACTGCCGCCCCGGCTCGCGCTCCCGAGCCGGGGCGGCAGTTTCCAATTCCCTTGTGGGCTCAGCGAACCAGCCCGGCCAGATCGCCCACCATGGCCGCGGGCCCCGGCTGCCCGGCCATCTCCGCGGACACCTCCTTGGCCGCCACCGCGAAATCCCCGTTGTGCAGCAACGCATTCAGCCGCGCACTGTCCAGATCATCGGCAGCCAACACATCCCCAGCACCGCGCCGCGCGACCGCCTCGGCATTCATGTGCTGATCCGCCCCCTGCGGAGTCACATACTGCGGAATCCCGGCATCCAGCGCGGTCAACGTGGTCCCCGCACCCCCGTGATGCACGATGGCGTCGGCGTTGCGCAGCAACGATCCCAGCGGAACCCAGTCCACCGGCCGCAGATTGTCCGGCAACGTGCCCAACGCGGACAGATCCGCCCCACCCATCGCCAAGACGAATTCGGCATCGACCTCACCGGCTGCCGCAACGAAAGGACGAAGCGCGGCAATCCCACCCAGTTGCGGCACAACCGACCCCAGCGTGACCACGATCCGGGCCCCGGTCCGCGGCTCGACCACCCAATCCGGCAACACCGCGCCCCCGTTGTAGGGCACATACCTGGTGTGCAGCAACGGTTCCGCCGATTCCCCCACCCGCATGCTCGGCGGCGCCACATCGATCACCGCGTCGACCGCCCGCCGCTCGGCGCTGTACTTCTCGTAAGCCGGGGCCATCTCCGCCGCCAGCAACCCGGCCAGCCCACCGACCGGCGAGAAGTTGAGCCCGTGCACGACCACCGGCGCCCCGACAACTTCCGCGGCCAGCGGCCCCGCCCCCTGCATCGGCGTAGTGATGATCAAGTCGGGTCGCCAGGTCCGCGCGAGGGCGACCGTCCGCTCGACAAACGGTTGACTCACCCGAGCGAAAAGTCGGGTGACGAACTCAAGCCCAGCCTGATCCTCCGCCTGAAACCCCCGCGCCGCCCCAAATCCCTGTCCCATCTCAGCCATCCCAGCGCGAAAGATGGCGCCAAAATCAACCCCGGGAGCGCAGTCCACCACCGGAAGCCCCGCGTGCGCGACCAGCTCGTGGTGTCCGCCCGAGGCGTAGAGGACCTCGTGGCCGGCGGCGCGCAGTGCCCAAGCGGTGCTGATGGTGGGGAAGATATGGCCCACCCCTGGTGAAGTAGCAACAAGAACCCGCACAACATCCCCTTCCCAAGCCGGTAGTCGGACTCAACTCTCTCACTAGCTAAGATTTACGTCAACCGAGAGACTTGTCGAGGTAGAGCCGGTACCCCTGAGCCACCGTCCGGAACCCGAGCGACTCGTAGAAGGCGTGGGCGCCCTGACGAGCAGCGCGCGACAAAAGCTGGATCTTGTAGCAGCCAGCCTCCCGAGCCAGCCCGATCACGGCGTCGAACAAGGCGGACCCCACCCCCGCCCGCCGGAAGGCAGCGGTCACAACCACGTTCTCCACCAACATGAACGGCCGCCCACCCCGAGTGAGATTCGCCAGCGTGGAGCAATCCGCGGTGCCGACAACCACCCCGCCCGACTCGGCCACCAGAACCGTTCGCCCTGCGTGAGATTCGATGGCCCGCCAATTGTCGAGCGCCACCTCCAGCGGCAAAGCCGGATCGTCCGGATGCAGCTCGGCGTACAACAACAGCAAAACAGGCAGATCGCCCTCAACAGCCGACCGCGTAGTGATCCGCACGTCCCCGAGCCTACGGCCACCCCCAGCCAGACCGAGCCGCGCCGACCGGACCGTGCCAGCCGGACCGAGCCAGGCCGGGCCAGACTGGCCTCCCCAACAATCGACGCAAATAAAATCGACAAAACCCCATTCCCCAACCCAAACAAAGCAACAAACGCAACCAAAATCGGGGGCAAGGGGCAAGGCCCCAAAGGGGGTGTGGGGGACGAAGTCCCCCACCTGCGGGGGCACGGGGGGTCGTCCCCCCGGCAATACGCCGACCGCGACGGCGAAACGAACCAAAGGTGAGTGAGCAGGAGATACGCAAGGTCGGGGCGGCCCGCTCGACCAGCCTGGGGGTCGCCGGGAGCGGGCCGCCGGGTTCCAGTCTAGACGCTTGGGCGGTGAGTGGGGGCTAAAGTTGTGTCAACCAGGGCCGTTTATCACTCGACGGTGAGCCGGTTGGGTGTAGTCAACCTCGATCGGGTGAACTTCCCGATGAGCCGTGCGGGGCAGTCGTGATCAGACCGATATCTAGGGCGTGACACGAACAGCGCAGCCAGCAGAGCTTCAGTGGTCGGTGGAGTGCCTGGATCCGTTCGGTCGGTGGCGCGGGATGACCGTGGTGGCCCATGGTGACCAGGTCCTTTTGGTTACCCCACCGGGTGAGTCGGCGGTGTTGTCGGTGGAGCAGACGAGGCAGCTGAGCCGGACGCTGGGGCAGGCCGCTGCGGCGAACGCACTGGCGCACGCGGCCGCGTTGGGGCGTGGGCCGTTGGGGCAAGCGGGCCAGCCAACGGTGCAAGCGGGTCAGTCAAGACCGCCGCAGCCGGGTGCGCCACAGCCCGACGCGGCCCGGCCCGATTCGCCGCAGCGGTGAGAGCGCCGGATCAGTCGCTGCGCGAGGCGGTCCTGCGCCGCTTGACGGTGTTGGACCGGATCGCGGAATCGGGTGAACCGGACGAGAAGTTGATCCCGCTGGCGAGGGCCGAATTGACTCGGTTGACCGATGGCTGGCGGTTGTTGCTGGCGGTGCACCGGCCGGAGCGCGGCGGCAGTTGTGCGGCGTGTCCGCGATCGTGGCGACACTGGCCGAGCGTGCGCGGACTCACCCGTTCGGGGTGGCGTCGGCGCTGGCCGTGCCGGGTCTGGCTGATGGCTTATGAGCACCTGGTCGACGACGCGATCCCGCACCAGCGCCGCAACTGGCACCGCCTGCACCCGGGCTGAAAACCCCGAAGGCAACCGGAGAAACCCGGCCCAGCGCGAGGGCAGATCGCTGCTCGACGACCCGGGCGTGGTCGGCCTCTTGCTCAACGGCACCCTTTCCGCACCCGCACCCGTTCCTCAACGGCACCCTCGCGCGGTAGCCGGCAACCCGCCGCCCCCGCCCGCCAGCAGACCCGCCGGTCACGACGAGGCGAAATCCCGCGCCGAGTTTGCCCATCCTCCGGCGGGCCGTCCCGGACATAGGGCAGGATGTCCGGCACATCCCGCCGGTGTGGCGGGTACCTCGGCGTTTTATCGGGAGGGCTTGTGCACGACGGCAGCGGCCGCATCGTGGTGCAGCAACTCACCAAACAGTTCGGTCCGGTCACCGCGGTGCAGAACTTGAGTTTCATGGTCGAGCCGGGTTCGGTCACCGGCTTCCTCGGTCCGAACGGCGCCGGCAAGACCACCACGCTGCGCATGCTGCTCGGGCTGGTCACCCCGACCACCGGCAGCGCGCTGATCAACGGGGTGCCGTTCACTCAACTGGGTAACCCGGCCCGGGTGGTCGGCGCGGTGCTGGAGGCGCAGGGCTTCCACCCCAAGCGCTCGGCCCGCGATCACCTTCGGGTGTACGCCGCCGCCATGGGCGTGGACGACATGCGCGCCGACCACGTCCTTGGCCTGGTCGGGCTCGGTGGCGCGGCGGCCCGCTCGGCGGGCGGCTTCTCGCTCGGTATGAAGCAGCGCCTCGCCCTGGCCACCGCCCTGCTCGGCGACCCGCAGATCCTGGTGCTCGACGAACCGGCCAACGGCCTGGACCCGGAGGGCATCGCCTGGCTGCGGTCGTTCCTGCAGTCCTACGCCAAGGCCGGCCGCACGGTGCTCATCTCCAGCCACCTGCTGGCCGAGATCGAGCAGACCGTCGACCAGGTGGTCATCATCTCCGCCGGCCAGACCCGCTACAACGGCCCGCTGGACAACCTGCGCAAGTCCCAGCAGGCCCGGGTGTTCGTGCAGCCCTCCGACGCGAACGCGCTGATCACCGCGCTGCGCGAGGAGAACATCAGCAACGTCGAACAGCTGCCCGACGGCCGGCTCGCGATCGGCGGTGTGGAGGCCAAGCAGGTCGCCGACATCGCGCTCAAGGCGGGCGTCTCGATCTACGGGATCGAGGAGGAGCGGGTCAACCTCGAACAGCTGTACTTCAGCCTGACCAACGGCCAGTACACCGCCCAGGGCCAGAACCCCTACGGCGGCCCGCCCAACGGTGGTGGCTGGGGCGGCCCGCCCAGTGGCGGGGTCCCGCAGGGTTACCAGCAGCAACCGCCCAGCGGCGGCTTCCCCCAACAGGGCTACCAGCAGCAGCCGGGCAGTGGCGGCTTCCAGCAGCCCGGCGGGTACCAGCAGCCGGGCAGCGGCGGTTTCGAGCAGCCGGGCAGCGGTGGCTTCCCGCAGCAGCAACCGGGTTACCCGCCCCAGCAGCAGCCGGGCTACCCGCAACCGCAGTACCCGCCGCAGCAGTACCCACAGCAGCAGGGCTACCCGCCCCAGCAGGGCTACCCGCAGCAGCCCGGCAACGGCGGATTCGGAGGTAACGCCTGATGGGCAGGCTGATCAAGGCGGAATTCCGCAAGATCCTCACCACCAAGCTGTGGTGGGGGCTGCTGATCCCCACCATCGTGCTGGCCTTCGCCTGGTCGTTCGGGGTGGGCAAGCTGATCCAGAGCATCGGCGACGGCATCCGCAGCGACGACTCGTTCCAGCGGCTGGGCATCAGCGTGGAGCACCTCTCGCTGGGTGTGTTCGCGCTGAGCCGGGGCATCAACATCGCCACCATCTTCCCCATGCTGTTCGGCGCGCTGGGCCTGTCCAGTGAGATCCACCGCCGGACCATCACCACCACGTTCCTCACCGCGCCCAACCGGATGGTCGTGCTGTCGGCCAAGGCCATCACCTACGTGGTGTGGGGGCTGGTCTACGGCGTGGTGATCGCCGCGCTGGTGGCCGCGGGCACCGCGGCAGGCACCGGCGGCAACTACCTGCCCGACGCGGGCGGCTTCCTGCTGATCCTGCTGGCCGGCGTGCTGTCCTGCCTGCTCTGGACGCTGCTGGGGCTTGGCGTCGGCGCGCTGCTCGGCTCGACCACCGGCGCGGTGGTGCTGCTGCTGATCTACGCCGTCATCGTGGAACCGGTGGCCGACCTGTTCCTGCACAACTCGGTGGTCGGCTTCCTGCCCAACGGCGCGGCCGACGGCCTGACCGGGTCCACCGCCGGGCAGATCCTGATCGACCAGTTGCAGAGCCTCACCCACACCCCGCTGGTGCAGGTCATGGGCCAGCACGACTGGGACACCTTCCTCAACATCGTGCGGGTGGCCGCGGGCGCGATCGGCGCCTCGGACTGGTGGATCTCCGGGTTGATCTTCCTGGCCTGGGCGGCGATCTTCTTCGGCCTCGGCCTGTTCCGCAACCAGCAACGCGACGTCACCTGAGTGGCCGCTGTCACCTGAGTGGTCGCTGGAGACCAACCGAATATCGGCTGAGAAACGTCGGGCACCGAACATATTCTGGTTCGGTGCCCGTTTCTCGTGCTGCCCACGACCCTGCCCGGAAAACCGAACGGAAGCGTGGCTGGATCTCCCGCCTGATCAGGGCCGGCTGGCAGCACCCGAGGCTGGTGGTGACCACCGTGGTCAGCTCGATCATCGGGATGAGCCTGGAGGCGATCGCCCCGCTGATCACCCGGCTGGGCGTGAATGACGCGGTGGCCAGGCAGACCGCGGGCATCGGCTGGCTGGTCGGCATCCTGGCCGGGCTGGCCGGGCTGCGCTTCCTCGGCGCGTTCCTGCGCCGCTACCTGGCCGGCAAGCTCGCCCTGGACGTGCAGCACGATCTGCGCCAGGCCGTGTTCGCCTCGGTGGCCCGGCTGGACGGCGGCAAACAGGACGAGCTGCGCACCGGGCAGGTGGTGTCCCGGGCCAACAGCGACCTGCAGATGGTCTACGGGCTCATGTCCATGGTGCCGATCTCGCTGGGCACCGTGATGCTGACGGTGGTCGCGCTGGGCGCGATGTTCTGGCTGTCCCCGCTGCTCACCGCGATCGCGCTGGTCATCGTGCCCACCCTGGTGTTCGTGGCGATCCGTTCCCGACGCAGGCTGTTCCCGGCGACCTGGTCGGCCCAGCAGCGGGCCGCGGACATCGCCCAGCACGTCGAGGAGACGGTCACCGGGGTGCGCGTGGTCAAGGGTTTCGGTCAGGAGGAGCGGGAGACCGACCGGCTGGAACGGGGCGCCCGGCTGCTGTTCGGGGAGCGCCTGCGGGCGGCCCGCTTGCAGGCCACGCCCAACGCCACGATGTCCACGCTGCCCGCGCTGGGCCAGGTCGCGGTGCTCGCGCTGGGCGGCTGGCTGGCCCTGCGCGGTGAGATCAGCCTGGGCACCTTCCTGGCCTTCACCAGCTACCTGGTCACCCTGGCCGGACCGGCCCGGCTGCTGTCCGCGCTGGTGATCACCGGGCAGCTGTCCCGGGCCGCGGCCGAGCGGGTGTACGAGCTGATCGACTCGCAGCCGGAGATCGTGGATGCCCCCGACGCGGTCGAGGTGCCCGAGGGCCCGGTGGAGGTCCGGCTGGACGACGTGCGGTTCGGCTACACCCGCAGCGAACCGGTGCTGGACGGACTGTCCCTGCGGGTGCGGCCAGGCGAGACGCTGGCGCTGATCGGCACGTCGGGCTCCGGCAAGTCCACCGTGTCGCTGCTGCTTCCCCGGTTCTACGAGGCGCAGTCCGGCGCGGTGCGGGTCGGGCCGCCGGAGGACCCGGTCGACGTGCGCGACCTCACCCTGTCCTCGCTGCGCAAGACCGTGGGCATGGTGTTCGAGGAGGCGTTCCTGTTCTCCACCTCGGTCCGCGACAACATCGCCTACGGCCGGCCCGAGGCCAGCGACGAGGAAGTCCGCGCGGCGGCCCGGGCGGCCGAGGCCGACGGGTTCATCGCCGCGCTGCCCAAGGGTTACGACACGCTGGTCGGCGAGCGCGGACTGACCCTGTCCGGCGGGCAGCGGCAGCGCGTCGCGCTGGCCCGGGCGTTGCTGTCCGATCCTCGGGTGCTGGTGCTGGACGACGCGACCTCCGCGGTCGACCCGGCCACCGAGGCGGCCATCCAGCGCACCCTGCGCGCGGTGACCGCCGAGCGCACCACGCTGGTCATCGCCCACCGCCGGTCCACCCTGGCTCTGGCCGACCGGATTGCCGTGCTGGACAAGGGAAAGCTGGTCGACGTGGGCACCGCCGAGGAGCTCACCGAACGGTGTTCGCTGTTCCGTGCGCTGCTGGCCGGGCCGGGTGAGGCGATCGAGGAACCGGTCGCCGGAGAGCTGGCCGCGAACGCCGAGGGCCTGACCGAACAGCTGTGGCCGGCCCGGGACGCGGACACCCGGACCGTGCACTTCGCGGACGCGGCGGCCGGGCCCGGCGGGTTCGCCGCCGCGCTGGCGCCGACCCCGGAGCTGATGGCCGCGGTGCAGGCGCTGCCCCCGGCCACCGACACGCCCGAGCTGCCCGGGGTCGACTCGCGCGCGCCGGATCCGCGCTTCCGGCTGGCCCGGCTGCTGCGCCCGGTGCGCTGGGTGCTGCTGGCCGCCCTCGGGCTGCTCGCGGTGGACGCGCTGGCCTCGATCGTGCTGCCGATCCTGGTCCGGACCGGAGTCGACTCCGGGGTGTCGGCGCATGTGTCCACGGTGATCTGGGTGATGGCGGCGGTGGCTCTCGGGGTGGTCGTGCTGGACTGGCTGGCGCTGCGCGGGCAGGCCGTCTCCACCGCCCGGTCCGGCGAGACCGTGCTGTTCAGCCTGCGCGTGCGCAGCTACGCCCACCTGCAACGACTCGGCCTCGACTACTACGAGCGCGAGCTGGGCGGCCGGATCATGACCCGGATGACCACGGACGTGGACGCGCTGTCCACATTCCTGCAGACCGGGCTGATGAGCGCGGTGGTCAGCGTGCTGACCATGGTCGGCATGGCCATCGCCATGGTGGCCATCGACCCGAAGCTGGCCCTGCTGGTGCTGGCCGCGCTGCCCTTCGCCGGGGTGGCCACGCTGATCTTCCGCAAACGCTCCTCGCAGGCCTACGCCGAGGCCCGGGAGCGGATCAGCGCGGTCAACGCCGACCTGCAGGAGAACGTGTCCGGACTGCGGGTGGCCCAGGCCCACACCCGGGAGGGCCGGGCGGCCCGGCAGTTCGGCGAGCTGTCGGACTCCTACCGGGCGTCCCGGCTGCGCGCCCAGCGCTACATCGCGCTGTACTTCCCGTTCATCGGGTTCCTGGCCGAGCTGGTGCAGGCCATCGTGCTCGGGGTGGGCGCCGCGCGGGTCGCCGAGGACACGCTCTCGGCCGGTGTGCTGGTGGCGTTCCTGCTCTACCTGGGGCAGTTCTTCGCCCCGGTGCAGCAGCTGTCCAACGTGTTCGACGGCTACCAGCAGGCCAGCGTCGGCCTGCACCGGATCGGCGACCTGCTGCGCACGCCCAGCACGGTGCTGCCGGCGCGGCACCCGGTGCCGGTGCCCGCGGCGCTGCGCGGCGAGGTGGAACTGCGAGAGGTCAGCTTCGCCTACGCCGGTGCGGCCGGGCCCGCGCTGGACCGGGTGTCGCTGCGGGTGCCTGCCGGGCAGACCGTGGCGCTGGTCGGGGCGACCGGGGCGGGCAAGTCCACGCTGGTCAAGCTGCTGGCAAGGTTCTACGACGCGACCGACGGCCGGGTGCTGGTGGACGGCGTGGACGTGCGCGACTACGACCTGCCCGGGTTCCGGCAGCGGCTGGGCGTGGTGCCGCAGGAGGCCCACCTGTTCACCGGCGACCTGGCCGACAATGTCCGTTACGGCCGGCCGGACGCGGACGATCCGACGGTGGAGCGGGCGGTGCGCGAGGTGGGCGCGCTGCCCATGGTGGCCACCCTGCCGCACGGGTTCCGGCAGTCGCTGGGCGAGCGCGGGCACGGCCTGTCCGCCGGGCAGCGGCAGCTGGTCGCGCTGGCCCGGGCCGAACTGGTGACGCCGGACGTGCTCCTGCTGGACGAGGCGACCGCGGCGCTGGACCCGGGCACCGAGGCGGCGGTGCTGGCGGCCAGCGAGCGGGTGGCCAAGGCCCGCACCACGTTCGTGGTGGCGCACCGGCTGGCCACCGCGGCCCGCGCCGACCGGATCGTGGTGCTGGACGGCGGCCGGATCATCGAGGACGGCACGCACGCCGAGTTGCTGGCCGCCGGCGGCCGCTACGCCGACCTGTGGCGCTACGGCTCGGCCGACCGGGGGCTGGTCGAGTCCTGATCACGAGTCCCTCGAAAGATGTGACGATCTTGAAGGATTCTGTGACTGACTCCTCCTTGCCAGCACTCAGTCCGGTGTGAATCACGTCCCGCCACGGACTAACCTTGGTGACTGAAGTTCACCAGACTAGGCGCTTCGGTGCGCCCACGCGAGACGGATAGAGGCGAGCGCCAACCGTGTCCAGCACTGCGTCACAGTTCGGCCCCAACGAGTGGCTGGTCGAGGAAATGTACGAGCAGTTCCTCAGCGACCCATCCTCGGTAGACCCGGCATGGCACGACTTCTTCGCCGACTACAAGCCGACGCAGCGCGCGGCCGAGGCCGCCACCAGCACCGGCGGCAGCACGACCACGACGACCGTGACCAAGACCACCACGACTCCCCCGACAGCGAACAGCGAGGCCACGGCCAGCCCGGCGAAGCCCGCCGGAAGGCCGGCCCCGGCGCCGAGCCGGAACGGTGCCGCGCCCACGACCGGGAGCAAGGCCCCGGCCAGCACCGCCTCCTCCGGGCTGCCCAGCACCGCGGGCAAGCCGGCGCCGAGCCAGGCGGCCAAGGCCGCGCCGGTGAAGGCCGACTCCGCCGCCCAGCAGAGCACCCCGCTGCGCGGCGCCGCGGCGGCGATCGCGAAGAACATGCAGCAGTCGCTGACCGTGCCGACCGCGACCAGTGTGCGCGCGGTGCCGGCCAAGCTGCTGTCCGACAACCGCATCGTGATCAACAACTACCTCAAGCGGACCCGGGGCGGGAAGGTCTCCTTCACCCACCTCATCGGCTACGCCGTGGTCCGGGCGCTCGAGGCGTTCCCGAACATGAACCGGCACTTCGCCGAGGTCAACGGCAAGCCCAACGTGGTCACCCCGGAGCACGTGAACTTCGGCCTTGCCATCGACCTGCCGGGCAAGGACGGCGCGCGCAACCTGGTGGTCGCCTCCATCAAGGGCTGCGAGAACATGTCGTTCACCCAGTTCTGGCAGTCCTACGAGGAGATCGTGCGCAAGGCCCGCACCGGCGCCCTGACCGGCGAGGACTTCGCCGGCACGACCATCTCGCTGACCAACCCGGGCGGCATCGGCACCAACCACTCGGTGCCCCGCCTGCAGGCCGGTCAGGGCACCATCGTGGGCGTCGGCGCCATGGAGTACCCGGCGCAGTTCCAGGGCACCAGCGAGCAGGCGCTGATCAAGCTGGGCGTCGGCAAGATCATCACGCTGACCTCCACGTATGACCACCGGGTCATCCAGGGCGCGGAGTCCGGCGAGTTCCTCAAGCGGGTGCACGCGCTGCTGCTGGGCGAGGACGGCTTCTACGACGACCTGTTCACCGCGCTGCGGCTGCCCTACGAGCCGATCCGCTGGGTGCAGGACATCCCGGAGGGCTCGGTCGACAAGACCGCGCGGGTGCTGGAACTGATCGACGCCTACCGCACCCGCGGCCACCTGATGGCCGATGTGGACCCGCTGAACTACCGGCAGCGCAGGCACGAGGACCTCGACGTGCTCTCGCACAGCCTGAGCCTGTGGGACCTGGACCGCGAGTTCCCGGTCGGCGGGTTCGCCGGCCGCGAGCAGATGAAGCTGCGCGACGTGCTCGGCGTGCTGCGCGACTCCTACTGCCGCACGGTCGGCGTGGAGTACATGCACATCCTGGAGCCCTCCGAGCGGCGCTGGCTGCAGGAACGAGTCGAAGTCAAGCACGAGAAGCCGCCGACCGCGGTGCAGAAGTACATCCTGTCCAAACTCAACGCGGCCGAGGCGTTCGAGACCTTCCTGCAGACCAAGTACGTCGGCCAGAAGCGGTTCTCGCTGGAGGGCGGCGAGACGGTGATCGCGCTGCTGGACGCGGTGCTGGACAAGGCCGCCGAGGACGAGCTGGACGAGGTCGTCATCGGCATGCCGCACCGCGGGCGGCTGAACGTACTGGCCAACATCGTGGGCAAGCCGATCGCGCAGATCTTCCGCGAGTTCGAGGGCAACATCGACCCGGGCCAGGCGCACGGGTCCGGCGACGTGAAGTACCACATGGGCGCGGAGGGCAAGTACTTCCGCATGTTCGGCGACGGCGAGACCAAGGTGTCGCTGGCCGCGAACCCGTCCCACCTGGAGACGGTGGACCCGGTGATCGAGGGCATCGCCCGGGCCAAGCAGGACATCCTGGACAAGGGCGCCGAGCACGGCTACACGGTGCTGCCGGTGGCGCTGCACGGTGACGCCGCGTTCGCCGGTCAGGGTGTGGTGGCCGAGACGCTGAACCTGGCGCTGCTGCGCGGTTACCGCACCGGCGGCACGGTGCACGTGATCATCAACAACCAGGTCGGCTTCACCACCAACCCGGAGCACTCCCGGTCCTCGAAGTACTGCACCGACGTGGCGAAGATGATCGACGCGCCGGTGTTCCACGTCAACGGGGACGACCCGGAGGCGTGCTACTGGGTGGCCAGGCTGGCGGTGGAGTACCGGCAGGCGTTCCACAAGGACGTCGTGATCGACATGGTCTGCTACCGCCGCCGTGGGCACAACGAGGGCGACGACCCGTCGATGACCCAGCCCGCGATGTACGACATCATCGACGGCAAGCGCAGCGTGCGGAAGACCTACACCGAGGCGCTGATCGGCCGCAACGACATCTCCATGGAGGACGCGGAGACCGCGCTGCGGGACTTCTCCAGCCAGCTCGAGCACGTGTTCAACGAGGTGCGCGAACTGGAGAAGACGCCGGCCACGGCCAGTCCGTCGGTGGAGTCCGAGCAGCAGATCCCGGCCAAGGTGGCCACCGCGATCAAGGCCGAGACGGTCGCCCACATCGGCCGGGCGCACGTGGACCTGCCCGAGGGCTTCACCCCGCACCCGAGGGTCAAGCCGGTGCTGGAGCGGCGGCTGAAGATGTCCACCGACGGCGAGATCGACTGGGCGTTCGCGGAGCTGCTGGCGTTCGGCTCGCTGGCCATGGAGGGCCGGCTGGTGCGACTGTCCGGTCAGGACAGCCGGCGCGGCACGTTCACCCAGCGGCACTCGGTGCTGATCGACCGCAAGACCGGCGCGGAGTACACGCCGCTGCAGAACCTGGCCGACGAGCAGGGCCGGTTCATGGTCTACGACTCGGCGCTGTCGGAGTACGCGGCGGTGGGCTTCGAGTACGGGTACTCGGTGGCCAACGAGGAAGCGCTGGTGTTGTGGGAGGCGCAGTTCGGCGACTTCGTCAACGGCGCCCAGTCGGTGATCGACGAGTACATCTCCTCGTCCGAGGCCAAGTGGGGCCAGCGCTCGAACGTGGCGCTGCTGCTGCCGCACGGCCACGAGGGCCAGGGCCCCGACCACACGAGCGGTCGCATCGAGCGCTGGCTGCAGCTGTGCGCCGAGGGCTCGATGACGGTGTCCATGCCCTCGACTCCGGCGAACTACTTCCACCTGTTGCGCAGGCATGCGCTGGACGGCGTGCAGCGGCCGCTGGTGGTGTTCACGCCGAAGTCGATGCTGCGCAACAAGGCCGCGGTCAGCCCAGTGGAGCACTTCACCGAGTCGAAGTTCCACTCGGTGATCGACGACCCGAAGCGGCCGGACCCGGCCGGGGTGCGCAAGGTGCTGCTGTGCAGCGGCAAGATCTACTACGAACTGGCCGCCGAGCGGGACAAGCGCGGTGCCACGGACGTGGCGATCGTACGGATCGAGCAGTACTACCCGGTGCCGTTCCGGCGGCTGGGCGAGAAGCTCGACCGGTACCCGAACGCGGAGGAGGTCCGCTGGGTGCAGGAGGAACCGGCCAACCAGGGCGCGTGGCCGTTCCTGGGGCTGGAGCTGCCGACGAAGGTGCCCGGGTTGGCGGGCAAGCTGCGCCGGGTGTCCCGGCGGCCGATGTCCGCGCCCGCGTCGGGTTCGGGCAAGGTGCACGAGTTCGAGCAGCAGAAGGTGATCGCGGGCGCGTTCGAGTAAGGGCCCCTGTGGGGCCGTTGCGCGGAGTGTTTCGCGCGTACAGGACGGATTTTCTCGGCGAACCGCCGGTCCGGACAGGACCGGCGGTTCGCTGGCACAGCTGGAGGTAACGGTGTACTTCACCGATCGGGGGATCGAGGAGCTGGAGGACCGGCGCGGCGACGACCAGGTGACCCTGGGCTGGCTGGCCGACCGCATGCGGGCCTTCGTCGATCAGAACCCGGATTTCGAGGACGCGATGGAGCGGCTCGCCACCTACCTGGCCCGCGACGACAGCGACGAGCTGGACGACGCCACCGAACCGGAGGAAACCGGCGACCGCGAGGAAGATCTGGCCACTGAGGAGGCCTGATCACCCTCGGGTCCGATTACTCCGAGCAACGAATTCGGCCACGGGCTCGGCCGGGCCGGGCGGGTGATCCGGCCCGGCCCGCCGTCTCGTAGGTGGTCTCGGACACGGGGCTCGCAGGTGGGTTGAGCTGGCCGGATGCTTTCGCAGTCAAATAGTCCGTTCGGAGGACACGGCGCTGCCGGGTTGCTACCTTGGCAATACGTAACGTGAACCTCCCGG